>NZ_JAPCID010000006.1 GCF_027587175.1 Solirubrobacter deserti
GCCCTGGCCGCCGCCGCTGTCGCGGCCGCCGCCGGGCCGGCCGCCCTGGCCCCCGCCGCTGTCGCGGCCGCCGCGCTCGCCGCCTTGCTGGCCGCCGCCCGGCTTGCCCTGCTCCTGCCCCGGCCTGTCGCGATCGCGATCAACCGCGCCGGCCGCAGCCGCGGTCGCTCCCGAGACCGCGATCGCCAAGGCGATCGTCGGCAACAGAGTGCGTCTCATCACCGTCCTCCCGTCAGATGGTCCGTGGCGGGACAGTACCCGCTGGTCGGACCCGTAAGCTGCGGCCGATGTCGGAGGTCGTCGTCTTCCACCACGCGCGGGGCCTCACGCCGGACGTGCTGGCCTTCGCCGCGGCGTTGCGCAGCGCGGGCCACGAGGCCCACACGCCCGACCTCTACGACGGCGCGACGTTCACCACGCTTGACGAAGGGCTGGCCCACGCCGAGGCGATCGGGTTCCCGACCCTGCTCGAACGCGGCCGCCGCGCGGCCGACGCGCTCGCCGCCGACCTCGTCTACATCGGCTTCTCGCTCGGCGCCCTCCCGGCGCAGCTGCTGGCGCAGACCCGCCCGGGCGCCAGCGCCGCGGTCCTCGCGCACTCGTGCGTCCCACCCGCAAAGTTCGGCGGCGAGTGGCCGGCCGAGATCCCGCTCCAGCTGCACCTGACCGAGCACGACCCGCTGGCGCTGCCGCCGAACACGGATCTCGAAGCCGCTCGCGCGCTCGCCGCCTCCGGCGCGGCCGAGCTGTTCCTGTACCCGGGCACCGACCACTTCTTCGACGCGGAGACCATGACGGTGTTCACCGAGCGCGTGCTCGCGTTCCTGCGGTGATCCCGTAGGCGCGCACAGCCGGACCCGTGGCGATGGAACGGGTCCGTGCCGCACTGCTCGAAGCCGACGTCGTCGTCCCGCACACGGACGCTGACGGGCTCGCCGCGGGCGCCCTCGCCCTGCGCGCACGAGGTGAACAGGCGGCGGCCGCCGCGCTGTTCGGGCGCGGGGAGAACCCGTGGACGACGCCGCCCGCGGGCATGCCCGCGCTCCTGGACTGGGGTGTGCGCGCGTTCGCCGGGCCGGCGGTGATCGTCGACCACCACGCGCCCGAGGCCGAGCCGACCGCCGAGCAGGTGCTGCTGAGCGGGTTCGGCGAGGACACGTCGACCTCGGCGCTGATGCGGCGCGTGCTGCCCGACCAGCCGGCGTGGCTCGCCGCCGTGGGCGCGGTCGGCGACCTGGGCGACAAGGGCTTCGCGCTGCCGGAGTGCGCGGGCGCGCCGAAGACCGCCGTCCGCAAGCTCGTCCCGCTGGTCAACGCGCCGCGCCGCGGCCCAGGCCTCGACGGCGTCCGCACCGCGCTCGCGCTGCTGGTCGAGCACGACGACCCCAAGGCAGCGCTCGCCGACCCGCGCATCGCGGAGCTCGAGGCCGCCCGCGACGCCTGGCGCGCGGACTGGGAGCGCGTCCGCCGCACCGCGCCCGCGGTGGGCGAGCGCGTCGCCGTCGTGCGCTTCAGCTCGTCCTACCAGCTGCACGGCCTCACGGCCCAGATGTGGGCCAAGCGGCTCGCGCCGCGCCCGGTACTGGCGGCCAACGACGGTTACGTGGACGGCCGCGTGCACTTCTCGATCCGCGGTGGCGAGGGCGACCTGCGCGAGCTGCTCCGCACGGCGCTGCCCGACCAGCAGGGCGAGTTCGCCCACGGCCACCCGCGCGCGACGGGCGGCTCGATCGCGCCCGACGAGTTCGAGCGCCTGCTCGACGCGTTGAAGTAGCGGCCGCGCCGCTCGTCTCATTGCGATCGGCGCCGCGACGTTACTCGCCGACCGGCAGCCTCCACGGCGCGGACGATACGTTGTCCGCGTGCGCAGAGACCCGTATCGCGTGCTCGGCCTCCCACACGGCGCGTCGCCCGCGCTCGTGCTCGACCGCTACCGGGAGCTGGTCAAGGTGCACCACCCGGACCGCAACGGCGGCTCGGCGGAGTCGACCGCGCGCTTCCAGGAGATCCAGCTCGCGTTCGAGGAGCTGCGCGCGCGGCCCGCGCCCGAGGGATCGATCGACGAGCGCCTGGCCAAGCTCGAGCAGGAGCTCGGCGGCCCGCAACGCCGCGAACGCGGGCCGGACCCGTCCGTCACCCGCGTCACCACGCTCATTGACGGGCTCGACGACCTCGCGACGAGCCTCGACAAGCTCTAGTTGATCATCACGCCGGGGTAGCCCGCGACGATCACGCCGCCGTGTGCCGTCATGTCGCCCATGCGCGCGGCCGGCTTGCCGCCGATCATCACGGTGGGAGAGCCCATGATGATCGTGTCGGGCGGGCCGACGCAGGTGCACATGTCACCCATGCGGGCGGCGGGCAACCCGCCGATCAGCACCATCGGGGCGCCCGGAGGAAGGATCGGGCCGCCGACGTGCGGCTTCGGCCCGTCGAACATCGGGCACGTGTGCATGTCGGTGACACGAGCGGCTGGTGGCATCGCGGACGATTGTCCCGGCTCGGGGCGCTCCGCGCAACTGTGGCCGATGTCTCTATTGGGTGACGGAGGGACTGAAAAGCGTCGCCGCGCGGGTACCTGCGCCGTGTGACCGACGAACGACGCGGAGGCCTCAACCGCGCCGGCTCCATCGCGTGGTCGGCGCTCGGCGTCGCGCTGCTCGTCCTGCTCGCCGGTTGGGCGATCGGCAAGCTGATGGCCGTCGTGCTGCCGATCGCGGTCGCCGTGCTGCTGGCGACGCTGTTGCGGCCGATCGCGACCAAGCTCGAGCAGCGGCGGGTCAAGCCCTCGATCGCGGCGACGATCTCCGTGCTGCTGGCCGTGCTCCTGCTGTGCGGGCTGATCGCGCTGATCCTGCCGCCGTTCATCGCCAAGCTCGCCGACCTCGGGTCGAGCCTGGAGGAGGGCGTCAAGCGCGTGGCCTACTCGCTCGGCGAGAGCGTGGCCGGCATGGACCGCGCGGCCGTCGACCGCCAGCTCGAGTCGGCCGCCGACCGCGGCCGGGAGCGGCTCGGCGGTACCGCGATGGCCGCGACCACGTCGCTGGCCGGCGGGCTGGCGAGCATGGTGCTCGTCTTCTTCCTCGCGTTCTTCCTGGTCAAGGACGGGCGCCGGATGTGGGGGTGGGCGCTCGGGTCGCTGCCGCGCGAGCGCCGCGACGCGGTCAACGAGGTGGGCGAGCGCATGTGGAGCAACCTCACGGCGTACACGCGCGGGGTCGTGTTCGTCGCGACGGTCGACGCGCTCCTGATCGGCGCCGTCCTGCTGATCATGGGCATTCCGCTGGCCATGCCGCTGATCGTGCTGACGTGGGTCGCGGCGTTCTTCCCGATCATCGGCGCGATCGTCGCGGGCGCGGCGGCCGTGCTCGTCGCGCTCGTGAGCGGTGGAGCGACCGACGCGCTGGTCGTCCTCGGCGCGATCGTCGTCGTGCAGCAGGTCGAGGGCAACGTGCTCTATCCGGTCGTGGTCGGTCCGCGGCTGAAGCTGCACCCGGTCGTGGTGCTCGTGTCGGTCGCCGCGGGCGGGACGCTGGCCGGGATTCCGGGCGCGTTCCTCGCCGTCCCCGTCGCTACGGCGCTCAGCGCTCTGGCCGGCTACACCCGCGAACGCCGGGCCCAGCGCGAGCTGGCCGCAGCGCTGCCTCCCCGCCATGGCGTCATGGTGGGCAACGGCACGACCTGACGGCTCAGCGCCCGTCGAGCGCCGCGTCGCGCAGCTCGGTCGACCGCAGGTGGATCTCTCGCGCCTGGGTCACCAGGCGGCGCGTCTTAACCTGGGTCTGCTGCGCTTCGCCGCGCATGCCCGCGGCGGTCTCCAGCAGGTCGAGGCGGCGTTCGAGCGCGCGCACGTCGTCGGACACCTCGGCGAGCGCGTCGACGATCTCCTCCTGGGTCGCGACGAGCGCACGGAGCAGGCTGGTCAGTTCGTCGGGCACGGTCCAGAACACTACGTCGCAGGGGCCGCCGACGGTTCACGGAAATGTGCGAACGTCACACGCCGTGGACCTGCGAACCCTGAACGCCGCGGACGTCGTGCGGCAGCTCACGCCGAGCGCTGCCGTCGACGCGCTGGAGGCCGCGCTGCGCGGCGGGCTCGATCCCGAGGACGACACGCCGCGCACGTTCGCCACGCTGCGCAACGGCGAGCTGCTGCTGATGCCGAGCGAGGTGCGGGGCACGGTCGCCGTGAAGGTGCTGACGGTCGGCGGGGACCCGCGCATCCAGGGCGTCATGATCGTCTTCGACGCCGAGACGCTCGCCCCGACTGCGCTGATCGACGGGATCGCGCTCACCAACCTGCGTACGTCGGCCGTCTCCGCGCTGGCCGTCCGCCACCTGGCGCCAGAGAACGCCTCCCGGGTGCTGGTGTTCGGCCGCGGCCCGCAGTCGCAGGCGCACATCGAGGCCATGAAGGCGATCCGGCCGATCGCGCACGTCGACGTCCTCGGCCGCGACCACGGCGACAGCTCCGAGCTGGTAGCGCGCGCCGACATCATCTGCTGCTGCTCGACCTCGCCGACGCCGCTGTTCGACGGTGCGCTCGTCCAGCCCCACGCCACCGTCGTGGCGATCGGTAGCCACGACCCTGAGCGGCGCGAGACCGACGACGCGCTCGCCGCCCGGGCGACCGTCGTCGTGGAATCGCGCACGAACGCGCTGCGCGAGGCCGGCGACGTGGTTGCGCCGCTGCGGTCCGGCGCGCTGACCGAGGACCGCATCGTCACGCTCTCCGAGCTCGTCAACGGCGAGCGGCCGGTTGATGCCGACCGGCCGCGCCTGTTCAAGAGCTCGGGGATGTCGTGGGAGGACGCCGTGATCGCCGGCGCCCTCGCCTGACCGCTACGCGCGGTAGGGGGCGGGCAGCGCCTCGCGGATGCCGGAGTTGGTGACGACGCTCCAGCTCGAGAAGACGTTCGGCTTGAGCGGGCTCGAGGGGGAGACGGCGGCCTGCGCCAGCCCGCCGTAGGCGAACGTCAGCTTCTCGCGCATGTCCTCACCGCGGGCGCCGCTCTGCTCCTGCCCGGTGACGGCCACCATCGTGAACAGCGTGCGGATCGGCACCACGGTCGTGCCCGTGGGGCTCGACTCGCGCGCGATGATCTCGACGCTGGCGAAGTGCCCACCCATGCCCAGCATCCGGAAGAAGCGCGGCGTCGTGGAGTCGACCGCCTTCTCGACCGTCAGCGCGTTGAACCGCGCGCGGCCGGCGCCGGCCCCGCCCGTGGCGGAACCGATCGACAGCTCGTTCTGCGCGCCGAAGCTCACGGACTCGAGCTCGATCAGCTGCGGGAACTCGCGGTCGACGCTCTCGCCCTTGATGGCGTCGGCGGGCGTCGTGCTCTCGACCTTCATGAAGTAGTCCGTGGCGGCCTGCGCGGAGGAGGCCGCGGCGAGGCCGGCGACGACGGTGGCGAGGGCGGCGGTCAGGAGCTTGGTCTTGAGCATGGGCCGCAATCCACCACGGCGCGCTGACGGTCTTCAGACGGTCCGCTGACGGAGCCGGTCAGCTACCTCACCGGTATCCTCGCGCGCGGTGTCTGTCAATCCTTTGTTCCAGGTTCGCCACGAGCGGCGCGGGGACGGCGTTGTCGTCGTCGCCAGCGGCGAGATCGATCTCGCCACCTCTCCGCAGCTGCGCGAGGCGCTGCTGGCTCCCGACGTGAGCTCGGCCTCGGTCGTGCTCGATCTGCGTGAGGTCACGTTCATCGACTCCAGCGGGCTGGGCGTGATCGTCGGGCAGCAGAAGCGGGCGCAGGAGCGCCGCGAGCAGTTCTCCGTGGCCGTCGGCGGGGCGGCAGCGGTCCAGCGGATCCTCGAGCTGTCGGGGCTCGCGAAGGTGCTGGACATCGTGTCCGACCCGCAAGAGCGCCTGGCCGCGTAGGCCGCCGCGACAGCGATGGCCGAAACCGGCAACGCGCGCGCCGCCCTGACCGCCGGTGGGCCCGTGGGGCAGGACCTGCTGGCCGTCGACTGGGAGGCGACGCCGCTCGGCCCGCCCGAGCAGTGGCCGCGCGCGCTGGCGAGCATCGTCCAGGTGCTGCTCACGAGCCGCTTCTCGATGTGGATGGCGTGGGGGCCGGAGCTGACGTTCTTCTGCAACGACGCCTACCGGCGCGACACGCTCGACAAGAAGTACCCGTGGGCGCTGGGGCGCCCCGCGCGCGAGGTGTGGGCCGAGATCTGGCCCGACATCGGCCCGCGCATCGAGGGCGTGCTCACGACCGGCCAGGCCACGTGGGACCAGGCGCTGCTGCTGTTCCTCGAGCGCAGCGGCTTCGTCGAGGAGACCTACCACACGTTCTCCTACAGTCCGCTGGCCGGCGACGACGGCCGCGTCGCGGGCATGCTGTGCGTCGTCAGCGAGGACACCGAGCGCGTGTTGAGCGAGCGTCAGCTCGCGACGCTGCGCGACCTCGGCGCGGCGCTCTCGGCCGCCCGCGACGAGCCGGAGGTGCTGGCCGCCACCGGCCGTGCGCTCGACGGCGACCGCCGCACGCTCCCGTTCACGCTCGTGTACCTCTACGACGAGGCCGGCGAGGCCCAGCCGGCCGCCCACAGCGGGGAGGGGTGGTCGCCGCCGGAGGACATCTGGCCGGAGGCCGAGCACGCGATCGTCGTGGACGAGATCGACACGCTGAACCCGCCGAAGGGCGCCTGGGATCAGCCGCCCGTCGCGGCGCTCACCGTCCCGCTCGGCGGGCTCGGCTTCCTCGTCGCCGGGCTCAACCGCTACCGCGCGCTCGACGAGGGCTACCGCGGCTTCATCGAGCTCGTCGCCGGCCAGATCACCGCCGGGCTCAGCAATGCGCGCGCGTACGAGGAGGAGCGGCTGCGCAACGAGCGCCTGCTCGCGCTCGACGAAGCCAAGACCGCGTTCTTCACGAACGTCAGTCACGAGCTGCGCACACCGCTCACGCTCCTGCTCGGCCCGGCCGAGGACGCGCTCGCCGACGCCGAGGACCCGCTGGAGGCCGAACAGCGCGTCCGCGTCGAGCGCATCCACCGCAACGCGCAGCGCCTGCTCAAGCTCGTCAACACGCTGCTGGACTTCAGCCGCCTGCAGTCCGGGCGCGTCAACGCCGCCTACACGCCCACCGACCTGGCCCGCTACACCGCCGAGCTCGTGAGCATGTTCGAGTCGGCCACCGACCGCGCCGGGCTGACGCTCACGATCGACACGCCGCCGCTCCCGGACCCCGTCTACGTGGACGCCGAGATGTGGGCCAAGATCGTGATGAACCTCGTCTCCAACGCGCTCAAGTTCACGTTCACGGGCGGGATCACGGTACGCCTGTACGCGACCGAGCGCCACGTCGAGCTGACCGTCACGGACACCGGCATCGGCATCGACCCCGCCGACCGGGAGCGGTTGTTCGAGCGCTTCCACCGCGTCGTCGGCGCGCGCTCGCGCAGCCACGAGGGCACGGGCGTCGGGCTCGCGCTCGTCGCGGAGCTCGCAGAGCTGCACGGCGGCACGGTCGCTGTGGACTCCACGCCCGGCGAAGGCTCCACCTTCACGGTCACGATCCCGTTCGGCGCCGGCCACCTGCCCGCGGACCAGGTCGTCTCCGACCCCGCGGCGCCCACGGACGCCGGCCGCTACGCCGAGGGCTTCGTGGCCGAGGCGATGCGCTGGCTGGACCCGGCCGAGAGCGAGGACGGCGAGCCGGTCCACGCCGGCGAGCGCCCACGCGTGCTCGTGGTCGACGACAACGCGGACATGCGGTCCTACATCGCCTCGCTGCTCGACAGCCGGTACGCGGTCCAGACCGCGCCCGACGGCGAGGTCGCGCTCGAGCTCGCGCGCCGCGACCCACCGGAGCTCGTCGTCACCGACGTGATGATGCCCAACCTCGACGGCTTCGGGCTGCTCGCGGGCCTGCAGGCCGACCCCGCGACGACCGACATCCCCGTGATCATGGTCTCCGCGCGCGCGGGCGAGGAGGGCACGATCGAAGGCCTGGAGGCGGGCGCCGACGACTACCTGATCAAGCCGTTCACGGCGCGCGAGCTGCTCGCGCGCGTGCACGCGAACATCGAGCTCGACCGCGCCCGCCGCACGCGGGACGCACTGCGCCGCAGCGGCGACCTGCTCGACCAGGCGCAGCGGCTCGCCCGCGTCGGCTCGTGGGAAGTGGACCTGCTCACCAACGACGTGACGGCGTCCGCGGAGTACCTGCGCCAGGTCGGGCTGACCGCCGAGGAGCTGCAGGAGGGCGGGCTGGCACGGGCCTTCGAGAGCGTGCACCCCGACGACCTGGAGCGCGCGTCCGCTTCGATCACGTCGGCGCTCGAGAGCGGGCGCCTCGAGGTCGAGTTCCGGCTTCTCACGGCGGAGAGCGGCACGCGCACCGTCTACGCGCTGGGCGAGCTCGAATGCGACGCCGACGGCGTGCCGGTCCGCATGCGCGGCAGCCTGCAGGACGTCACCGACCAGCGCGCGGCCGAGCAGGCGCTGGCCGCCGCGCACGCCGAGCGGGAGGCGGCAGCGCGTGAGCGGCGGATCGCGGACGAGCTCCAGCGCAGCCTGATGCCGCAGCGCTCGTTCGACGCCGAGCAGCTGGAGATCGGCGCCTACTACCGCGCGGGCGTCGCGGGCACGCAGGTCGGCGGCGACTGGTACGACGTGATCGACCTCGGCGCCGGCCGGACGGCGCTCGTGCTCGGCGACGTGATCGGCCGTGGCGTACGCGCCGCGGCGGTGATGGGTCAGCTGCGCGCCGCCGTGCGCGCCTACGCACAGCTCGAGCTGTCGCCCGCGGACGTGCTGGAGATGCTCGACCACGTCGTCGGCCAGCTCGGCGCGGAGCAGATCGTCACCTGTCTGGTCGCAATCTTCGACCCGCGCGACTGCACGCTGACCTACGCCAACGCCGGGCACCTACCGCCGCTGCTGGCCTCGCCGGGCGCGCCACCGCAGCGCCTGGACGAGTCGGCCGGCCCGCCGCTCGGCACCGGCGCGCCCGTGTTCACCGAGGCGACCGCGGTGCTCGGCGCGGCGACGCTGCTCGCGCTCTACACCGACGGGCTGGTCGAGCGGCGCGACCGGGTGATCGACGCGGGGATCGACCAGCTCGGGACGACGTTGGCCGCGCTGGAGGGCGAGATCGGGGAGCTGCCCGACGCGCTCGTGCACGCGCTCGTGCCCGAGGGCTCCGACGACGACGTCGCGCTGCTCGTGGCGCGCGTGCTGGAGGCGCCGCCGCAGACGTCGGCGACCCTCGCGCTCGACAGCGACCTGAGCGAGATCCGCCGCGCTCGCACGTTCACCACCGAGGCGCTGGTCGACTGGGGCTTCTCTGAACGTCTGCGCGATGACGCGCTGCTGATCGCCGGTGAGCTGGTGACCAACGCGATCCTGCACGGCCGCCCGCCCGTGGAGCTGCGGCTGCGGCGCAACCCGGACCATCTGCGGATCGAGGTCGATGACGGCGCCGCGGGGATCCCGCGCAAGCTGCGCCCGACGCCGGCCGACGACCACGGCCGCGGCCTCCAGCTGACCGCCGCCGTCGCGCACCGCTGGGGAACTCGTCCTCTCAGAGACGGAAAATCGGTGTGGTGCGAGCTGACGCTGTCCCGCTACGGCCCACTTCGGGTGACCTCCGCGAAATAAGCCCTTGACTCCGGTCGGGTATCCCGTCTAGATTCGCTGCTGGATCGTGTAACTTTTGTCTGACAAAAGGCAGATGATCCAAGAGAGATGGGCCGCGCGCCGCACGCCTAGGGAGGGCAGGTCGCGCGCGGAGTAGGGTCGCCCACACGTAGAGGAGGAGTAGATGGGGAGGAGAAGCTGGGGTCTCGCGTTCGCGAGCCTGGCTCTGGCCTTGCCGGCGACGGCTTCCGCCAAGGAAGTCGAGCCGTACAAGGTGCTCGTGGTGACGAGCACGTCGGACGCGACGAGCACCGCCGGCATCAACGCCATCACGAGCGCCGTCGGGACCGACGGCGTCGTCGAAGCACCCGCTCCGGCCGAGGTCGGGGCCAAGTTCACGCCTGAGGGCCTGGACGCCTACCGCGCGGTCGTGTTCCTGAACACGGGCCAGGCGAGCCCGCTCAGCGCCGCGCAGCGTACGAACTTCGAGAACTACTACAAGGACGGCGGCGGTCTCGTCGCCATCGGCTCGGCCATCGAGACCGACGAGTCCTGGCAGTTCCTGACCGACGCGCTCGGCACGCGCGCCAAGGGCCGCGCCGAGGGCCAGGCCGCGACCGTCAAGGTCATCGACCGCGTCCATGACGCGACCAAGGCCCTGCCGCAGTACTGGGACCGCTCCGAGGGCGGCTGGTACAGCTTCACGGCCAACGTGCGCGGCAAGTCGCACGTGCTCGCGTCCGTCGTGGAGGACCCGTTCGGGCCGCAGCCGCAGGGCAAGGTCCTCAACGGCGTCGACTTCGGCGCCAACGCCATGGGCGCCGACCACCCGATCTCGTGGTGCAAGGACTTCCAGAACGGCCGCTCCTTCTACACGGGCCTGGGCACGAACGCGGCCGCGTTCGACGAGAACCTGGGCAAGCACCTCAAGGGCGCGATCGCGTGGGCCGCGGGTCAGAGCGACCCCGAGTACAGCGACTGCGGCGCCACGGTGCTGACGAACTACCAGCAGACGAAGATCGCCGCTCCGCCGAACGTCGGCGAGCCGATCGGCTTCCACCGTCTCGACGACGGCCGCATCATCCAGACCCTGCGCTCGGGCCAGGTCCGCGTGCATGACCCGGAGGCGGGCACGACCAAGGTCGTCGCCGACTTCCAGGCCGCGTCGACGCCGTCGAAGTTCCGCCTGTACACGGTGTCCGAGGACGGCCTGTACGGCCCGGCCGTGGACAACAACTTCGCGCAGAACAAGTACCTGTACCTGTACTACTCGCCGCTGACGGTCGAGAACGTCAAGCTGTCGACCGGCCAGGTCGTGACGCAGACGACCCCGATCGCGAATGCGCCGAACGCCAACCAGCCGCAGCCGTCGCTGGCGGCCTGGGACCCGTGGGTCGGCTACTTCCAGCTCTCGCGCTTCAAGCTCGTCGAGGATGCCCAGGGCAACCTGACGATGGACTTCAACTCCGAAGAGCAGATCATGCGCGTGCCGCAGAACCGCGGCCAGTGCTGCCACGTCGGCGGCGACATCGTGTTCGACAAGAACAACGTGCTGATCACCGGTACGGGCGACGACAACGAGGCCGGCGGCGTCAACGGCGGCGGCTTCGGCCCGTACAACGACCAGCTCGCCGACGAGCAGCAGACGATCCGCATCCCGGGCGCGACGGGCGGCACGTTCACCCTCACCTTCGAGGGTCAGACGACCGCGCCGATCCCGTTCAACGCGACCAACGACCAGGTCGACGCCGCGCTCGAGGCGCTCGAGGTGCTGGCGCCGGACGAGGTGCAGGCGAGCGGCAGCCTCGTGTTCAACGCGCAGACCAACCCGAACCCGGCGGTCAACGTGTTCTTCCGCCGCGCCCGCGCGCAGAAGAACCAGCCGCAGATGACGCTGAACACGTCGAACATCCAGGGCGGCAGCGCGGCTCCGTCGCTCGTCACGACGCATGAGGGCGGCTACTTCTTCCCGCCGACCTCCGACGCCCGTCGTACGGCGCTCAACACGAACGACCTCCGCGGCAAGATCCTGCGGATCAAGGTCAAGGAGACCGCCATCCCGGCGGCCGACTTCAACAAGGCCGATTACGGCTCCGGCGCGGGCGCGTACACGATCCCGGAGGGCAACCTGTTCCCGCTCGTCGGGGGCGCGCCGCAGGCCAAGACCCGCCCGGAGGTCCACTCGATGGGCTTCCGCAACCCGTTCCGCGTCGACGTGGACTCGGACGGCGTCATCTACACCACCGACTACTCGCCGGATTCGCAGACGGCGCGCCGCGGCCGTGGCCCGGCCGGCGTCGGTCGCTACGAGATCGTCCGCAAGCCGTCCAACTACGGCTGGCCGACGTGCTACTCGAGCAAGCTCGGCTACTGGGAGTGGGAGTTCAGCGAGTTCACGGAGGGAACCACGTCCGCCGGCCGCATCCCGCTCACGGGCGCCAAGGAGATCGAGTGCGGCGGCCCGACGCAGAAGAACGACGCCTACATGAACCTCAACGGCGGTCCGTCCGTCGAGCCCGGTCTGGTGGACGTCCCGCCGGTCACCGACCCGGACATCTGGTACTCCTACCAGGACAACCCGAACCTCGCCGGCACCAACCCCCGCCCGGTGGGCGCGGGTACGCCGTGCCAGGCCGGCACGCAGCTCACCCCGGGCCCGAACGCGCCGCTCTCGACCACCGAGTGCCCGCGGCTGTTCCCGGAGCTGTTCGACGGCGGCGTGGCCCCGCACGGCATGGCGAAGTACGAGTACAACGCCGACAACCCGAGCGCGGTCAAGTTCCCGCCGTACTACGACGACTCGGTGATCATCGCCGAGTTCGGCCGTAACACGATGCGCGAGGTCAAGCTCGACGGCGAGAACCACATCCAGAAGATCAACCCCTTCCTGGACTGCGGCGCCGTCAACCCCGCGAACCCGCCGATGTTCGAGTGCGACGCGCCGATGGACCTGGCGTGGGGCAAGGACGGCGCGTTCTACCTGCTGACGTACGGCAACGGCTTCTTCTCGGCCAACTTCGACGCCGGCATGTACAAGTGGGAGTACGTCAAGGGCGCCCGCGCGCCGAAGGCCGTGCTCTCCGCCGACAAGACCGACGGCGGCGTGCCGCTGACGGTCAACTTCTCGAGCGCCGGCTCCGGTGACCCGGACGCGGGCGACTCGGTCCGCTACGAGTGGGACTTCGGTGACGACTCCCCGATCTCCGAGGAGGCCAACCCGACCCACACCTTCACCAAGGCCGGCCAGTACACGGTCGTCCTGAAGGTCACCGACTCGACGGGCAAGACCGCGTCGACCAGCACGATCATCACCGCCGGCAACACCGCGGCGACGATCACGATCAAGTCCCCGTACGAGGGTGGCGTGTTCACCTTCGGCGACAGGATCCCGTACGTCGTCGAGGTCACCGACCCCGAGGACGAGCGCATCGACTGCAACGACGTCGAGGTCGAGTTCATCCTCGGTCACGACGAGCACGGTCACGGCGAGGAGGAGAAGCTCGGTTGCTCCGGCTTCCTGACCACGCTGGCCGAGGACGTCTCGCACGGCGGCAACGTGTTCGGCGTCATCAGCGCGACCTACACCGACAAGGGCAACGGCACCGTTCCGGGCATCACCGTCAACAAGCAGGTGAAGATCCGCCAGGCGCAGCAGGAGCTCGAGCACGCCACGCAGAGCTTCTGGGTCCCGACCGCGACCAACGATGAGGGCGGCGGTCTGCATGTCGCCAGCATCGGCGCCAACGCGGGCAACAACCCGGAGTGGCTGAGGCTGAACGGCCCGTTCAACCTCAGGGACGTCAACGGCATCTCGTTCCGCTATGCCGATCAGGGCGCTCGCGCCGCCGGCTCCGTCCTCAACACGGTCCGCTTGCACACGGGCTCCCAGAACGGTCCGATCGTCGCCTCGTTCAACCTCACGGCCGTCGGCACGCCGGACGTGTGGCGGACCCAGTCGTTCCCGCTGCCCAAGCTGGACGGCCTGAACGAGCTGTTCCTCACGGTCACCAACAGCAACACCACGGCGCTCAACTGGGTCAAGTTCGACGGCCCAGGCGTCAGCCGCATCACGGCTCCGCCGGTCGACGGCACGGTCGGCGGCTCGGTCCCGGCGACGCTGGCGCTGTCCCTGTCGGGTACGCCGTCGCTGGGCGTCTTCACGCCCGGCGTCGACCAGACGTACTCGACCGAGGTCGGCGCGAACGTGATCTCGACGGCCGGTGACGCGCGGCTCAGCGTCTCCGACGCGGGCCCGAACCCGGGTCACCTCGTCAACGGCGCGTTCGTCCTGCCCAAGCCGCTGAAGGTCGGTGCCACCAGCACCGCCGGCACCGGCACGGCGCTGACGGCGCTGGGCGCGGCGGCGACGTCCGTGCTCACCTACAACGGCCCGGTCACCAACGACCAGCCGAAGCTGCAGTTCTCGCAGGAGATCGGT
The DNA here is from genome assembly GCF_027587175.1 of Solirubrobacter deserti. Classification (GTDB taxonomy): domain Bacteria; phylum Actinomycetota; class Thermoleophilia; order Solirubrobacterales; family Solirubrobacteraceae; genus Solirubrobacter; species Solirubrobacter deserti. The sequence goes on from NZ_JAPCID010000006.1 coordinate 14,034, forward strand.
CGCACCGATCCGCTGCGCACGGGCAACTACAGCAAGACGCTCACCTTCACACTGTCGACCACGACTCCGTAACGGTGCGTCTCTGAGGCCGCCGCGGTCCCTTTGGGATCGCGGCGGCTTCGCCGTTTAACGGCTGCGGGCGTTCTCCGCCGCCACGCCGATCCGCGCGTCGCTGGCTCGCGCGGCCGCGGACCGGTACGGTCCGTGCTCTCCGGCGCGGGGGGCAGGTCCCGCCCGGCAGTGCCTTCGACCTCGTGGAGCAGTCATGACCCGCTTGCTGATCGGCTTCGACGACTCCGAGCCCGCGCGTGCGGCGATCCGCGCCGCGCGGGCGCTGTTCGGGCCGTGTGAGGCTGTCGTCGCGCACGTGCACCCGCCGGCGCCATCGATGGCCAGCGCCGGGCTGGCGCGCGTCGCGCTGCCGGAGACGATGGTTGCGGAGGGGATCGACAACCTGCGCGAGCAGGCCGAGACGGAGGCGCGCGCGACCACCGAAGCGGGCGTCGAGCTCGCGCGTGCGGCGGGCCTCGAGGCGGAGCCGCAACTGCGGTTCGCGCTCACGCCGTGGCGGGAGTTGCGGACGATCGCGGCGGAGATCGGGGCGGACGCAATCGTGTGCGGCACCGATGGCGAGGGCGCGCTCGAGCGGGCGATGCTCGGCAGCACCGCGTCGAGCCTGGTTCACCACGCCGAGCGTCCGCTGCTCGTCGTCCCGGCCGGTGCGGGCGACGGCGGGACAGCGCCCACGTCCGCGGACACCGGCGGGACCCCGCCCGTGGTCGCGGGCTACGACGGCTCGGACGGCGCCCGCGCGGCGCTGCGCTTCGCCGGCGAGCACGTGCGGGACGCGCCGTTGCTCGTCGTCCACGCGATCGACGCCCGCACGACCGTTCCCGACGACGCCGTCGCCGAGGAGGGCGCCGCGTTCGCACGCGAGCTCGGCCTGGACGCTCGCGCCGGGTCGCCGGTGGCCGCCCGCGGCCCGTGGCGGACGCTGCTCGCGAGCGCGCAGGAGCACGGCGCGGCGGCGGTCCTCGTGGGCTCGCGCGGCCGTGGCGCGGTCGCCTCCACCGTGCTCGGCTCGGTCGCCTCGGGGCTCGTCCACGCCGCGGCGCTGCCCGTGCTCGTGGTCCCCGGCACGTGACGAGCCACGAGCAGCGCGCGGGGGCGAGCTGGGACGCGTCGTACACGCGTGAGGAGCCGGCGCCGTGGGACATCGGCCGCCCGCAGCCGGCGTTCGCACGCCTGGCCGAGGCGGGCGCGTTCACGGGAGCCGTGCTCGACGTCGGCTGCGGGACGGGCGAGCACGCGCTGCTCGCGGCATCGCTCGGGCTGACCGTGGTCGGCGTCGACGTCGCGCCGACCGCGATCGCGTTCGCTCGCAGCAAGGCGCAGGCGCGCAACCTCGACGTGACCTTCAAGGTCGGCGACGCGCTCCGGCTCCGCGGCACGTTCGACACCGTGCTCGACTGCGGGCTGCTGCACACCTTCGACGCCGCCGAGCGCCGCGCGTACGTCGCGTCGCTCGCCGCGGTGACGCGCGGCCGGCTCTTCGTCCTCTGCTTCAGCGACGAGCACACCGACGTCCCGCACCCGGTCAGCGAGGCCGAGTTGCGCGCCGCCTTCGCCGACGGCTGGCGCTTCGCGGCGCTCGAACGCGACGTGCTCGTCACCCGCTTCGCACCGGAAGGCCTCCCGGCCTGGCTGGCGACGCTCGACCGAACCTGAGCCCAGCCGTCCGGCAACTCGGTGCGGACGGCGGCTCCCGTGATTGGATGCCCGCGTGGGCGATATCGACTTCGGTGCCTTCGACGCACTCACCTTCGACTGCTACGGAACCCTGATCGACTGGGAGACCGGGATCCTGAACGCGCTCCGGCCGGTGCTTGACCACCACGGCGCGAGCCGCGAGGACGAGACGCTGCTCGAGTTCTTCGCGCACCACGAGGCGGCGCTGGAGGCGGGCCCTTACCAGCGCTACCGCGAGATCCTCGCCGGTGCCCTGCGCGGGATCGGCACCGACTTGAGCTTCGAGCCAACCACCGAGGAGCAGGAGACCTTCGGCGGCTCGGTCGTCGACTGGCCCGCCTTCGAAGACAGCGCCGCCGCGCTGCAGCGCCTCAAGCAGCGCTTCAGGCTCGGCGTCATCACCAACTGCGACGACGACCTGTTCGCGGCCTCCAACGAGAAGCTGCAGGTCGAGTTCGACTGGGTCATCACCGCCCAGCAGGCCGAAGGCTACAAGCCGCGGATCGAGAACTTCGACTACGCGTTCGCCCGTATCGACACACCGCGCGAGCGCATCCTGCATGTCGCGCAGAGCCTGTTCCACGATCACGTGCCCGCGAAGGCGCTCGGGATGACGACGGTGTGGATCGACCGCCGCGCCGGGCGTGACGGCGGGGGCGCGACGCCGCCCGCGGCGGCCGTGCCCGACATGACGTTCAACGACCTCGCGAGTTTCGCGGACCGGGCGACCGCGTAAGACAAGCCCGTGGCCACCTACGAGTCCCTCTACACCCACGGGTTCGCGCGCGTGGCGGCGGCGGTCCCGCACCTCAAGCCGGCCGATCCCGCGTTCAACGTCGAGCGCACGCTCGCGCTCGCCCAACGCGCGTCCGACGAGCGCGCCGCCCTGGCCGTGTTCCCGGAGCTCGGCCTCTCGGCCTACGCGATCGACGACCTGCTGCACCAGGCCGCGCTCAACGACGGCGTCGAGCGGGCGCTGGAGCAGATCGTCGAGGCCAGCCGGGACCTGCTGCCGATGCTGATCGTGGGCGGCCCGCTGCGCGCTCAGGGCGGGCTGTTCAACTGCGGGTTCGTCATCCACCGCGGCCGCATCCTCGGCGTCGTCCCGAAGTCCTACCTGCCCGAGTACCGCGAGTACTACGAGGAGCGCCAGTTCCGCGCCGCGCGCGAGTTCCTCGGCTACGAGGTCGACATCCTCGGCGAGACCGTCCCGTGCGGCAACGACCTGATCTTCGAGGCCTCCGACGTGCGCGGGCTCTCCATCCACGTCGAGGTGTGCGAGGACCTGTGGGTGCCGCTGCCGCCGTCCACCTACGGCGCGCTCGCCGGCGCGACGATCCTCGCCAACCTGAGCGCGAGCAACATCACGGTCGGCAAGGCCGACTTCCGCCACACGCTCGTCGGCGGGCAGTCCGCCCGCTGCATCGCGACCTACATCTACACCGCGGCCGGCCGCGGCGAGTCCACGACCGACCTCGCCTGGGACGGCCAGGCGATGATCTACGAGAACGGCGACCTGGTCGAGGAGGCCGAGCGCTTCTCCGACGACGAGCAGCTGCTGTTCGCGGACATCGACCTGGATCGCATGCTCTCGGACCGGTCGAGCACGAACTCCTTCGGCGACTCCATCCACGACCACAAGGACCGCCTGGAGTCCTTCCGGCGGATCGGGTTCGAGGTCGGCCCGGGGGACACCGAGACGCCGCTGCGGCGCCGGATCGAGCGCTTCCCGTACGTGCCCGCGAACCCCGTCACGCGCGACCAGCGCTGCTACGAGGTCTACAACATCCAGGTCCGCGGCATCGAGACCCGCATGCGCGCGACCGGGATCGAGAAGGCCGTGATCGGGGTCAGCGGCGGCCTGGACTCCACGCACGCGCTGATCGTCCTCGCGCGCGCGATGGACCGGCTCGGGCTCCCGCGCGAGAACATCCTCGCCTACACGATGCCGGGCTTCGCGACGTCCGAGCACACCAAGGGCAACTCGTGGAAGCTGATGGAGGCGCTCGGCGTGAGCGCGCGCGAGATCGACATCACGCCCTCCTCCAAGCAGATGCTCGCGGATCTCGAGCACCCGTACAGCCAGGGCGAGAAGGTCTATGACATCACGTTCGAGAACGTCCAGGCCGGCGAGCGCACCTCGCACCTGTTCCGGCTCGCGAACTACCAGGGCGGCCTCGTGATCGGCACGGGCGACCTGTCCGAGCTGGCCCTGGGCTGGGCCACCTACGGCGTCGGCGACCAGATGTCCCACTACGCCGTCAACGCGAGCGTCCCGAAGACGCTGATCAGCTTCATGCTGCGCTGGGTCATCGACACCGAGCAGTTCGAGCCCGAGGTCAACGAGGTGCTGCAGTCCGTGCTGGACACGGAGATCTCGCCCGAGCTGATCCCGGGCGAGGGCGACAAGCCCACCTCGGACACCGAGAGCAAGATCGGCCCGTACGAGCTGCAGGACTTCCACCTGTTCTACACGCTGCGCTTCGGCTACCGCCCGAGCAAGGTCGCGTTCATGGCCGAGCACGCCTGGGGCGACAGGGAGCGCGGCCCGTGGCTGGACCTCATCCCCGAGCACAAGCGCAACGAGTACACCCGCGCGGACATCAAGCACTGGCTCGAGGTCTTCCTGGACCGCTTCTTCCGCATCAGCCAGTTCAAGCGCACCGCGATCCCGAACTCGCCCAAGGTCGGCTCGGGCGGCTCGCTGAGCCCGCGCGGCGACTGGCGCGCACCGAGCGACTCCACGGGCGCCGTCTGGCTCGACGAGCTGCGCCGGAACGTGCCGTGATCGAGTTCACGACCGTCGACAGCGTCACCGCGACCGAGCGCGGCCTCGAGGCGACGCTGCACGGCGAGCGGCTGCGGATCGAGCCCGTGCGCGAGGACGTCGTGCGGATCAAGCTCAGCCGCGGCGGCGTCTTCGACGAGGCGCCCACGTTCGCCGTGATCGCGGACGGGACGGCCGACTTCACGGTCGAGGGCACGACGCTGCGCACGAGCGCCCTGACGGTGACGCTGCGCGAGGACCCGTTCGGGATCCTCATCCAGCGCGTGGACGGAAGCACCGTGCTCGACACCACGAGCGCGTACGCGACGCTCAACGACGCGTTCGAGTTGCGCCGCCACGTGCAGCTCGGCGACGCGATCTACGGCCTGGGGGAGAAGGGCGGTTCCGGGAACCGGCGCAACCGGGGCTACACGCTCTGGAACACCGACATCCTCAATCCCACGGCCGCGGCCGAGTTCGGCGGCAACGGGGACGACGTCGAGTTCGACCCGTACTACGTCTCGATCCCGTTCTTCTACCACCACACCAAGGACGGGCACATGAGCGGCTCGTTCGTGGACAACGGCTACCGCGCGAGCTACGACTTCCGCGACGAGATCCGCATCCGCTTCGAGGGCGGCCAGTACACGGAGTACGTGTTAGCGGGCCCGCGGATGCCGGACATCCTCGAGGCCTACACATGGCTCACCGGCCGCGCGGCCAAGCCGCCGCTGTGGGCGCTCGGCTACCACCAGTGCCGCTGGTTCGACTACACGCAGGACGCGGTGGAGCAGCTCGGCGCGCAGCACCGTGACCACGGCCTGCCGTGCGACGCGCTGTGGCTGGACATCGAGTACATGGACGGCTACCGCGTCTTCACCTGGAACACCGAGCGCTTCCCCGACGCGCCCGGGATGCTGCAGCGCCTGGACGAGCAGGGCTTCAAGGTGATCACGATCATCGACCCGGGCGTCAAGTACGAGCCCGGGTACGCCGTCTTCGACGAGGCGGTCGAGCGGGACGTGCTGTGCCGCACCGAGGGCGGCGACGTGTACATCGGCGAGGTCTGGCCCGGCGACACCGCGTTCCCGGACTTCGCCACCGAGGAGGGCCGCGCGTGGTGGGGCGAGCTCAACGCGCAGCACGTGCAATCCGGTCTGGCCGGCATCTGGAACGACATGAACGAGCCCGCGACCGGCTCGGTGCCGCCCGAGCGGATGCGCTTCAACCGCGGCACCGAGAGCCACGAGCGCTACCACAACCAGTACGCGCTGCTGATGGCGATGGGCACCGTCGACGGGCTCAAGCAGGCGATGCCGGAGCAGCGCACGTTCGTGCTCAGCCGCGCGGGCTTCGCCGGCATCCAGCGCTACGCGGCCAATTGGATGGGGGACAACCAGGCCCGCTGGGACCACCTATGGGTGAGCATCCCCATGGCGAACGGGTTCGGCGTGTCCGGACAGCCGTTCGTCGGCGCCGACATCGGCGGCTTCCAGGGCGACTCCAACGGCGAGCTGTTCGTGCGCTGGATGCAGTACGGCGCGCTGACGCCGTTCTGCCGCAACCACTCGATGATCGGCAACGTCGACCAGTACGCGTGGGCCTGGGGCGAGGCGGTGCTCACTCTCGCCCGAGCGGCGCTGGAGCTGCGCTACCGGCTGCTGCCGTACCTGTACGCGGCGTTCGTGCGCGCGTGCGAGACGGGTGAGCCCGTGCAGCGCCCACTCGTGTTCGACCACCAGGACGACGCGACCGTCCGCGACATCGACGACCAGTACCTGCTCGGCCGCGACCTGCTCGTCGCGCCCGTCACCGAGCCCGGCATGACCGCCCGCCAGGTCTATCTCCCGCGCGGCGAGTGGTACGACTGGCACTCGGGCGAACGGCACACCGGTGGGCGCTGGATCGTCGCGCCCACGCCGATGGACCGCATCCCGATCTTCGCCCGCGCCGGGACCGTGATCCCGATGTGGCCGCAGGCGCCGCCGTCCACCGCCGGGCACCATCCGACCGAGATCGAGCTGCGCGTGTTCCCCGGCGACGGCGAGTCGATCCTGCACGAGGACGACGGCCTCACGGTCGACGGCGGCTTCTATCGCACGACCTTCACGCTGCGCGGGCGCGAGCTGAGCGCGACCGTCGAGGGCGACGGCTACCCCGAGTTCGCGCGGCAGCGGTTCGTGCTCCTTTGCGAGGGCGAGCGGCGCGTGGTGGAGAACGCCGGCGAGGCGTTCGATGCGCAACTGGGCCGGTAACGTCACCTACCGCGCGCGGCGCGTGCACGAGCCGGCGACGCACGACGAGCTGCGCGCGATCGTGGCGAAGGCCGCCAACCTGCGCGCGCTCGGCTCGCGCCACACGTTCAACCACCTGGCCGACGCCGACGAGCTCGTGTCGGTGCGCGGCCTGCCCGCCGACGTCGTGCTCGAGGACCACTGCGTCACCTGCAACGCGGGTCTCACCTACGGCGAGCTCGCGCAGCACCTCGACGGGCGCGCGGCGCTGCACAACCTCGCGTCGCTCCCGCACATCTCGGTCGGCGGGGCGATCGCGACCGGCACGCACGGATCGGGTACCGGCAACCTGGCGACGGCGGTGCGGGCGCTGCAGCTCGTGACGAGCACCGGCGACGTGGTGGAAGCCCGCCGCGGCGAGCCCGACTTCGACGGCATGGTCGTCCACCTCGGCCGGCTCGGCGTCGTGACCCGCGTCACGCTCGACACCGAGCCGCACTACGAGGTCACGCAGCGGGTCTTCGAAGGGCTCAGCTGGGAGCACGTCCCGGACGTCTTCGACGCCGCCTACAGCGTCAGTGTCTTCACGCGCCTGAAAGGCGTGGACATGGTCTGGCTGAAGGCACGCGGCACGCCGCCCGACACGCTCTTCGACGCCACTGCCGCCACGGTCGAGCGTCACCCGATCATGGAGCTCGACCCCGTGAACTGCACGCGCCAGCTCGGCGTGCCCGGTCCGTGGTGGGACCGGCTGCCGCACTTCCGGATGGGCTTCACCCCGAGCAAGGGCGATGAGCTGCAGGCCGAGTATCTGCTGCCCCGCGAGCACGCGGCGGCCGCCATCGACGCGCTGCGGGCACTCACGCTGCCGGGGCTGCTCGTGTGCGAGCTGCGCACCGTCGCCGCCGACGAGTTGTGGATGAGCCCGATGTACGGCCGCGACACGTTCGCCGTGCACTTCACGTTCGAGCCGGGGCCGGTCCCGCTCGACGCGATCGAAACCGCGCTCGCGCCGCTGCAGCCGCGAGCGCACCCTGGCAAGCTCTACCTCGAGCCCGGCCGCTACGACCGCTCTGCGGAGTTCTCGGCGCTCGCCGAGCGGCTGGACTCGCGCGGGGCGTTCGCCTCGTCCTCGTCGACGAGCGGCGACTCGGGCGGCGGCTCGGCCTTCACGTAGTCGAGCACGACGGAGACGACGCCGGCGACCGGCACGGCGAGGAAGACGCCGACGATCCCGCCCAGGATGCCGCCGGCGGCGAGCGCGACCACGATCGCCGCCGGGTGCAGGTGCACGGTCCGGCCCATCAGGATCGGGTAGAGCAGGTGGCCCTCGACCTGCTGGACGAGAATGATGGCGCCGAGCACGAGCGCCGCGTCCAGCACGCCGCCGGAGACGAGCGCGATCAGCACGGCGACGAGGCCGGCCAGGAACGCGCCGATCAGCGGCACGAACGCCGCGAAGAACGTGATCACCATGATCGGGACCACGAGCGGGACCCCGATGATCACCAGCGCCAACCCGATCAGCAGCGCGTCGACCAGGCCGACGAGCGCGATGCCGCGCACGTAGCCCGAGAGCGCCGCGTACACGCGCGTGCCGAGCTCGTTCGCGTGCTCGCGACCACGGCCGGTGAAGCGCAGCAGGTAGCCCCACATGCGCTCGCCGTCCTTGAGGAAGAAGAACGTGAGCAGCAGCGCGACGAGCAGCCCGGTCAGGACCTCGCCGAGGATCACGGCGCCGCTCGTGACGCCGCGCGCCAGCGGCCCGCTGTTCTCGCGCAGCCGGGCGATGCCGTCGTCGATCTGGTCCTGGATCTCCGTCTCGCTGAGGTTGAACGGCGGCTCGGCGAGCACGTCGCCGGCTTCCCGCAGGCCATCCTCGGCGCGCGGGCGGAGCTCGCCGAACTGGTCGCCGATCGACGGCGCGACCGCCGTCCCGATCGCGGCGATCAGCAGGAACGCGCCGAGCATCGCGCCCGCCGCGGCGAGGGCGTCAGGCGCTCCGCGCGCCTTCAGCCAGCGCACCACCGGCAGCAGCAGCGTGCTGATCAGCAGCGCGACGATGATCGGCAGGACGACGACGCGCAGGTGGACCAGGGCCCACAGCAGCGCCCCCGCGGCCGCGACGATGACGAGAAATCGCCAACTCGCCGCGGCCGCGGTGCGATACCAACCCGGCAGCGCGTCGTCGCCGTGCCTCACGCGTTCCTAGTGGCGCGCGGTGCGCGCGGGCGTGCCGCTGCGGCCGCGAACGGCGCGGAGCACGAGCAGGACGAGCATCGTGCCAACGATGGCGCCGATGATGCCGCCGAGGTCGAATTTGTCGTTGTCGCCGATGCCGAGCGCGTAAGTGAAGAGCGCCCAGCCGACGAGTGCGCCGACGATGCCCACGAGCACCGTTCCGACGAAGCCCATGGAGTCCTTCCCGGGCAGAAGTGCGCGGCCGATGTACCCGGCGATGATGCCGATGACGACGGCGGCGATGAGTTCTCCGATCATGGGCCAGATCTACCCCTTGCGAGCAGGGAAAATACCGGCTCGTCACTGCCGTGACGGGCGTCATCGCGCGGCGACGGCGGCCGGGCGTGGAAAACCCGCGCCGCGGGTAGAGCCCGGCCGCCCATGCCGATTACTTCTCTCACCTCTTCGCCATTGAGCTTCAAGGGATCAGACCGATTCAGCCTTGGGGTGGAGGAGGAGCTGATCGCGGTCCACCCGGGCACGTTGCTGCCGTGCGGCGGCACCGAGGACCTGCTGGAGCGCGCCGGGCTCTCGCCCGAGCACGTCACGGGCGAGGTGACGGACGGCGTGCTCGAGCTCCGCACGCCCGTGTGCGACGACGCCGGTGAGGCCGTCGCCATCCTGGGCGCGCTGCGCGCGGAGCTCGGCGAGGTCACGCCGCTCGTGGGTGCGGGCGTGCACCCGCTGGCGCGCTTCGGCGAAGTGGTTCTGCGCGGCGGCGAGCGCTACGAGCTGATCGACCGCAGCATGCGGGCGATCATGCGGCAGACGCCGCACTGCGGCGTGCACGTGCACGTCGGCATGCCGGACGGCGAGACCGCGGTGCGTGCCGCGAACGGCATGCGCGGCTGGATCCCGCTGCTGCAGGCGCTGGGCGCGAACTCGCCGTACTGGTACGGGCAGGACTCCGGGCTGGCCAGCACGCGCTCGGTCATCTGCAACTCGTTCCCGCGCTCGGGCATCCCGCGCGCGTTCGAGGACTACGCCGACTACGCGACGACGGTCGAGGAGCTGCGCGCGCTCGGCGAGTGCCCGGACGACAGCTACCTGTGGTGGGACCTGCGTCCGCACCCGCGGCTCGGCACGCTCGAGATCCGCGCGCTGGACGCGCAGTCCTCGCTGGAGGACCTGGTCGCGCTCGTCGCGCTCACGCACTGCCTGGCCGTGCACGAGGCGAGCACCGTCAAGCGCCGCCGCCTGCCGGGGCCCGAGGCGCTGCGCGAGCTGAGCTTCCGCGCCACGCGCGACGGCCTGGAAGCGCGCCTGCTGTCGGAGGGCACGCTGCGGCCGGTGCGCGAGGTCGCGCTGCACGCCGTCGCGGTCGCCAGCGCGTACGCCGCCGACCTCGGCTGCTGGGACGAGCTGATGCTGGTCCACCGCCTGCTCGAGCGCGGCAACGGCGCCGTGCGCCAGCGCACGAACGCGGCCGAAGGCGGCGTGGAGCTGATGCTGCGCCGGTTGGTCGACGAGACCGCCCGGTGGCGGAGCGTCAGGGCCGTGACGAGCGCGCCCGAGGCGGTCGCGACCGCGGGGTAGCGCCCGTGGATGAGTGTTGCCGATAAGGCGAAGGACGCGCTGAGCAAGGTCCGATCCGGACCGCTGGAGGCGAGTCGGACCCTGCCGATCCGGGCCTCCAAGGACGAGATCGAGCAGGTGTGGACGAGCCGCACTACCACGATCTTCGACGGGATCCCGATGGAGAGCGCCACGACGCAGTACGGCCAGACCGTGCGCGACTGGGGGCTCGCGGTGACCGTGCACCTGCGACTGAAGGAGGCGGTGCCGGACATGGCGGCCAACACGCTGGCCGGCAAGGCGGTGCGCCGGCTGAAGGCGCTGGTGGAGACGGGCGAGGTCCCGACCACCGAGAACAACCCGTCGGCGCGGGAGGACGCGGCATGAGGGCCCTGTGCTGGATGGGCGTCAACGACCTGCAGGTCAACACCGTCCCGGATCCCACGATCGTCAACCCGCACGACGTCGTGCTCAAGGTCGGCCTCACGACGACCTGCGGCTCGGATCTGCACCTGCTCGGCGGCTACGTCCCGACGATGCGCGAAGGCGACGTCATCGGCCACGAGTACATGGGCGAGGTCGTCGAGGTCGGGCGCGAGGTGTCCAAGCTGCGCGTGGGCGACCGTGTCGTCGTGCCGTCGTTCCTCGGCTGCGGGAAGTGCTGGTACTGCGACCACGACGAGTACTCGCTGTGCGACAACACGCACCCGAAGCCCGAGCTGGCCGAGCCCGTGCTGGGCTACCCGACCGGCGGCATCCCGGGCTACTCGCACGCGTTCGGCGGCTACGCCGGCTCGCACGCCGAGTTCATCCGCGTCCCGTTCGGTGACGTCAACGCGTTCACGGTGCCGGAAGGCGTGACGGACGAGCAGGCGCTGTTCCTGTCCGACGCCGTGCCCACTGGGTACATGGGCGCCGACTTCGCCGACATCAAGCCGGGCGACACCGTCGCCGTGTGGGGCTGCGGCGGCGTCGGGCTGATGGCGCAGAAGAGCGCGATGATCATGGGCGCCGGTCGCGTGATCGCGATCGACCGCATCCCCGAGCGGCTCGCGATGGCGCGCGACATCATCGGCTCGGAGACGATCAACTACGAGGAGTCCGACAGCGTCCTCGAGGAGCTGCGGGAGTTCACGCACGGCATCGGCCCGGACTCGTGCATCGAGGCCGTCGGGATGGAGGCGCACGGCACCGGGCCGCAGTATGCCTACGACCGCGTCAAGCAGGCGCTGCACCTGGAGACCGACCGCGGCAGCGCGTTGCGCGAGGCGATCATGGCCGTGCGCAAGGGCGGCACGCTGTCGATCGTCGGCGTCTACGGGCTCATGGACAAGTTCCCGCTCGGGATCCTGATGAACAAGGGGATCACGATCCGCACGTCCCAGCAGCCCGGCCAGCGCTACATGCCGGCCATGCTCGAGCACGTGCAGAAGGGCGAGCTCGACCCGTCCTTCCTGGTCACGCACCGGATGTCCCTGGAGGACTCGCCGAAGGGCTACCAGCTGTTCAAGGACAAAGAGGACAACTGCATGCGGGCGGTGTTCAAGCCGTGAGCCTCACCCGCGACGTCGCGCCCGGCGTCCACCGCATCGAGGACGCCTACACGAACTGGTACCTGATCGAGTACGACGGGTCCTTGACCGTGGTCGACGCCGGCGTGCCGACGTCGTGGGACTCGCTGTTGAAGGCGGTCAAGGAGCTCGGGCACTCGCTGGACGACATCCGCGCGCTCGTGCTCACGCACGCGCACTTCGACCACGTCGGCTTCGCGGAGAAGGCGCGCCAGCGGCTGGACATCCCGGTCTACGCGCACCGGCGGGAGGTCGGGCTCACGCGCCACCCGACCCGCTACGACCACGAGCGGCCGCGCTCGAAGTACCTGCTCACGCAGCCGCGGGCGCTGCCGATCGTGGCGGCGCTCACGCTGAATCGCGCGTGGACGCCGAACCCGGTCGGCGACGTGACCCCGTACGAGGACGGCGACGTGCTCGACGTCCCCGGCCGTCCGCGCGTGGTGTTCTGCCCGGGCCACACGTACGGGCACTGCGCGATGCATCTGCCCGACCGCGACGCGATCCTCGTCGGCGACGCGTTCGTGACGCTCGATCCGTACACGGGCAAGCGCGGGCCGCGGGTGGTCGCGCGCGCGGCGACGGCGGACTCCGAGCAGGCCAAGCGCAGCCTCGACGCGCTCGCAGCGACCGGCGCGCGCATCGCGTTGACGGGCCACGGCGAGCCGTGGCGCAACGGGGTCGATCAGGCGGCGGAGGCGGCGAAGGCGACGCCGGTGGCGTAGGTACGCTGGCCGTGTGCTGCGGTTCGAGACGGCGATCGGCGAGTGCGCGCTGGAGTGGAGCGACGACGGGCTGACGCACGCGTACCTACCGCGGTCGTTCCCGCTCGACGAACGCCCGCGCACGGGCGGCGCCGCCACCAGCGGCTCGCCGCCCGCCACCGCGGTCTCGCCGCCCGCGTTCGTCCTTGCGGCGGCCGACGGCATCGCTGCGCTCTTCGCCGGCGAGCCGCGCGACCTGCGCGAGGTGCCGCTCGACCTCACCGGCGTCGAGGCCTTCGCGGCCGCGGTCTACGCCGCCACGCGCGCGGTCGGGCCGGGCGAGGTCTGCACGTACGGGGACCTTGCGCGGGCGGTCGGATCACCCGGCGCCGCGCAGGCCGTCGGGCGGGCGCTGGGTTCGAACCCGTTCCCGATCGTGGTCCCCTGTCACCGTGTGCTCTCATCGACGGGCGCGCTGCACGGCTTCTCGGCGCCCGGCGGGATCGTCACCAAGCGGCGGATGCTGGAGATCGAGCGTGCGCCCGGTTTCACCCAGCAATCCCTGTTCGCTTGAAGATCACGTTCCACCGAGAAGCTCGCGGCCGCTACCACTCGACCTTCACGCGCCCGGACGGCGCGGTCATGAAGCTCCGGGGCGGCTCCTACAACCAGCTCGGCGGCGGCGTGCGCGTGCCGCACGACATCGCGCACCTGATCGTCGAGCAGACGCTCGAGCTGCGCGGCGGGCTGTGGGGGACGATCGCGGTCGGCGGCCTGGTCGCCAACCTCGAGTTCATCGGGGGCAAAAGGCCGCCGCACTCGGAGAAGAAGGCGTGGGCGATCACGGACGCCGCGGGGGAGACGCTGCGTCAGTCGGAGGTGATGGTGCGCGCCGTCGCGGACGCGATCAGCGACGGCGGCTCCGTCCGGACGGGTGAGCGCTGGGCCGTGCCCGTAACGCGCGAGCAGCTGGAGCTGATGGGCTCCCAGCTGCGCAACTCCGCTGCGCGCTGGGACCAGGTGCGCGAGGGCGGGACGCTCGAGATGACCTGGCGCATCTAGGCGGTCCCGCCGCGTCGGTCGCCGCCCCAGGCGACCGGTCGCTACGCGACCGGCTCGGCCGCGCGCGCGTCGTACGCGGCGCGGGCGGCGGCGACCTGGTCCTGGTGGGACTCGGTCCACGTGACGAGCGCCTGGACCGTGGAGTGCAGGCTCTCGCCGAGCGGCGTCAGCCCGTACTCCACGCGCGGCGGCACGACCGGGTAGACCGTGCGGGTGACGAGTCCGTCGCGCTCGAGCTGGCGCAGCGTGACCGTGAGCATCCGCTGCGAGATCCCGTCGATCTCCCGGCGCAGCTCGTTGAAGCGCAGCGTCCGGCCCTCGAGCAGCGCGATCGCCAGCAGCGACCACTTGTCCGCGATCCGGTCCAGGATCTGGCGGACCTCGCAGTCCTCCCGGGTGTCCCACTGGTGAGCGTCGTTGCGGGAGGTGTCGCAGCAGGAACCGAGTGACTCTGAAGTGCCTTCTTCCATTGCTGCGGATGGTGACGCATCATGCGGCTACTTACTAGAAGTAACCGTCAAGGAGGCACCGTGACCAGATCCCGAACGCTGTTGCTGCTAGTGCTGTCGGGGGCGATCTTCCTCGAGGGCGTCGACGTCTCGATGATGGGCGTCGCGCTGCCGTCGATCCGCGAAGAGCTCGGGCTCGCCACGAGCGAGCTGCAGTGGATCGTGAGCGCGTACGTGCTCGGCTACGGCGGGTTCGTGCTGCTCGGCGGACGCGCGGCGGACCTGCTCGGCCGGCGGCGGATGTTCCTGTCCTGGATGGCGGTGTTCATCGTGTTCTCCGCCCTGGGCGGGATCGCCGACAGCGGCTGGCTGCTGATCCTCGCGCGGTTCGTCACCGGCGTGGCCGCGGGCTTCATGGCGCCGGCCGGGCTGTCGATCATCACGTCGAGTTTCGCGGAGGGCTCCGAGCGCAACCGTGCCCTGCTGATCTACGCGGGCGTGGCCGCCGCGGGCTTCTCGCTCGGCATGGTCGTCGGCGGGCTGCTGACCGCGATCGGCTGGCGCTGGGTGTTCTTCGCGCCGGTCGCGATGGCGTCGCTGCTGATGCTCGCGGCCATGCGGGTGGTGCCGCGCGACGCGGAGCGGGCGGCGGGTGCGTTCGACCTCAGCGGCGCGCTCAGCCTCACCGCGGCCATGATCCTGCTCGTGTTCACCGTCGTGCGCGCGCCCGACGTGGACGTCGCGCTGACCGTCGTCGGGCTGGTGGGCAGCGCCGCGCTGCTGGCGGCGTTCGTCGCCGTCGAGCGGCGCGCCGCCGCGCCGCTGGTGCGGCTCGGCATCCTGCGCAGCGCGTCGCTGGTGCGGGCCAACGTGGGCACGATGCTGTTCATCGGCGCCTTCGTCGCGTTCCAGTTCGTCGCCGTGCTCTACTTGCAGGAGCTGCGTGACTGGTCGCCGGTGGAGACCGGGCTCGCGCTGATGGTGCTCGGCATCGACGCCATCCTCGCGCCCACGCTCACGCCTCGGCTGGTCGAGCGCTTCGGCAAACTGCCCGTGATCGGCGCGGGGATGGTCCTCGCCGCGGTCGGCTACGGGCTCTTCCTGCCGCTCGGGCCGGACTGGACGTACCTGCAGATGCTGCCGACGATCGTGCTCGTGGGCGTCGCCTTCGCGCTGGCGTTCGGGACGCTGATGATCGTCGCGACGGACGGCATCGCCGAGCACGAGCAGGGCCTCGCGAGCGGACTGCAGTACGTGTCGCTGCAGTTCGGCGCCGCCGTCGGGTTGGCCGTGGTGGCGGCGGTCAACGTCGCCGCGACCGACGGGACCTCGGAGGCCGCGCGGCTCGACGGCTACCAGGCCGCGCTGTTCGTGCCGGTGGCCGCCGTGCTGCTCGCCCTGGCGGTGACGGCCACCGCGCTTCCGGAGTCCCGGCGAGCGTCCGTCATAGGAGCATGCTCAAGTACCTGAAGCAGCATCCGATCGCGTTGCTGGCGCTGTTCCTCTCACTCGGCGGCACGTCCTACGCCGCCAACACGGTCGTCGCGCCGCCGCCGCCCACGAACGCCGCGACGACGGCGTACGCCCAGATCTTCGCGCTGCGTCACGGCGCGCCCTACGTCGAGGTCAACCGCGCCTCCGGCATCGAGAAGGCCAACGTGCTGGTCTGGTCCGACAACACGATCTGCCTCGACGGGCTCCAGCACGAGCCGCGCAACGTGCAGGTGACGCCCGGCGACTGGGCGCGCAACCCGACCGTCTGGATCCGGCCGGCGAGCGGGCCGTGCGCCGGCAAGCAGGTCCGGATCACGCTCAACTCCGTCGACGGCTCCTACCCGTACTACCACCAGTTCTTCGTGACGGTGCAGTCGTGAGGCGCGTTCTGCTGATCGCGGCCGCGGGCGTGACGCTCGCCGCCGCCGCGCCCGCGCAGGCCGACTGGACGCCCGGGGTCACGGACCTGCAGACCGTGGCCGCGATGGACCCCGTCCACGACGTCGCCGTCGACGACGCGGGCAACGCCCTCACGGTGTGGGAGGCGCCCCTCACCGGGCGAACCGCCATCCGCGTGCGCCGCTACGACGCCGCGGCCGGTGTGTGGGAGACGACCGTGCGCGAGCTGTCGGTCGCGAGCTCGAACAACATGAGCCCGCTCGTCGGCATGGACCGCGCCGGCAACGCGCTCGCGCTGTGGGCGCAGGCGGTCAACGGCCAGCGCGTGCTCAAGGCGCGCCGGTTCGACCGCTCGACCGGCACGTGGGAGACCGCGAGCGCGACGCTCTCGAGCGCGGACGAGAACGCCACGCAGCCGGCGCTCACGTTCGAGGCCGATGGTGACGCGCTCGCCGTCTGGACTGCGAGCGGCGTGGTCCGCTCCCGCCGCTACGACGCCGTCGCCGGCGCCTGGGAGTCCGCGTCCACCGCGCTGTCCTCGGATGCGGGCGACGCCTACCAGCCCGCCGCGGTCGTCGACGACAGCGGGAACGCCACCGTGGCCTGGCAGGCCCCGGACGGAATCGAGGTCAAGCGCTACGACGCCGCCAAGGACCGCTGGCCGGCCACGCCCACGCGTCTCTCGGTCCCGGGCGAGTCCTCGTCCGGCGTGGCGCTGGGCGTCGACGCCGCCGGGCGCGTGCAGGCGACCTGGGGCGCGTCCGAGGCGGGCGGGACGTTCGTGCAGTCACGCCGGTTCGAGGGCGGCACGTGGGGCGCGCCGACCCCGCTGACCCCGCGCAACGGGATCGCCCACGCGCCGCAGCTGGCGGTCACGCCGGACGGCCGGGCGACCGTCGCGTGGTTCGCCCAGGGCGACGGCAAGTTCGTCGTCCGCGCGCGCACCTTCGACGGCAGCCGCTGGGACGCACCGACGAACCTGTCGACGCCGGGGGCCAACGCGCTCTCGCACCAGCTCGGCGCGGACGCGTCCGGTCGCGCGATCGTCGTCTGGCGCAAGCCCGGCCAACCGACCACGGTCGAGAGCCGCCGGTTCGACGGCACGACGTGGGAGCCTGGCCCGGTCGTGCTGTCCGAGACCACGACCGCGCAGGAGCCTGAGCTCGGCGTCGCCCCCAGCGGTCACGCGTTCGTGGTGTGGCACCGGCCGTCCGGCTCGAACGTGACGCTCCAGGCCCGCCGCTACGCACTGCCGCCGGTGATCGCACCGCCGACCGGTGACGCGCCGGGCGGCGGCGTGCCGACGACGCCGGCCGACCCCGGCGCGCCGACGTCCGGCGGTCCGGCGCCGACCACGCCCGGCAACCCCGTGCCCGGCGACGGCGCGCCGACCGCTCCGGGCGGCCCGGCCCCGGCCGGTGGAGGGGGGCAGCCGCCGGTCGAGTCGCCTGGGATCAGCGGCGGCGCCGACGAGGGCCGGACGGCCGGTGGGCTCGTGGGTGGCGCCCAGGCGCCCGCCGGCGCGCCGGTGCCGCCGGTGACGCCCCGCGCGTCCGTGCCGGACGCGCCCGAGATCACGCGGCTGCGCGTGCGCGAGAAGCTCGAGCTGAACCTGTCCGCGCCCGCGCGGCTGCGGGTCACGATCGAGCGCCAGACCGGCAACGGGTGGCGTCTGCGGCCGGGCGTCCTCGACCTGCCCGCGGTGCAGCGCGGCACCGTGCGCATCAGCCTCAGCCGCTTCAAGCTCCGCGCCGGCCGCTACCGCGTGACGGTGGTCGCCGGCGGGCGCACGACGGCCCGCACGACGTTCCGCGTCGCCGGGTAAGGGGGCGGATCAGGGTCGTCACTGAGGTCAGGCGGGCGCGCGTGGCGGATCGTCAGGGGCATGCCTCCCCAGCATCGCTCCGCCCTCGCCCGCCTGGCCGCTGAGCGCGGCCGCTACGAACAGCTCGTCGTGACCCGCTTCGGCGGGACGCTCAGCCGCGAGGACGCCGAGGACATCGTGTCCGACGCGCTCCTCGCGGTGGCCGGAAAGGTCCCGCCGGGCGCGGGGCGCGCGTGGTTCGCGCGCGTCGTGCTCAACCGCGCGGAGGACTTCCGCCGCGCGCGCGACGGCCGCCGCTCGCCGCGCGCGTTCGTGGAGCTCGACGAGCAGCTCGCCGCGACACCCGAGGACGACGGCTTCGACCGCGCGCTCGCGCACCGCACCGTCCACCGCGCGCTGCGGCGGCTGCCCGCCGAGTACGGCACGCTCATCCGCCGTCGCCACCTGCACGGCGCGTCGCGGCGGGAGATCGCCACGGCGCTGAACCTCTCGCTGCACCAGTACGAGAAGCGCCACGCGCTCGCGTGGGGCGCCCTCCTGCACCTCGTCGCCAGCGACGAACCGACGGCCCGTTGCCGGCCGGTGCGCCGCTCCCGCACCTACGCCGAAGCGCATCTCGTCGAATGCCTGAATTGCCGGCTCGCGCTGCGCTTTGCCTGAAAGTGGGTACATCGTGAGCAATGGGACTTGCGCTGCGGATCCTCGTCCTCGCCGCCTGGGTCGCGGCCGTGTGGGTCGTCCTCCTGGAGCTGCAGTCCGCGGGCGCATGGCTCTCGCTGCTGGTCGGTACGGTCGTCGTCGGGGCGCTGGTCGGGCGCTGGTGGGCGCTGCTGGCGCCGGTCGCCCTCGCCGTCGTCTGGACGATCGCCGGCACGCTCGCGCCCGACGGCAGTGACGACTGGAACTTCGCGAGCTACGCGACGGTGGGCGCGATCGCCGCCGTGGTGTTCGCGCTCGCGATGGCGATCGGCGTCGGAGTGCACCAGCTGATCGCGCGCCGACCGGCCACGCCGGGCGCCGCGCGCCGCTGAGTCGCCCGCCCGCGGAGCTCCGACACGCCGCGCGTCGGCGTGCCGTACCTCGCGCGTCAGACCAGGCATCTATTGTGCTAGGTTCATAGCACAATGATTGAGTTCCACCTCGACGGCGGCTCCGGCCTCTCGCCGTACCAGCAGATCGTCCGGCAGGTCCGGCACGCGTTGCGCCTGGGCCTGCTGAGCGAGGGGGACCAGCTCCCGACGGTCAAGGACGTCGTGGCCGCGCTGGCCATCAACCCCAACACGGTGCTCAAGGCCTATCGGGAGCTCGAGCACGAGGGCCTGGTCGCCGCGCGCCCCGGCGTCGGCACGTTCGTCACCCGCACGCTGGCCGACACGACGCTCGCGGCCCACGGCCCGCTGCGTCAGGAGCTGCGCCGTTGGTTGGGCAAGGCCCGCAACGCCGGCCTCGACGACGAGAGCATCGAGGCGCTGTTCCAGACCACGTTTCGAAGTGAGATGAGGGAGGTCGCATGAGCACCGTCCTCCGGGCCGTCGGTCTGGGCAAGACGTACGGGCGCCGCGCCGCGCTCGACGACTGCACGCTGGACATCCCCGCGGGCCGCGTGGTCGGCCTCGTCGGGCCGAACGGCGCGGGCAAGTCGACGCTGCTCAACCTTGCGGTCGGGATGCTCGCGCCCACGAGCGGCACGATCGAGGTGCTCGGCGGCACGCCTCCGGAGCACCTGGCCAAGGTCGGCTACGTCGCACAGGACACGCCGACCTACGCGCACCTGACGGTCGCCGATCATCTCGCGCTCGGCGAGCACCTGAACCCGGCGTGGGACGCCGACCTCGCGCGGCGCCGGATCGAGCGCCTGGGCCTCGATCCGCGCCAGCGCGCCCGCAAGCTCTCGGGCGGCCAGCGCGCGCAGCTCGCGCTCACGCTCGGGATCGCCAAGCGGCCTGAGCTGCTGATCCTCGACGAGCCGGTCGCTTCGCTGGACCCGCTCGCGCGGCGGGAGTTCCTGCAGGACCTGATGGAGGCGGTGGCCGAGCAGGAGCTCAGCGTGATCCTGTCCTCGCACCTCGTGTCCGACCTCGAGCGCGTGTGCGACCACCTGATCGTGCTGGTGGCGAGCCGCGTGCGGCTCGCGGGCGATCTCGACGACATCGTGTCCGGGCACGTCCGCGTGTCGGGGCCGCGCGACGCCGGGCACCCGGGCGAGCTCGTCACCGCGAGCCACACCGACGTGCAGTCGACCTACGTCGTCCGCTACGACGGGCCGATCGCCGACCCGACCTGGAACGTCGGCCACCTCAGCCTCGAGGACATCGTGCTGGCGTACATGGAGCAGCGCCGCGAGCCCGCGGTGCGGGAGCTGGAGTCGGTCCGATGATCTGGCTCAGCTGGCGCCAGTTCCGCTTTCCCGCGTCGGTGATCGTGACGGCCGCGGGGCTGCTGGCGCTCGCGCTGCTCGCGGTCGGGCTGCCCGACGAGGCGCTGAACCTGTTCGAGGCCGAGCGCACGCACATCCAGGTCTACACGATCGCCACGCTCGCGATGTTGCTGCTTCCGGCGGTCATCGGCATGTTCTGGGGCGCGCCGCTCGTGGCGCGCGAGCTGGAGGCCGGCACGCACCGGCTGGTGTGGAACCAGAGCGTCAGCCGCAGCCGCTGGCTGGCCACCAAGCTGGCGCTGATCGGCGGCGCGGCCGCGCTGGTCGCCGGCGCCCTCGGCCTGCTGCTCACGTGGTGGGCCGAAGCCGTCCACGCGGCGCAGGTGTCCGGCCAGGAGGCGCAGGGCATCGCGGGCGCGCTGCGGATGGAGCCGATCATGTTCGCCTCGCGCGGGATCGTCCCGATCGGCTACGCGCTGTTCGCCTTCGCCCTCGGCGTCACCGCCGGGACGCTCATCCGCCGCACCGTGCCGGCGATGGCGGTCACCGCGGCCGTCTTCGCGCTCGTGCAGTTCGCGGTCCCGCCGTTCGTCCGCGCCCACCTGGGCCCGACGACCCGGACCGTCACCGTCACCCCCGAGAACCTCGGCGGGTTCTTGATCGCCGGCAAGGGCGGCCCGGTCGTGGAGATGCGGGTCCGCACGACCGAGCCCGGCGCGTGGATGATCGCCAACGAGACCGTCGCGCCCCCCGGCCAGGCCGGCTTCCCGTCGTTCCTGACCTCCTGCGTGCGTCCGGACGCGAAGCGGATGAAGCCGATCGCCGATCCCGCCTGCTTCCAGCGGCTCGCCGACCTCGGGTACCGCCAGCGCGTGGTGTTCCAGCCCGCCTCGCGGTATTGGACGCTGCAGGCGATCGAGCTGGCCGGGTTCACCGCGCTCGCCGCCGGCCTTTTCGGCCTCACCGCCTTCTGGGTCAGGCGGCGCGTGTAGCGATGCCCGGGTAGTCGAGCACGAGCCCGCACGCGTCGTAGACGAGCTCGCACTGCAGGTCCGGCGACCAGTAGTCGAAGCGCGCGCGCCCGGCCGCGTCGTCGGGCAGGCGCGTGTAGCGCTGCTCGAGCCGCTCGACGGTGAGCGACGAGAACCGCACCCAGGCCGCGGGCGCTTCGGCCGACTCCCCGACGGCGAGCGCGAGCCGGTGCACCGGGAACGCGTTGGTGAACGCCGAGGACTCCAGGTCGACGTCGAAGATGCCGTCCAGGTGCGGCGCGGGACCGCCGTCGATGTGCCAGGCGCCGTCGCCGTCGGCGAGCAGGTGCAACTCACGGCCGAAGCTCGCCACGCGCGCGCTGCGGGTCACCCATTCGGGGGAGAGGTCGATCGCGTACTGGACGGCGAACCCGTCGCCGTCCTCGATCGCCGCGGTCGCGCCCTCGACCGTCCAGCGCGGCTCGATGAACACCACCTCGAAGCCTTCGCGCAGGTCCTTGTGGCGCCAGGCGACCTGGCGGGGCGGGTCGGTGAACGTCATGGAGGGATGGTCTCGGAAACGCCACATCCGTTACGGATGGCGCTGGCTGGACACCTTTTGGACGATTGTCGTACGCAAGTCGGCCAACTTCAGCTTGACCGGTTGCTCAGGTCCGGCTAGTTTCGGCCCACCATGAACGCCGGGCTGTCCACCTCGCCTCATCAGTATTCGGTACCGCAGGTGCGCGAAGTCGCGCCTCCCGCCAAGCCGGAAGCCGAGCCGCGCCGGCCGCTCACGCAGCGTGAGCTGGTCGCCATGTCGCTGCTCGCCTGCCCGGATCGCGGGGGCGTCGCCAAGCGCATTTGACGCTTCCGGATCATCCCACGGGCGCCGCGGCGATCGCGCGCTCGACGTCCTCGACGTCGATCGGGCGGGCCTGCTCGCGCAGCAGCCGCCGCAGCCGTGGACCGATCCGCGTCGGGCCGTCCGAGGCGACCGGCGTCCTCGCCTGCCCGGCGAGCACGCGCATGACGTGCTCGACCTCGACGCTGTCCGCGCCCTCGCGCGCGGCCTCCGAGCGCGCCAGCGCCAGCACGCGCAGCATCCGCGGCGTGTAGGTCGGCGGCTCGATCGTCAACCCGCGGTAGCGCCGGTGCGCGGCCTGCCGGGAGATGCCGACCTCGCGCGCGATCGCGGCGAAGCTCTCGCCCTGGTCGAGGGCGCGGCGGACCTGCTCGTGCTCGTAGGTGTCGAGTGCGGCGCGCAGGTGGGTGAGCGCGTTCAGGGCGTCGAGCGGGTCCGAAGCGGTGAGCGCGCGCTGCAGCTCGGTGAGGATCCGTGCGGCGGTGGACATCAGGGCGCCCAGGGTCGCCGCCGCCGGGCGACCCTTCCAGCCGCGCCGTCGGCGCGGCAACGTCTGCGCGCGGACGTCCGAGCTACGCGGGCGTGCCGCCGAGGACCTTGATCGTCTCGCCGGCGATGTAGCTGGACTCCTGCGAGGCGAGGAACACGTAGGCGGGGGAGAGCTCGACGGGCTGCGCCGCACGCTTGATCGGGGCCTGCTCGCCGAAGGAGGCGACCTTGTCCGGCGGCATCGTCGCCGGGATCAGCGGGGTCCACACCGGGCCGGGCGCGACGCCGTTGACGCGGATGCCCTGCTCGATCAACAGCTGGCCGAGGTTCTTGGTGAAGTTGACGATCGCACCCTTGGTGGCGGCGTAGGCCAGCAGGTTCGGCGAGGGCTGGAACGCCTGCTCGGAGGCGGTGTTGATGATCGCCGAGCCGGGCTCCATGTGCTTGAGCGCGGCCTTGGTGGTGCGGAAGAACGAGATGATGTTCGTGTTGAACGTGCGGACGATCTCCTCGTCGCTGAGGTCGTCGAGGCCCTCGTGCGACATCTGGAACGCCACGTTGTTGACCAGGATGTCGATGCCACCGAGCTCGGCCACGGTGCGCTCGACGATCTCCGTGCAAAAGCTCGCGTCGGTGAGGTCCCCCGCCAGGGCCAGGCCCTTGCGGCCCGCGTCCTTGACGACGGCGAGCGTCTGCGTCGCGTCGGACTCCTCCTCAGGCAGGTGCGTGATGACGACGTCCGCGCCCTCACGCGCGAACGCGAGCGCCACCGCCCGGCCGATGCCCGAGTCGCCGCCCGTGATCAGCGCCTTGCGTCCCTCCAGCCGGCCGCTGCCGCGGTAGCTGTCCTCGCCGTAGTCGGGCTTCGGCGTCATGTCGGACTCCAGGCCCGGATGCTCGAGCTGCTGCTCGGGCTGCTCGGGCTGCGGGAACTGCGTGGTGGGGTCCTGCTTGGTGGTCTGATCCTGGGCCATGTGGGGAGGCTGCCCCCATGGAGCACCGCACCCTGGGAATCAGCGGCTGCGTCGTCTCGACGCTGACGCTGGGCACGATGACCTTCGGCCACGAGACCGACGAGGCGGGCGCGCACGCGCAGCTCGACGCGTTCGTCGCGGCCGGCGGCAACTTGATCGACACCGCGGACGTCTACACGCGCGGCGCGTCGGAGGAGATCATCGGCCGCTGGCTCGCGAGCCGCCCCGAAGCGCGCGACCGCGTCGTGCTGGCGACCAAGGGCCGCTTCCCGATGGGCGAAGACGCCAACGACGTCGGCCTCTCGCGCCGCCACCTGAGCCGTGCGCTCGACGCTTCGCTCCAGCGCCTGCAGGTCGACGCGGTGGATCTCTACCAGGTGCACGCCTGGGACCCGCTCACGCCCCTGGAGGAGACGTGGAGCTTCCTCGACGACGCCGTGCGCGCGGGCCGGGTCCGCTACCTCGGGCTGTCCAACTACGCGGGCTGGCAGGTACAGAAGGTCGCGGACCTGGCGGCGTTCCGTGGCCTCGCCCGCCCGGTCACGCTGCAGCCGCAGTACAACCTCCTCGTCCGCGAGATCGAGTGGGAGATCATCCCCGCATGTGCGGAGAACGGGCTCGGGTTGCTGCCGTGGTCGCCGCTCGGCGGCGGCTGGCTGACCGGCAAGTACACGCGCGAAGAGCGGCCGAGCGGCGCGACGCGGCTGGGGGAGGACCCGAACCGCGGTGTCGAGGCCTACGACCGCCGCAGCACCCAGCAGCGCACGTGGGACGTGATCGACGCGGTCCAGCGGATCGCCGGCGAGCGCGGTGCCTCGATGGCCCAGGTCGCGCTCGCCTGGCTCGTCGACCGCCCGCGGGTCACGTCCGTGATCCTCGGCGCGCGCACGATCGAGCAGCTCGAGGACAACCTCGGCGCCGCCGGACTGCACCTGACGGCCGAGGAGACCGAGCGCTTGAACGCCGCCAGCGACCCCGCGCCCGCCGACTACCCCTACGGCGGCCCGGGCGTCGAGCAGCGTACGCGGACCCTGTGAGTGGGTAGCGCCCGCGCATGCCTCCCGTCGCCAGGACCATCGCCGGCGGCGCCGCGGCCGGGCTCGCCGGAGCCGCGGCCATGGCGCTCACCGCACGCCTCGAACAGCTCTTCACGCACCGCCCGTCGTCGTTCGTGCCGGCCAAGACGCTCGCGCACCTGCTGCGGCTGTCCAAGCCTGACGACGAGCGGATCGCACGCAATCTGGCGATGCACTTCGGGACGGGCGCGCTCGCGGGTGTGCT
The DNA here is from genome assembly GCF_027587175.1 of Solirubrobacter deserti. Taxonomy (GTDB): domain Bacteria; phylum Actinomycetota; class Thermoleophilia; order Solirubrobacterales; family Solirubrobacteraceae; genus Solirubrobacter; species Solirubrobacter deserti. The sequence goes on from NZ_JAPCID010000006.1 coordinate 39,001, forward strand.
GCGCGGGACGATGAGCGCCGCGAACCTGCGCGGGCCGTGGGCGTCGGCGATGCACACCCACCTGCGGCTGAGCATCGACCAGATGCTCGAGAACGCGACCGGCGTGGGCGCGCCGCCGTGGACGTGGCCGCGCGACGAGCTGGTGATCGACGTGGCGCACAAGGCGGTCTTCTCGTTCACGACGGGCGCGATCACGGACCGGCTGATCGCGCCCGCGCCCGGTAGCTCGGCGCGGCGGCGGGCACTTGGCGCGCGGCTCAAGGGCCGAGCTTGACCCGCTGCGCCGAGGACCTCGACGGTCCGCTCGCGGCCGCGCGCCCGTAGGAAATCGTGCAGGCTGGGTAGGGCGGGGGCATGGCCAGCCTTCCCCAGCCCCGCGGACCCGTCAGCGAGGCGCTGTTCGCAGCGCTCCGCCAGTCGCCCACCCCGCTCGCGCTGCCCGAAGCGCCGTTCGCGTTCGAGGACCTGCAGCTCGCGCTCTACTGCTGTTACGAGCTGCACTATCGCGGCTTCGAGGGTGTCGACGACGCGTGGGAGTGGGACCCCGGCCTGCTCGCGTTCCGCGCCGTGCTCGAACGCGAGTTCGAGGCCGACGTGCACGAGCTCGCCGGCACGCCCGGTGAGCCGCCGGAGCCCGACCGCATCGACGTCGAGATCCGCGAGCTGATGCAGTCCGACGACGCCCCGTCGGTCTCGACCTTCATCGAGCGCGAGGCCACGCGCGAGCACGTGCTCGAGTTCCTGATCCACCGCTCGGCCTACCAGCTCAAGGAGGCCGACCCGCACTCGTGGGCGATCCCGCGCCTGCACGGCGTGCCGAAGGCGGCGCTGGTGGAGATCCAGGCCGACGAGTACGGCGAGGGCCGGCCCGATCAGGTGCACGCGCAGCTGTTCGCGCGCTCGATGGAGGCGCTGGAGCTCGACTCGACGTACGGCGCCTACCTCGACAAGATCCCCGGGGTGACGCTCGCCACCGTGAACCTGATGTCCTGGATGGGCCTGCACCGGCGCCGCCGCGGCGGAATCGTCGGGCACCTCGCGCTGTTCGAGATGACGTCCTCGGTGCCCAACCGCCGCTACGGCTCGGGCCTGCGCCGGCTCGGCTGGGACAGCGAGGACGCGGTCGCGTTCTTCGATGTCCACGTGGTCGCCGACGCCGTGCACGAGAGCATCGCGGCCGTCGACCTCGCGGGCGGACTCGCGCGCCAGGACCGCCGGCTGGGCGCCGACGTGCTGTGGGGCGCGCGGGCGCTGATGGCGGTCGACGGGCGCTGGGCGCGGCACATGATGGAGCGCTGGGAGGCTGGGGAGTCGTCTCTGTATGACGGCGGCGTGCTCGCGGCACAGTGAGAGAGCTCTTCGATTCGGTTGAGCCGCTGACGGTCGGGCTCGAGGAGGAGGTCATGCTCCTCGACCCGGTCACGTTCGACCTCGCACCGATCGGCACGCGGATCCCGAGCGCGAAGCTGGAGCTGCCCGCGGCGCAGGTGGAGCTCGACACGCCGCCCGCCGCCACGGTGGGGGAGGCGATCGCGGCGCTCGCCGAGGGCCGGCGGGAGCTGGCCGCAGCGTGCGGCGATCTCGCCCGCCCGGCCGTCGCCGCGGTGCACCCGTTCACGGCGCCGCTCGGCGAGCTCAACGCGGGCGAGCGCTACGACGCCATCCTCGCCCGCTACGGGGACGTCGCGCGCACCCAGCTGGTGAGCGCGCTGCAGGTGCACGTCGCGATCGGGTCGGCCGAGCGGTCGCTGGAGGTCTACAACGCACTGCGCTCGCACCTGCCGGAGCTGGCGGCGCTGGCCGCGAACGCGCCGTTCCTCGCCGGCCGGGACACCGGCTTCGCGTCGGTGCGCCCGCTGATCGGCGGGCTGCTCCCGCGCCAGAACGTCCCGCCCGCGTTCGCCTCCTGGGACGAGTACGAGGAGGCGCTGCGGTGGGTCAAGGACCCCGGCTCGTGGTGGTGGGAGCTGCGTCCGCATCCGAAGTTCGGGACGCTCGAGATCCGCGTGTGCGACGCGCAGACGACGCTCGAGGAGGCGGCCGCCGTCGCCGCCTACGCGCACGCGCTGGTCGGATGGCTCGCTGAGCGCGACGACCTGGAGACGGTGACGTCGTGGAAGATCGCCGAGAACCGCTGGGCGGCGCTGCGGCACGGCGTCGAGGCGACGTTCACGGACCTGCGGACCGGGGAGGAGCGCCCGGTGCGCGACATCCTGCTCGAGCGCGTGGAGACGCTCGCCCCGGTGGCCGAGCGGCTCGGCTGCGCCGACGAGCTGGCGCTGGCGCCGCGCCTGGTGGTGCGCAACGGCGCGCTGCGTCAGCGCGAGGTCGGGGTGGAGGGCGCCGCGAGCTGGCTCGCGGAGCGCTTCCTCACTCCCGTCCGTTCTCCAGCGCGCCCGGCGCTCGGAACCGGATGACGTTGTGCGTGCCATCGCAGAACGGCCGCATCCGTGACTTGCCGCAGCGGCAGAGCGCGATCGTCTTCTCGCGGCCCGGGTCGATGACGTTGCCGTCCTGATCGACGATCTGGACGTCCCCGCGCAGCATCAGCGGGCCGTCGCGGTAGACGGTGATCGAAGGGTCACTCACGCGCTGGCCTTTCCTCGGGCGACGACGATCTCCTCGTCCTGCTGGTCGCTCACGGCCTGCATGAGCGGGCCGAGCGGGCCGCGCTCGCTGGCGGCGATGTCCGCCTGCAGGCCACCGGCGGCGTAGGCGCGCAGCGTCGTGGGCGTGCCGCAGATCTCGGAGTGCACGAGCAGCAGTGTGCCGCCCGGCGCCAGGTGGCGGGGCGCCTCGGAGATGATGCGGTCGAGCACGACGCGGCCGTCCGGGCCGGCCTGCCAGGCGCGCGCCGCACCCCGGCTGGGCGGCGCTCCGCCCGGCACGTAGGGCGGGTTGGCGATGATCAGGTCGAAGCGCTCGTCCCCGACCGCCGCGAACAGGTCGCCGCGGTGGGCGGTGATCGGCACGCCGTTCAGGCGCGCGTTCACGCGCGCGCAGAAGACGGCGCGGCGCGAGACGTCGACGGTCGTGAGGTGGGCGCCGTGCGTGCGGGCGGCGACGATCCCCGCGAGCGCCGGGCCGGCGCACAGCTCGAGGATCCGCGCGTGCAGCCGGACGGGCTCGCGGGCGGCCGTGCGGGCCAGAAGCCAGGTGTCCGAGCGCGGCTTGAACACGCCCGGAAGCGCGATCCCGCGCGCGGGCTGGTGCCTGATGAGCATCGGCTCGCCGCCTACCCGGATCGTGGCGCTCGAATGACGGGGCGTCATGCGTCTAACCACGACGTGCGCGGAGCGCGCCCGCTGGGCAGCACGGCGGCGATGCGGTTCCGTCCCGGAGCGAAGCTCGACGCCGGCCAGGTGCAGGATCGCCGCGGCATGGGCGGCGGGCGCGGCGTCGCGGTCGGCGGCGGCGTCGGGACGATCCTCGTGGTCGTCGTGATGGCGCTGCTCGGCGTCAACGTCCCCGTCGTCGGTGGCACCGACTCGCTGCCGCTCGACAGCGGCAGCAACGAGCAGCTGTCGGCGAGCTGCCGCACCGGCGCGGACGCCAACCAGAACGAGGACTGCCGCATCGTCGGCGTCGTCAACTCGGTGCAGGCGTACTGGACCGACAACCTCGGCGGCTACCGCCAGGCGCCGACGAACTTCTTCTCCGGGTCCACCCAGACCGGGTGTGGCGGCGCGACGTCAGCGGTCGGCCCGTTCTACTGCCCGGCCGACCAGCAGATCTACATCGACCTGAGCTTCTACGACGACCTCCGTTCGAGGTTCGGCGCGCGCGGCGGGCCGTTCGCGGAGGCGTACGTGATCGCCCACGAGTACGGGCATCACGTCCAGCACCTGCTGGGGGCGGACGAGCGCGTCGGGAACGACCGTGAGGGCGAGACGTCCGGCTCGGTCCGGCTGGAGCTGCAGGCCGACTGCTACGCGGGCGTGTGGGCGGCCAACGCCGTCGAGACCGGCTTCATCGAGGAGCTCACGCAGCAGGACATCGCGGACGGCCTGGACGCGGCGGCCGCCGTCGGCGACGACCGCATCCAGCAGCGCTCCACCGGCCGCGTCGACCGCGAGTCCTGGACCCACGGCTCCGCCGCCTCCCGCCAGAAGTGGTTCAACACCGGCTACCGTGCCGGCGATCCCCGCCGGTGCGACACCTTCGCCACGAATGACCTCTGACCCGCGAGTGACGATCGTCGTCGCCACGCGCGACCGGCACGACGTCCTGCGCGACAGCCTCGCGCGGCACTCCGTGCCCGCGATCGTGGTGGACAACGCCTCGCGCGAGCCGATCCCGGACGCGATCCGGCTCGAGCGCAACCTGGGCGGCGCGGGGCGCAACGTGGGGGTGGAGGCCGCTTCGACGCCGTACGTCGCCCTGACGGACGACGACGCGTGGTGGGCCCACGGGGCGCTGGAGCGCGCGGTCGCCGTGCTCGACGCGCATCCGCGGCTGGCGCTCGTTCAGGCGCGCGTGCTCGTGGGGCCGGACGAGCGACTGGACCCGACGTGCGCGGAGATGGCTCGCTCGCCCCTGCGCGGGGAGCCGGACCAGCCGGGACACGCGATCCTGGGGTTCGTGGCGTGCGCCGTGGTCGTGCGGCGGGACGCGTTCCTGTCGGTGGGCGGCTTCTCCGAGCGGCTCCACGTCGGCGGGGAGGAGGCGCTGCTCGCGGGCGACCTGGTCGCGGCCGGGTGGCAGCTGTCCTACGTGCCTTCGGTCGTCGCGCATCACTGCCCTCCGGAGACCTCGCGGGACCGACCGGAGCGGCGCGAAGTGGTGTTGCGGAACGCGCTGTGGATGCATTGGCTGCGCCGCCCGGCACGGATCGCGGCGGTTCGCACCGCCGCCACGTTGGCGGGCGCGCCGCGCGAGCCGGCCACCGTGCGCGCAGCGGCCCGTGCTCTTGCCGGCGTGCCCTGGGTCCTGCGGGAGCGGCGCGTTTCACCCGCGCGGGTAGAGGCGATGCGGCGGTTGTTGGACGAGGCCGCGTAGTACGGCTCACCGAGGGGGGAAGGGAGCGGCGTTTCCGCCGCGCGCCCGGGCTCAGCGCCTCCGAGCCCCGCGCGGCGCGTACATCGCCGTGCTGCGTACCGTCAAGTTACGGGCTACGGAGACCACGTGGGCGAAGTGGTCGTTTCGTCCCGGTCGGAGTCCGAAACGATCACATGCAGTCTCAATCGCGCTCCGGCCCACCCAAGCCAGCGCGTGATCGCTTCCACGAGATCCGCAAGACGTGGGCGGAGATGGTGGCGCGGGCGCGCGGCGGAAACGCCAGTCATTTCCCCCTCGGTGGCGCCGTTCACGCGGCCTGTGCGACGAACGCGACCGCGGTCCCCCACGGATCGCGCACCAGAAACCCGCCGTCCAGCTCCGAGGCGACGTCCACACGCGCACGCACCGCGTCCAACTCGTCGGCCGGCAACTCCACCGTCCACCACCGCAACCCGACGGTGTGCTCCGGAGCGGGCCCCACGCCACGCCCGCGCCAGACGTTGAATCCGAGGTGGTGGTGGTACCCGCCCGCGCTCACGAACGCGGCGGACCCCAGGTTCGCCTGCCCCTCGAATCCGAGCACGTCCCGGTAGAACGCCAACCCCTGGTCGACGTCGCCGACGTGCAGGTGCAGATGGCCCATGCGCAGGCCCGGACCGACGAATGACGCCGGCGCCTCGCCCTCGATGGTCGAGAGCAACGCGCGAAAGTCGAGCGGCGCCGGCCCGCGCGAGTACCCGAGGTCCTTCGGCCACTCGGTCTTCTCGCGGTCCGCCGCGAGCTCGATGCCGTTGCCGTCCGGGTCGGGCAGGTAGATCGCCTCGTGCGTGCGGTGGTCGGAGGCGCCCTCGATCGGCGTCTCGGTCAAAGACAGGCGCACGGCGGCGCGGGCGAGCTCCTCGCGGGAGGGGTACAGCAGCGCGTAGTGGTAGAGGCCGGCGTGGCGTCCGGCGGGACGCGCGGCCGGGTCCTCGTAGAGCTCGATCACCGGCACCTCGCCGTCGCCGAGTGAAGCCCGGCCGACGTCCTGAGCATGGACGCGCAGGCCGAGGGAGCGCTGGTACCAGGCGACGGAGCGGTCGAGGTCCGAGACGGTCAGGTGGACCGCGCCGAGCGTGAGCGTGGCGGGGAGCGTCGGGGTCTGGGGAGTCGCGGTCATGGCGTTAGCATCGCGCGACGCGGGCCCGTTTCCCATGGCACTCCCGCGCCGATCCATGGACTTTCGCGAGCTCGCCGTCGACCGCCTTCCCGCTTCGCTGCAGGTGGTGACGCTCGCCGGCGCCGCGTTCGGAGACGCGGTTGAGCGCGGCGCCCGCCCGCCGCACCGGCACGACTATCACGAGCTGTTGTGGACGAGCCGCGGCAGCGGCTGGCACTCGGTCGACGGGGAGCGGCTTCCGGTGGAGCCGCACACGGTGACCGTGATCGGACGCGGCCGCGTGCACGTGTTCGAGCGGGCGGTCGGGCTGCACGGGGCGGTCGTGCGCTTCGAGCCCGAGCTGATCCTGGACGCGCCGGCGTGGCTCGTCGGCGGCCAGGGCGCGATCACCGTCGAGGTGCCGCCGTCGGAGACCGCGGCGCTGGAGGCGACGATCGCGTCGCTGCACGCCGAGGCCGACCGACCCGCGGACGCGCGCAGCGGGCCGATCGTCCGTCACCTGCTCTCAGCGCTGCTGCTGTGGGTGGAGCGCTGGTATGACGCGGCGCGCACCGAGCGCCCCGACGAAGCGGGCCTGTACCGCCGCTTCGTCGAGACGCTCGAGCAGGAGTTCTCCCACCATCACGACGCGGCGTGGTATGCCGACGCGCTGGGGGTTCCGGCAAGCGCACTTGCACGTGCGTTGGGGGACGTCACCGGCCGGACAACCAAGCAGCTGATCGGTGATCGGGTGATGCTGGAAGCGGCTCGTTTGCTGCGGTTCAGCGACCTCACGGTCGGGGAGATCGCCCATCGCACCGGATTCGAGGATCAGCTCTACTTCTCTCGCGCGTTCAAGCGGCGCTACGGTGATGCACCGACGCCATATCGCGATCTTCACCGTCATCCCTCGAACGCCTGACACCGTGGACGTAGACCACGCAGCGGAGAATTTGTCCAGATGAGCCAAACCACCATCCACGTCGAGCCCGACAACCGCGGGGCCTGGCTCGTGCGCCACGATGCCGAGCGCGTCTCCGAGCACATGACGGCGACGGAGGCCGAGCGCGCCGCGTTCCAGGCCGCGCGGCGCTTCAGCGCGACCAGCGTGCTGATGCACGATCGCTACCGGCGCACGCGCGAGATCGCCGTCTCGGCGCGCTCATAGCGCAGCGAGCAGCACGATCGCGGCGCCCGCCGCGGTGATGGCCAGGGCCAGGGGCAGGACGACCAGCGGTAGGCGCCGTCGGCGGCGCGTGGCCTGACGCCCCGGCTCGAGGACGCTCAGACGGGGTGGAGAGATGCGGCGTTCGAACAAGATTCAGGCGATCCTAGGCGGGCGCGACGACGGAGTGAACTGGCGGACCGACCAGTCATTCCCGTACGGCGTCCGCGCTATGCGGGATCAGTGCCCGACGCGCGCCGCCCGGATGCGCTGCCGCGCCTCGCCGTAACGCACCACTTCATAGGTTGTCAACGCGACGAGCACGGCCAGCAAGATGGCGAGCGTCGCGACGCCCGCGACGTTCGTCGCCATCGGGATCAGCGCGAGGCACACCGCCGCCGTCACGACGCGCGGCACGTTGACCGAGCGCACGTTGCGCAGCCGGAACGCGATGTGCGCGAGCAGGTACAGCGCGAGCCCGCCGCACAGCGCGACCGCCGGCATGTCCTTGAGCGGGTGGCTCGTGTGCTCGACCACCTTCTTGACGCCGAGTGCGAACAGCACGATCCCGGCGATCATCGGCAGGTGCAGCAGCGCGTACGAGTCGCGCGCGAGCTTGAGCTGCTCAAGGCCGGTCGCCTCCAGGAACCGATGCTCGGCGACGACCGCCACGACGTCGAAGTACAGCCACCACAGCACGCACACGATGCCGACGGCGAGCACGCCGGCCAGAATCACCTCACGCGTCAGCTCGACGTCCTCGGCCCCGACGCCGATGGCCACGATCGACTCGCCGAGCGCGATGATCAGCACCAGCCCGAACCGCTCCGCGAAGTGGCCCGCGTGCACGTGCCAGCCCTCCACGCCGCGGCTCAGCACGATCCCGTAGTCGAGGATCAGAGCCGCGATCCACAGCAGGTCGCGCGTCGTGCCGTCGAACGCCGCGCTGGCGAGGATGAGCAGGCCCGCGCCGGGGATCAGCGAGACCACGAGCGAGAGGACGGCGCGCGCGAGCGCCGCGTCCCCGCGCGCCGCGAGCGCGAACAGCGCCGCGTGCAGCAGCCGCACGGCGAGGTACCCGAGCCCCCAGGCGACGCCGTCGTCGCCGAACGCGCCCGGCGTCGCCAGCGTCATCACCAGCATCGCCGCCATCGCGCCGAACATCACCAGCCGCGGCAGCAGCAGCTCCGGGTCGATCGTGCTCGTCAACCACGCGTAGGCCGACCAGGCCCACCAGATGATCCCCAGCAGCACGAGCCCGCGCCCGAGCTGGGAGAACGTCGGGTCGGCGGCCAGGAACGCGGTCACCTGCGTGAGCGCGAACACGAACACGAGGTCGAAGAACAGCTCGAGGGGCGAGACCCGCGCCTCGTGCGGGTCGGCGCGCACGAGGCGGCGCGGCTCCTGGGTGGCGGTCACAAGCGGGAGCCTACGGAAGCTCGGACCTGAGCCCGGCGAGGCGGCGGTCGCCGGGCCTGGCCTCGAGCGCGCGGTCGAGGACTGCGGCGGCTTGCGCGCCGCGTCCGAGCTCGGCGAGGGCGATCGCGAGGTCGGCGCCCGTGCCGAGCCCGGCGGGGTCCTCGGCGAACGCGCGCGCGAGCAGCTCCACCGCCGTCTCGCGCTCGTCCACGCTCCAGGCCAGCAGCCCTTTCAGGTGCCACACCTGCGCCTGCAGGGCGAAGCTCGGCGCCCAGCCCGTGAGCTCGTCGATGCGCCCGAGGTAGACCTTGGCCGCGGTCGGGTCGCCGTGCCACGCCGCAGTCGCGGCCCGCACGAGCAGATACGGGTCGTTCCACGCGCGCTCGGCGCCGAGCCGCGCGTGCGCCGCCGCCTCCTCGAAGCGCCCCGCCCCGACCAGCACCGGGGCCAGCGCCAGGTGCGCCTCCGCCGCGTCCGGGTGCTGCGCGACCAGCGCCTGCAACAACGCCAGCGCTTCCTCGTCCCGCCCTTCGGCGTGCACCGTCAGCGCCCGCTCGAGCTCCGCGTCCATGCCGCGGAAACCTAAGGGGTCCTCGGCGGCGACGCTCTCATCACGCGCTCACGGGGTAGAGAGCGAGGGTGCCCCGTATCAAGATCCTCGTGCTGATCCTCGCCGGCGGTGCCGGCGGCCGTCTGGAACTGCTCACGCACACGCGTGCCAAGCCCGCCGTACCGTTCGCGGGCACTCACCGGCTGATCGATTTCCCGCTCAGCAACTGCCTGAACTCGAACATCGACGACGTCTGGATCTCGCAGCAGTTCAACCCGGTCTCGCTGACCGACCACCTCGCCAACGGGCGCCCGTGGGACCTGGACCGTACGTCCGGCGGGCTGCTCGTCCTGCACCCGCGGCAGGGCAACGAGGGCGGCGAGGGCTTCCAGGAGGGCACGGGCGAGGCGCTCTGGAGCCAGGCCGAGCTGATCCGCGAGTTCAACCCGTCGGCGCTGGTCGTGCTCTCCGCGGACGCCGTCTACAAGCTCGACTACCGCATGCTCGCGGAAGAGCACTGCGAGGCGGGCAAGGCGGTCACGATGGTCACGACCGAGGTCGAGCCCGACGACGCGGACCGCTACGGCGTCGTGCAGGTCGACGGGGACCGGGTGACCGAGTACGTCTACAAGCCCGACGGGGCCAAGGGCAACCTGGTCAGCAACGAGGTCTTCGTCTTCACGCCCGAGCCCGTGCTGGACGCCCTCGACGAGCTCGTGCGCGAACGCGGGCAGGACGACCTCGAGGACATCGGCCACTACCTGCTGCCCCGGCTGGTGGACGCGGGGGAGGCGCGGTCGCACCGCTTCGGCGACTACTGGCGCGACGTCGGCAAGATCGACGCGTTCCACGCCTGCCACATGGAGCTTGTCGGCGACGAGCCGCCGATCGACCTCGACGATCCGGCGTGGCCGATCCTCACGCGGGCGATCGCGAACCGCGCCTCGGCGCAGGTGGGCTCCTCGGCGACGGTGCAGTCCTCGCTGATCGCGCCGGGCGCGAAGGTGGACGGCGACGTGAGCGGGAGCGTGCTCGGGCGCGGCGTCGTGGTCGAGAAGGGCGCGACCGTGCGCGACTCCGTGCTGATGCCGGGCGCCGTGGTGCGGGCGGGAGCGACGGTCACGCGGGCGATCATCGACGACCATGTGGACGTGCGCGCGGACGTCGGCGAGGCCGGCGGCGAGATCGCGCTCGTGGGCCTGCACGCGACAGTTGACGAAAGCTTGCCCGCCGGCGCGCGCTTCCCGCAGGTGGAAGACGACTGATCGTCGAAAACGGGGCGGAGAACTTCCTACCTCCGGGTGATGCCGCAAGGCCCTGCACCTGGGAAGGTTTTGGTCATGGCCCACCAGTACAAGCTTCCGCAGGTCAAAGAGATCAAGCCGGGCCGCTAGGCCTTCGCGCCTGACCGGGTAGGCCGCTCCTCATGGCGGCCACCGAGGTCGACGTCGACGGCCGGCGCGTGCGGCTCAGCAGCCTCGAGCGGGTGCTCTACCCCGAGGCCGGCTTCACGAAGGCGCACGCGCTCGACTACTACGCGCGCATCGCGCCCGTGCTGCTCCCGTACCTGCATGGGCGGCCGATGACCCTCAAGCGCTATCCGGAGGGCGTGAACGGGCCGCACTTCTACGACAAGCACTGCACGGGCGCGCCGCCGTGGGTCGACGTCGCGCCCGTCTGGAGCGAGCGCCAGGGCGCGGACATCAAGTTCTGCAAGCTCGAAGACACCGCGTCCGTGCTGTGGTCGGTGAACCGCGGGAACCTCGAGATGCACCCGCTGCTGTCGGTCGCGCCCGACCACGAGACGCCGACCACGCTCGTGTTCGACCTGGACCCGGGCGTGCCCGCGGGGCCGCTGGACGCCGCGCGGATCGCGCTCGTGCTGCGCGACATGCTCGCCGGCGTCGGGCTGGAGAGCTGGGTGAAGGCCAGCGGCGGCGTCGGCGTGCAGGTGTACGTGCCGCTGAACACGTCCGTGAGCTTCGCCGAGACCAAGGCGTTTGCCCGCCGCGTCGCGGAGCTGCTGGCCGCCCGGCTGCCCGACCGGGTCGTCGCCCGCGCGGACAAGGCGCTGCGGCGCGGCAAGGTGCTCGTCGACTGGGGCCAGAACGACCGCCACAAGTCCACGGTCGCCGCCTACTCGCTGCGCGCCAAGCGCGCGTGGCCGACCGTGTCCGCGCCGCTGGAGTGGGACGAGCTCGCCGAGGCGGTGGCGTCCGGCGACGAGGACGCGCTGCTGCTCAGCCCGGCGGCGGCGCTGGAACGCGTCGCGGCGCGCGGTGACGTCTTCGCACCCGTCCTGACCCTTCAGCAGCGCCTTCCCTGAACCGAACGCTCGTTTTGTCAACCAGGGGTTGACCAAACGACCACTCGCGCGGCGAGGGCACGACTAGGATGCCGGGCGTTGCGCGGCCTCCTCGCCCTCATCCTCGCGGTCGCGACGCCGCAGCAGGCCCCGCTGCCGGCCGCCGACGCGCCGCTCCCGCGTGAGCCCGCGCAGCTCGCCGCCGCCTTCACGGACACCACGCGCCGCCTGCGCGCGACGGGTTGGGACGGCACGGGCGAGATCCCGCGCGACGTCACCTACCTCGCACTGCACCACCAGCGCATCCTGCGCGAGCTGGCGACCGAGCGCCGGCTCGGCGATCGCACGCTCGCCCAGCTCCCGCCGGACGTCAAGGGCGAGGCCCGCGACACCGTCCAGGCCCGCCGCCACATCGCCGCCATCCCGCGCGGGCCCAGCACCACCATCCCGAAGGTCCGCGTGGCGAAGGCCGCACCCGCGAATGAGCTGCGCGCGCACTACGCCGACGCCCAGCGCCGCTTCGGCATCCACTGGTCGATCCTCGCGTCCATCAACTTCGTCGAGTCCGCCTTCGGCCGCGTGCGCAGCGCGAGCGAGTCCGGCGCGAAGGGCCCGATGCAGTTCATGCCCGCGACCTGGCGCGCCTTCGGCAACGGCGGCGACATCAACGACCCGCACGACGCGATCCTCGCCGCCGCCCGCTACCTGAAGGCCTCCGGCGCGCCGGCCGACTACGACCGCGCGCTGTACGCCTACAACCACTCGACGTCCTACGTCAGAGCGATCCGCCGCTACGCCGCCCGCATGCGCGCCGACGAGCGCACGTTCCGCACCTACTACGCCTGGCAGGTGTACGTGCTGACCAGCTCAGGAGGCACACGCCGCATGACCGGTCCGGGTCGCTGATCACACTGCGATCGGGCCGGACGCCTCACCGGCGTCACGTCCGTGAGAGCCCGACCGGTTCGTCCCGACGCTCGGCGCGACCGGTCTTGACGTCCACCAGGCAAACGTCCACTCCGCTGCTCGACGGCAACCGGGCTCCATCTCAATAGTGATGATCGTTGGTCAAATCTCACGAGACTCGCGTAGCCGCGGCAAAGTCGTGGCGAGCCGCCTAGCATGCGCAGCGATGGCCCGCTTGCTGGTGGCGGAGGACGAGGACACGACGCGGTTGTCGCTCACGCACGTGCTCCGTCGTGAGGGCTACGAGGTGGACGAGGCGCGCGACGGGCTGGAGGCCGAGCGCCTGGGCGTCGGGGGTGACCACGCGCTGGTGATCTTGGACGTCGAGATGCCCGGGCTGGACGGGCTCGAGGTGTGCCGGCGCATCCGGGCGGTGCGGCCGACGGTGCCGATCATGATGCTCACCGGCCGTGGGGACGAGGCCGACGCCGTCAACGGGTTCGACGCGGGCGCCGACGACTACGTGGCCAAGCCGTTCCGGCTGCAGGAGCTGCTCGCACGGGTGCGCGCGAACGTGCGGCGCTCGGCGCCCGACCTGCTGAGCGCCGGCGACGTCCGGATCGACAAGCTCGCGCGGCGCGCCTGGCACGGGGCGCAGGAGCTGCAGCTGAGCCCGCGCGAGTTCGACCTGCTCACGTTCCTGGTGGCGAACGCCGGCCGGACCGTCACGCGCGAAGAGGTGATGAACACGGTCTGGGAGGGCGAGTGGCAGGGCTCCAACAAGACGCTCGACATGAACGTCGTCGCGCTTCGGCGCAAGCTCGGGGATGACGCGCGCGCGCCAACTCACCTGGTCACGGTGCGGGGCGTGGGGCTGAGGTTTGAGAGTTCTTGAGAGAACTTTTGCCATAAGCGGATGAAAGAACGCGCGAGATTGTCCGACCACAGAGGTCGTGGACGAGACCGCCGAATATCTCCCGATGTTCCTGGCCGAGGGCCGGGAGCACCTGCAGGAGCTCAACCTTGCCGTGGTGCGCATCGAGGAGACGCCTGACGATCAGGCGACCGTCGACGAGATCTTCCGGATCGCGCACAGCCTGAAGGGCATGAGCGCGACCATGGGCTTCGCCGGGATGGCGGCGCTCACGCACGAGATGGAAGACGTGTTCGAGCTCCTGCGCCAGCGCAAGGGTGGGCTCGAGCGCTCCGCGGTCGACGTGCTGCTCGAGTGCCTGGACGCGCTCGAGGCCGCCGTCGACGCGATCGAGAGCAGCGGCGCCGAGGCGATCACCCCCGATCCCCTGATCGCCCGCCTGCGCACGCTCGTCCGCGATGACGAGGAAGCGGCGCCCGCTGCCAGTGCCGAGGAGAGCACCTCGGCAGGCGTGCTCTTCGAGCCGCCCGCCGACCTCAGTGAGCTCGCGCAGGGCCGGCGCGTCGTCCAGGTCCACGCGACCCTGGTCGCCGACGCGTCGATCCCGTCCGTGCGCGCTTACATGATCCTCTCCACCCTCGCCGGCCTGGGCGAGACGCTGGCCTGCCGGCCCGGGCCGGAAGAGGTCGAGACCTTCACCGGGTCCGACATCGTCGCCTGGCTCGTGAGCGACCGCACCGACGCCGAGCTCGCCGAGGCCGCCGCCTCGGTCGCCGAGGTGGAGGACGCGCAGACGTCGGAGGCTGTCGCCGACGCGGCGATCGACGCGGGCGAGACGCTCCCCGAGGCGACCGCTCCCGCCGCCGCGGAGCCCAGCAAGGCCGCCGCGCCGCGCTCGGCCAACCACGGCTCGTCGACCGTCCGCGTCGACGCCGAGCGCCTGGACCAGCTGATGCACGCGATGGGCGAGCTCGTCCTGCACCGCACGCACGTCGAGGGCCTCGCCGCCCACGCCGACGTCCCCGGCCTCCCGCAGGCGCTGCAGGCGCTCACCCGCACCTCCCACGCGCTGCAGGCCATGGTCATGCAGGTCCGGATGATCCCGGTCGAGGCCGTCCTGCTGCGCTTCCCGCGCCTGGTCCGCGACCTGTCGGTCAAGCTCTCCAAGCAGGTCGAGCTCGAGCTCATCGGCAAGGACACCGAGCTCGACCGCAGCGTCGTCGACTCGCTCGGCGACCCGCTCGTGCACCTGATCCGCAATTCGCTCGACCACGGCCTCGAGACGCCGGAGGAGCGCCGCGCCGCCGGCAAGCCCGAGACGGGCCGGCTCGAGATCTCGGCCCGCCACGCGGGCGGCAACGTGGTCATCTCCGTCTCCGACGACGGCCGCGGCATCGACCCCGCCCGCGTCGCCAAGAAGGCCGTCGAACGCGGACTGATCACGCCCGAGGCGGCGGAGGCCATCGACATGGCCCGCGCCACCGAGCTGCTCTTCCACCCCGGCTTCTCGACGGCCGACGTCACCTCCGACATCTCCGGCCGCGGCGTCGGCATGGACGCCGTGCGCGTCGCGATCCGCGGCCTCGGCGGCGAGGTCACTATGACGTCGGTCCAGGGCGAGGGCACCACGTCCGAGATCCGCCTGCCGCTGACGCTCGCGATCATGGCCGCCCTGCTCGTGCAGGCCGACGGGCGCGCGTTCGCGATCCCGCTCGACCGCATCGAGCGCACCGTCCGCCTCGCCGACCAGACCGTCCGCTCCGTCGCCGGCCGCCGCATGCTCGTCATGCCGGACGGCGTGATGCCGCTCGTGTGCGCGTCCGAGCAGTACGGCGGTAGCCGCACCGAGAACGCCGCCTTCGGCGTGCTGATCCGTGGCAACGGCCAGCGCATCGCGTTCGCCGTGTCGGCCATGGACGGGCAGCGCGAGCTGGTCACGCGCCCGCTCCCGCCGGAAGTTGCCGACGGCTCGGCCCTCTCGGGCGCTGCCGTCCTGTCAGACGGGCAGATCGCCCTGATCGTCGATTGCGACGCCGTCGCAGAGGGAGTCGCGTGAGCGCTTCATACAACGAGACCCAGCTCGACGCGCTGCGCGAGCTGGCCAACATCGGGGCCGGGACCGCCTCGACCGCCCTGTCCGAGATGCTCGGGCGCTCGATCGACCTCGCGGTGCCCGACGCGCGCGTGCTCCCGATGGCCGACGCCGTCGAGCAGCTCGGCCCGCCCGAGCAGGAGATCACCGGCATCATGCTCGGCGTCGAGGGCGAGCTGCCCGCGACCGTGCTGATGCTGCTCACGCCCGAGAATGCGGACAAGGTCTGCGTCATGCTCGGCCTGGAGGCCGGCTCCGACCTCGTCCCGTCCGCGCTGGGAGAGATCGGCAACGTCGTCGGCACGTCCTACCTGAACGCGCTGGCCGGGATGACCGGGCTCGCGATCGAGCCGACGCCGCCCGCGACCGTCACCGACTTCCTCGGTGCGATCGTCGAGTCGATCCTGGCCGTGCGCGCCGCGGCCAGCGACCGCACGCTGCTGCTGGACTCGAGCCTCGTCATCGAAGGCGAGGACTGTTCGATCGTGTTCTTGCTCGTTCCCGACCACGGGGGCGCGGAGGAACTGCTCGAGCGCATCGGCGTCGCGTGATGGCCGACTTGATGGCACGCATGGGCGAGCTGTGCGCCTCGGGGACTCCCGGGGACTCGCTCGTCGCGCTCGGGCTGGGGTCGTGCATCGGCGTCGTGCTGCTCGACCGCCGCAAGGGCGTCGCCGGCCTGGCGCACATCGTGCTGCCCGCCGCCGACGGTCATGCCAAGGAGCTCAACCCGCTCAAGTTCGCCGACAGGGCGGTCCCGGAGCTGGTCAAGCAGGTCGTCGCGCGCGGCGGCCGCAAGCCGATGCTCGAAGCCGTCCTCGTCGGCGGCGCGAGCATGTTCGCCGGCGCGGGCTCCACGCTCGAGGTCGGCGCCCGCAACGCGGCCGCGGTGAAGGCCGAGCTCGTCAAAGAGCGCATCCGCATCCACGCGGAAGACACCGGCGGCACGAAGGGCCGCACCGTTCGCGTCGACCCGGTCACCGGCGTCGTCACCGTCCGCAAGGCAGGAGCCAAGGACGAACAGCTCTACCCCGCAACCCGTGTACTCCAGGAGGTGGCCTGAGATGGCCCGCGTTCTCGTCGTCGACGATGCCGCGTTCATGCGCAAGATGGTGTCCGACGCTCTCACCAAGGCCGGTCACGAAGTGATCGCCGAAGCGACCAACGGCCAGGAGGCCGTCGACCAGTTCCAGGCGCTCAAGCCTGATCTGGCGACGCTCGACATCACCATGCCGGAGAAGGACGGCCTGACCGCGCTCGGCGAGATCATGTCGCTCGACCCCAACGCGCGCGTCATCATGTGCTCGGCGCTGGGTCAGGAGTCCAAGGTCATGGAGTCGATCAAGCTCGGCGCCCGTGACTTCGTCGTCAAGCCGTTCAAGGCCGATCGCGTCCAGGAGGCCGTGGCGAAGGCGCTCGCGTAGCGAGCGCTGCGTCCACCGCGCGCGCCGCGCGCTCCACCGCCGCCAGGTCGCCGCCGCCTTCCTCCAGCACGCGGGCGGCTTCGGCCAGGGCGGTGGCGCCGAAGGTCGCGGCGCCGGAGCGCAGGCCGTGCGCGTGGCGGCGGATCTCCTCCGGCTCGGTCGCGGCGCGTAGCTGCTCGAGCCGGGTGGCGAGATCGGTGCGGTAGGTGCAGACGAGCTGGGCCACCGTGTCGGCGCCGAGCGCCGCCTCCAGCTCGGCGAAGTTCACCGGCCCGGACCCATCCGGAAGCCGATGCCGCGCACGGTCAGCACGAAGCGCGGGTTGCGGCCGTCGTCGCCCAGCTTGCGCCGCAGGTTGGAGATGTGCACGCCGACCAGGTGGTCGTCGCCGAACCAGTTCTCGCCCCACACGCGCTCGACCAGCTGCGAGCGCGTGAACGCGACGCGCGGCGAGCCCGACAGCACGTCGAGCAGGTCGAACTCGCGGCGCGTGAGGTTGAGCGGCGCGCCGTCCAGCGTCGCCTCGCGGGCGCCGGGGTCGATCGTGAGCGCGCCGAAGCGCCGCACCTCGGGCGCGGGCGCCGGCTCGACCGTGGTGCGGCGCGGGCGGCGCAGCAGCGCCTGGACGCGCGCGATGAACTCGGGCGTGGAGAACGGCTTGGTGATGTAGTCGTCGGCGCCGGCCTCGAACCCGATCACCTTGTCGAGCTCGGTGTCCTGGGCGGTGAGCATCAGCACGTAGGCGTCGCTGAACGAGCGCAGCTCACGGCACGTCGTGAAGCCGTCCGTGCCGGGCAGGCCGACGTCGAGCACGATCAGCTCAGGGTCCTGCGCGCGGGCGACGTCCAGGCCGCTCTCGCCGTCCTCGGCGCACTCGACCGTGAACCCCTGCTGCCTGAGCAGGGCGGACACGAGCATGGCCGCCGAGGGCGTGTCCTCGACGACGAGCGCGCGGCGATTAGGTCGATAGGAGGACAAGCGCTTCCTCCGGTGAGTGGACCACGGGGCCTTCGATACCCGGTCTACGCAGCAGGATCACGGGCAGCCCAGCTTGTCGTGCAGCTGTCATCTTCGCGTCGGGCCCCCCGCTGTCCTTCGTGATCAAGTGGGTCAGGGCGTGTGCGTGGATCAGCTCCAGCTCTTCCTCGAGGCGGAACGGACCCTTGGCCAAGATGAGAGTGTGATGAATCGGCAGGACGGATGGCGCGGTCAATGCGCGCACGAGGAAGAACGCGGGGTGGGCCCGCACCGCCTCGATCTCGTGGTGGCCGGTGGTGAGAAAGACGCGCGCGTCGGCGGGAATGGGCGCCTCGTGCAGGTGGTCGACGTAGGTCCAGTCGTCGCCGGGCCGGCGCTGGAAGCCGGGGCGCTCGAGCCGGATGACGGGAACGCCGACCTGCCGGGCGTTGGCCGAGATGCGGGTGGCGAACGGGTGGGTGGCGTCGACGATGGTCGTGACGCCGTGTTCGGCGACGTAGTGGGCCAAGCCGTCCGCGCCGCCGAAGGCGGTGGTGCGGGCGAGCGCGAGGATGGCGCGGTCGCCGAGCCGCTCCTTGAGCTCGCGCGCCTCCTGCGTCCCGCCTAAGATCAGCACCGCCATGGACGGCGATCCTGACAGGCTCGTGGACGTGATCGGCGTCGGTGCCGGAGATCCGGCGTGGCTGACGCTGGAGGCGGTGCGGGCGCTGGAGGCGCTGGACGTCGCGTTCGTGTTCGTCAAGGGCGCGGACGACGAACTGGCGGGTGCGCGGCGCGCGCTGCTGCCGGCCGGCGTCCGGGAGGTGGCGATCGAGGATCCGCCGCGCGGGCGCGGGGCCGAGGCGGTCGCGGCGTGGCGTGCGGAGCGGGTGCGGTTGGTGCGCGAGGCGCTCGCGCGCGAGCCCGGGCGCGGCGGGTTCCTCGCCTGGGGCGACCCGACGCTCTACGACGGGCTGATCGACGTGGTGCGCGAGGCCGGCTTCGGCGTGCGGGTGCTGCCGGGCGTGAGCGCGGTTTCGGCGCTGGCGGCGCGGTTCGGGGTGACCTTGAACCGGGTCGGCGGCTCGGTGCTGCTCACGAGCGGACGACGGCTGGCGGCGTCCGGCTGGCCGGCCGAAGTGGGGGACGTGGTCGTGATGCTCGACACCGAGCTCACGTTCCGGCGCTTCCCGGAGGCCGAGATCTTCTGGGGCGCCTACCTCGGCACGCCGGACGAGCTGCTGCTGTCCGGCGTGGTGGCCGAGGTCGGGCCCGAGATCGAGCGCGTCAGGAGCGAAGCGCGCCGGCGGAAGGGCTGGATGTTCGATACCTACCTGCTGCGCCGCCCTGGGCCTGCGTGATCCAGCGCTCGGCGAGCGCGCCGAAGGCGAGCCCGAGCGTGGCGTACAGCACGGCGTGGGTGCCGAGCGTGGCGAGCCGGAAGTGCCACAGCACGTCCGGGCTGAAGCCCTCCGGCATCTCCTTGACGGCCGGCATCAGCAGTGAGGCGATGACCACCAGCGCGAGGTAGCCGCCGACGCCCACGAGCGCGCCGTTCCACGCACCGAGGCGCTTGACGGCGTCGCGGCCGAGGCGTACCGCGGCGATCGCGGCGACGACCGACAGCAGCAGCATTACGAAGTAGACCCGGGTGCGGAAGGCGATCGTCTCGTCGAGGCCGACGGCCGGCGGGTTGCTCGGGTACTTCAGGAACGGCACGAACGCGATCACGACGAACGCCGCGAGCCCGAGCGTGGCCGCCGTGACCCGCGGACGGGCGCGGCCGATGCGGCCGTAGACGCCCGCGAACACGAGCGCGAAGATGCCGCCGATCGCGACCGCGTACACGATCGTGCCGGTCAGCAGGCCGAGCGTCTCCTGCATCGAGCGGCTGACGAGCGGCGCCTCGTCCGACGGCGGGCTGACCGACTCCTCGAACGCGATCGCCGAGCGGATCTGCGGCTCGCCGATCGCGAGGCCGAAGGCCCACATCAGCACGCCGGCCACGAGGCCGGCGAGCATGCCGCGGATCAGCAGCCCGCGGACCAGCTTCTGGCTGTCCACTGCTGCCCTAGTGGCAGGGGAAGCCGAGCAGGTGCCGGGCGTCGTGGACGAACTCGTGGAGGGTCATCCCCGGGAAGACCGAGGTCGCGCCCTCCTCGGCGCCGACGAAGTAGAGGAGCATGATCGCCAGCAGCGCCGTGAGCAGCGCGTACGGGATCAGGTCGCCGAGCGGCATCAGCGGGACGCTGGGCGCTTCGACTTCCGGGGTGAGTGTGGTGTCCGACACGGTGTGAGTTCCTCCCTGGGATCGAGCGTCCCGGGTGCGGGGGTGAAGTTCGCGACGGTGAAGTTCCTGGCTTCCGGCAACGTGCCGGTCACAGTGGCGCGACCGCGCCGGAGTCCCACCGGCTTCCTCGCACCTCGCGCTGACCGCCGGATCGTAGTGCACGTCACCCCCAGAATGCGACGAGGGTCACGCAGACGACGACTTCGGTGAGCTTCGCGGTCGCTCCGTAGCCGTCGCCGGTGATGCCGCCGAGCGTCCTGTGGAGGAACAGCGCGGCCGCCGCGGCGGTCAGGGCGGCGGCGGCGAGGGCGACCGCGGCGCCTGCCAGGACAGCAGCCGCGGCGGCCAGGAGCGTCGCGACCGCGAGCCCCGGCCTGCCGACCCGGAGCAGCCCGCCGGCGCCGCCGGGCTTGGCCGGTTGGAGCAGGCCGACGGGCAGGATCGCCCAGCGCGAGAGGACGTGGGCGACGATCAGCGCTTTCACGGCTTCGGTGGTGTCGAGCGCGGCGAGCGACGTGGCGGTGAGCGCGAGCGCGAGGATCAGCGCGGTCGCGCCGAACGCGCCGACGCGCGGGTCCTTGAGGATCTCGAGGCGGCGGGCTCGGTCGACGTGCGCACCGGTCGCGTCGGCGACGTCGGCGAGGCCGTCCTCGTGCAGCGCGCCCGTGAGCAGCACGGCGACGGCGATCGCGAGGATCGTCGCCGGGAGCGGCGGCAGAACCTGGTCGGCGGCAGCTCGCGTCCCGGCCGCGGCCGCGCCGACGAGCAACCCGACGAGCGGGAACGACCACGCGGCGCGGCTGAGGTCCGGGTCAGGCGGCGGCGGGACCGGCAGGCGCGTCAGGAAGGCGAGCGCGGTCCTCACGGGAGGGCGGCGAGCGCGGCGATCAGCTGGTCGGCGTCCTCGCGCACGGCGATCCGGACGTGCTCGCCGTCGAGGCCCAGGTCCTCGGTGGGGCGGACCGCGACGCCCTGCTCGCGCAGGCGCTCGGTGGTGCCGGGCGGGACGCGGACCAGGACGAAGTTCGCGGCGCCGGGGTAGACGTGCAGGCCGGCCTGCTCGAGGCGGTCCGTGAGCGCTTCGCGGTGCGCCGTGGTGCGGTCTATGACGGCGTCGTCGGCCGGCTGCTGCGCCCAGGCCGTCATCGCCGCGAGCGCGAGCGCGTTCACCGGCCACGCCTGGCGGCGGGCGTCGAGGCGCGCGACGAGCTCGGGGTCGGCGATCAGGTAGCCCGCGCGCAGGCCGGCGATCGAGTACGCCTTCGTCAGGCTGCGGAGCACGGCCGTGCCGTGCCGGCCCGCGACGCTCGGCTGCGGGTGCTGCACGAAGTCCATGAAGCTCTCGTCGACGAGCAGCGTGCGGCCGGGGCGGGTGAGGCGCTCGATCGCGTCCGCGGTGTGCAGCGTGCCCGTCGGGTTGCACGGGTTGGTGACGAACAGCAGGTCGATGTCGTCGGGTACGTGCGGGACGGCGAACGGCGGGGTCCGCTGGATGCGCTGTGGTTCGTGGCCATTGGCCTTCAGCGCCGCGGCCGGCTCCCCGAACGCGGGTGTGATGATCGCGCTGCGGGTGGTGGGCGGCGTGGCGGCGGCGAGGAGCCAGAACCCCTCGGCGGCGCCGTTGAGCAGCAGCACCTGCTCGGGCTGCACACCGTGCTTGGCCGCGATCGCACTGCGGGCCGGCGTCTCGTCCGGGTACGGGCCGATGCGCTCCCAGGCCTGCTGCACGGCTTCGGTGAGCCACTGGGGCGGCGGGCCCTCGACCACGTTGACCGCGAAGTCGGCGTCCCCGGGCCGCACGAGCTTGTCCCCGTGGATCACCCGCCCGGGCGTGTTCGCACCGACCGAACGCAACCTAAAGGGGTCAGACCCCGAAAGGTGGTGTTCGATTGGCTTTAGGTTCTGTTCGGGGAGCTCGAGCGGGCGGCCGGCGACGACGAGGACCACGCGGTCGGCGGCGGCGGACAGGGTCTGCGTCGCGTCGCCGGTGAGGTCCAGCCAGCGGCGGGTCGCGGCCTCGGCGGGGGTCGGGCCGAGCCCGGCCTCCTCGGCGACGACGATCACGTCGTGCGCGCGCGGGGCGGCGAGGGCGGCGACACCGGCGCGCAGGACGGGCTCGATCGGGCCTCCGCTCGCGTGGATGAGCGACGTGAGGTCCCCGGAGTGGAAGGCGCCGTGGCGGTGCATCACGCCCGCGATCCAGGCGCCGAGCCCGTCGAGCAGCACCGGGCCGGTGGCCTGCGCGAGCGCGCCGGGCAGGTCGTCCTCGACCTCGATCGTGCGCCACTCGGGGCCGCGGCGGGCCTGATGGGCGGCGATCCGCTCGCGCATCTCGGCGTCGGTCGCCGCGCCCGTCGCGAGATAGGTGCCGCCGGGGATGAGCGACTCCGCGTACGCGCTCTTGCCGCTGCGACGGCCGCCGATGACGAGGATCAGGCTCATGCTTCGTGGTAGATGAGCGCGTTGACGGCGGCGACGGCGACGGCCGATCCGCCGCGCTCGCCGCGGTTGGTGACGAACGGGAGGTCCGACTGTGCCAACGCCTCCTTGGCCTCGGCCGCGCCGACGAAGCCGACGGGCAGGCCGACGATCAGCGCGGGGTCCTTCGGCGGGTGCGCGAGCAGCTCGGTGAGCGCGGTGGGCGCGTTGCCGATCACCCAGATCGCGCCGGACGGCGCTTCGCTCGTTGCGAGCCGCATCGCGGCGGCACTGCGCGTGCTGCCCTCGCCCGCGACGGCGCGCTTGTCGTCGAGCGGGACGATCGGCGTGCGGGAGGTGATGCCGGCGGCGGCCATGCGCGCGTCGCAGTACACCGGAGCGCCGGCGAGCAACGCCTCGCGGCCGCGTTCCAGCGCTTGCTCGCGCAGGATCAGGCTCTCGCCGAACGACAGGTCGGCGGACGCGTGGATCACGCGCTCGGCGACCGCACGCGAGAGCGGCGGCAGGTGGCTGAGGTCGATCCGCGACCGCAGGATGCGATAGCTCTCGACCTCGATCGGATGGATCACTCTGGGCATTCGGCCACCGCGCAGGTTGCGTGTTCGGAACGGGTCTTGGGCACGAGCAGTCGCGTGCCGGACAGGAGGGCCGCGGCCTCGGCGACGCTCGGCGTGCCGACGTGGCGCGCGACGACAGCGCTCGGCGTGGGGACGTCGACGGCGGCGAGGGCCGTGGCGGGGAAGGTGCGCAGTGGCACGCCGAAGTGCTCCGCCGCGGCGACCATCGCGGGCTCGTCCGCGCGCCGGTCGACGGTCGCGAGCGCGACGAGCTCGCCCGCGGGCAGCGTCGCATCGATGAGCGCGCGCAGCTCCTCGGGCGGGCACCCGAGGCTGCACCCGACGCCCGCGACGAGCCGCGCCGCCGCGCTCATCGGCGGCCCACCACGACGGTCACCGGGTTCTCGGCCGCGAGCCGGTGGCCGTCCGCGATCGGCTTCACGCGGCTCGCCTGCAGCGTGGTCGCGGTCACCTCGAACCCGTGCGACAGGCGCTCGATCGTCGGCGCGACGCGGTCGATCAGCGCGAGCGCGACGACCACCGCGCGGCGTGCTCGCATCGCCCCGTCGAGGACCACGGGGCCGCCGCCGCCGACGAACACGGCGTCAGGGTCGCGCAGGTCCCGCAGCGCGTCCGGCGCGCGCCCGTGGACGGTCGTCACCGGCACGCCGTGGGCGGCCGCGTTGCGGGTGGTCAGCTCGATCGCGTCGGGGTCGGTGTCGATCGCGGTCACCGCCGCGCCGAGGCGGGCGCACTCGATCCCGACGCTGCCGCTGCCGCAGCCGACGTCCCAGACGTGGTCGCCGGTGCCCGGGCCGAGCGCGGAGAGAGCGAGCGCGCGGACCTCGGCCTTGGTGATCAGCCCGCGGCGGTGCTCGAACGCGTCCTCGTCGAGCGCCCAGCGGGTGGGCGTGCGGGGCGGCCAGACCGTCGCGCGCTCGCCGGTCGGCGCGTGCACGATGACGACGTTCGGGTCGCTGAACGGCGGTTCGGTGGCGAGCCGCTCGTGCGGCGTGCCGAGCGCCTCGGCCACGACCGGGTCGCGCTCGCGCAGCGCGTCGACGATCGCCTCGGTGTTGCCGGGCTGGGTGAGGATCGCGACCTTCGGGTGGCGGAGCGCGGCGTTGATCGCGGCGTGCGGGTCGCGGCCGTGGGCGGAGACGACGAGCGCGTCGTCCCAGGGCACGCCGAGGCGCGCGAAGGCGAGCGCGACCGAGGACGGCGCGGGGTGGACCGCCATCTCCGCATCCAGCGCCGCGAGCGCCCGCACGATGCCGAAGAAGCCCGGGTCGCCCGAGGCCAGGACGACGGCGTCGCGCTCGACCAGCTCGCGCAGCGTCGGGTCGAGGTCCTTGCCCAGGACGACATGCTCCTTGCCGGGTGCCAGCTGCTCCAGCACGGCGCGGCCGCCGGCGACGACCGTTGCGCGCTCGAGCAGCGGCTCCGTGCCGGGCGGGACGCGGCCGCCGCTCACGCCGAGGACGTCAAGCACGCTTCTTGTAGCGGTCGGGGGCGCCGAGGCGGCGGTAGCGGTGCCCGTAGTGCGGGTCGTACACGTGCGACTGGCCGGCGTTCGACGCGTCGCCGAGCGCGGGGCCGACGAGCACGAGCGCCTGGGTCGTGATCTTCTCCTCGCGGATGCGCGCGCCGAGCTGGTCCAGCCGGCAGCGGAACACGATCTCGTCCGGCCAGCTCGCCTTGTACACGACGGCGGCGGGCGTGTCCGGGGGGTAGCCGCCGTCGAGCAGGTCCTGCTGGAGCTCGCGCGGGCGCCGGACCGACAGGAACAGCGCCATCGTCGTGCCGTGCGCGGCCATGGCGGTGAGCTGCTCGTTCGGCGGCATCGACGTGCGCTGCGCGCGCCGGGTGAGGATCAGCGACTGGCTCACGTCGGGGATCGTCAGCTCCTGCCCGAGGCTGGCCGCAGCGGCCGACAGGCTCGACACGCCCGGGACGATCACGGTGTCCAGGCCGAGCGCGCGGCAGGCGCCGAGCTGCTCGTGCAGCGTCCCGTACAGCGTCGGGTCGCCGGAGTGCACGCGCGCGACGTCGAGACCCTGCTCGGCCGCCCGCTTGTAGACCGCCAGCACGTCGTCGAACGTCTTGTCGTCGGACGGGATCTGTTCCGCCTGCGGGGCATGCGTGAGGATCTCGGGGTCGACGAGCGAGCGCGCCCAGATCACGACGTCGACCTCGCCCAGGATGCGCGCGGCGCGCAGCGTGAGCAGGTCCGGCGCGCCCGGGCCGGCGCCGACGAAGAACACCGTGCTCATGCGGGCACCGGCCTTCTTCGGGCCCGCACGAGGTCGGGCCGCAGCGACAGCAGGGCGCGCAGCAGCAGCGCGGTGATGACGCCCTCGATCAGGGCGACGACGGCGTAGGCGCCGAACGTCACGCCGGCGAACGTGCCGCGGTCGATGCCGCTGTCGGCGCCGAGCGTCATGAACGCGACGAACACCGCCGCCGACAGCAGCACGCACAACCCGGCCGTGATGCCGCCGGCGACCGGCAGCGGGAGCGGTTTGCGCAGGGCCAGGAGCGCCGGGTAGCCGACGAACGCGGGCACGAGCGCGAGCACCGTGATCGTGGCGCCCAGCGTCGTGATCCCGCCCGAGCCGAACACGAGCGCCTGGATCAGGCACACGGTCGTGATCGTCAGCGCGCCGAGGTACGGGCCGAGCAGCGCGACCGCGAGCGCGCCGCCGAGCAGGTGCGCGTTCGTCCCGATCGTGACCGGGATGAACGGCGCCTCGCCGACGACGAAGAACGCGGCCGCCAGCCCGGCGATCGGCAGGTCGCGCTCGCGCGCGTGGCGGCGCGCGCCCCGCAGGCAGATCCCGACGCCGAGCGCGGCCGTGACGGCGCCGACGGCGGCCGCCTCGCCGGTCAGGAAGCCTTCGGGGATGTGCACGTGAGCTCCAGGGCGGCCGCCTCCCCGACCACGAACGTGACGGGCGGCGGCAACGGGGCCGGAAGGGTGGACAGGGTGCCGCGCAGGACCTGCTGCGAGGCGCGGCTGGCGGCGCTGATGGCGGCGATCGGCGTGTCGGGCGCGCGGCCGCCCTCGATCAGCTTGGCCGCGATCCGCCGGATGCGCCCGCGCCCGGTGAGGATCACGAGGGTCCCGCCGAGCCGCGCCAGCGCGTGCCAGTCGGGCGGCTCGGCGTGCTCGTCGTCGTCGTTGCCGTCGACGAAGGTCGCGGTGACGCTGTTCTGGCGCAGCATCAGCGGGATCCCGGCCGCGGCGGGCGCCGCCAGCGCGGCGGAGACCCCGGGGATGACGTTGACCGCGATTCCCGCGTTCTGCAGCGCGACCGCCTCCTCGCCGCCGCGCGACGCGACGAACGGGTCGCCGGACTTCAGGCGCACGACGTCGCCCCGACGGCCGAGTTCGACGAGCAGGTCGTTGACCTCGGGCTGGGAAAGCGCGCGGTGCCCGCGCCGGAGGCCGACGACGTGCGTCTCGGCGTCGGCGGGCGCGAGCGCCGCGATCGCGTCCATCGAAGGACGGTCGTACACGAGCACGCGGGCCTGCCGGATGAGCTCCGCGGCCGCGACCGTGAGCAGCGAGGGGTCACCGGGGCCGGCGCCGACGAGATGGACGGTCACGCGGTCGCCTCCGGCGGAGCGCCGCCGGAGGCGGCGGGCGGCGTGGCGGCGGCGGGCGGCGTGGCGGCGGCGGGCGCGGCCTCGCGCAACGCGACGAGCCAGTCGCCCGTCCACGTCGCGCTTTCGCCGGCGACCAGCACGAGCGAGCGCATCGTGACCGTCGCCGGGTCGAGCGTGGCGAGCGTCGTGTGCTCGAGCGTCTCGCCCGCGCGGGCGACGTCGGTCGCGACGATCACGGGCGTGTCAGGCAAGCGGTGGTCCCGCAGGATCGCGAGCGCGCGGTCCAGCGGCTCCGTGCGGGTCTTCGAGCGCGGGTTGTACAGCGCAAGCGCGATGCCGGAGACGGCCAGCCCGGTGAGGCGACGCTCGACGGTCTCCAGCGGCAGGTGCAGATCCGAGAGCGAGAGCGTCGCCCAGTCGTCGGCGAGCGGCGCGCCCACCCGCGCGGCGGTGGCGAGCGCGGCGGTCACGCCCGGCACCACGATCACGTCGATCCCCTCGGCCATGGCCAGCGTCCGCGCGGCCATGCCGTGCACGCCCGCGTCGCCGCTGGACACCAGCGCCACCCGCGCCGACCGTGCGCGCTCCACGGCCTCACGCGCGCGTTCGAGCTCCTCACCCATGCGGCCGCGCACGACCTCCTGCTCGTCCAGCAGATCGGCGCACTGGTCGATGTACGGGCCGTACCCGACGACCACCTCGGCCTCGCGCACGGCCCGCTCGGCCGCCGCGGTGCGGTGCTCCGGGCCGCCCGGGCCGAGGCCGACGATCCACAGGCCGCTCATGACACCAACGGGTTGAAGCCGGCGGGCAGCTCGAGCCGGTGCGCGCGCATGAACCCCTCGTCGGCCAGCACCTCGCGCGTCGGGCCGTCGGCGACGACCTGGCCCGTGTCCAGCACGACCGCGCGCTCGCACAGCTCCAGCGCGTACGGGAGGTCGTGCGTGACGAGCAGCGTCGTCAGCCGCAGCGAGCGCAGGACGTCCAGCAGCTCGCGACGGGCAGCCGGATCGAGCGCGGCCGTCGGCTCGTCCAGGATCAGCACGTCGGGCTTGCACGCGAGCACGCCGGCGATCGCCGCGCGGCGCCGCTCACCCGCGCTCAACGAGTGCGGCGGACGCGTCGCGAGCTCATGGATGCGCACCGCCTGCAGCGCCTCGTCCACCCGCTCGCGCAGCGCCTCGCCGGTCAGCCCTTGGTTGGCCGGGCCGAACGCGACGTCCTCCTCGACGGTCGGCATGAACAGCTGGTCGTCGGTGTCCTGGAAGACGATCCCGGCGCGGCGGCGGATCTCGGTGCGGGTCTTGTCCGACAGCCCGACGCCCGCGACCGACAGCGTCCCGCCGAGATCCTCGAGCGCGCCGCACGCGGCGAGCGCGAGCGTCGTCTTGCCCGCGCCGTTGGGGCCGAGGATCGCGACCCGCTCGCCTTCCCGCACCTCCAGGTTCACGCCGGCCAGCGCGTCGGTGCCGTCCGGGTAGGCGTAGCGCAGATCGTTCATCGCGAGGATCGTCGGGCCGGGCTCCACCGGCGCCGCGGGTCGCAGGGCGGGGAGCTTCAGCGGCGCCCGCGTCGCCCGCCGGGAGCGTCGACTCCCGCGCGCGGGCCCGTCACCGTGCGGGGTCAACGAGATCGGCGTCCCGACCTTGTCCTCGTAGCCCGGCAACCGGACGCGGTACGTGCACAGGTCGCAGTTCATGCGCACGTCGCCGTGCAGCGCCTCGCGGTAGCGCTCGAGCACGAGCCGGGCGAGCCGCCGGTCCGGCCCGATGTGCGCGCCGGCGACCACGGTCAGGCCGGGATGCTGCGCCGCGTACTCCTCCGCCTGCGCGTAGATGCGCGGCACGAGGATCCCGGTGAACAGGAAGAACGGCACGATCGCGATCCGCGTCGCACCCAGCCGCCGGCAGCGCTCGAGCGCCTCGGCCACCGTCGGCTTCGCCACGCCCGCGAACGCCGGCTCGACCATCCCCAGCCCGCGGTTGTCGGACAGCAGCCGGGCGACCTTGTACAGGTCGGACGTCGCGTCGGGATCGGACGAGCCACGCCCGACGAGCACGACCGCCGTCTCCTCCGTGGTGTCGCCGAGCACCGCCCGCGCGCGCTCCTCGGTGATGTCGAGGATCACGGGCTCGATGCCGAGGTCGCGGCCCATCCGGAACGCGACGCCGGGGTGCCGGGAACGCGCGCGCGTCAGCGCCGCGGGCCCGTCGTTCTTCAGGTGCCCGGCCGCGAGCAGCACGAGCGGCACGGACACCACCTCCCGCGTCCCGCGCGCGACGAGCTCGTCGATCCCGGCGTCCACGAGCGGCTCGGCCAGCTCGATGAACCCGAAGCCAACCGGCAGTTCGCCGGCCGCCTCGCGCACGTGGCCCGCGAGCGTCCAGAACTCCTCGAGCCCGTCCGCGTCGCGGGTGCCGTGGCCCACCACCATCAGGGATGCCGTGGCGACGACCGTGCTCACAGCCGCGCCACCACCAACACGGCGATCGCCGCCGCCGGGAGGATCGCCGCGACCATCCACGCCAGCGGGGACGCCGACGGGGCCAGCTGGAGCGCCGGCATCCGCCCGCCGTAGCCGCGCGCGAGCATCGCCGTGTGCACGCGCTCGCCGCGCTCGAGCGTGCGGACCGCGAGCGCGCCGAACCCGCGCGTCGCCGCGCTCGACTGCCACAGCCAGCGCGCCGTGTCCCCGCGCTGGACGCGCGCGAGCCGCATCCGGCGCAGCTCGTCGCCGATGACCTGGAGGTAGCGGATCGCGAAGCCCGCGATCGCGACCAGCTGCCGGGGCAGCCCGAGCCGCTCGGCCCCGCGCAGGATCTCGGCGGGCGGGGTCGTCCAGGCGAGCACGCCGGTCGCGAGCACGGCCAGCGTCGCCTTGGCCACGATCCCGAACGCCAGCCACCAGCCGTCCTCGGCCACGAACGGCAGCACGAGCACGAACAGCACGAACGGCAGCTCGAACAGCAGCCGCGCGCCGAGCATCCGCGGGTCGACGCGAGCGAAGGCGGCGACCGCCAAAAGGATCGCGGCGTCCACCGCGTACGGCCACACGAGATCCCCGCGCGGCACGAGCGCGACCGCCACCACGAACACGATCGTCGCCGCGACCTTGCACTCGGCGGGCGCGCGGTGCAGCGGCGTCTCGACGGTGGTGTCGAGCTCCTGCTGATGCGCCTGGCTCACAGGCGGCTCCCGCGGCCTTCGCGCCTCGCGGGCGCGATCACGGTGGAGAAGTAGGGCGCGCGGCCGTCAGGTGCGGTCAGCGTCTGGCCGGGGCGGCCGAGCTCCTCGCCGTAGACGGGCTCGCGGTCGGCGTCGCGCACGGCGGCGAGCACGTCCGGAAGGTGGCGGCCGCCCTTGTAGACGATCACGGTGTCGAAGTCGGCGAGCGCATCCCGGAGCGACGCATCCCCGGCGGTGTACGGGACGAGCGCGAGCCGCTCCTCGCCTTCCGCGAGCACGGTGCCGGTGCGCGAGGCGAGGTCCTGCATGGCGGTGATGCCGGGGACGGTCTCGATGACCACGTCGGGCACGAGCGCGCGGACGGTGTGGGCGATGTAGGTGAAGGTCGAGTAGAGGTTCGGGTCGCCGATCGTGGCGAACGCGGCCGTGCCGGCGACCTCGGCGATCAGGCGGCCGGCGCGGTCCCAGTGCGCGTCGCGGGAGGCGGCGTCGGACATGGCGAAGTCGAGCGGGGTGCACTCGACGTGCGCGCTCACGATCTCCGCCGCGCGGCCGCCCGCGGGCACGAACACCCGGTCGGCCTCCTTCAGCGCCCGCAGCGCCTTCAACGTGAGGTGCTCGGGGTCCCCGGGGCCCACGCCGACGCCGATCAGCCGCACGCCGTCACCAGCCGATCCGCCACCTCGGGCGTCGCCGCCCAGTGCGTGTGCAGGTAGGACGCGTGCACGTTCCCGGCGACGTGGCCCTCGCGGCCGCGCTGGTGCTCCCACGCGTTGCCGGCCGCGGACACGGTCGAGTAGTGGAACTCGTGGCCGCGCGTGGTCGTGCCCTTCGGCCACACGGGGTGATCGGACAGCGACGTCGCCTCGCGGTACCCGAGCGTGAGCCGCTGCGTCATGTGCGCCTCCACGGGCAGCACGCCGCACATCGGGCGCTCGTCGAGCGTCTCGGCGAGGTACAACAGGCCGCCGCACTCGGCCAGGATCGGGCCGTCGAAGGCGGCGATCTCGCGGCGCAGCGGCTCGTTCGCGGACAGCTCTTCCCCGAACACCTCCGGGAAGCCTCCGGCGAGGATCAGCGCGTCGGCGTCCGGCAGCGCCTCATCGGTCAGCGGGTCGAACTCGGCCAGCTCGGCGCCCGCACCGCGCAGCAGCTCGAGGTTCTCCTGATAGTGGAAGGAGAACGCGGGTCCGCGCGCGATCGCGACCCGGACCCGCGCGGTCTCGGCGCGCGGCGCCCACGCCTCGCCGGGCCGCTCCGGGGCGGTGCGCGCGAGCGCGACGATCGCCTCCAGGTCGCAGAACTCCTTGATTGCCGCACCCAGGTGCTCGATCACCGCGCGGGCCCGCGGCGCGCGTTCGGCCACCGGCACGAGGCCGAGATGGCGCTCGGGCACCTCCAGCGCGGCGTTGCGGTGCAGCGCACCGAGGACGGGGATGTCCGGCAGCGCCTCGTGCAGGATGTCGGCGTGGAAGGAGGAGCCCACCTTGTTGAGGATCACACCCGCGACGTTCACGTCCGGATCGAACGTGCGGTAGCCGTGCACGATCGCGGCGACCGAGCGCGCCATCGCCTCGCAGTTGACGACGAGGACCACGGGGGCCTGGAGCAGCTTCGCAACGTGCGCGGTGCTCGCCAGCTCGCCGCGGCCGGACGCGCCGTCATAGAGGCCCATGACGCCTTCGATCACGGCGATGTCGGCCCCGGCCGCGCCGTGCCGGACGAGCGGCGCGATCAGCTCGGGCGAGGACAGGAACGCGTCCAGGTTGCGGCCGGGCCGGCCGGTGGCGAGCGCGTGGTAGCTGGGGTCGATGAAGTCGGGGCCGACCTTGAACGCGGCGACGTTCGAGAGCGCGGCCATGATGCCGGTCGCGACCGTCGTCTTGCCCGCGCCTGAGGACGTGCCCGCGATGACGACCCGCGGGATCACCATTCGATCCCCTGCTGCGCTCGGATGCCCTGATCCATCGGGTGCTTGATCTTGACGACTTCGCTGACCAGGTCCGCGGCCTCGATCAGCCCGGGGGAGGCGTCGCGGCCGGTGACGACGATGTGCTGGAAGCCTGGCCGGTGCTTGAGCGTGTCGACGATCTCGGCCTCCTCGATCCAGCCGTACTTGATCGCGTACGTGAGCTCGTCGAGCAGCAGGAACTCGTAAAGCTCGGCCTCGATCCGGCGCTTGACCTCCGCCCAGCCCTCGCGCGCCTTGTCCGCGGACTCCTCGAGGTCGCGGCTGATCCACGTCCAGCCGTCGCCCATCTTCTCCCAGTCGATGCCGCCGAGCGCCTGCGCGGCCTTCGCCTCGCCGACCTTCCACTTGCCGGACTTGACGAACTGGAACACGCCGCACCGGTAGTCCCGTGCCCACGCGCGCAGGAGCATCCCGAACGCGGACGTCGACTTGCCCTTCCCGTGGCCGGTGACGACGATCAGCAGCGGCTTGTCCCGCGGCTTGCGGCGCTTGGGTTCGGCGCTGCCCTGGTCGTCGGGCGTGTGCGGGACGTCGATGTCGCTCATGCGGCGGCCTCCAGCGGAAGAACCTGCGCACCCGCCGCGCGCGCGAGCTGCGCGGCGAGCCCCAGGCGGACGGGACCCTGCTCTCCGTCGAGGACGACGACGCCCGCGGCGGCCTGCGCCAAAGACTGGATGGCGTGCGTGGCGGCCTCCGGGTCGCGCGCGCGGCCGTCGGTGACGACGATCGCCAGCGCCCGCCGTGACGGGTCCCGGCGCTGCTCGGTGCGGATGACCAGCTCGGTCTCCTCGAGCCCGCGCGCGAGCGGGGTCCGGCCGCCGGTCGGGAGCGTGCGCAGGGCCTCGGCAGCGCGTTCGACGCTGGAGGTCGGCGGCAGCTGCACGACCGCGTCGTCGCCGCGGAACGTGACGAGCGCGACCTTGTCGCGCCGCTGGTAGGCGTCCGTGAGCAGCCCGAGCACGGCGGCCTTGACCTGGGCCATCCGCTTGCGCGCGCCCATCGACCCGGACGCGTCCACGCAGAACACGACCAGGTTCCCTTCACGGCCGGAGCGGATGTGTTCGTACGGGACGAACTCGCCGCCGCGCAGGGCGGCGGCCCGCAGCGAAGCCGCGAGCGCGAGATCCGTGACGGTGCCCTCGGCGGGCTTGGCGTCCACGGGCTCGCCGGTCGTCGTGCGCGAGCGCCGCCCGGCCGCGCCACGCCCCTTCCCCTTCAACGTCAGGATCGGCGCCTTGCCCGGGGTATTGGGCGCGTCCATTCGCTCACGGGACGGCGCGCCCTCACGGTACGGGCGATCTTCCTGGGGCGCAGCGCCGTTCTCCGATGAGGACGGCGGAGGCGCGTTGTCGCGACCGGACGGGGGCGGCGGGTCGTCGTCGGGCTCGGACTCGTTCATCGCGGCGTCCAGCTCGGTGTCGTCGAGGCCCGGCTGCTGGAGCGGGCCGCGGCGGCGGCGGTGGGCGAGCGCGAGCTTCGCGGCGCGCTTGACGTGGTCGGTGGTGACCTCGTCGGCTCCGTCCAGGGCGGCGAGCGCGGTGGCGGTGCGGGCGGTGACGATGTCGGCGCGGTGGCCGTCGACGCCCAGGCGCGCGCACGTGCCCGCGATCAACAGCAGGATGCGATCGGGCAGGCGCACGGCGGCGAGCCGCTCCCGCGCCGCGGCGATCCGCTGCGCCAGCGCGCGCTCGTCCTCGGCGAAGCGCGCCGCGAACGCGTCCGGGTCGCGGTCGAACGCCAACCGCCGGCGCACGATCTCCACGCGCACCTCGGGGTCGCTCGAACCCGCCACCTCGACGCTCAACCCGAAGCGGTCGAGCAGCTGCGGCCGCAGATCGCCCTCCTCCGGATTCATCGTGCCAACGAGGAGGAAGCGGGCGTCGTAGGCGGTCGAGAGCCCGTCGCGCTCGATGTGGACGCGGCCCAGCGCGGCCGCGTCCAGCAGCACGTCGACGAGGTGGTCCGGCAGCAGGTTGACCTCGTCCACATAGAGCAGGCCGTCGTGCGCGTTGGCCAGCAGCCCGGGCTTGAACGCCGCGCGGCCCTCGCCGAGGGCGCGGTCGAGGTCGAGCGTGCCCAGCACCCGGTCGGCGGTCGCGCCGATCGGCAGCTCCACCAGCGCACCGTCGATCAGCGGCGCCAGGCCGCGCACGGCGGTCGTCTTGGCCGTGCCGCGCTCGCCGCGCACGAGCACGCCGGAGATCGCCGGGTCGACGGCGCACACGAGCAGCGCCTCGGTCAGGTCCTCCTGGCCGACGATCGCGGTGAACGGGAACACCGTCATGCGGATGCCTCTTCGAGGTCGCCTTCGACGTCGAGGTAGGCCTCGCGCAGCGTGTCCAGCGCGTCCGCCGACGGCGCTTCCCACAGGCCGCGGTCGGCGGCCTCCAGTAGCCGCTCGGCGATCGCGCGCAGCGCCCACGGGTTCGAGCGCACGAGGAAGTCGCGGACCTCCTCCGCGCCGACGTACTTCTCGGTGACCTGCTCGTACATCCAGTCCTCGACGACGCCGGTCGTGGCGTCGTAGCCGAACAGGTAATCCACCGTGGCGGACAGCTCGAACGCGCCCTTGTAGCCGTGGCGCATCATCGACCCGATCCAGCGCGGGTTGGCGACGCGGCTGCGGAACACGCGCCGCGCCTCCTCGGCCAGGGTGCGGGAGGCGGGCTCGGCGGGGTTGCTCGAATCCCCGATCACCGCGCGCGGGTCGGCGCCGGCGAGGTGCCGCACGTAGGCGATCATCCCGCCGTGCTCGGCGAAGTAGTCCGAGCTGTCGAGCAGGTCGTGCTCGCGCGTGTCGATGTTCTTGACCGCGACGTCGATGCGCGCGAACTGGCGCCGCATCGCCGACCGCGCCTCCGCGCCCCCACGGCCGCGCCCGTACGCGTGGCCGCCCCAGGCCTCGTAGACCTCGGCGAGGTCGGCGTCATCGCGCCAGTTCTTGACGTCCACGAGCTGCAGGATGCCGGTGCCGTAGGTGCCCGGACGGCCGCCGAAGATGCGCGCGGTGGCGGCCTTCCAGTCGCCCGCGAGCTCCTCGACGTCGGCCAGCACGTGCTTGCGCACGAAGTTCATCTCGACCGGCTCGTCCAGCCCGGCCACGAGCGTGACCGCGTCGTCGAGCACGTCGACCAGGTGCGGGAAGGCGTCGCGGAAGAAGCCGCTGATGCGCACGGTGACGTCGATCCGCGGGCGGCCCAGCTCCTCCAGCGGGATCACGTCGAGGCCGATGATCCGGCGCGTCTCCTCGTGCCAGCGCGGGCGCACGCCGAGCAGCGCGAGGATCTCGCCCGCGTCGTCGCCGGCGGTGCGCATCGCAGCTGTGCCCCAGACCACGATCCCGACCGTCTCGGGGAGCTCGTCGTGGGACGCGAGCAGCGCGTCCGCGAGCTTGGTGCCGGTCTCGTAGGCGAGATCCGAAGGCAGCGCGCGCGGATCGACGCTGTACATGTTGCGGCCGGTGGGCAGCACGTCGAGCCGGCCGCGGGTGGGGGAGCCGGACGGGCCGGCAATCACGTGGCGCCCGTGCAGGCCGCCGATCAGCGCGTCGATCTCACGCGTGGAGGCGAGGATCTTCTCCGTGGCCTCCTCGCGGGCGTCGGGCGAGAGGCGCAGGATCGCGTTGACCAGGCCCTCGAGCTGCTCGCCCTCGGGCGGCACGCCGAGCACGTGCAGGCCGTCGCGCACCTGCAGGTCCTTGATCTCGCACAGGTAGCCGTCGACGTGCTCGATCAGGTCGCCGAAGTCGTCGAGCTCCGGCTGCTCGCCCTCGATCTCGAGGTCGCGGTGCAGCTCGGCCTCGTGCAGGAGCGACCAGATCCGGTTCGCCAATGTGGGCAGCTTGGCGGGGTCGAGCGCCTCCGCGCGCGCGTAGTCGTCGAGCAGCTGCTCCAGGCGGGCGAGCTCGTCGTAGGTCTCGGCGCGCATCATCGGCGGCACGAGGTGGTCGATCACGACCGCGTGCGCGCGGCGCTTGGCCTGCATCCCCTCACCGGGGTCGTTCACGACGAACGGGTAGAAGAGCGGCGTGTCGCCGAGACAGGCGTCGGGTGCGCAGGCTTCGGACAGGCCGAGCGCCTTGCCCGGCAGCCATTCGAGCGTGCCGTGCTTGCCGAGGTGGACGATCGCGTCGACGCGCTGCGTGAGCCAGCGGTAGGTCGCGAGGTAGTGGTGGGCGGGCGCGAGCGCGGGGTCGTGGTAGATCGCGACCGGATTCTCGCCGTAGCCGCGCGGCGGTTGGATGGCGAGGATCACGTTGCCGAGCTCCAGCACCGCGATCACGAAGTCGTCGCCGTCGGTGTAGTGCTCGCCGGGCGGCGGGCCCCAGGTGTCGAGGATCGGCTGCGTGAGCTCGTCCGGCAGCGTGTTGAACCACTCGGCGTACTCGGCGACGGGGAGGCGCGCCGTGGCCTGGGCGAGCTGGTGGTCCGACAGGAACTCCTGGTCGTGGCCGCCGGTCGCGATCAGCGCGTGGATGAGCGCGTCGCTGTCCTCGTAGTCGTGCTCGACGGTGTGGCCGGCGTCGCGCAGCGCCTCCAGCAGGACCATCGCGCTGGCGGGCGTGTCCAGGCCGACCGCGTTGCCGATCCGCGCGTGCTTGGTCGGGAACGAGCTGAGCACGATGCCGGTGCGCTGCTGGGCGCGGTCCAGGGCGCGCAGCCGCGCGTGGTTGACCGCCAAGCGCGCAAGGCGGCCGCAGCGCTCCAGGTCGGGGGCGTAGTGCAAGGCCTCGAACGGCGCGTCCGGGATCGGCTCCTTGAAGGAGATCGGGACGCCGATGATCCGCCCGTCGAACTCGGGGATCGCGACCTGCATCGCGGCGTCCAGCGGGGTGAGGCCGCCGTCCGACTCCGCCCAGCGCTGGCGGGTGGTCGTGGCGCACAGCGCCTGGATGACCGGGACGTCGAGCGCTTCGAGCGCCTCCGCGTGCCACTCGTCGCCCGCGTGTGAGCCACCGGAAGCGAGCACGGTGGTGATCAGCGCGTCGATCTCGCCGTCCAGCAGCTTCAGCGCGGGCGAGTCGCCACGCAGGCTGTACGTCCACACCGGGACGGGCTGGCCGCCGGCGTCCTCGATCGCGCGGGCCAGCGCGTCGACGAACGCCGTGTTGCCGGTGGCGAAGTGGCTGCGGTAGAAGACGACGCCGACGCGCGGGCGGCCGTCGCGGGCCGGCTTGGACGGGTAGAAGCCGACGTCCTCGAGCGGCTGCGGGTCCTCGAACCCGTAGCCCGTGAGCGCGAACGTGTCGGCCAGGAAGGTGAGCAGCTCGCGCGTGTTGTCGACGCCGCCGTGCCGCAAGTACTCGAACGCCTGCGCGACGGCGCCCGCGGGCGCGAGGCTGAGCTCGGCCAGCTCCGCGTCCGGCTCGGCCTCGCCGCCCAGCAGGATCAGCGCGATGCCGTTGCGCTCGGCCGTCTCGCGCAGGGCGGCCACGCCCTCCGGCCACGCGCGGCGGCCGCCGAGCAGCCGCACGACCACAACGCGGGCGCCGGCTGCGAACGACTCGACGTCCTCGAGCGTGCTCGGGTTCGCGCAGCGGACCTCGGGGAAGTCGTCATCGAGCTGCCGCAGCGCGTGCGCGGCGGCGAGGATCTCGGTGTCGGCCGTGGTCAAAAGACGGAGCACGCGGCGCCTCCTGGCGGGATGGTGGGGAGCCCTTCCGGGGCGCCTCGCTGGATCAGGTCGGTGAGTGCGGCGGGGTCGACGTTCGCGCCGAACCAGTCGGCGAGACGGTCGAGGTGGGCCTCGCGGACGTCCTTGAACGCGCGCGTGCCCGGGGTCCAGTCGCGGCCCGTCCGGTCCGCCACCCAGCTGAGCAGCTTGCGGCGGACCTCGTCGCCTTCGAGCAGGCCGTGCCAGGCGGTGCCGAGCACGTCTTCGCGTTGGATGAGCGGCTCGGCGCGGTCGACGCGGCCGTGGCGGATCTCGTAGCCGGTGGCGGGGACGCCCAGGACGGTGCCGCTCACCTGCCGCAGCAGCTTCTCGGGCGCGAACGTCGTGTTCACGTCCAGCAGCCGCAGGCCGGTCGCGCTCTCGTCGCTCTCGACGCCGTCCTCGATCCGGTCGCCAAGCATCTGGTAGCCGCCGCAGATGCCGAGGATCGGGCCACGGCGCCGGAGCAGCGCCTGGTCCAGCCCGTCGGCGCGCAGGCGCTTGAGGTCCTCGACGGTGGCCTTCGTCCCGGGCAGGACCACGAGGTCGGCGCGCTCGACGTCGGCGGGCGAGCGCGTGTAGCGGACGCTGACGCCCGGCTCGGCCGCGAGCGCGTCGACGTCGGTAAAGTTGCTCATCCAGCGCAGCCGGATGACGGCGACGTCGAGCGTCCCGGGCGTGGTGTGGTCCTGCCGCAGCGCGAGCGAGTCCTCGGCATCGATGAACGGGCCGTCGAGCCAGGGCAGGACGCCGAGCGTGTCCCGTCCCGTGAGGTTCTTGAGCATGTCCAGGCCAGGCGCGAGGATGCTCGGGTCGCCGCGGAACTTGTTGATCAGGAAGCCCGCGATCAGCGCCTGGTCCTCGGGCTCGAGCAGCGCGAGCGTCCCGTAGAGGGACGGGAACACACCGCCGCGGTCGATGTCGCCGATCACCAGGACGGGGAGGTCGGCGGCGCGGGCGAGGCCCATGTTGGCGAGGTCGCCTTCGCGCAGGTTGATCTCGGCGGGCGAGCCGGCTCCCTCGCAGACGACGACGTCGAACCGGGAGCGCAGCTCGTTGAGCGCCTCGATCACGGGTTGCTTGAGCTCGTGCTTGAGCTCCTGGTAGGAGCGCGCCGTGGCGTCCGCGTACGGCTTGCCCATGACGAGCACCTGCGACTTGCGGTTCCCGGACGGCTTGATCAGCACCGGGTTCATCGCGGCCTCGGGCTCGATCCCGCACGCCGCGGCCTGCATCGCCTGCGCCCGGCCGATCTCCGCGCCGCTGCGGGTGACGGTGCTGTTGAGCGACATGTTCTGCGCCTTGAACGGCGCGACGCGCACGCCCTGACGGGTGAGCCAGCGGCACAGCGCCGCCACCACGACCGACTTGCCCGCGTCGGACGCCGTGCCCGTGATCAGGATCGCGCCCTTCATCGCCGCACCATCGCCAGGACGGCCGCGGCGAGCGAGATGATCCGCGCGAGCCGGATCGCCCGCCCGACGTCGGCCGGCCCGGGCGCGCGCCCGTCGCCGAGCCGCGGCCGGTGCTCGACGTGCCCCGCGTACGCCAGCGTCCCGCCGAGCGTGAGCCCGAGCGCGCCGGCGAACGCGGCCTCGATCACGCCCGCGTTGGGCGAGGGATGGAGCGCGGCCCTCTCCTTCCACACCGTTCGGGCCTCACGGTCGCCGAACACCACGGTCAGCGCGCCCGCGAGCCGCGCGGCGGGCCAGTTCGCGACGTCGTCGGCGCGCGCCGCGGCGGTCCCGAAGCGGGCGTAGCGCTCGTTGCGGCGGCCCACCATCGCGTCGAGCGTGTTCACCGCGCGGTACGCGAGCACGCCCGGCGCGCCCGCGGCGGCGCACCACAGCAGCGGCGCGATCACCGCGTCGACGGTGTTCTCGGCGACCGACTCGATGGCGGCCGCGCACAGCTCCGACGCGTCGAGCTGCTCAGGGTCGCGGCCGACCAGCGACCGGATGCGCACGCGCGCGGACTCGATCTCGCCGCGCTCGACCAGGTCGGCCACCGCCGCGGCCTCCCGCGCCAGCGAGCGACCGCCCAGCGCGACGTAGAGCGCGAGCCCACGCGCGAGCGAACGCGGCAGCACCCGCTCGAGCGCCGCGCCGACCAGCGCCGCGCCGCCGACGAGCACGCCGGCGTACATCACTCCCGCCGCGCGGGTCGGCCGGTACACGACGCGCTCGAACG
This sequence comes from Solirubrobacter deserti, assembly GCF_027587175.1. Classification (GTDB taxonomy): domain Bacteria; phylum Actinomycetota; class Thermoleophilia; order Solirubrobacterales; family Solirubrobacteraceae; genus Solirubrobacter; species Solirubrobacter deserti. Next base: position 78,724 of record NZ_JAPCID010000006.1, read on the forward strand.
CCGCGGCGGCCTGCCCGAAGCCGGCGACGGGATGCCAGCGGCGCGGGTCGCCGAACGCGGCGTCAGCGGCCACGCCCAGCGCGATCCCGGCCACGCTCATACGCCCACCTCGCCACGCGAGCGTTCACTGACTCGGGGTTTCGCCGGGTTGCTGAACGCTCGCGTGTCCTCGCGGTCGTTGACGCGGGTCACGGTCCAGCGGCCGTCGTGCGCGTGCAGCTCGGTGATGGCCAGCGGGGAGACGTCGATCCGCCAGAACGCGCTCGGCGGGGCGTCCAACGCGACGACGACCGCGGCCTTCACGACGCCGCCGTGGGTGATCGCGATCGCGGTGCCGTCCAACTCGGCCTGCGCCGCTAGCCACGCCCGCACCCGGGCGAGCAGCGCGCTCAGCGACTCGCCGCCGTGCGGCGCGGCGTCCGGGTCCGTCATCCACGCCCGCACGTCGTCCGGCGCCTCCGCGGCAATTTCGGCCAGCGGGCGGCCCGCCCAGGCGCCGAAGTCGCACTCGGCCAGCGCGGGCTCCACGGCGCTCACGGTCAGCCCCGCCGCGGTCTGGGCGGCGCGCCGGGCGGGCGACACGATCACCTCGCCGCGCGGCAGCCGTGCGGCCAAGCGCGAAGCGGCATCCACCCCTGCGGCATCCAGGTCCTCGTCCGCGCCGAACGCGGCGGCACGCACCGCGGCAGTCGAAGCGTGACGCACGAGCAGCAGCCGCCGCATATGACCAACAGACCTCCTCGGGATGACGCGTCCCGTCGGTGGGGGACCCGCGAAAGGGACGGCGTTCTGGCTCCCGGGAATTGGCTTCCCGGTCACAGTGGCGCGACCGCGCCGGACTCTCACCGGCTTCCCCGCACCCTCGCGGCTGACGGCCCGAGCATACTGCGCAGCCGTGAACGTCGAGATCCAACCCGTCAGCGAAACCGCGATCGCCGCCGCCCGCGAGCGTCAGTCCCAGCTCGTCAAACCGCCCGGCAGCCTGGGCCGGCTGGAGGAGCTCGCGCTCTGGCTCGCCGGCGTCACCGGTGAGGAGCGGCCCAAGGTGCGTGCGCGGATCGTCGTCGCGGCGGCCGACCACGGCGTCGCGGCCGAGGGCGTCAGCGCGTTCCCGCCCGAGGTCACCGCCCAGATGCTCGCGACGTTCCTCTCCGGCGGCGGCGCCGTGTCCACGCTGGCCCGCGAGACGCAAGCGGATCTGGTCTGCGTCGACGCCGGGGTGAACGCGAGCACGACCCACCTCGACGTCGTCCACACCGGCCTGAAGCCGAGCGCGAACCTCGCCAATGAGCCCGCGCTCAGCCAGGACGACGTCCGCCACGCCATCAAGGTCGGCATGAAGCTCGCCGCCACCGCGCACAACGACGGCCTCACGATCCTCGCCGGCGGCGAGATGGGCATCGGCAACACGACGCCCGCGACCGCCCTCGCCTGCTGGCTGACCGGGGGCGATCCGGCCGAGCTGACCGGGCCCGGCACGGGCCTGGACCCCGAGGGCGTGCAGCGCAAGGCCGAGGTGGTGCGGCGCGCGCTCGCCCGCGACGAGTCCAGGACCGCCCTCGCTGCCCTCGCCTCCCTGGGCGGCGGCGAGATCGCCCTGCTCACCGGGCTCGCGCTCGGCGCGGGCCGCTACGGGCTCGGCTACGTGTGCGACGGCGTGATCGCCACCGCCGCCGCGGCGGTCGCCGCCGCGATCGCGCCCGACCTCAAGCCGCGCCTGGTGGCCGGCCACCGCTCGCCCGAGCCGGCGCACACGAAGCTGCTCGCCCATCTGGATTTGAACCCGATCCTCGACCTGCAGATGCGCCTCGGCGAGGCCAGCGGCGCCGCGGCCGCGCTCGCCATCCTCAAGCTCGCCGCCGCCGCCCACGACGGCATGCACACGTTCGCCGAAGCCGGAGTCTCCACGGGATGATCAGCACTTCAGCCGACATCATCGAGCGCATCTACGCGTCCGGCGACACGATCCCGGTGAGCGAGCTGGACCCCGCGTTCTTCGACCTCTCCAGCGGCGTCGCCGGCGAGATCGTCCAGGCATTGGCGAACTACCGGCTGACCGCGACGATCGTCGGCGAGCTGCCACCGCACAGCACCCACTTCGCCGACTTCGCCCGCGAGGTCCCACAGCTCACGTTCCGTCCGGCATAGCGTCGCGCCACGGCCGCTCGATGTCCGCCGGCGCCAGCGGGCGGCCCGGCAACGGCGGCGCGTCGACCAGCGCCAGCGCCTGCAGCACGAGCTCCAGGTAGCGCTCGTCCATCCCGGCCAGCCCTGCGACGAGCAGGCTGAGGTCGGCGCCGCTGACGTCCGCGCGCATCGTGCCCGCCGCGACCGCCCGGTCCACGAGCGCCTGCACCGCCTCGTTGCCTTCGCGCGCGAGCACGAACTGTGCCTCGACCGGCTCGAACATCCCGAGCAGGCTCGACAGCTGGGTCGTGCCCGAGCTCCGATACCAGCGCAGGAACCCGGCGATCGCCTCGAACGGGTCGGCGGCGCCGGCGGCGGCCAGCGCGGCGTCGCGGATGCGCTCCATGCCGTCCTCGCAGACTCGGGCGAGCAGCTCCTCCTTGGACCGGTAGCGGCGGTAGAGCGTCGCCTGCCCGACGCCCGCGCGCCGCGCCACGGCCGACATCGGCGCCGCCGGATCGCGCGCGTAGACCTCCAGCGCCGCCTGCAGCACGCGCTCGTCGTTGCGCCGCGCTTCAGCCTCACGACCTCGCATGAACGGACAATCCTAGTCCGATCAGCTACGGTGAACGGACAAATCGAGTCCGTTAGGAGCTGAGCCATGCGCGCCATCGAGGTCACCCGCTTCGGACCGCCCGAGGTCCTGGAGCCCAGGCAGCGGCCCGAGCCGACGCCAACCGAGGGCGAGGTCCTGATCGAGGTCGAACTGGCCGAGGTGCTGTTCCTGGACACGCAGCTCCGCGCCGGTTGGGGACGGGACTTCTTCGCGGTCGAGCCGCCGTTCGTGCCGGGTGTCGGCGTGGCGGGAACCATCGACGGCCGCCGCGTGATCGCCGGCACCTCGCGCTCCGGCGCGTACAGCGGCGGTGGGTACGCGGAGCTCGCCGCCGCGCCCGCCGACATGGTGTTCGACGTCCCCGCCGGGGTCAGGAGCGCCGACGCGCTCGCCGCCCTGCACGACGGCATGATGGCCTTCAGCCGTCTCGGACACACGCCGGTCCGGCCGGGCGACCGCGCGCTCGTGACCGCGGCGGCCGGCGGGATCGGCGTCTGGCTCGTGCCGCTGCTGCGCGCCGCCGGCGCCACCGTGATCGCCGCCGCCCGCGGTGCCGAGAAGCTCGAGCTGGCTCGGTCCCGCGGTGCCCACACGACCGTCGACTACTCGGAGCCCGGCTGGACGGACGGGCTCGGCGAGCTGGACATCGTCTTCGACGGCGCGGGCGGCGACCCCGGCACCGCCGCGCTCGCGATCACCGCCTCGGGCGGGCGCTTCCACGCCTATGGCGCGGCCAGCGGCGACTTTCCCGCCCGCCGGGACGACGTCGAGTTCTTCGGCATCGAGACGCCGGTCGACTGGCGTGCGGCCACCACGCGCGCGCTGCACGCGCTCGCCGAGCGTGAGGTCGAGCCCGTGATCGGCCAGTCCGTCCCACTCGAGGACGCGGCCGCGGCCCACGCCGCGATCGCCGACCGCAGCGTGCTCGGCAAGACGCTGCTGGAGGTCCGATGAAGATCCTCGTCGTCGGCTCCGGCGGCACGGTCGGTCGCGCGCTGGTCCCGCTGCTGCACGAGCACGACGTCGTCCGCTTCCAGGGCGACATCCGGGACGCCGAGTTCGTCTCCGCCGACGCCGTCTTCCTGCTGTGGCCGTTCTTCACGCCCGACGGCGCCGACGCGGTGATCGACGCGCTCGCGACCCGCACCGGCCACGTCGTCTACCTCTCGTCCGAGTCGGCGACCCCCGCATCGGTGTGGGGCGAGATCGAGGCACGCATCCGGGCCACGCGCCTGGAGTGGACGTTCCTGCGCCCGACCGGCTTCGCCAAGAACACGTTGATCTGGGCCGACCAGATCCGTTCCGGCGTCGTGCGGTGGCCGTTCGGCCAGGCCGCCCGCTCGCTGATCGACGAGCGCGACCTCGCCGCCGTCGCCGCCCGCGCGCTCACCGAGCGCCACGCCGGCGCGACGCACGTCATCACCGGCCCGGAAGCCGTCAGGCAGGCGGAGCAGGTCCGCCTCATCGGCGAGGCCATCGGCATGCCCGTGCGCTGGGAGGAGCAGCCGCGCGACGCTGCCCGTGACGCCCTGGTGCCCGTCTTCGGCGACGCCACCGACGCCGCGCTGGACACGTGGGAGCGCTTCATCGCGCAGCCGGAGACCGTCACCGACACCGTGCTGACCGTCACGGGTCGCCCGGCCGGCTCATTTCGTGCCTGGGCGCGCGACAACGCGGACGCCTTCTGAGACAGTCCGCGCCGGAGGAGGCCACAACTCCCGGGGGGACACATGAAGCGACTGGTGGGTGCGTTGCTGCTCGCGATGGCGGCGTGCGCGTCGACGGCGCAGGCGCAGACGACGCCGCAGTACGACTACGACGGAGCCATCCGCGAGCGGGTGTACATCCCGAACGGCCTGGACGCCGACCGCGACGGCACGGAGGACCGCACCGCGATCGAGATCATGCGGCCGAAAGAGCTGGCGAAGGACGTGCCGGCGATCATCGCGCCGAGCCCGTACTACACGAGCGCGTGCGGCCAGTTCGTCGGTGAGTGCATCGGCGACCTGGACGGCGACGGCATCAACGACCGCTGGCCGCTGTGGTACGACAACTTCTTCGTGCCGCGCGGGTACGCCGTGATCCTGGCCGAGATGGGCGGCACGGCGAACTCCACCGGCTGCGCGACCAACGGCGGCAAGGAGGACGTGCAGTCCACCAAGGTCGTGATCGACTGGCTCAACGGCCGCATCCCGGGCTACGACAAGGCCGGCGCGCCCGTCACGGCCACCTGGCACAGCAAGAAGGCGGCGATGATCGGCCGCTCCTACAACGGCACGCTGCCCAACGCGGTGGCGGCGACCGGCGTCGAGGGCCTGACCACGATCGTCCCGATCGCCGCGATCAGCTCCTGGTACGACTACAGCCGCATGGGCGGGATCATCGGTGGCACCGCCCACTACCCGGCGTGGCTGGCCAACTTCGTCACGGACGAGCCCCGCCGCGCGCTGTGCGCCGCGGTCCGCGACGACATGTCCCTGCTCGACGGCGACGCCGACGGCAACATGAACGCGTTCTGGGACGAGCGCAACTACCGCCCGGACGCCTCCAAGGTCAAGGCGTCCGTGTTCGCCACGCACTGCCTGCAGGACGACAACGTCGACCCGGACCAGACCACCGAGTGGTGGCACGCGCTCGCGCAGCACAACGTCCCGCGCAAGCTGTGGCTGTGCCGCGAGGGCCACATCGACCCGTTCATGACCAACCGCGCCGAGTGGATGCGCCAGCTGCACGCCTGGTTCGACCACTGGCTCTACGGCGTCCAGAACGGGATCATGGAGGAGCCACGGGTCGACATCGAGGACACCAAGGACACCTGGGGCAAGTACGCCGACTGGCCGCTCCCCGGCAGCGTGAGCACCCCGATCTACCTGCAGGGCGACACGGCGTCGTCCGCCGGCACGCTCGGCGGCCAGACCGGCGGCAAGACGGACACGCTCCAGTTCACCGACCTGGCGAACATGAACGAGGCCAACGCGATGAACCTCGCGGCCGGCACCACGCAGACCAACCGCCGCGTGTTCGTGTCCGGCCCGCTCACCGAGGACGTGCGCGTCTCCGGCTCGCCGGTGATCGACCTGCGCGCCTCCCTCGACAAGCCGCAGTCCAACCTCACCGCGCTGCTCGTCGACTACGGCGCGTCCACCCAGATCACACGCTCGGGTGACGGCATCTCCACGCCCGCGAACGCGCCGAGCGACTGCTGGGGCCCGAGCTCCACGCGCACCGGCCCGGACGGCCAGGTGATGGACTGGGACTCCTGCTACCAGCAGCCGATCAAGCCCACCGTGACGGTCTCCGAGACCCAGGGCTGGCGCGTCTCGCGCGGCATCCTGGACTCGTCCAACCGCGAGTCGCTGTACTACGACGTCACCAACACGCCGGGCACGGAGTACCGCTTCCGCTTCCCGATCATGCCGGTGGACTACACGTTCCCGAAGGGCCACCGGATCGGCGTCGTCATCATCGCCAACCTCAACGCGCTGCAGCGCAACGGCACCACCGGCACGACGGTCACGCTCAACACGAAGCTGAGCAAGATCGACCTGCCGATCGTCGGCGGGCATGCGGCAGCGGTCCGCGCCGGGGCGATCGCGCCCGTCACGGCGACCGGGACCGTCGGCGGGAGCGTCCCCGCCACGCTCGCGCTCAGCGTCGGCGGTGCGGCGTTCCCGGCCTTCACGCCGGGCGTCGAGCAGGACTACACGGCGACCACGACCGCCATCGTCACGTCGAGCGCCGGCGACGCGACGCTCAGCGTCTCCGATCCCGGCCACCTGACCAACGGCGCGTTCTCGCTCACCGACCCGCTGCGGGTGGAGCTGGCCAAGACGAGCTGGACCGCGCCGACGAGCAACGAGGCCGTCGACGTCACGTTCCGCCAGCGCATCGGCCGCACCGAGCCGCTGCGCACCGGCACCTACGCCCAGACGCTCACCTTCGCGCTCGCGACGACGAACCCGTGACGATGCGGGCGGCCGCAGACGGGGTACTAGACCTCTGTGGCCGCCCCAACCACCCCGCCGCTGACCGCGGAGATCCTCGACGGGCCCGTGCCCGTCATCCGGGTTCGCGGTGAGCTCGACCTGTCGACCGCGGGACGTCTGTGCCGGACGGTGGGAGCCGTCGCCGGCGTGCGGCGCCGCATGCGCGTCGTGCTGGACCTGTCGGAGCTGGCGTTCTGCGACTCGACCGGGCTGCGGGCCCTCGTCGGCGCGGTGCGGGAGGTCGAGATCAACGGCGGCAGAGCCGCGCTCGTCGCGCCGCCGGGTGGCAAGCTCGCCCGGCTGCTCGACCTGAGCGGGCTCGGGGAGTTCCTGCGCGTCGCGCCCTCGCGAGACCTGGCGCTTAAGCGTCTTTCCTGATCGAATAGCTCCTCAATGAGGAGAGTTCTGATCGCTGCGGTGATCGTTTTGGCCTGCCCGGCCGGCGCGATGGCTGCGACACCGGCCGGCCTGACGGTCGAGCACCAGACACAACCGCTGGCGGTTGAAGCCGCGGCGCCGCTGCTCGGATGGCACGGCGCCGGTGACGCGTACCAGGTCAAGGTCGGCACGAGCCCGCAGAGGCTGGGGGACGTCTGGGACTCGGGGAAGGTGACCTCGAGCGAGTCCGTGAACGTGCCCTACGGCGGCCCGCCGCTGCCCGCCGCCACGCGCCTGTACTGGACCGTCCGCACGTTCGACGGCGACCGCGCCTCCGCCTACGCGCCGCCGGCGAGCTTCGGGACCGCGGTCAAGTCGAGCTGGACCGCGACGCCCATCTGGTCCTCCGCGCCGGTCCTCGGCTCCGACTACGACGTCGAGCTCGACTTCACCGTCACCACCGTCGCCGCCGGCGTCAAGTTCCGCGTCAACGGCCCCAACGCCTTCATGTGGCAGATCCGCGGCGACGCCTCCAACGAGCTGCGCCCCCACGTGCAGGTCAACGGCACCTACTCGCAGCTGAAGGCCGTCAAGCTGCCGATGACGATCGGGCTCAACACCAAGCACAAGCTGCGCATCAACGCCGCCGGCTCGACCATCCGCACCTACATCGACGACGTGCTCGTGGACACGACGGTGGACGCGCGCAACCCGGCCGGGTCGATCGGCTTCCGGCACGGCATGACCGAGTCCGCGCGCTTCGACAACGTCAAGGTCACCGGCGACCGCGTGCTCTACAGCAACGACTTCACCTCGGCCGGCACGGACTTCGCGTGCGGCTCGGTCAGCAACGGCGAGCTCGTGGTCGGCACCGCGCGCGACTGCGCCTACGGCGTCACCGACAACTGGGCCTTCCTGCGCAAGGCGTTCCGCGTCGCCGACAAGCCGATCGCGTGGGCCACGGCGTACGTCTCCGGGCGCTCGACCGAGCCCGCCCGCCAGTACGTCTTCAAGCTCTCGCTCAACGGCAAGGTGGTCGGCGTCGGGCCCACGCGCGCGATCAACAACGCGACGCAGACGATGTACAACGCCTACGACGTCACGCCGTTCCTGCAGCCCGGCGACAACGCGCTCGGCGCGCTCGCCTACACGACGACCGACAAGAAGTTCATCGCCCAGCTCGTGATCGCCTACGCGGACGGCACGCGCGAGGTGGTCAACTCGGACACGAGCTGGAAGGCGCTCTCGGGCGAGGTCGCACTCCCGCAGGCCGGCTCGGTCGGCACCAGCTACTACGCCGCGCCGGTGGAGAACATCGACGCGCGCGCCTATCCGAGCGGGTTCGACACGCCCGCCTTCGACGACGCGGCGTGGGCCGACGCTACCGCGAAGACCGCCATCCAAGGGTTGACGGGCACGCCCGCGGCGAACGTCGAACAGCGGCTGCGCGCGCCCGTGCGCGTGGTCAAGAAGGCCGACAAGCACTACTTCGTGGACTTCGGCCGGACCGTCGTGGGCGGGATGCAGCTGAGGCTGAGCGGGCCCGGGACGGTCGAGCTGCGCTACGGCGAGGAGCTCACCGACGCGACCACCGTCGACCACACGATGCGGACCGGCAACACCTACCGCGACGTCTGGACGCTGCGCCCCGGCACGCAGACCCTCAGCCCGTGGGGCTACCGCGTGTTCCGCTACGCCGAGATCATCGGGGCCGAGCCGGAGGACATCCAGGCCGCGTCGCTCGTGTACCCGTTCGACCCGAACGCGTCGTCGTGGTCGTCATCCAACGCCGACCTGGACAAGGTCGTCGACTTCAACCGCGAGGGCGTGCGCGAGCTCAACCTCGACCTGCACCTGGACTCGCCGTCCCGCGAGCGCGCCCCGTACGAGGGCGACAACCTCATCCACATGCTCATCCAGGGCTACACCGACGGCGACTGGACGCTCTCCAAGCACACGCTGCAGTGGCTCGCCGTGAATGAGACCTGGCCGACGGAATGGCGGCTGGCCAGCATCCTCTCCGCCCACGAGTACTGGCGCAACACGGGCGATCTGAAGGCCGTCGCCGACTACTACGAGGACCTGAAGGGGTTCGTGCCGATGCGCTGGATCCGCGCGAGCGACGGCCTCGTGCAGAAGGAGCCGGGCAACAGCTCGCAGGCCAACGGCGACCTCGTCGACTGGCCGCAGGGCGAACGCGACGGCTACGTGTTCTCCAACGTCAACACGGTCATCAACGCCTGGTCGTACAAGGCGCTGGCGGACATGGCGCAGATCGCCGCCGCGCTGGACAAGACCGAGGACGCCGCGACGTGGTCGGCGGCCGCGACGCGGCTCAAGGCCGCCATCAACACGCACCTGTTCGAGAACGGCCGCTACAAGGACGGGCTCACCGCGAGCCACGCCTCCGTGCACGCGAGCGTGTTCGCGGTGGCGATGGGCGTCGCCGGTCCCGAGCAGCTCGGCCCGGCGACGCAGTACATCGCCGAGCGCGGCATCGCGTGCAGCGTCTTCTGCGCGAACTTCCTGATCGACGCGCTCTACGACGGCGGCCGCGCCGAGGACGCCGTGCGCCTGATGACCAGCACCGGCCAGCGCTCGTGGCTGCACATCATCGAGCAGGGCGCGGGCTCGCCGATGGAGGCGTGGGACCCGGCGCTGAAGTCCAACACGACGTTCTCGCACCCGTGGTCGGCTTCGCCCGCGTACCTGGTGTACCGCGGCGCGCTCGGGATCGAGGCGCTCGAGCCGGGCTACAAGCGTTTCAGCGTCAAGCCACAGCCGGGCGGGCTCACGCGCGCGGCGGGCACGACGCCGACGGTGCGAGGCGAGGTCGGCGCCGCGTTCGAGCAGCTGCCGTCCGGCCTCGACCTCGCCGTGAAGGTGCCGGCCAACAGCACGGCGGTGGTCACGCTGCCGGGCCGGTTCCCGGTCGAGGTCGGCGCGGGCTGCCACCTGCTGTCCACGCGCGGCGGCGTGACCGCCGAGAGCGTGCGCGAGTGGGCGACGGCTCAGGGCTGCGTGTTCGAGGCGCCGCCGGTCGACGTCGGCGTAGGCGGCGAGGTGCCGGCCGTGCTGTCGCTCGCGGTCGGGTCGGCGACCTTCGCCCCGTTCGTCCCAGGCGTGGCGGCCGAGTACACGGCGAACACGACCGCGACGGTCACCTCCACCGCGGGTGACGCCGCGCTCTCGGTCTCCGAGCCCGGCCATCTGGCCAACGGTGCGTACGCGCTGCGCGAGCCGCTGCGCGTGGAGCTCGGGAAGGCGGCGTGGACCGGGCCGGTCGGCAAGGAAGACATCGACGTGACGTTCAAGCAGGCGATCGGCGCGAGCGAGCCGCTGCGCACCGGCCGCTACAGCCGCACGCTGACGTTCACGCTCTCGACGACGACGCCGTGAGCGCTACTCGCCGAGGAGCGTCGCCAGCCCGGTGATCTCGAGCAGGCGCTGGATGGTGGGGGAAGCCGCTTTGACCGTGAAGCGGCAGCCCGCCTCCAGCGCCTGCCGGCGCGCCTTGAGCAGCACCGCGACGCCCGTGGTGTCCATGAAGGCGACCTCCGAGAGGTCGATCCGCAGCCACTCGGGCTCGGCCTCGAACGCGATCTGGAGCTCGCGGTTGAGCCGCACCGAGGTGAGCAGATCGACCTCTCCGACCACCACCACCGTGGTGGTCCTGTCCTCGTGCGTCGTGCGCACGTCAAGCCCCGGCGGCATACGACCCGGCACGCTACCGGTATGGCTCGCGCGTTCAAGCAAGTGGATGTCTTCACCACCCGGCCGTACTACGGGAATCCGGTCGCCGTCGTGCTCGACGCCGACGGCGTGTCCACCGAGGCGATGCAGCGCTTCGCGCAGTGGACGAACCTCTCCGAGACGACGTTCGTGCTCCCACCGACCGAGGGCGGCGACTACCGGGTGCGGATCTTCACGCCCACGCAGGAGCTCCCGTTCGCCGGCCATCCGACGCTCGGCACCTGCCACGCGTGGTTGGAGGCGGGCGGCGTGCCGGCGGGTGAGGACGTGCTGCAGGAGTGCGGGGCCGGGCTCGTCCGGGTGCGGCGCGACGAAGGCCGCCTGGCGTTCGCGGCGCCGCCGCTGATCCGCTCGGGCCCGGTCGAGGAGGCGGACGTGCGGCACGCGGCCGACGTGCTGCGGATCGCGCGGGAGGACATCGTGGACGCGCAGTGGGCCGACAACGGGCCGGGGTGGATGGCGGTGCTGCTCTCGAGTGCCGAAGCGGTGCTGGCGCTCGAGCCGGGGTTCGTCGACTTCGACCTGGGCGTGGTCGGCCCGGGCGGAGCGGAGGACTGGGAGCTGCGCGCGTTCTTCCCGCTCAACGGCGCAACGGTCGAGGACCCGGTGACGGGGTCGCTCAACGCCTCCGTGGCGGAATGGCTGCTGGCGACGGGCCGCGCAAGCGCGCCCTACGTCGCGTGCCAGGGCACCGCGCTCGGCCGCGCGGGGCGGATTCACGTGTCCCGAGACGACGAGGGTGTCGTGTGGGTCGGCGGCGGCGCGGTGACGTTGATTTCTGGCGAGGTGGCGCTATAGTTGTTCGTGCAACTACTTGAGAACGGGGACGCGAGCATGGAACTCCAGGGCCTGCACCACATCACGATGATCACCGGCGACGCCCAGAAGAACGTCGACTTCTACGCCGACACGCTCGGGCTGCGGCTCGTGAAGAAGACGGTCAACTTCGACGCGCCGGACGCCTACCACCTGTACTTCGGCGACGAGGCCGGGACGCCCGGCACGATCCTCACCTGGTTCGAGTTCGCGGGCGCGCGCCGCGGCCGCGCGGGCGCCGGGCAGATCCACACGATCCAGCTGGGTGTGGCTTCCGGTGAGGCGCTGGAGTTCTGGGCCGCGCGGCTCGGTGGGGAACGCTCCGGCGATGTGGTGCGCTTCGAGGACTACGACGCGCTGCGGTTCGAGCTGGTGATCAGCGACGCCGAGCCGCGGCGCGCGGTGCATCCGGAGATCCCCGAGGCGTTCGCCATCACGGGGATCGTGGGCGCGCGAGCCTACGGGCAGACCGGGCCGCACCCGGTGCTCACCGAGCTGCTGGGCTTCGGCACCGACGGCGACGACTTCACCCTGCCGGGGTTCCGGTGGGCCTACGACGCGCCGCCGGCCGAGCGCGCGCTGATGGGCGCCGGCACCGTGCACCACATCGCGTGGGCCTCGCGCGACGAGGACCACCTGGCGTGGCAGGCGAGGGTGGCCGAGGCCGGCCTGGGCGTGAGCGACGTCCGCGACCGCGACTACTTCCAGTCGATCTACTTCGGCGAGCCGCGCGGCATCCTGTTCGAGATCGCGACCCTCTCGCCGGGCTTCGCGGTCGACGAAGCGCCCGAGTCGCTGGGTGAGGCGCTGCGGCTGCCCTCCCAGCACGAGCACCTGCGCCCGCAGCTGGAGAAGGTCCTGCGCCCGGTCGTCAACCCGCGTTCGAAGGAGCTGGTGTGAGCCTTTTGTATGACGAGCGGCCTTCTGCCGGCGAGGCCGAGGGCCTGCTGATCCTCCACCACGGCCGCGGTGCCGACGAGCACGACCTGCTCTCCCTCGGCGACACGCTGGACCCGGAGCGGCGGCTGCACGTGGTCACCCCGCGCGCGCCGCTGACGCTGGGCGGCTGGCCGGGCTACCACTGGTACGTGGTGCCGCGGGTCGGCTACCCCGACCACGACACGTTCCACAACGCCTACCGGGAGCTGTCGCAGTTCCACGACGAGCTGTGGAGGCGGACCGGGATCGCGCCCGAGCGCACGATCTTCGGCGGGTTCTCGATGGGCTCGGTGATGTCGTACTCGCTCGGCCTGGGCGCCGACCGCCCGGCGCCGGCCGGCATCCTGGCCTTCTCGGGCTTCATCCCGGTCGTCGACGACTGGCAGCCGGACCTGGCCAAGCGGCCGCACGTCTTCATCGCGCACGGGCGGCAGGACCCGGTGATGGAGGTCGGCTTCGCGCGGCGGGCGAACGAGTTGCTGGTCGCGGGCGGGCTGGACGTCGAGTACCACGAGTCCGACGCCGCCCACCACATCGATCCGGCGCACGTCCCGGCCGCGGTCGACTTCGTCGGACGGACCCTCGTAGGGACCTCGAACGCAAGATAGGGAGCAGCTCCCGATGTGCCGCGAAGCTTCCGGCCGTAGCTTCGCGGCATGACCACGATTCCTTCCTCTGGGCTCAAGGCCAAGCACGCCGCCATGTGGGCCAGCGGCGACTACCCCGGGATGGTCGAGACCTTCCTGACGCCGCTCGGCCCGCGGCTCGTCGACGCCATCGCCATTCAGCCCGGCGCCCGCGTGCTGGACGTCGCCGCCGGCACGGGCAACGCCTCGATCCCGGCCGCCGAGCGCGGCGCGCACGTGACCGCTTCCGACCTCACGCCGGAGCTGCTGGCCGCGGGCGCCGCCCGCACGGACCTGCCGATCGAGTGGGTGACCGCCGACGCCGAGGCGCTCCCGTTCGAGGACGAGTCCTTCGACGTCGTCATGTCCGCGATCGGCGTCATGTTCGCGCCGCACCACCAGGACGCCGCGGACGAGCTCGTGCGCGTGACGCGCGTCGGCGGAACCGTCGGCCTGCTGAGCTGGGCGCCCGACGGCATGCTCGGCGCGCTGTTCCGCACCATGGCCCCGTACGCGCCGCCGCCCCCGCCCGGCGCCTCCGCTCCGCCGCTGTGGGGTGGAGAAGGGCATCTGCGCAAGCTGTTCGGCGACCGCGTCGAGTGGAAGACGATGCGCCGCGAGGTGCTCGAGATCACCTGCTTCGAGCAGGCGCGCGACTACGGCGCGCTGTTCAAGGCCCGCTACGGCCCGACGATCTCGATCCGCGCCAACGCCGTCCGCGAGGGCCGCGAGGCCGAGTTCGACGCCGCGCTGGACGCCTTCTGCGACGAGTGGAACCTCGCCGAGCCCGGCGAGCCCGCCCGCTTCGAGATGGCCTACCTGCTGTCAACCGGGACGCGCGGCTAGCTCTCTGCGCGACGACACGCCGAGCTTGCCGAGCACGGACGACACGTGATGGTCGACGGTCTTGGGCGAGATCACGAGCGCTTCGGCGATCTCGGCGTTCGTCGCTCCGGTACGCAGTTGCGCGAGCACCTCGGTCTCGCGCGGGGTGAGCCCGTCGGCGTGCTCGCGGGCGGCCGCGCGCGGACCGCGCGGGATCTTCTTCACCCCGCGCGCTCGGAGCTCCCGCCGGAAGTGCGCGGCGACGCGCGTGGCACCGAGCCGGTCGTAGGTCGCGAGCGCCTCGACGTCGCCCGCCTCGGCGAGTGCGTTGGCGGCGTCGAAGACGTACCCGATCTCCTCCCACGCCGCGGCCGCCGCGCGCCAGTCGCCGGCGGCCGCGAGCGCGTACGGCGCGGGGTCGTCCGGGTGCGGCGGGATGTCGCGCCCGGCGCGCCGCAGCCAGTGGGCGAGCTCGGCGCGGCTCCAGTGGTGGTCGCGCGCGTCGGCGAGCGCGTACGTGGTCTCGAGCATCGGCACGCGGTCCTCCAGCGCGCCGTCGAGCCACGCGTGCTCGGCGAGCGCGGCGACCGTCGGGGCGATGCGCTGCAGCTCGCCGGCCGCGGTCGCGACGCGCCAGGCCTCCTCGAGCGTGGTGCCGGCGTCCGGATCGCCGCGGCGCGCGCGGATGCGGCCGAGCGTGATCAGCGCGGGGCAGAGGCTCACGCCGCGTTGCTCGCCCAGCGCGAGCGAAGCGCGGGCGTCCGCCTCGGCCGCGGGCGGGTCGCCGAGGAACAGCCGCACCACCGCGCGCACGCCGAGCGCGTACTGCGCGTAGCCGTCGAGCTCGCGCTCCTGCGCGAACGCGAGCGCGGCGTCGAGGTCGGCGATCAGGCGCGGATCCCCGCGGCGGCGGGAGAGCGTCGCGGTCGCGCGGTTGATCAGCGCGCGGCAGCGGTTGTCGTCGTCGCGGGTGAGCTCGATCGCCTCCGCGAGCAGCGCGCGGCCGCGTTCGGTCTCCGGCCCACCGATCAACGCCGTTCCGACGTTGGTGAGCGCGTGCACGACCGTCTCGACGTCACCCAGCTCGCGCGCCATCGCGGCGGCGCGCTCGCCGAGGACGATCGAGCGCTCGAGGTCGTCGTGCAGCATCGCCAGTTGCGACTGCGCGCTGAGCGCCATCGCCAGCTCGCGCGTGGCGCCGAGCGGCTCGAGGATCGCGATCGCCTCGTCGCCCGCCGCGACCGCCTCCTCGCCGCGCCCCGACCACCACAGCAGGCGCGAGAGCCAGCGCAGGTCGTCGCCGTGCCGGCACGGATCTCCGGCGTGGAGCTCGATCAGGCGCCGGCGCGCCTCGATCCCGCGCTCCGGCCAGCCGCTCAGGTACGCCTCGACCGCGACGCCCTCCAGCGCCTCCTCGCCCGCGCCCGCCGCGACCGCCGCCTCCCACTGCTCCAGCGCCTGCCGGTGCGCCGCGCCCGCCGCCCGCGCGGCCGGCGGGGCGAGGCGCAGGATCGCCTCGGCGTCGCCTGTGCGCCGCGCGTGGTGCGCGAGCTGCGCGGGATCGTCGTGGCCGGCGAACTCGAGCGCCGCCAGCACGCGCCGGTCGAGCACGCGCCGCTCCATCGGCGGCAGGCTGTCCTCGACCGCCCGCCGCGCGAGGTCGTGCCGGAACGCGAGCGCGTCGCCCTGCATCTGCAGCAGGCCGGCGGCGATGCACTCGTCGATCGCGGCCGCCGGCTCGGCGATCAGCCACAGCTCGGTCGCGCCCGGCACCACCGCGCACAGCTCGACCACCGCCCGCGCACGGTCCGACAGCGCGCCGACCCGCAGCTCGACCGCGTCCCGCACGCTCGCGGGCACGCCGTCCCCGCCCGCCGCGAGCGCCTCGGTGACGAAGAACGGGTTGCCGCCGGTGACCGCGTGCAGGTCGGGCGCGTCGCGGCCGGCGAGGCGCGCGACGGCGGCGGGGGAGAGGGCGCGCGGCTCGATGCGGGCGGCGGGCAGCGAGGACAACACGCGCCGGACCTCGCGCCGGGCGTCGGGCCGCGCGGTGAGGACGAGGCACCCGGCGCCACCGGGCGTGAGGCGGCGGCCGAGCAGCGCGATCACGTCCAGCGTGGCGTCGTCGGCCCAGTGCAGGTCCTCGATCACCAGCAGCGCGGCGTCCTCAAGGGCGGCGCGGGCGGCGGCGAGCACGTCCTCGCGCGAGCCCTCGGCGACCGCGGTCGCGAACGCGCCGCCGACCTGGCCGGCGACGTCACGCAGCGGGCCGAGCGGGCGCGGGGTGATGAGCGGGTCGCAGGCGCCCCACAGCGCGTGGCGGCCGTGGGCGACGGACGCGACCAGCGCGGTCTTGCCGATGCCCGCCTCGCCGAGCACGACGACGACGCCGCCGGACGCGATCGCCGCCTCCAACGTCGCCCGCTCGTCGTCTCGCTCAAGCAGCTCCAACGAGCGCGAGCCTAACGGTCGCCGGTCTGCACCAGCAAGACCGCGGCCAGCACGAGCCCGCCGCCGAGCACGCCCGCGAGCCCGATCGTCTCGCCGAACACGACGAAGGCGAGGATCACCGTCACCAGCGGCTCGACCGTCGCGAGGATCGCCGAGCGGGTCGGGCCGACGCGCGCCAGCCCGGCGAAGAACAGCGCGATCGCGGCGACCGTCGACACGCCCGCCAGGCACAGCAGCCACCACCAGCCCGCCACCGTCAACTCGCCGGGCTGGAACTGGCCGACGAGCACGGTGCCGACGGTCAGCGCGCCCGCCGCGCCCGTGCACACGAGCGCGGCGAGCGTCAGCGGCGACATGCGCTTCGCCACGCTCTCGCTGACGAGGATGTAGCCGCTGTAGACAACGGCCGCGCCGAGCCCGAGCGCCACGCCGACCGGATCCAGCGCGCCCGCGCCGCCCACCACGAGCACCAACCCGGCGGAGGAGGCGCCGAGCGCGAGCGCGCGCCGTCGCGTCAGCCGCTCGCGCCCCAGCGCGACCGCCGCCACCGCGACGATGATCGGGAACGTGAACACGAGCAGCGAGAGCACGCCCGCGTCGATCCGCGGCAGCGCCGTGAAGTACAGCCCGGCCTGGAGCGCGTAGCCGCCGGCGCCCAGGCCGAGCGCGATCAGCACGTCCCGTCGCGCGGGCAGCGACCGGCCCGCGCCGCCCGCCCAGAACAGGCCGGACGCGAACAGGAAGCGCAGCGCGAGCAGCGTGCCCACGGTCGCGCCCTCGGCGTAGGCGAGCTTGCCGAACACGGCCATCGCGCCGAACGTGGCGCCGGAAGCGAGGCAGAAGAACATGGCTGCACTCTCCCGCGCATACCGGCAAGGATCGACTCCGATTCCTTCACGGGAACCGGTAGAGTCGCTACCGAATGCTGGAGCTGCGCCGCCTCCGCCTCCTGCGCGAGCTGCACGAGCGCGGGACGATCGCCGCCGTCGCCGACGCGCTGCAGTTCACGCCGTCCGCGGTCTCCCAGCAGCTGGCGATGCTCGAGCGCGAGGCGGGCGTGAAGCTGATCGAGAAGGCGGGCCGCGGCGTCCGGCTCACCGACCCTGGCCTCGTGCTGGCCGAGCACGCCGACGCGCTGCTCGAACGCGCCGCGCTCGCCGAGGCCGACCTCGCGGCCGCCGCGAACGAGATCGCCGGTCGCGGCCGGATCGCCGCCTTCCAGTCGGCCGCCTTCAAGCTCGCGCTGCCCGCGATCGCCGAGCTGCGCACCACCGCTCCCCGTCTGCGCTGCGAGCTGATCGAGGCCGAGCCCGAGCACGCGCTGCCGATGCTCGCCCTCGGCGACCTCGACGTCGTGCTCGGCGACGAGTGGGACCACCACCCGTGGCGCCTGCAGGACAATCTCACCCGCCATCCGCTGCTGCGCGACCCGCTCATGCTGGTCGGCAGCGACCGCCCGCTCGAGGAGCTCTACGACGCGCACTGGGCCGCGGGTCACCCGGGCATGTCGTGGGAGGAGAGCCTGCGCCGCGTCTGCCGCGAGCACGGCGGCTTCGACCCCGACATCCGCCACCGCTCCAACGACGCCAACGTCGCGCTCGCGCTCGCCGCCCGCGGCCTCGCCGTCACGCTCCTCCCGCGCCTCGTGCTGCCGCCGGGAACGCCCGCCACGCCCGTCCCGTTCAGCCGCACGATCTACGCCGTCATCCGCACCACCGACGAGCGCCGGCCGAGCACCCGGGCCCTGCTCGCCGCCGTTCGTGATCAACTTCCAGCCTCATGAACCGCGCCGCGCTCGGTCTCTTCTCGTTGCTGCTGCTCTTCGGCCTGCTGCCGTGGTCGGCCGCCGCGTTCCTGCTGTTGCTGTTCGGCCTGCAGCCGTACGAGTCCGACGGCCTGTGTTACGCCGCCCGCCCGCTGTGGGCCGGCGGGCAGGCGCTGGTCGCACTTCCCGGTCTGTACATCTCGGGCAAGGCCGCGGTGAGCGGGATGGCGACCGCCGCGCAGGGCCGCCAGGACACCGGGACCCGCTGGCAATGGCTCGGCTACGGCCTGCTCGCGTTCGGCGTCTGGGTGCTCGTCCTGTTCGCGCTCGAGCCCGAGGGCACGCGTGTCGCGGCCTCCGAGTGCCGCGACACCGATGACTAGGAGGCGGCGCGACATCCGGCGTTTCGGGCCCGGTCCGTACCTGCACGCGCTCAAGACGACGAACGAGCCGCGCTATGAGCAGTACGAGCACCTCTACACGGTGCTCGCGCACGTCGACCAGATGTCGTTCGAGCAGCCCGTCACGCTGCTCGCGGGCGACAACGGCAGCGGCAAGTCGACGGTGATCGAGGCGTGCGCGGCCGCGATGGGCTTCGACGAGCAGGGCGGCGAGCTCGAGCGGCTCGGGGAGCTGCCCGCCGTGCCGAGCGCGATCTACAAGGGGTTCATCGAGCCGGTCGTGGATCGCTGGTCACGCCCGCGGATCGGGTACTTCCTGCGCGCCGAGAGCTTCTTCAACGTCGCCGAGTTCGTGGATCGCGAGGGCCAGTACTCGCCCGACCTGTCGCTGTACGGCGACGTCCCGCTGCACCAGCAGTCGCACGGCCAGTCGTTCCT
Organism: Solirubrobacter deserti; assembly: GCF_027587175.1. Taxonomy (GTDB): domain Bacteria; phylum Actinomycetota; class Thermoleophilia; order Solirubrobacterales; family Solirubrobacteraceae; genus Solirubrobacter; species Solirubrobacter deserti. The sequence continues at coordinate 97,845 of NZ_JAPCID010000006.1, forward strand.
CGCGCTGGCGTCCAACCGCTTCGGCGGCGAGGGGCTATTCATTCTCGACGAGCCGGAAGCGGCGCTGTCGGTCACGGGCGCGCTCGCCCTCGTCACGGTGATCGCGAACGCGGCCCGCGCGGGCGCGCAGTTCGTCATCGCGACGCACTCGCCGATCCTGCTCGCCGTGCCCGGCGCGAAGATCTACGAGCTCTCCGAGGACCATCAGTTCGCCGAGACCGAGTACGACGACCTCGACGCCGTGCGGCTGATGCGCGGCTTCCTCGACGCGCCCGAGCGTTACCTGCGCGCCGCGCTCGGCGAATAGCGCGAAGCGCTGCGGGTACGCTCACGAACGTGGGACTCGCGCACGCCTGCCGCGCCCGGCTCGAACTCGGCCCCGCGAATCGCGCGCTCGCGATCGGGGCGCTGACCCTCAACGCTGCGCTGGTCGTGCTGGTCGCCGCCGAGGGCGCGACGGCCGGCGACCTCGCGTACGTGCTGGTGCTCGGCTGCCCGCCCGTGGTCCTGCTCGCCCTGCGCCGGCACCCGCTTGCGTTCCGCTCACTCGCGGGCGGGCTCGGGCTGCTCTACGCGCTCTGGAGCGTCCTCGCGTTCTTCATCGGCGGCATCGTCTACGCGCCCGCTGCGGCCCTGCTCCTGTGGGCCGCGCTGCTGCCGTGGATGAACCCGGACCAGCGCTGGCACCGCCGCTTGTGGCTGGCGCTCGCCGTGCTCTCCGCGATGCTGGCGCCTATCGCGGCGCTGTCGCTGCTGTCGCTGACGAGCTGAGCGCCTCCTCGATCACGCCCGCGAGCCGCTCCGCCGCGACCGCGAGTGACCGCTCGTCCAGCGAGCTGAAGGACAGCCGCATCTCGTTCGCGCCGCCGCCGTCGACGTAGAACGGCGCGCCGGGCACGTACGCCACGCCAGCCTCCGTGGCTGCCGGCCGCAGCGAGCGCGCGTCCAGCCCTTCCGGCATCCGCAGCCAGGTGAACATGCCGCCCGTCGGCTCGCTCCACGCGACCCCCTCGGGCATGTGACGGCAAAGCGCCGCGGACAGCGCCACCCAGTGCGACTCATACAGCGCGCGGGCGTGGGGGAGCCGCTTGCCGAACAGCCCGGCGCGCCCGTACTCCTCGACCATGCGCTGCCCCAGCGCGCCCGCGCACTGGTCCGTGCCGCCCTTGGCGGAGCTCAACTGCGCGATCAGCGGGGCCGGCCCGATCGCCCAGCCGAGCCGCGTGCCCGGGCAGAAGATCTTCGAGAACGTGCCCGCCTGCACGACCACGTCCGGGCCCAGCGACCACAGCGACGGCAGCGACGAGCCGTCGAAGGAGAGCTCGCGGTAGGCCACGTCCTCCACGATCAGCACGCCGTACGCGCGGCACAGCTCGATCAACGCACGCCGGCGCTCCAGCGACAACGTCCGCCCGGACGGGTTCTGGAACTCCGGGATCGTATAGAGGAACTTGGGCCGGAAGCCGCGGTCGAGCCGCTCACGCAGCCAGTCGACCTCGAGCCCGTCGCCGTCCATCGGCACGCCGTGCACCTGCGCGCCGTAGTCGCGGAAGGCCATGATCGCGCCGAGGTACGTGGGGCCTTCGACGGCCACGGGATCGCCCCCGTCGAGCAGCGAGCGGCACAGCAGGTCCAGGCACTCCATGCCGCCGCTGGTGACCATCAGCTCCTCGTACGCCGGCTCGCGCCCCTGCAAGCGGGCGGTGCGCTCGACCAGGTACTCACGGAAGCTCGGGATGCCCGCGCTGGCCGTGTACTGCAACGCGAGCCCGGGTTCGTCGCGCACCAGCCGCGCCGTGATCTCGGTCAGCTCCTCTTGCGGGAACGCATCCGCGTTCGGGAACCCGCCGGTCATGCCGAGCGTGCCGGGCGGCGGCCCGGCGAGGATGATCGCGAGCTCGGGATCGACTCCCGCCCGCGCGCGCTGCGAGAAGAGCTGCGACACGTCCATCCTGGAAACGTACCGGGAAGGGCTGCCGCCCTCCCCGAGACCTCCCCGCTCAAACCAGCGTGCCACCCTGTCCGGATGAGCACCACCGCACTGGAGACGATCAACCACGTCATCGGCGGTGCGCAGACCGCCGGCGCGTCCACGCGCACCAGCCCCGTCTACGACCCGGCCACGGGCCAGGTGCAGCGCAACGTGCTGCTGGCCGAGCCGCAGGACGTGGACGCCGCCGTGGGCGCCGCGCGCGCCGCGTTCGCGAGCTGGGCGGACACGTCCGTCGTGCGCCGCGCGCGCGTCATGTTCGCGTTCCGGGAGCTGCTCGTCGAGCACACGGATGAGCTGGCACGGATGATCGCGGCCGAGCACGGCAAGACGGTCGAGGACGCCAAGGGCGAGGTCGTGCGCGGGATGGAGGTGGTCGAGTTCGCGTGCGGGATCGCGCAGCTCACCAAGGGCGAGTTCTCCGACCAGGTGTCGACCGGGATCGACCTGCATTCCTTCCGCCAGCCGTTGGGCGTGTGCGCGGGGATCACGCCGTTCAACTTCCCGATCATGGTGCCGCTGTGGATGCACCCGATCGCGATCGCCACGGGCAACACGTTCGTGCTCAAGCCGTCCGAGCGCGACCCGTCCGTCTCCAACCGGGTCGCCGAGCTGTACGCCGAGGCCGGCCTCCCGGACGGTGTGTTCAACGTCGTGCACGGCGACAAGGTCGCGGTCGACGCGCTGCTCGACCACCCGGACGTGGACGGCGTCTCGTTCGTCGGCTCCACGCCGATCGCGCGCTACATCCACGAGCGGGCGTCCAAGAACGGCAAGCGCGTGCAGGCGCTCGGCGGTGCGAAAAATCACGCGATCGTGATGCCGGACGCCGATCTCGAGTTCGCCTCCGACCAGCTGATCGCCGCGGGCTACGGCTCCGCCGGCCAGCGCTGCATGGCGATCTCCGTCACGGTCGCGGTCGGCGACGCGGCCGACGAGCTGGTGGAGAAGCTGCGCCAGAAGGCGCTCAACGTGACCGTCGGCCCCGGGCTGGAGCCGACCTCCGAGATGGGCCCGCTCGTCTCCCCGGAGGCGCGCGACCGCGTCAAGGACTACATCGGCCGCGGCGAGGGCCAAGTGGTCGTCGACGGGCGCGAGCTCAAGGTCGAGGGCGACGGCTTCTTCGTCGGCCCGACGCTGATCGACAACGTCACCACGGACATGAGCGTCTACCGCGACGAGATCTTCGGCCCCGTGCTCACCGTGCTGCGCGTGGACACGCTCGACGAGGCGATCGAGCTCATCAACGAGAACAACTACGCCAACGGCGTGGCGATCTTCACATCGTCCGGACAAGCCGCGCGTGAGTTTCAGCGGCGCGTCAAGGTGGGGATGATCGGCGTCAACGTGCCGATCCCGGTGCCGATGGCGTTCTACAGCTTCGGTGGGTGGAAGGACTCGCTGTTCGGCGACCACCACATCCACGGGCCCGAGGGCGTGCGTTTCTACACGCGTGGCAAGGTGGTCACGACGCGCTGGCCCGACCAGGCGCCGGACCCCACGCACCTTCACTTCCCGACCGCGTCCTGATATTAGTTCGGCCGTCAGACGAATGCCCAGGCAGGAGGAACCCCGGTTGTCCACCATCGAAGAGCCGCGCAGCGCCAACGTCCAGGAAGGCCAGACCGGCCACCGGTTCACGTTCGGCCTGTGGACGGTGGGGAACCCCGGCCGCGACCCGTTCGGCGGCCCGACGCGCGCCGAGGTCGACCCCGTCGACTCGGTCCACAAGTTGGCGGAGCTCGGCGCCTGGGGCGTCTCCCTGCACGACGACGACCTGATCCCGATGGGGTCGTCCGACGCCGAGAAGGAGAAGATCGTCGCGCGCTTCAAGGACGCGCTCGATCAGACCGGCATGGGCGTCGGCATGGCCACGACGAACCTGTTCGGCCACCCGGCGTTCAAGGACGGCGCGTTCACGTCCAACGACCGCGGCATCCGCCGCGCCGCCATCGGCAAGGCGATGCGCTTCATCGACGTCGCCGCCCAGCTCAACGCCGAGGTCTACGTCTTCTGGGGCGGCCGCGAGGGCACCGAGGTCGGCGTCGCCAAGGACCCGCGCGACGCGCTCGAGCGCTACCGCGAGGCGATCAACCTCCTCAGCCACTACGTCAAGGACCAGGGCTACGACCTGCGGTTCGCGATGGAGCCCAAGCCCAACGAGCCGCGCGGCGACATCTTCCTGCCGACCGTCGGCCACGCGCTGCACTTCATCGAGACACTCGACCACCCGGAGATGGTGGGCGTGAACCCGGAGTTCGCGCACGAGACGATGGCCGGCCTGAGCTTCCACCACGCCATCGGCCACGCGCTGTGGGCGAACAAGCTCTTCCACATCGACCTCAACTCGCAGCGCATCGGCCGCTACGACCAGGACTTCCGCTTCGGCGCCGAGGACCTCAAGGAGACGTTCCTGCTCGTGCGCCTGCTCGAGCGCGCGGGCTACAGCGGCCCGCTGCACTTCGACGCGCACTCCTACCGCAACGAGAACGCCGAGGGCGTGTGGGACTTCGCGTCCGGCTGCATGGCGACCTACCGCGCCCTGGCCGAGAAGGCCGCGCACTTCGACTCGCTGCCCGAGGTCCAGGAGGCGCTCGAGGGCGCGTCCCAGCCCGAGCTGGCCGTCAGCAGCGCCGGCGGCGACAGCGCCGACACGCTCAAGGCCGAGGCGACGTGGGAGAACCTCGACCAGCTCGCCACCCGCGGCTTCTACAACGAGAAGCTCGACCAGATCCTGGTCGAAGTGCTCCTCGGCGTGCGCTGATCGCTCCGCCCATCGCGCCGGGACCTCCGGCGCGATGCGGCGCGGTATCGCTCGGTCGTGCAGCAACACCGAAGACCCGCTCGCCCCGTACGGGCCGAATGCCGCCGCGCGCGTCGCGCGCACCCGTTCGTGCTCGCCCGGCGACCTGGAACGGACGGAGCAGCCGGTGATCGGCGCCGACGCCGTCCACCGCGTCTTTCGGCGCTGGGCTACAGCTCGACGGACCCGCCAGGCGCCAGGATGTCGACGCGGGTGTCGCCAGTGACGGCGCGCGCGAACTCGCGCGGAGGGTCGACGAGCAGCCGCCGGTGACGGCCGCCGAGCCCGAACGGAAGGAAGGTGCCCCAGTGAATGGGCACGGCGATCCGCGGCGCGATCAGATCGACCACCCGCGCGGCCCCGGCGGGGTCGAGGTGCCCGGGGCCGAGTGAAGGCCCCCAGCCCCAGATCGGGATCAGCGCGCAGTCCACGCGGCCGTGCAGCGCCTCCATCTCCGGGCCGAAGTCGGTGTCGCCGGCGAAGTAGACGCCGTCGACGAGGTAGCCGAGCGTGTCGAGCACCTCGGCGCCCGGCCCGGGGCGCCGGCGTCCGTCGTGCCAGGCCGGGACCGCTTCGACGGTCGCACCCACGTCGACCGTCTCGCCCGCGCGCAGCTCGTGCACGTGGTAGCCCGCGTCCAGGTACTTGCCGGCGCCGACCGGCGTCACCGCGGTCGTGCTCAGCCCCCGCAGCGACGGCTGGTCGAGGTGGTCGCGGTGGACGTGGCTGATGAGGACCGCGTCGAGCCGGCCGGGATGCGCGGGCGTGGGGACGCGGCGCGTGAGGTGCATCACGCGGTCGCGCAGCACCGGGTCGGTGAGCAGGCGCGTGGCACCCACCTCGATCAGGACGGTGGCGTGGCCGAGCCACGTCACCCGGCGTGCATGAGGCTCCGTCACCCGCGCACGCATGGTGTGTGAGTCGACATCGGAGCGCTCACGACCTGATCCAGCGGTCCGCGAACGTGGCGCCGCCGGTGGTCGCGACGACCAGCACGGCGGCGACCGCCACGAACCACGTCAGCATCGCGAAGCCGATCCCGATCACGCCGTACTGCGCCGCGGAGCTCGCGAGCGCCTGCGGCATGAAGATCACCGACCACACCCCGATCCCGGCCATGCCGATCGCGGCCAGGAGGGCGGCCGGCAGCAGCCGGACGGGACGGACCCGGCGCCCGAGCAGCAGGTAGGGCGTGATCAGCCACAGCAGCGTGCTGATCGTGAGCGTGAGCGCCACCAACGGCCAGCCGCCGAACGGGGCGGTCACGAGCGGCCGCAGGGGGATCACAACAGCGACCACCAGCAGCCAGGCGAGCGCGCGCGCTGTGTTGCGCATGCCGAGCGTCGGCAGCTCGAACGCGCCCTCGTACATGCGCTGCAGGCCGCGCGTGAAGCTGAGCGTGCTCACGAGCAGGAGCACGACCCCGAGCACGGTGAGGCTGGACTCCACGGCGCCGGAGGGGGCGAACGCCTGCCGGACGCTCGCCGCCGTCGTGCCGGTGAGCTCGAAGCGGTTGACGAGCACGTCCGCGAACTCCTGGTTCTCGCCGCGTGGCAGCGTGGCGGAGTAAACGATCACGAGCGGCAGGAAGGCCGAGTAGGACTGCGCGGCGATCGCCATCGCGCGGTCGATCCCCTGTACGGCCACGAAGCGCTGGAGCCAGTCGCGCAAGAACTGGAGCACGGCGGGCATCGTGCGCGCAGGTGGAGCGACGATGCCTCATCCCGTCAGGATGACGCTGGTTCACACCGGTGGGCGCGAGGGTGTCCCGCATGGCGACTCAGACCCAACCACCGCCCGCTGCCGCACGCACGCGCTCCTCGTTGCGGCTGGGCACCCGCATCGTCACCACTGCGCGCGCCGGGGCGGACCGGTGATCCTCGAGATCCGCGTGCGGGGGCCGGTCGCACTTGAAGACGTCGAGCGCCTCGGCCTGCGCGCCGAGATTGCGCCGGTGGCGACGGTGCTGCGCGGGGCGGTTGCCGACCGTCCGGCGCTGCACGGCGCGTTGGAGCGCATCCTGGCCGCCGGGCTGGAGCTGCTCGAGGTGCGGAGGCTGCCGTCATGAGCCTCGGCGCGTCCCTGTTCCTGGTCGCGGTCGGAGCGATCCTGCGCTTCGCCGTCACCGCCGACCTGGCCGGCATCGACCTGCAGGTGGTCGGCACGATCCTCATCGTCGTCGGCGTGATCGGCTTCGCGATCTCGATGTTCCTCTACTTCCAGGCGCGAGACCGTGGAGCCTCGCCCCCGCTCTAGGCGAACGCGGTGCGCTTCCCAGAGGCGTCTTCGACGTTGCGAAGGCCCCGCAGCTTGAAGCCGGTGACGATGGCGAAGGCGCCGCGGAACAGCATGGTGAGCGCGAAGAAGACGGCGAGCGTGACAAGCCCGATCTCCGGCCAGGCCATGATCACGATGCCGACGATGGCGTCCAGCGCACCGAGCGCGACGCCCCACCAGCGGCGCCCGTCGGAGCCGATGGCGAGGATGATCCGGATGACGCCCTCCGCGATCAGGTAGACGCCGAGCACCACGACCAGCCGAGCAGGCTCTCGCCGGGGCGGCGGATGCAGATCAGGCCCGCGATCAGCGCGTCACGCCGATGATGGCGCTGAGGGCCCGGCTGTTCGCGTCGCCCGTGATGGCGTCGAGGATCTCCATGAAAGCCGTCATCAGCAGGTAGATCCCGGCCAGCAGGCCGAGAGCGAGGAGCGTGATGCCCGGCCACACGATCGTGGCGATGCCGGTGGCGACGCAGACAGCGCCGAGCACCACGAACAGCCACCAGTTGCGGGCGACGGAGGGAACTTCGCTGATCATGGCCCGCGAAGCTAGGCGCGGGCGGGATGACGGCGCCTCATCCGGGGCGGATGACGCACGTCCTCACCGGCGTCTGCGCGCGGCACGACCATCACCGGGCAGCGTGCGCCGGCCAGCGTCCCGAGCGCCGCGCCGCCAGGAAGCACCACGCCGGGCGGCCCGTACGCGCGCGAGCCGAGCACGAGCACGTCGAGCTGCGCCGACGCCCGCAGCAGCGTGTCGGTCGGGTCCCCGACGAGCACGAGCGGCTCCACCTCGAGCTCCGGCTCGTCCTCCCGTGCCGCGGCCTCGATCGCGGCGCGCAGGATGCTCGCCGCGTCGCCACGCTCCCATGGCGCCTTCAATGGAGCGAGCGACGCGGCGAACCGCGCGGCGTCGGCGGGATCGGGAGAACGCCGCAGCACGGTGAGGACGGACAGCGGCGTGCCGGCCGCCCGAGCGAGTGCGCTGGCTGCGCGCAGCGCCCGCCGCGAGTCGGTCGTGGGGAGGAGGCCCACGCCGACCGCCGCCAGCGGACGCTCGCCGTACCCGCGCGGGACGACCGCCACCGCTCCGCACGCGCCATGCAGCACCCGCTCGACCGTCCCGCCCACGCGCACACGCCCGTGCGGCGCATCGTGGGCGGAGCCCAGCACGGTGAGCACCGGCCGGTCCGTGGCGATCAGCCGCTGCAGGCCCGCCGCCGCCGACGCCGCGCGCTCCACGCGCACACCGACGATCGCGGGCCCGCCCGCGTCCGGCTCGACGCCGGCCAGCTCACCTGTGGAGCCCACCCGGACCGGCACGACCCGCGCGCCGAGCAGCGGCGCCACCGAACGCGCGAACGCGACCGGGGACCGGTCCTCGTCGCACGCCGCCAGCACGACTCGCTGCATACGATTGGAAGCTATGGCCGGCGTGGGTGAAGCGCCGTCGTTCGGGGCGGATGAAGCTGCGCGGGACCGACCGCCACGCGAGCGCTCGAATACCCACGCTCTGCGTGGGCAAGCGAACACTTGGTGGGGTGCGCTCGGCGCGTTCACCCGGACCGGGCGAGGCGGGCTCACCCGCGCGCGCACGGACCTCCCGTCATCGACGGCCGCGGGCGTGCGAGCGCGCCTTCGGCCACGGAGGAGACGGCGCCGGACACGCCGCGGCGGCAGTCATCCCGGCGGAGCGACGAGCCGTCACCCTCGCGGGCGGAAACATGACGGGCGCTGCGCATGAGCCTCAACTACGAGATCCGCGTTCGGGGCCGGGTCGGTGAGCACCTCGCCGACGCGCTGGGCCTCGCCGCCGAGGTGGAGCCGGTCGAGACCGTCCTGCGCGGGCCGGTGACCGACCAGGAGGACCTGCACGGCATCCTCGACCGCCTGCAGGAGCTCGGGATCGAGCTGGTCGAGGTGCGGCGCCTTCCTCAAAGCCCCTGAAAGACCGGCAACCGGAGCGCTCAAGACCCCTTTTTGGTTGACGATCGTCGACTCGACAAAACGCACACAGCGGCGGTAGGGTCCCCCGAGACGAGCCGCCAGGGGGCAAGTCCGACGGTCAGGGGGATTACGGTTGTCGTCCGCGCTCCGACGCGCACCCGCGTTGGTCACGCAGTTCGCAGTGCCACCGCCACCTTTCGGGATGGTCGAGCGGGACCGGCTGCGGCTCCACTTCGCGGAACCCGTCACGCTCGTGTGCGCGCCCGCCGGCAGCGGGAAGACCGCGTTCACGGCGGCCGAGGTGCAGCGGTCGCCGCTGACCACGGCGTGGGTCACGCTGGAGCCGACCGACGACGAGCCCGGCCCCTTCTGGGACGCCGTGCTGACCGCGCTCGACCTCGCCGGCGCCGTCCCGGCCGACAGCCCGCTCGCGGCGCTGGCCGCCCCGATCCGCGAGTCCCGCGACCGCTTCATGCCGCTCCTGGTGAACGCCCTCGCGACGCTGCCCGAGCCCGTCGTGCTCGTGCTCGACGACGTGCACGTGTTGCGCAGCCGCGAGTGCCTGAGCCAGCTGTCGTTCCTGCTGCTGCACGCGCCGGACACGCTGCGCCTGGTGCTGACCGCACGCAGCGATCCCGCCCTGCCGCTGCACGTGCTGCGGGTGCGCGGGCGGCTCGCCGAGGTCCGCGCCACCGACCTGGCGTTCACCGAGAACGAGGCCGGCGAGCTGCTCGCCGCCCACGGCCTGACGCTCGACGCGGAGCTCGTCCGAGCCTTGCACCAGCGCACCGAGGGCTGGGGCGCCGGCCTGCGGCTCGCGGCGCTCAGCCTGCAGGGCCGCGAGGACCCGGACCGCTTCGTGGCCGAGTTCGCCGGTGACGACCGCGTGATCGCCGACTATCTCGTCGCCGAGGTGCTGGACCGCCAGCCGCCGAGGCTGCGCGCGTTCCTGCTGCGGACCGCGCTCGTCGAGCGCGTGTGCGGCGGCCTCGCCGACGCGCTCACCGGCGAACGTAACGGCGCGGACACGCTCGCCACCCTCGAGCGCACCAACGGGTTCGTGCTGGGCGTGGACGGCCACCGCGAGTGGTTCCGCTACCACCGCCTGTTCGCCAAGCTGCTGCGCACGCGTGCCGAGCGCGAGCTGGCCGGCGAGTTGCCGGCGCTGCACGCGCGCGCCGCCCGCTGGTACGCCGAGCGCGGGGCTGCGGTCGACGCGCTCGAGCACGCGGTTCAGGCCCAGGAGTGGGATCTCGCCGTCGAGGTGGTCGCAGGCCACTGGTTCGAGCTCTACGTCCGCGGCGACGCCGCCGCCGTGCGCGCGCTCGCGAGCAAGCTTCCGCCGGATCGGCTGGAGCGCGACGCCGAGCTCGCCGCTGCGCTCGCGTGCGCCGCGCTCGACGTGGGGGACACCGACGCCGCCGAGTTCCACCTCGCGCACGCACACAGCGCGCCCCCGCCCGAGGCGCGCCGGCGCCGCTACCTGGAGACGCTCGCGCTCGCGAACCTGGGCACGGCGCGGCTGAAGGGCGACTTCGAGGCCGCGCTGCAGGCCGCCGACGCGCTGCTGGCCGAAGCCGCCACGCACGCGGGCGAGGACGGCACCCGCGAGGCGCTCGTGCGCGCGATGCTGGGGGAGACGGCACTGTGGGCGCACGACCTGGAGCGCGCCGGCGAAGAACTGCGCAAGGCTGTCGCGCTCGCCCGCGCGCACCGGCTCGACTTCGTCGCGGTGTCCGCGCTGAGCTACCTCGCGCTGCTCGACGTGATGGTGCACGGCCCGGCCGAGGAGGAGGGCCACGGCCCCGAGGCGATCGAGCTCGCGGCCCGCCGCGGCTGGTCCGACATCCCGCAGACAGCGTGCGCGCACACGGCCCTGGCGCTGATCGCCTTCTACGACCTGCAGCCGTGCGAGGCCGCCCGCCACCTCGAGCACGCGCGCGTCGCGGCCGCGCGGCTGCGCCGCCGTCAGCTGGACTTCGTGATCGCCCACCTCGACGCGCGTATGCGCGGCGCGGCGGGGGTGCCGCGCGAAGGGCTCCGCACGCTGGAGGACTTCGAGGCGCTGCACCGCCATCGCGGGGCCGCGCTCCCGCACGAGCAGGTGTCGATCGCGGCGATGCGCGCGCGCCTGCAGATCCAGGCCGGCGACCTTGACGGCGCCACCGCCACGCTCGCGCCCGTACGGGAGGAGCCGTGGGTCGTCGTCGGCACCGCCACGGCGCGCCTGGCGCTCGCGCGCGGGGAGAGCGCGGACGCCGTCGAGGCGCTCGAGCGCAGCATCGACGCCGCGGCGACGCACGCCGTCAGCCGCGTCGAGGCGGGCGCGCTGCTCGCGGTCGCGCACGACGAGGCGGCCGAGCCGCAGAAGGCGCAGCGCGCGCTCGAGCACGCACTCGCGCTGGCCGAGCGCACGCGCCATCGGTGGCCGTTCATCGAGCTCGGGCGGCGCATGGAGGACCTGCTCAAACGCCAGATCCGCGCAGGTACCGCGCACCGCGCGATCGTCGGTGAACTGCTGGACACGTTCGCCGACCGCGCGCCCGTGGCGCGCCACGTCGCGCCGCTGCTGGAGCCGCTGTCCGAGCGCGAGCAGGCGATCCTGCGGTATCTGCCGACCGCGCTCTCCAACCGTGAGATCGCAGCCGAGCTGTTCGTCACCACCAACACGGTCAAGACGCACCTGCGCAGCATCTATCGCAAGCTCGACGTCGCCCGACGGCGCGAGGCCGTCGAGCGCGCCCGCGACCTACGGCTCCTTTCCTCCCGGCGCTAGGGCGAACGCCGCCAGACCGATCGGCAGCGGCAGCCAGTAGGAGAACAGGCGGTAGGCGAACGTCGCGAGCAGAGCGTCGCCGGCCGAGACGCCCGCCAGCGCGAGCATCGCGCTCAGCCCCGCCTCCACGAACCCGAGCCCGCCCGGCGTGATCGGGATCTGCGCGAGCACCTGCGCGCCGCAGAAGGCGAGCAGGACGAGGCCCGGTCGCGGGTGCGAGCCGATCGCGGCGAGCGCTGCCAGCAGCGTGAGGTAGTCGAACGTCCAACGGCCGACGGTCGCCAGCAGCGCGCGCTTCCACCGCGGCCCGAGCGTCGCCAGCAGCCGGTCGCGCTCGCGCAGCAGCCGGTCGGGCAGCTTGTGCAGCGGCTCGGATCGGCGCCGCAGCCGGTTGCGCACGCGCTGCAGCTGGCGTCCGGTCCAGCGCAGCGGCCCGTTCGTGGAGAGCAGCAGCGCGCCGAGCGCGGTCGCGGCGACGAACACGCCGAGGCCGGCGAACGCCGTGTGCGCGAGCGACTCGTTCACGCCGCCGCGGATCAGCGCCGGGATCGCGAGCACCGGCATCGCCAGCACCATGGCGAACACGAGCACGTTGACGGCGGCCAGCGCCGTCACGGTCGCCGCGGGCGAGGCGCCGGCGCGGACGAGCAGCTTGTACTGCAGCGCGCCGCCCACCGCTCCACCGCCCGGCGCGACCTTGGCCAGCGCGTTGCCCGCGAGCTGGGACGTGATCACGGCGCGCCAGCGCGGCCCGCGCAGCGCGACGAACTGCAACGCCCACATGCACGCCAGCGACGCCACCTGCAGCCCGAGCATCGCCGCGAGCGACAGCAGCGAGAAGCGCGTGATCTGCCGCCAGGAGCCGAACACCTCGACGATGCTCGGGAAGACGAGGTAGATCGAGATGCCGGTGAGCGCGAGCCAGAAGATCGTGCGGCCCAGACGGCGTGGCGGTGCCGCCTCGGTCTCGACCGCGGTGTGCGCCTCGATCGCCTGCTCGACACGGTCGCCGAGCGGCTCGGTAGGAGGGGGAGCGGTCAACCATGCGCCATGATGACCGACCGCGGATCACTCGCAGGGGATGACCACGCGGCACCCGGCCACACGGGACCGTCCAGGGGTGACGCGGTCGACGACGAGCTGCAGCGGCTGCGCGCGCAGAACGCACCGCTCTCGGCAAGGTCGCGCGCCGGCTGCAGTGGCGCAGCATCGACTTCGCGGCGCTGGCGCGTGAGGCGCTGCCCGAGCGGGCGGACGTGATCGAGCGCGGCGCGCAGGGGATTACCCCGGCCGGAGCGCCGTCTCCACGCGCTCCGAGGAGTTCCAGACGCTGTGGTGCAGGCCAACCGGCGCGCGCAGCTCGTCGAGTTGCTCGAGGGCGGGCGCTCGGGCCGGCGTGCGGCTGCTGAAGGCCGTGGCGATCGTCCTGCCCGTGCTCTCGCTGCTGTGCCTGATCCCGCGATCCGGCTCACCGGCTCGTGGCGGCGCGCCGGGATCGGTTTGGCGCTCTCCATGCTCGCGCTGATCGCGGCGCCCGCCGTCGGCCGCTCGGCCTACCTGAGCGCGCTCGACCAGGACGTGCTCCCGCACGACGCCGCAGCGGGCATCTTCGATGCGCTCGTCGCGTCGCTGCGCGACGGCGTGCGGATCGTCGTCATCGCGGCGGCGCTGGTCGCGTTCCTCGCTCTGGTCGCGGGTCCACCGTTCCGGAGCCTGCTGATCGTCGGCGGCGTGCTGCGTTCGATCGCCGCGCTTGGCCTCGAGCCCCGAGAAGCCGTCGCCGAGCAGCTTGGCGCCGACCGGCGCGCCTCATCCGCGCGAGATGAGGCGGTGTCACCCACGCCGCACCGATGATCGAGCGCATGAGCACACTCGTGGCAATCGCCTATCCGGACAAGAGCACCGCCGACGATGTCGTCGCCACGCTCAGCCGCCTCCAGACCGAGCATCTGATCTCGCTCGAGGACGCCGTCGTCGTCACGCGCGACGAAAATGGCAAGGTCAAGCTGCACCAGACGAACAAGCTCGTGGCCGGCGGCGCCGTCGGCGGCGCGCTGTGGGGCGGCCTCATCGGCTTGATCTTCTTCGTGCCGTTGCTGGGCATGGCGGTCGGAGCGGCCACGGGTGCCGCGACCGGCGCGCTCACCGACGTCGGCGTGGACGACAACTTCATGAAGGAACTGGGCACCAAGCTCGAGAGCGGCGGCGCGGCGCTGATCCTGCTCGTGCGCAGCGCGACGGCCGACAAGGTCCTGCCGGAGGTCGCGCACTTCGGCGGCGAGGTGATCCAGACGTCGCTGGACAACGAGGCCGAGGAGCGCCTCAAGCACGCGTTGCAGGCGCGTGAGACGGCCAGCGTGTGACGTTCGGCCGCAACGACGCTCCAGCTACGACAAGCCCGCCGCCACAGCGAACCCCAGCACCGTGACGAGCCCGGCGATCCGGCCCGCCTTGCGCGCGGCCTCGGGGATCATCGAGTCGACGAGCATCACGAGCAGGGCACCCGCCGCGAAGCCGTTTATGCCGGCCTCGACGTCCCCGGAGGTGGCGTCGGCGACGGCGAAGCCGGCGAGCGAGGCGAGCGCGCACAGGACGGCGACCGCGCCCCACATGCGCATGATCGTGCCCGGCGAGCGGCGCGCCTGGCGCAGGTCGCTCGAGGCACCGATGGCCTCGGGCAGGTTGGAGACGAAGATCGCGGCGAGCAGGCTGATCGAGATGCCCTCGCCGGACGCCAGCCCGATGCCGAGCACCGCCTGCTCGGGGATGCCGTCGAGCAGCGCGCCGAGCGCGAGTGCCGCACCGGCGCCCGGCACCTTCTGCTCGACGAGCCGGTCGGCGGCGAAGTAGGTCAGCGCGCCGGCCGCGAGCCCGAGCGCGACGGGCACGCCGCCGGCCAGCTTCAACCCCTCCTCGAACAGGTCGAAGGACACGGCGCTGATCAGCGCGCCCGCGCCGAACGCCAGCACCGCGCCGACGAGCTTGTCCGGCCACTCGCGCGCGATCCCGAGCAGCCCACCGATGACGAGCGAGGCGGCGGCGACGGCGCCCCAGACGAGCGCGCCGGTCAGCCGAACACCCGCGGCCGGATGTCCTCGCCGCGAGCCGCGAGGTCGCCGAGGTCGGCGATGAACGCGAGCATGTTCACGTCGGGCGGGCTGACCTCGATCGTGTTCCGTAAGCCGGACGAGCGCGCGCCGAGCGCGATGCCGACGAGGCGCGCGATCAGGTCGTCGGCGGCCTCTTGGAGGGAGAAGCCCACCCCATAGGTCAACCCGGCGAGGGTCAAATGACAACGGCCGGCGGATTCGCGCAACGAGAGCGCCGGCGACCAAACATCAGACACAGCGATTGTGGTTGCCCGGTTCGGTCGCCGGCGACACACATCGGCATCGCTCCCGCGCACACGCCCGCCCGTGAGAATGTCCCCATGGGACCTCTCCACGGCGTCAAGGTGATCGAGATCGCGAGCATCGGCCCCGGGCCGTTCGCGGCGATGCTGCTCGCGGACCTCGGCGCCGACGTGGTCCGCATCGACCGAGCGGGCGGCGCCGGCAACCCGCTCGGGGAGGGCGCGTGGAACTTCATGCACCGCGGGCGGCGCTCGGCCGCGGTGGACCTCAAGCACGCCGACGGCCGTGAGCTGATCCTGCGGCTGTGCGAGCGCACGGACGCGCTGATCGAGGGCTTCCGCCCGGGCGTCATGGAGCGGCTCGGCCTCGGGCCGGACACGGTGGCGGCGCGCAACCCGCGGCTCGTCTACGGGCGCATGACCGGCTACGGCCAGGACGGGCCGATGGCGCACGTCGCCGGCCACGACATCAACTACATCGCGATCGCGGGCGTGCTCGGCGCGATGGGGCGGACGGGGGAGCGGCCGCCGATCCCGCTCAACCTCGTCGCCGACTTCGGTGGCGGCGGGATGCTGCTCGCGCTCGGCGTCGTGAGCGCGGTGCTGGAGGCGCGCACCTCCGGGCAGGGCCAGGTCGTGGACGCCGCGATGGTCGAGGGGAGCGCGTTGCTGGCGACGATGTTCCACGCCATGCGCGCGGCCGGCCTGTGGAGCGACACACCCGGCACGAACCTGCTCGACTCGGGCGCGCCGTTCTACGAGGTCTACGCGACCAGCGACGGCGGGCACGTGGCCGTCGGAGCGCTCGAGCCGCAGTTCTACGCGACGCTGCTGCGGCTGCTGGAGCTCGAGGACATGCCCCAGTGGGAGCGGGCGCGCTGGCCCGAGTACAAGCAGCGCTTCGCCGCCGTGTTCGCCACCCGTACGCGGGACGAGTGGGCGGCGCGGCTGGAAGGCGAGGACGCGTGCGCGACCGCCGTGCTCGCCCTCCACGAGGCGCCGCACCATCCCCACAACGTCGCCCGCGGCACGTTCACCGACTTCGGCCCCGCACCGGCGCCGCGCTTCTCCCGCACCCCTGCGGCGATCTCACGTCCCCCCGCCGAACCCGGCGCCGACACCGATGCCGTCCTCGCCGACTGGGGCATCGAGGACGTCGCCGCCCTGCGCGCTGCCGGCGCCGTCAGCGGGCCGGGGTGAGTACGAAACCTGGCGTGGGTGGGTATCCCGAGAGGTGCAAGCGACCCTGGGAGGAACCATGGCCAAGACCGCACGCGAGGTCATGTCGGGCGGCGCCGAGTGCATCGGCGAGAACGACACGGTGCTCGACGCCGCCAAGCGGCTCGCGGAGCTCGACGTCGGCGCGATGCCGATCTGCGGGGAGGACAACCGCCTGAAGGGCATGCTGACCGACCGCGACATCGTGGTGAAGGTGCTCGCCCAGGGCAAGGACCCCGCGTCCACGAAGGCGGGCGAGCTCGGCGAGGGCAAGCCGGTCACGATCGGCGCCGACGACTCCGTCGACGAGGCGCTCAAGACGATGTCGCAGCACGCCGTCCGCCGGCTCCCCGTGATCGACGGGCACGACCTGATCGGGATCGTCAGCCAGGCCGACCTCGCCAAGAACATCGACGAGGAGAAGGTCGGCGACCTGGTCGAGGCGATTTCCGCGGCTCCGTAAGCCGTCCGGCGGCGACCAGCGCGGCGCCCACCAGCACCAACAGGCCGAGCGCGAGTGACAGGCTGCTCGCCTCGGCCAGCGCGCCGATCAGCGGCGGACCCGTGAACGAGCCGAGGTAGCCGACGGTCGTCACAGCGGCGATCGCGACCCCGGGCGGGACGCCGGCGGAAGCCGGCGCGGCGCCCAGGATGGTGGGCGCGAGCGGCGCCAGGCCGAGCCCGAGGAGCGCCCAGCCGGTGAGGCTCAGCACCGCGCTCGGCGCGACGATCGCGACCAGCGCGCCGACGGCGGCGACCGCGCCGCCGAGCTGGACCACACGCGCGCGGCCGAGGCGCTCCACCAGCGCGTCGCCCGGCAGGCGGCCGAGCGCGAGCGCGAAGGCGAATACGGTGAACGCCGCGGCCGCGAGCCCCGCGGACGCCTCCCGCACCTCGCGCATGTGCACCGCGCTCCAGTTGAACGCGGCGCCGTCGAGCAGGAACGCGCAGAACGCGAGGGCGCCGAGCGCCAGCAGGCGCCCGCTGGGCCGGGCGAACGCGCGGCCCTCGAGGCGCTTCTCGCGCACGAGGAACCGCGTGGCGAGCAGCGCCGCGGCCATGCCGGCGGCGGCGATCGCCGCGAAGTGCCACTCGACGCCGATGCCGGCGGCCGCGGCCGCCGTACCCACCAGCCCGCCGAGCGCGAGCCCGAGCGGGTGGCCGGCGTGCAGGCGCGACAGCACGGGCCGCGCCAGGCGCCGCTCGAGCTCGACGCCCTGCGCGTTCATGGCCACATCGACGATGCTCGTGGCGCAGGCCATCACGCCCAGCGCCAGCGCGAGCGCGCCCAGCCCGGGCGCCACGGCGGTCGCGAACAGCGCGGGCGGGAAGACGGCGAAGCCGCTCCGCAGCGCCGACGGGCTTCCGATGCGCGCGGTCAGCCAGCCGCCGAGCGGGAGCCCGATGACCGCGCCGCCTTCGAGCCCGAGCACCGCCAGCCCGAACTCGCCCGAGGACAGCGACAGCTCGTCCTTGATCGCCGGGATCCGCGTCGCCCAGGCGGCGTAAACCCAGCCGACGGCGAAGAAGATCAGCGTGGTGGCGATGCGCGCGCCGCGCACACTTGTGGGTAGTTCCCACTCAATGGCAGAAACAGTGGGCGCGCACATCCTCGAGCGGCTGCACGGGCACGGCGTCCGGCTCGTCTACGGCTATCCCGGCGACGGCATCAACGGCATCCTGGGCGCATTCCACGACGCCGAGCTGGAGTTCGTGCAGGCCGCGCACGAGGAGCTGAGCGCGTTCATGGCGACCGCGCACGCGAAGTTCTCCGGCGACGTCGGCGTCTGCCTCGCGACCAGCGGCCCGGGCGCGATCCACCTGCTCAACGGCCTCTATGACGCCAAGCTCGACCACCAGCCCGTGGTCGCGATCGTCGGCCAGCAGAAGACGATCTCGCTCGGCTCCAACTACCAGCAGGAAGTGGACCTGCAGACGCTGTTCAAGGACGTCGCGAGCGAGTACGTGCAGACGGTGATGGCGCCCGCGCAGGTCACGCACGTGATCGACCGCGCGGTGCAGATCGCCCGCGCGACGCGCTCGGTGACCGCCGTGATCATCCCGTCTGACATCCAGGAGGAGGCCTACGAGGCGCCCCCGCGCGAGCACGGCGCGACGTTCTCCGGCGGCTCGGTGCCGCGCCCGCGCGTGCTCCCGCAGCGCGAGGACCTCCAGCGCGCGGCCGAGGTCCTCAACGCCGGCGAGCGCGTCGCGGTGCTCGTGGGCGCGGGCGCGCGGGAGGCGGCGCAGGAGCTCGAGGAGCTGGCCGAGCTCCTCGGTGCGGGCGTGGCGAAGGCACTCAACGGCAAGGACGTGCTCCCGGACGACCTCCCGTACGTGACGGGCTCGATCGGCCTGCTCGGCACCAAGCCCAGCGACGTGCTGATGCAGGAGTGCGACACGCTGCTGATGGTGGGCTCGAGCTTCCCGTACAGCGAGTGGCTGCCCGAGCCGGGCCAGGCGCGCGGCGTGCAGATCGACCTCGACGCCACGCGGCTCGGCATCCGCTACCCGATGGAGGTCAACCTCGCGGGCGACGCGCGCGACACGCTGCGCGAGCTGCTGCCGCTGCTGCGGCGCAAGGAGAACCGCGGCTTCCAGGAGCGGATCATGGACGAGGGCGAGCGCTGGCAGCGCATCCTCGACGACCAGGCCGAGCAGTCGGCGAACCCGCTGAACCCGCTGAAGGTCTTCCACGAGCTCAGCCCGCGGCTGCCGGACGGGGCGATCGTGACCGCCGACAGCGGCTCCTCGACGAACTGGTACGCGCGCCACCTGCGCTTTCGGCGCGGCATGCGCGGCGCGCTGTCGGGCACGCTGGCCACGATGGGGCCGGCGCTCCCGTACGCGCTCGCGGCCAAGTTCGTCCATCCCGACCGGCCCGTGATCGCGGTCGAGGGCGACGGCGCGATGCAGATGAACGGCATCAACGCGCTCATCGACGTGGCCAAGCACCGCCACCGCTGGACGGACCCGCGCTTCGTCGTGCTCGTGCTCAACAACCGCGACCTCAACCAGGTCACGTGGGAGCAGCGCGTGCTCGTCGGCGACGCGAAGCTGGAGGCGTCCCAGGTGGTCCCGGACTTCCCGTACGCGCGCTACGCCGAGCTGCTCGGCTTCAAGGGCATCCGGGTCGACGCGCCCGAGCAGGTCGGCGCAGCGTGGGACGCGGCGCTGGCGGCCGACGTGCCGGTGGTGCTGGAGGCCGTGACCGATCCTGAGGTCCCGCCGCTGCCGCCGCACATCACGTTCGAGCAGGCCAAGAACCTCGCGAGCGCGCTCGCCGCGGGCGACCCGGCGCGCCGCCAGATCGTCCGTCAGGCCCTGAAGGGCAAACTGCAGGAGTTCATCAACCGTTGAGTGGGCACCACGCCTCCAACGCCATGTCGACCGGTGAGTTCCAAGCCTTGCACCACGTGAAGCCAGACCCCGAGGGGGATCCGGGCGACCAGCCCACCCAGGAGCATCAGGCTCCGGAGATCACCTTCGACGAGCAGTTCTATCCGGCGCGCCCCAAGCGCTTCCGGCCCTCCGCGCGGCGCTCGCTGTGGCGCCGGCGCGCGGATCGCCGGGGCGACGAGGAGATGGCCGACAACCGCGAGTACGTCGAGTGGCTCGTCGAGGAGTCGATGCTCCACGACGCCAACCGGCTCGCCTCGCAGCTGTCGGGCTCGGGCAGCATGTGGCAGAACCCGTTCGCGCACCCGGACCCGCGCGCGGCCGTCGAGCGCGCGTCGGTGTGGTTCACGGCCTACCCGCTGAGCTTCGTCACCGGTCGCGGCGAGTCGTATCTGTCCGCGCTCGCCGACCGCCGCCTGTGGGAGGCGTTCCGCTGGATCGGCATCGAAGGCGTCCACACCGGGCCGGTCAAGCTCGCCGGCGGCCTCAACGGGCGGCGCCTGACGCCGTCGATCGACGGCCACTTCGACCGCATCTCGATGAACGTGGACCCGGAGTTCGGAACCGAGGAGGAGTTCCGGATGCTGTGCGCCACGGCCACCGAGTACGAGGGCACGGTGATCGACGACATCGTGCCGGGCCACACCGGCAAGGGCGCGGACTTCCGGCTGGCCGAGATGGCCTACCAGGACTATCCGGGCATCTACCACATGGTCTCGATCGCGCCCGAGGACTGGGAGCTGCTGCCGGAGGTACCCGAGGGACGCGACAGCGTCAACCTCGACGCCGACACCGAGGCCGTCCTCGAGCGCCGCGGGTACATCATCGGCCGCCTTCAGCGCGTGATCTTCTTCGAGCCCGGGATCAAGGAGACCAACTGGTCGGTCACGCGCTGCGTGAAGGGCGTCGACGGCGTCCAGCGGCGCTGGGTCTACCTGCACTACTTCAAGGAGGGCCAGCCGTCCATCAATTGGCTGGACCCGAGCTTCTCCGGCATGCGGCTGGTGATCGGCGACGCGCTGCACGCGCTCGCCGACCTCGGCGCGGGCGGGCTGCGCCTGGACGCCAACGGCTTCCTCGGCGCCGAGAAGAGCGCGGAGGAGGAGCCGGCGTGGTCGGAGGGCCATCCGTTGTCGGAGGCCGCCAACCACTTCATCGCGTCGATGATCCGCAAGATGGGCGGGTTCTCCTTCCAGGAGCTCAACCTGTCGATGGACGACATCAAGGTGATGGGCGAGTCGGGCGCCGACCTGTCCTACGACTTCGTCAACCGGCCCGCCTACCACCACGCGCTGGTCACCGGCGACACCGAGTTCCTGCGCCTTACGCTGCGGATGGCGCTGGACATGGGCATCGATCCCGCGTCGCTGGTGCACGCGCTCCAGAACCACGACGAGCTCACGCACGAGCTCGTGCACTTCTCCACCGTTCACCGCGACGATCTGTTCACGTGGCGTGGGGAACAGGTGCGCGGTGAGGACCTCGCCGAGGAGGTCCGCCAGACGCTCAATACGCGGCTGACGGGCGTGAAGGCGCCGTACAACCGCACGTTCACGACCAACGGCATCGCGTGCACGACCGCGACGGTGATCGCGGCGACGCTCGGCATCCGCGACATCGGGCTGATCACGCCGGAGGAGCGCGAACGCATCAAGGACGTGCACCTGCTGCTGGCGATGTTCAACGCGCTGCAGCCGGGCGTGTTCGCGTTGAGCGGCTGGGACCTGGCCGGGATGCTGACCGTGGACGCGGCGGACGTCGCCGACCTGATCGCCGACGGCGACACGCGCTGGCTCAACCGCGGCGCGCACGACCTGCGCGGGGTGGACGAGCCGTCCACCGAGGGCCGCATGCCGGCCGGCCGTTCGCTGTACGGGACGCTGTCCGAGCAGCTCGCCGACCAGAACTCGTTCGCGTCGGGGCTGCGCCGGATCCTGGAGGTGCGGGCTCGCTATGGGATCGCGATCGCGAAGCAGATCGACGTGCCGGACGTGTCCAACAAGGCCGAGCTGGTCATGGTCCACGAGCTCACCGACGGCAACCTGCAGATCACGGCGCTGAACTTCTCGGGCGAGGAGATCACCGGGTCCGTGCGCAGCGAGCACCTCCCGCCGGGCGCACAGCTGACGGGCATGTTCGACGACGCCGACCTGGGCACCGTCGACGACCTGCGCTCCTTCAGCCTCACGCTCGGTCCGTACGCCGGCCGCTCGATACTGGTGACCCCGGCCGGCTGACTTCATAGAATCCGCGCCGATGCAAGCGTCGGCGGCCCGTGAGGACTGGGAGCTGCCCGCTGAGCCGGCAAGCGTCACGCTGGCCCGGGGCCGTGTGCGGGAGTTCGCCGAGGAGAACGGCGCCTCGGCCGCGGACGTCATCGATCTCACGCTCGCGGTGACCGAGGCGGTCACCAACTCGGTCATCCACGCCTTCATCGACCGCGAGCCGGGCCGTGTGCGCGTGACCGTGAGCACCGCGGAGAACGAGCTGACCGTCGTGGTGACCGACAACGGGCGCGGGATGCAGCCGCGCGCCGACAGCCCGGGGCTCGGCCTCGGGCTGCCGACGATCGGCCGGCTCGCCGCGCAGGTGGACCTGCGCGAGGCGCCCGGGGGCGGCACCGAGCTCTCGATGACGTTCGCGACGCCCGGCGTGCGCGGGCCCGCCCGCGGCGGACGCGTGAGCGTGCGCGAGTCCGAGCTGCTGAGCGCCGTGTCGCGCGTCGCGGCCGGCGCGTGGCCGGGCGAGGGAGTCGAGCGGCTCGTGGACCTGCTCGTCCCGGACGTCGCGGACGCGTGCGCGGTCGACGTGATCGGCGCCGGCGGCCAGCCGGAGCGCTTCGCGGGCCGCATCGACGGGTCCGACGAGCTGTCCGCGTGGCTGAGCCGGCTGCGGCCTCGCCCCGACGCCGCCCGCTCGGCGACCCGTGCCGCGCTGGAGGACGGGCGCCCCCACATGTCCGAGCTGACGCTGGACCTGATCGAGCGGATCACCACCACTGCGCAGGACGCCACGACGATGGCCGCCACCGGCATCCGTTGGTGGGTCGTGATCCCGCTGCGCGAAGGCGACCGGCTGCTCGGCCTGCTGCACTTCGGCCTGCTGCCCGCCCGCGGCCGTCCCTCCGACGAGCTGGTGGCGTTCTTCAACGCGCTCGGCGAGCGCGCGGCGACCGGCCTCGCCCACACCCAGCTCATCACCGAGCTCCAGCGCGCCCGCCACCGCATCGAGCGCGTGCTCGACGTGCTCGCCGAGGCCGTGATCGTCCGCGACGGCGACTCGCGCCTGGTCTACGCCAACGAGGCCGCGGGCCGCCTGTTCGGCCTCGGCGTGAGCGAGCTGCGCGATCTCTCCGGCGAGGAGGTCTTCGGGCGTGCGGAGCCGATGACCCACGTCGACGGCCGGCCGCTCGAGCTCGACGAGCTGCCGTACCGGCGCCTGCTCGCCGGGCTTGACGCGCCGCCGCTGCTGGTGCGCATGGGCGAGCGCTGGCTGCTGATCAAGACGTCGCTGCTCGACGAGGGCGAGCGGCTGGTGGTGTCCGTGATCGACGACGTCACGCACGCGAGGTGAATCCATGGCGTCCTACTCAGTCAACGAAGCCGGCGTGGCGCGAGCGCGCGAGCTGATCGACAAGCGCCAGTACGTCCTGGACTCCGACTGGGGTGACTCCCAGCCGAACGCGGACGCCCAGAACGCGTACCTCGAGAAGCACTCCTGGGACGAGTACTCGGCCTGGCACCTCGGGCTCACCGAAGGCGCCAACGACGAGACCAAGGCTCGCTACGCGTTCGTCTACGGCGACTTCCGCCGCATCCACCGCTCGGGCCTGATCGCCTGCGTGTACCGCGCGGCCGAGTGGCGCCACAAGGACGTCGAGCTGGCCGCGCACGATCTCCTACAGCACCTGGACGACGTCAGCGGGTAGCGGGCCGCCGCATGTGCCGGATTGGCGACTGTTGCCATGCGGACACGGCGCCCGCGGTCGTCGGCCATGGATCTTCACCTTGTTGACATGGCTTGTGCGCGGTGGGACGTTCGTCGTCGCGACGATGATTCCCGAAGCAGCAGCGACGATCGGAGCTTTGCTGGCCCTCACCGGGCAAGCCGCGCAGGGCGGCCCGCCGCCCGTGGCGCCGAGCCCCAACGCCTGCGTTCCCGGCACGGGCTCCCGCAACTGGTGCGGAGACGGCCGACTCGGCACCGAGGCCAAGCTCGCCGGACCGATGGACGTGGCCTCCGCGCGCGACGGTGCGCTGTACGTGGCCGACACGCTCAACAACGTCATCCGGCGCATCACGACGGACGGCGTCATCCACACGATCGCCGGCGACGCCGTCGCCGACGCGATGCAGCCCGTCGAGCCGGCGGCGACGGCCGCGTTCTCCGGTCCGCGTGGGGTCAGCGCGGCCAACGACGGGTCCGTGCTGGTGGCCGACACCGGCCACAGGGCGATCCGCCGCATCGCTGCTGACGGCACCGTGACCGTCATCCTCGGCGGACCGGGCCAGTACCAGCTGCGGCGGCCCGAGGACGTGGTCGCCCTCCCGAACGGGGCGTATCTGGTCGTGGACGGTGGTGCCAACAAGGTCCTGCGCGTCGAACCCGATGGCACCGTCCTGCGCGTCGCCGGCGTTCGCAGCGGCCGGCCGGGGTTCACCCGCCGCGTCCTGCGGGGCCCGACGTCGCCGCTGCGCGCGCCCGTGCAGGTCGCGCCGCTCGCCGGCGGCGCTCTGCTGATCGCGGACTTCGGCAACGGCTCCGTGCGCTGGTTGCGGACGGACGGCCGGTTGCAGACGCTCGCGCGCTTCACGCGTAGCCGCGCGCCCCGCGGGGTCGTAGCGTCCGGCGGCAAAGTGCTCGCGTCGTCCGCGGGCGGTGTGGTGGAGTTCACGCGCGGCAACGCCGTCACGCCCGTGGCCGGCACGGGACGGCCCGGTTTCACCGCCGACACGGGCCCTGCGCTCTCGACTCCGCTCAACTATCCCGCGCAGATGACGCTCGCCGCCGACGGCACGCTGATCATCGCCGAGCCGGGCAGCGACCGAATCCGCCGGGCACGCGTGGGCTCGCTCACGACGATCGCGGGCACGGACACGCCGCTCCCCGCGGGGGCCGCGACCGCGACCGCGAGCGTGTCCCGGGGGTGCGCCGGCTATCACCCGCGCTTCCACATCTTCGACTTCCTCCCGTTCACGGACTCGGTGATGCGGGCGACCGTGCGCCGAGTTCCCCTGAAGCTCACGACCTCTCGCGCGGCGCGCGTGGCGGTGCGGCTCGACTACGGAAGCGTCCGCAAGGCCCGCAGGCACCTGGGAACGGTGCGCAACGGCAGCCGGACGGTCGTCTTGCACGCGCGCCTCAGACGTGGGCGGGTGTATGTGGCCCGGATCGACGCCCGCTCCGTGGGCGACAACGTCACGCGCTGCGCGACGCGTCGCGTCAGAGCCGCCTGATGGAGCGCCTGATCGAGCAGAGCCCGCCGACCGCGACCAACGGCCACGGCCAGATGGAGCAGCCGCCGGGCCGGGTGCGGCGGACGTTCAGCCAGCTCAACCTCGTGGTGCTCGCCGCGCTGACGCTCGGCGGCGCGGCCGCGACGCTGCTGTTCCAGCTCGCGCCAGAGCTGGCGCCGGATCCCGGCGACAACGTCGGGGCGAACGTGAGCGTGGTGGCGCTCGAGCGCGGCGCCACCGTTCGATCGTGGATCGAGCGCAACTTCCACGGCGACCAGGAGGCGGCGGAGAAGCGCCGCTACGAACACGAGCTCGACTATCAGGGCGAGCTGATCGCCGTGCACGTGGCCGTGGACGGACACAAGCACAAGGACGTCTCGCTGCGCTACGCGATGTTCGACGCCGACACCCACGAGCCGGAGCCGTTGCCGAGTTTCGCTCGCTACCACGTCATGGACGTCAACGCTCCGAGCCAACGCTCCGTGCAGCTGATGTTCGTCCCCGACCTCAAGGACGAGGGCAAGCTGTTCGTGCGTGTGGAGCTGTCGGACGAGTCGGGGTTGCTCGCGGTCGCCGATAGCGGCACGATCGTCAGGGGCAAGATGCGGACCCGGCCCGCGCCGACCACCTGACACGCGACCGCGTGCCCAATCGGGCCGCGTCTGATTTCGACCGGCGGTCCATACAGCGGACCGCCTCCGCCGGACAGGATCGACGGCGGGTCCAATCGAACGAGAGAGGGAACTCTTGCAACGCTCTTTCAGCGCGCTGGCGATGGCCGGTGCGGTGACGCTGCTCGCGGCTGCGCCCGCGGGAGCGGTGAACACGGTCACGACGGCCAACGGCGCCAACTGGCAGATCCATGATGCGGCGCCACCGATCTTGGACAGCGGGTCGATCCGGGCGATCACCGACAATGCGTTCTACGGCTTCGGCGGCATCCGGGTCAATGTGGCGGGCATCCCCGCGAGCGACCCCACCGGGCGGCTCAACGGCGAGCTGATGCGCGGCTTCGGGCTGACCTACGACGGCGACGAGTCGTTCGCCACGACGACGCCCGTCGGGCTCGGCGGCGTGGCCATCAGCCGCACGATCAAGGTCTCCAAGCCGGGGAACTGGACGCGCTGGCTGGACACGTTCGCGAACACGACCGGCCGCGCGGTCACGGTCGACGTCACCTTCGGCGGCTCCGCGGGCCAGAACTCCGGCAGCAACCAGAGCAGGGTCACCGGCACTTCGTCCGGGGACACGGCGATCGACAACACCGACCGCTGGGTCGCGATCAACTCGCCCAACGCGTCCGGGATGAGCACGCGTGGCCCGTCCGCGGTCGTGATCGGCTCCACCACGGGCACGTCGAACTTCCAGCGCGACCCGTTCGGCGCACCGCTGCCCACGTCCGGCCTCGAGGCCAACTTCTACGGCTACCGCAACACGCTCACGCTCGCGCCGGGCGAGACCGAGTCGCTGCTGCGTTTCGTCGTCGCGGGCCGCACGGAGACGGCGCAGACGAGCGGCGCGCAGACCGCGACGGTCACGACCGCCGCGACCGGCCTCGCCGGTGCGCCGGACCTCGCCGGGCTGAGCGCGAGCGCGCTGTGCACCGTCACGAATTTCCAGCTCGCTCAGGACTGCGCGACCACGCCCGTCCCGCCGCTGCCGACGCTGCCCGAGGCCAAGCCGAAGACCACGTCCGCGGGCTATGACGTGGTCGACAAGTCGATCACGCAGCTCGTCGCGGACATGGAGTCCGGCCTGACCACGTCGCAGGAGATCACGCGCGCGTACCTGGACCGGATCGAGGCCTACGACAAGGGCCAGTTCGGCTTCCACGCGTTCATCACGGTCGCCAAGGACGCGATGGAGCAGGCCGCCGCGGCCGACGCCAAGCGCGCAGCGGGGGTCAAGGGCGACCTGCTCGGCGTACCGGTCGTGATCAAGGACCTCTACGACACCAAGGACATGCCGACCACCGACGGCTCGCTCGCGTTCGAGGGCTGGCAGCCCAAGCGCGACGCCTTCCAGGTCGCCAAGCTGCGTGAGGCCGGCGCGATCATCCTCGGCAAGGGCAACATGTCCGAGTTCGCCAACTCCGGCTCCTACAGCGAGTCCGGCTACGGCATGGTGTGGAACGCGTTCAAGCCGTCCAAGACGTCGCTCGGCTCATCCGGTGGCTCCGCCGTCGCGGTGGCGACCAGCATGGCGGCGTTCGGCATGGGCTCGCAGACCGGCGTGTCCCTGTACGCGCCGTCCACCGGCGCCTCGCTCGTCACGCTGCGCGGCACGGACGGCATCGCGTCCGGCGCGGGCGTCATGCCGCTCACCTGGCTGCAGGACTTCGCGGGCCCGATGGCGCGCACCACGTCCGACATCGCCCGCATCCTCAACGCCACGACCGGCACCGACCCGGACGACCTGTTCACGCTCCACAACAACGCGGGCGCCAAGCGCCCAGCCGACTACAAGACCGCGCTCGACGCCAACGCCCTCAAGGGCAAGCGGATCGGCTACCTGCCCGCCGCGTTCACCGGCTCGCCCAGCTACGGCCAGAGCGACGGCACGATGGAGGCGGTCACGGCGCGCTTCGCCGACATCCAGGCCGCGGGCGCGACGATGGTCGAGCTCACCACCAACCCGCCGAGCGGCCCCGCCACCGGCACGCTCACCGGCAACCGCACGGAGGAGGGCTGGCAGCAGTACTTCGACCTGCACGAGAACCCGCCGTACACGACCGCGTCGGGCATCCTGAGCTCGCCCAAGGTCCTGCCGTACAACCGCCAGACGGTCCCGGTCCGCCCGCGCATGACAGCCGAGGACATCCAGAAGGTCCTCACCGCCCGCGACGGCTACAAGGACCGCATCAAGGCCTGGATGGACGAAAACAACGTCGACGCCGTCGTCTACCCGGGCTTCCGCTCCGACGTCTACGACAACGACGGCGCCCAGACGCTCTCCAGCGACCGCAACAGCGGCGTGCTCACGTCCAACGTCGGCCTGCCGACCTTGGTCCTGCCGGTCGGCGCGAACCCGCACGGCGACCCGATCTCGATCCAGTTCGTCGGCCGCGCGTTCGACGACGCGAAAATGCTCGGCTTCGGCTACGCGCTCGAGCGCCAGCTCGGCGGCGCCGGCCACATCGCCCCGACGACCGCGCCGCGGCTCACGTTCGCCAAGGACACCACCGGCACGGTCGGCGGGACGGTCCCGGCGACGCTGAACCTCACGCTGGGCGAGCCGGCCAAGTTCCAGCCGTTCATCCCGGGCGTCGAGCAGGAGTACACGGCGTCCACGACGGCCGGCGTGATCTCCACGGCGGGTGAGGCGACGCTGACGGTGTCCGAGCCGGGCCACCTGGCCAACGGGCCGTTCAGCCTCGCGGAGCCGCTGCGCGTGGAGACGACGCCCGCGTCCTGGACCGGGCCGGTCTCCAACGCGTCGGTGGACATCACGTTCAAGCAGCTGATCAAGCGCACCGACCCGCTGCGGACGGGCACCTACAGCAAGACGCTCACGTTCACGCTGAGCACCACGACGCCCTAGAGGGGAAGCGTCGCGCTGATCGTCGTGCCGGCTCCAGGTCTGCTCGAGACCTGGAGCCGGCCGCGCAGCGCCTCGACGCGGTCACGCAGGCCGACGAGCCCTGAGCCGTCGGCGAGCGCCGCACCGCCACGACCGTCGTCGGCGACGGACAGCGCCAGCTCGTCGCCGTCGACGATCGCCGTCACGCGGATCACGGACGCCTCCGCGTGCTTGACCGCGTTCGTGATCGCCTCGGCGATCACGTAGTACGCGGCGACCTCGATCGCCTCCGGCAGCCGGCCTTCGACCACGTCGTACTCGACCGGCACGGGGGAGCGGGTCGCGAGCATGCCGACCGCGGCGTACAACCCGCGCGAGAGCGCCGCGGGATGCAGCCCGCGCGCGAGCTCGCGCAGCTCCTCGAGCGCGGCGCCGAGCTCGTCGATCACGGGGTCCAGCTCCGGTGTGTCCAGCTTGGACCGCAGCATCCGCAGCGTCAGCCGCGCCGCCACCAGCCGCTGCTGCGCGCCGTCGTGCAGGTTGCGCTCGAGCCGCTTGCGCTCGGCGTCCGCCGTGCGCACCAGCCGCTCGCGCGACTCCAGCAGCCGCTCGCGTGCATCCGCGCTCGCGAGCGCCAGAGACGCGAGCTGCGCGAACTCGGTCAGCTTCTCCTCGGCGTCGGCCGGGAGCCGTTCGCCCCCGAACGCCGCCAGCAGCAGCGCGCCCCACACCGCGTCCTCGACGATCACGGGCGTCGCCGCGCCCTCGCGCAGCCCGTGCATCTCCGTGCCCGTCCGCTCGTACTCGTCGAAGCGCGCCGGCAGCCCGGTGTTGCGCACGAGCGTGAGCGCCCCGCCCGCGCCGAGCGGGAACACCGTGCCGGCCGGGAACGCGTCCACGCTGCCCCAGCGCCCGGCGATCGTCGCGCCGCCGTCCGCGAAGCGCACGACGGCGGCGGCGCTCACGCCGCACACCTGCGCGGCCTGCTCGCTGATGGCCGCGAACACGTTCGCCGGCGACGCCCCGTGCGCGACGAGCACGGCGATGTCCCGCAGCGCGGTGGCTACTCCCCGGGCCACGGCAGGTGCGGCGGGGCCGACATGACCTCCACGCGGTGGCCGGCGGGGTCGCGCACGAACGTCCGCGGCGCGTCCCACGCGTTCGAGCCCTCGGTCAGCTCGTAGCCGGCTTCGGTGAGCGCCCGCAGGACGGCCTCGTAGTCGGGCGCGACGATCGCGACGTGCCCCTCGCGCGCGGGGCGCGACGGATCGTCGCTGGGCGCGTAGTGGATCTGCGTGCCCTCGCGCTCGACCCACGTGTAGCGGTCGCGCAGCATCGGCGGCGGGACCATCTCGGTGAACCCGAGCAGCGCCCAGAACGCGACGCAGTCGGCGACCTGGTCGGGGGCGATCTCGAGCGTGACGTGTTGCAGCACGGCGCGGAGCGTACTCCGCGCCGTGTGCGAGCGCCCTCAGCGCTTCAGCAGCGCACGGACGGAGACCTTCTGGCTCGCCAACTCGAGCTTGAAGCTCGTGGCGCGCCGCGGGAGTCGCGTGCGGGGCTTGAGCCTGACCGCCACGGTCTGGCCGGCGCGCGCGTTGAATGCCTTCGACGCGAGCATCGTCTTACCGCGCCGGAGCGTGAGCCGGTCGGCGCACGGGCCGCCCGTGCAGCGTGCGGTGACGACGACGGCGGTGCCCTTGACGCGCTGGCTGCGGATTGTCAGCCGGCCGGCTGACGTCTTCGTCGGCGTCGGGGTGGCCGTGGGCACGGGCGCGACCACCGCAGCGGGCTCCTGCGGCGCCGGGCCGGGATCGCCGATCGGTTCGGGGGTGACGATGCCGGGCACTGTCACCGCATCCGGGGTGGGCTCCGGGTCGACGGGGGTCTCAGGGCTCGGGTGCCCATAGGTGGCCTCGGCCGGGGACCACGACGCGTCGGAGCTGACCTCGGCGTCGCTGCTGGACTCGGGGTCGGGCGGGCCCACGGTCGGGACCAGCCGTTCCGCCCAGCGGCTGCTGTCTGAGCCCCCGACGGCGAGCACGCTGCCGTCCGACAGGCGCGCCGCGCTGACGTCGCCGCGCGCGACGGATAGGGAGCCCAGCGTGGTCCAGGTGTTCGTCGCCGGGTCGAAGCGCTCGGTGACCGCGGTGCCGCCGCCGAGCACGAGCGCGGAGCCGTCCGTCAGCCGCACGGAGACCGAGCCCTCCCCGTGCGCCGCGGCCATGTCGGGCGCGTCGGACCACGTGTTCGTCGCCGGGTCGTAGATCTCGGCCGAGTCAAGCGCCGGATGGGTCAGCGCGCCGGCCGCGTCGCGGTAGTGGAAGCCGCCGGAGACCAGCACGCGACCGTCGCTGAGCGTCACCGCCGTCGCGCCGACGCGCGGCACGCGCATGTCCGCGACGGGCGTCCAGCGGTTGGTCTTCGGGCTGTAGATGTCCGCGTTCGCCACCTCACGGGTGAAGCCGCCACCCGCCGCCAGCACGCGCCCGTCCTTGAGCCGCGCGACGGCGGGGTACTGGCGATACCGCAGGCTGGGACCGGTGACCCTCCACGTGTTGGTGACCGGGTTCCACGTCTCGGCCATCGCGTTGATGAAGTTGATCGCGCCGCCGACGGCCAAGACGCGGCCGTCCGCGAGCACCACGGACCGGTGACCGACCCGGGTCTGCAGGGGCGAGCCGGCGGCGGACCAGTCGCCGGTCGCGGGATCGAAGACCTCGCCTCCCTGACTCAGGTAGTAGCCGTCGTGCAGCCGTTCACCGCCGGAGACGAGCACGCGTCCGTCCGGCAGCGTGACCGCCGTCGCGGTCGCGCGCCGGTCCTGCAGCCCGTGGGCCGCCGACCAGGTCTTCGTCGCCGCGTCGTACCGTGCGGCGGCGGTGAGGGCGGCGCCGGTGCCGGTCCAGCCGCCGATCAGCAACGCGTCACCGTTCGGGAGCGCAGCGAGCGCCGCGCGTTCGAGCGGCTCGGCGATCTGGCCGGCAGGCGCCCACACATTGTCTGGCGTCTGCGCGTGGGCGGTGGCGGCAGGGACGACCAGCGCCATAGCCGCGAGAAGGAGGGTGCGTCCGTGCATGGATTGGCTGACCATTCAGTCGGGACCTGGAGCCCAGAGTTTGCCACGGTGGTGCCCGTCCACGACCTAAATGTTTTGAACTCGGCCGGGGCTATCCCTCGACTCCCGTGTCGGTGTGCTGCGCGCCGACGGGCTTGGACTCCGGTGACCCGCGCTGGCGCAGGTAGACGGCCAGCACGGCCATCGAGCCGACGGCCAGGAACTCCGACTGCCAGTTCTGCACCGTGCGGTTCCAGAAGTCCGGCGTGCCCAGGTAGGCGAGGTAGGAGATCGCGCTCTGCTGGTGCTCGAAGCGCTCGTCGTTGTAGGCGACGTGGCCCGCGATCGACTGCCCGGCCCATGCCCACAGCCAGATGAAGCCCATCAGCAGCAGCAGCGAGTTGGAGTAGATCACCGTGCGCAGACCGCCGACGCGCGCCCACTTCGGGGAGTCGGGCTCGGCGTGCTCGCCGATCTTCTGCTCGCGCTCGGACTCGCGGCCGCCCTTGCCCGGCTCCTTGGACTCGGGCGAGCCGCGCTGGATCAGCCACACGGTCCCGAGGATGAACAGGAAGAACTGCAGGTACTCGGACTGCCAGTTCTCGAGCACGTCGACGGCGAACGAGGAGGAGCGCACGTAGCGCCAGAGCGTGATCGGGTCGCCGTGGTGGGCGACCTGGTCGGCGTTGAAGTCGGCGAGCCCGACGAACGCCTGCGCGATCAGCGTGCCGAGGAAGAGCGCGCCGAAGGCCAGCGTCAGGCTGTTGCGCCTCACAAAGCCCAAAGCCCGAGCGCCGTGAAGTAGATCAGCCCCGCGAAGATCACCACGAGGTAGAGGACGAACATCGTGCGCATCAGGCCTCGGCCTCGCAGTCGAACGGCTCGTCGTCCGGCGCGCGCGAGCACCCGGCGGCGGAGATCCGCCAGCCCGCCCGCGTCCACTCGAGGAAGTAGCGCTCGCCGCCGCGCAACTGCACCTGGGCGCTGATGCCATAGACCCGCGTGCGGTCCACGGCCGCAGGATCGACCTCGAGGTCCGTGACCGCCTCGGGGCAGGAGCGCGTGGCCGCGATCGACTCGGCCGCGGCCCGCGACAGCTGCGCACACGCGAGCTCGCCGTCGCCGGCCTCGACCGCGGCCAGGAACCGCTCGGTCACCGCGCCCACGGTGCGCTCGTCGTCGCCGCGCCCGCATCCGGCGAGCGCGACGACCACGGCAAGCATCAACCAACGCACTCCGGATCGTTACCCGACCCGCATGCGAAACCCTTCTAGCCGATGATGATCTCGGCGGCCTGACCGATCCGCTTGGACGCCGTGCGCATGTTCTTGAGCGCCTGCCGGGCCTTGCGGACACCCGAGTTGCCGCCGTTGGCGAGCGCCTGATTGATGCCCTTCTGCAAGCGGCGGATGCCCTTGTTGTAGAGGGCGAGCGCCTCGAGCATCCGGTCCTTGGCCGCGCCGATCGGCGCGGTGTCCGGCTGCTCGGCGGCCAGCGCGGTCTGCCACTGCGTCACCGAGGCGGCCTGGCGACCGGCCGCGGCCTTGGCCTTGCGCAGATCCCGGCGCGAGTCCAGGTTCCGCATCGCCTTCAGGAAGCGCTTGTCCTCCTTGATCTGTCGCTGCGCGTGCGTGATGACGACCTCACGGATCGACGCGTCGCTGGCCTGCGCGGCCGGCGCGCCGCCCAACAGCACCGCGATCAGCAGCACACCACACAGAACACCCTTCGGCATTGCAAGAACCTCCCTGTAAAAGAATCCGCAAATCCGAGTACCCCGGCGAGGCTCAGGCGAACCGCGACAGGACCTCGGGTGCCCAGTCGCGGAAGAACGCGTCCTTGTCCGGGCCGACCTGCTGGACGTAGAGCTCGTCGACGCCCGCCTGCTCGTACTGGCGCAGCGATTCTAGGTGCGTGTCGATGTCGGGCCCCACCGGCGTCTTGATGTGCTCGGCGGTCACGAGCTCGCACGCCTGCTCGAAGTGCTTGGGTGTCGGCAGGATCTGCGCGAGCTCACCCGGCAGGCCCTCATTCGGCCACAGCCGCAGCACGGTCTTGAGCGCCTCCTCCTCCGACGGGCCGTAGCAGACCTTGGTGCCGGCGTGCACCGGGCCCCTGCCGCCCTGGTCCTTGTAGGACTGGATCGAGTCCTTGTCCGGCGACACCGTCACGAACCCGTCGCCGATGCGCGCGGCGACCTCGAGCGCCTTCGGCCCGAACGCGGAGACCAGCACGGGCGGCGGCGCGTCGGGCAGGTCGTACACGCGCGCGTTCTCGACCGTGTAGTGGCGGCCCCGGTGGCTCTGCTGGCCGCCCTGCCAGAGCGTGCGCATCACCTCGACGGCCTCCTCGAGCATCTCCAGCCGCACGTCCGCCTCCGGCCACTTGTCGCCCAGGATGTGCTCGTTGAGCGCCTCGCCCGAGCCGACGCCGAGGTTGAAGCCGCCGGGCAGCAGCACCGAGGAGGTCGCGGCGGCCTGCGCGACCACGGCCGGGTGGACGCGGACGGTCGGGCAGGTCACGCCGGTCGTGACCTTCAGGTCGCAGACCTGGCTGATCGCGCCGATCATCGACCACACGAATCCGCTGTGGCCCTGCTCGTCGTTCCACGGGTGGTAGTGATCGGAGATCCAGAGCGCGTGGAAGCCGGCCTCCTGCGCCTGCTTGGCCTGCTGGACGAGGTCGCGGGGCGAGTTCTCCTCGCTCGAGAGGAAGTAGCCGATCTTCATGGCGTCGGGCCTACCCGGCGCGCGACCTCGCGCAGGTCCTCGACGAAGCCTCGGTACGCCTGCTGACGCGCGTCCTCGTCGCGCTGGCGCAGGATCGAGGACGGGTGCACGGTGACGATGACGACGTCGGCGAGGTCGGACTCCAGCGGCTGGCCGTGGTCCTGCGTGACCTTCACGTGGCGCCCGACGAGCGCCTGCGCCGGCACCGCGCCGAGGCACACGAGCACCTTGGGCTTGACCTCCGCCAGTTCTGCGTCCAGCCACTGGCGGCACGCCTTGATGTGCTCCGCGCGCGGGCGCTCGTGAATGCGGCGCTTGCCGCGCTCGGAGTGGTTGAAGCGCTTGACCGTGTTGGTGACGTAGACGAGCGAGCGGTCGATGCCGGCCTCCTCGAGCGCCTGGTCGAGGAGGCGGCCCGCCGGACCGACGAACGGGTGGCCCTCGCGGTCCTCCTTGTCGCCCGGCTGCTCGCCGACGAACATGACCTGCGCGTCCGCCGCGCCCTCGCCGAAGACGGCCTTGTCGGTGATCTCGTGCAGGCCGCAGGCCGTGCACCGCTGCACATCCTCGCGCAGCTGCGTCAGGTTCGTCATTGCAGCTTGCGCGCCGTCCTGAGCAGGTTCTTCGCGCAGGCTTCGCCGGTGGACGTCGACCACTCCTTCTCCTCGGTGGTGAGCCACTCCTCCTCGCCCGGCCCCGGGCCCTTGTTCCAGTAGGTCCAGTTCTGGCCCGGCAGCGTGTAGCCGATGTCGTTGAGCGCGCCGTTGATCTCGGAGATCACGTGGTGCGCGCCGTCCTCGTTGCCCACGACGACCACGCCCGCGACGCGGTCGTAGGCGATCGGGGTCTCCCCGTCCTCCTTGGTCTCGGAGATGAACGCGTCCATCCGCTCCAGCGCGCGCTTGGACACCGACGACGGCTGCCCGAGCCAGGTGGGGGAGGCCACGAGCAGGATGTCGGCCTTCAGGATGCGCGCACGGATCGCGGGCCACTCGTCACCCTCGGACACGGCCTCAGACACCACGCCCGGGTCGATCTGATGGTCGGCGAGCCGGATCGTGTCGGTCGTGACGCCCTCTTCGCGGAGCGCGCCGAGCACCACCTCGGCGAGCGACTCCGCGTTGGACGGCTCAGGCGATCGCTTCAGCGTGCAAACGAGGCAGGTGGCGTGCATGCACGGTCGCTACCCGCGCTTCGGCGCCTTGAG
Source organism: Solirubrobacter deserti (assembly GCF_027587175.1). Lineage (GTDB taxonomy): Bacteria > Actinomycetota > Thermoleophilia > Solirubrobacterales > Solirubrobacteraceae > Solirubrobacter > Solirubrobacter deserti. The sequence goes on from NZ_JAPCID010000006.1 coordinate 133,578, forward strand.
CCGGGGCTCTTCGCCCGTGACCTCGATCCCGCTCTGCATCAGCTCGATCACGTGCCCGTCCGGGTCGGTGAGGAACACGCGCTTGACGCCGTCCCCGCGTGCGAACACCTCGCCCGGCGGGCGCACGCCCGCAGCGGCCGCCCGCGCGAGCGCCGCGTCCAGGTCGTCCACTTCCAGCGCGAGGTGCGTGCCGTACCCGATCACGACCTCCGCGTGGTCGTAGTCCGGCGTCATCTGCTTCGCCCGCCCGGGCTCGGTCTCGCCGATCAGGTGCAGCTGCTGCTCGCCGACCTGCAGCCACGCGCCGGGCGTGTCGAACGTCGACGGCCGTGGCACCTCGGGCAGGCCCAGCGCGTCGACGTAGAACCGCACCGCCCGCCTGACATCCGATACGAGGAGCCCGCCGTGGTCGATCCGCATGGCGGGAAGTCAACCATCCGCGAAGCGACGGAGCACGTCTGCCATCGCCTCGACGTCGTCGAGCTCTCCGGCGGCGACGGCGATCACGAACTGGTAGGCGTCGTCTTCAACCGGGTCGAGCTCGACACCGTTCTTGGCCAAGAACACGTAGGTCGAGAGCCAGGCGAGACGCTTGTTGCCGTCGATGAGCGGGTGATTGCTCGCCAGCGAATGCAGCAGCGCCGCCGCCTTCGTAAACAGGTCCGGATACGCGTCCTGGCCGAACACGGTGGCGGCCGGCCGGTGAACCGCGGCCTCGAGCAACCCGATGTCGCGGACGTACACCGGTCCGCCGACCGCCTGCCGAGCAATGCGCAGAGCCTGCTCGACCGTCAGGTGACGGGTCACTCGCCGAGCCGGCGCAAAAGGTTCGCGAAGCGCTCGGCACCGCGGGCCGCGAGTTCGTCCGTCAGCTCGTCGTCCGCCGTCCGCAGCAGGTACTCATCGACGGCGCTCAACGCCACCTGCTGCATGCTGCGCCCTTCCTTCTCGGCGCGAGCGCGAAGCGCCTCAGCCTGCTGGTCGGAAAGACGGAGGTTCATCGCCACAGGCCAATGGTACCGATCTGGTACCGCCTCGTGCCGCCGCGGACGTCGATGCGTCCGCGGCGGCCCTCTCTCCGGGCTAGGGGTTGGTCGTGGACAGCGTGAAGGTCAGCGTCCGCGAGTACGTGCCGGTGCGCAGCGCGTCGTTGGCGCCGATCGGCTGGGTGAACGTGACCGTCACCGGGTCGTTGGACACGGGCGCGGTCCAGGTCGACTTCGACAGAGAAACCTGCAGCGGCTGCGGCAGCGCGAACGCGCCGTTGGTCAGCGGGCCCGGGTTGTCGACGCTGAGCGTCGCGTCGCCGGCCGTCGAGATCACGTTCGCCGTGGCGGTCGTGGTGTAGGTGGCCGCGACGCCCGGGACGAACGGGCCGAGCGGCGCGGGGGTGCTGAGCGTGAGCGAGAGCGTTGCGGGGACGGTCGCCGAGACGTCGAGCGGGTTGGGCATGATGCGGCCGAGCACGCCTTCGCTCTCGCCCATCGGGCCCGCGGTGTAGTAGAGCCAGTTGCGCGGGCCGCTGTTGGCGTTGCCGTTGCCGAACTGCAGCGCCCACAGGCCGGGGAGGACGAGCGGGTCCCCGGCCGTGTTGTTGAGGAAGCCGCTGTGCGTCCAGGTGCCGTCCGGGTTCTCGTGGAAGGCGTTGATGCGCCCGCCGCCGAAGTTGCCGATCAGCAGGTCACCGGCGAACGCGCCGAAGTTCGCGTGTGCGAGCGCGGTGCCCCACGGCGCGTTGAGCACCCCGCCCGGGCTCGCGATGCGCGCGAGGAAGTTGCCGGACAGATCGAACGCGTTCACCACGCCGAGGCCCGCGCCGCGCCGCTCGCGGTACGGGACCGCCGCCGGGTCGGCGGGCTGCTGGGCGTAGGTGACGATGATGCGGTTGCCGACGGTCTGCACGCCGTAGGCGCCGTAGCCCCCGGGGAGGTTCGGGTCCACGAACGCACCGGGCGCGTCGATCAGGCCCCACTGGGCGTTGACCATGTCGATCCGGTTGTTGCGCAGGTCGGCGACGTACAGTCGCGGCGCGCCGGCGACCGTCGCCAGCGCCATCCCGGTGTAGACGGCGCCGGGACGGGTGAGCTGGCGCACGCCGTTGTTGTTGGGCACGCCGCCGCGCCACGAGTAGAGCTCACCGCCGAGCGTGCTGAAGATGAAGGCCGCGGGGTTACCGAGCGTGAGGAAGTTGCCCGCGCCCGCGCCGGTCGTGATGCCGGTCGGCCCGCCCGGCACGGTCACCACCGTGTTGTTGACGGCGCCGCTCGCGGGCACGATCGTCGAGGTGTTCGAGCGCTCGTTCGCCGGCCACCACGGCGACGTCGCGCTCGCCGCCAGGCCCCACGGGTTGCGCAGGTTCGGATCGGCTCGGTCCGCGGCGATCTTCGCCGTGTCGCTCGAGACGATGTTGTGCACGGCGTAGCGGTCGCTCGGCTGTGCGTGGGCGGCACTCGCCCATGCGAGCCCGGCCAGGATCACCGTCGCCGTCAGGCCCTTCTTGCGCATCAGACCCTCCTCCTTGGCGTTCAGAGGGCAGTACGCGCGAAGGCGCGCGGACGTTCAGCTGGAGCTGACGCCCTGCAGGCGAATCCCGCGCGTGGTGTCCGCGCGCAGCGTCGTGGGGATCTTGCCGGGGTTCACCGGCTTGAGGTGCTCGCGCCGCTCGGGCCGCGGCGTCGTGTCCGCGCGTGCGGAGGCCGGACCGAGGAACGGCGCGCTGGAGGCGAGCGTCACGGCCGCCACAGCGGCGGGCAGCAGACGACGGAAGCGGCGGTCGGGGCGGCGCTGGTGCAGGGAGTCGTTCGTCATGTGGCCAGCTTCGGCGCCGCGCGTGGGAAGAACCTGCGTGAAGCCTGGGAGTTTCCTAAAGAGGGACAGTCCCTCTTTAGCAACAGATGTCGCGTTTTGAGGTCCCTGGGACGGACCGTTGGTCGAGGGGCGTGCGCGCACTGGACTCCCCCCGGCTGGGGGGTCCTGCCCCGGGCAACCGCGAAACCGCCGGGGGGTGCTTCATGTTGTGAAGGGTGATGGCTCACGAGACTCCCCACCAGGCGCCGTCCACGACTGACGTGCCGCCGTTCCCCCACCACCTTGCACTCGCGCCGACCTCGCTCGAGGCCGCGGACCGATTGAACGCCGACCCGCCCGCCGCTGCGCCGCGCTGGCAGCCCGAGGAAGGCGACTTCAGCTGACCGCGTCGCGGCCGATCTCGGCCGCCCGCGGGTACCCGGCGAGCGCGAGCGCCACGCGCAGCTCGGCCTCCAGGATCGAGAACGCGCGGCGGGCGCCCGCCTCGCCGGCGGCGCCCAGCCCGTACATCAGCGCCCGCCCGATCAGCACCGCGCGGGCCCCGAGCGCGAGCGCCTTGACGATGTCCGTGCCGCGCCGGATGCCGCTGTCGAGGTAGACCTCCGCGCGGCCTGAGACGGCGTCCGCGATCGCGGGCAGCGCCTCGATGGCCGCGGCCGCGCCGTCGAGCTGGCGCCCGCCGTGGTTAGAGACCACGATCGCGTCGGCGCCGTGCTCGACGCAGCGCAGTGCGTCGTCGGCGCGCATGACGCCCTTGACGATCACCGGCCCCTTCCAGCGGGAGCGCAGGTCGGCGAGATCGTCCCAGGTCACGGTCGGGTCGAACGAGCGGTTGACGGCGCTGGCCAGCGTGGCGGTCGCCGACCCCTCCCAGCCGAGATTGGCCGGCACCATCCGTGGGTGGGCGACGAAGCCGGCGCTCCAGCGCGGGTGCGTGACGCCTTGCGCGAGCGTCTTGAGGGAGATCCGGGGCGGGACCGAGAAGCCGTTGCGCACGTCGCGCTCGCGCACCCCCGCGACCTGCACGTCGACGGTCAGCATCAGCGCCTCGTAGCCGTGCTCGGCCGCGCGCGCCAGCAGCGAGTCCACGAGCCCGCGGTCGCTCATCACGTACAGCTGGAACCAGCGCCGCCCGTCCGAAGCCGCCGCGACCTCCTCGATCGTGCACGACGCCATCGTCGAGAGCGTCGTGATCGTCCCGGCGGCGTGCGCGGCCCGCGCGATCGCCATCTCACCCTCCGGGTGCTGGAGCCCGGTCAGCCCGGTCGGCGCGGCGATGATCGGCAGCGCGATTTCCCCGCCGAGCACGCTCGTGCGCAGGTCGATCTCCGACACGTCCGTGAGCGCCTTCGGGTGCAGCGTGACGTCCTCGAAGGCGCTGATGTTGCGCCGCGCCGTCACCTCGTCCCAGGCGGCGCCGTCCGCGTAGTCGAAGATCGGCCTCGGCACGGAGCGCTTCGCGGCCGCGCGCAACTCGGCGATCGTGCGGCAGCGCGCCGCGCGGCCCTCGTCCGACAACCGCTGCCGCACACGCCCGGGAGCGGTGGCCAGGTCGGCCCGCAGTTGCTGCGCGGCGAGGTCGAGGAGCGCGTTCACACCCGCCTCATACCCGGATCCTCAGCGCACGCGCACGAACCGGCGCTCCTCACCGAGCAGCGTTGCGACCCAGCGCACGCCCTGCGCGGGAAGGCTGACCGTGAACTGACGGCGGCCCGAAGACCCGATCAACGACGACGTCATCGTCAACGGCTCGACGTTGCCGCGCCGGTCGAACCCGCCCACGGCGAAGAACGCTCCATCCGGCAGCTTGAACTCCGAACGCACGGTCACGCGGATGCGGGACCCGCGCCGCTCCGCGCGCACGGCGTCGACCCGCAACAGCCGGTACTGGCGGCGGCCGTGGAGCCGATAGGTGGTGGTCCAGGTCCGGCTGCGGCGCCCGTCGAGCGCGCCGACGGTGAACCGCACCCGCACGGGACCCACCCGCCGCGGCGCGACGAAGTCCCGAAGCCGCAGACGACCAGAGCGGGCGGACGTCAGACGGGCGGAATCCTCGTACGCGTGCCGGTTGATCACCTGGGCGCGGATCTCGCACGGCCCGCTGCAGCGGAACGGCAGGACGAGGTCGCCGGTGACGCGGCTGGGCGGCGGCGTCACGCGCACATCGGGAATCGGCGTGGTGTCGGCGGGCGCATCCGTCAGCAGCCGCAGGCGGTGGGCGTTGCGCATGTCGGGCGCGTCGATCCACGCGAGCGCGACCTTGCCGTCGGCGAGCGGCACCGGGAACGCGTCCCAGGCGTCGCTGAGCTCACCGCCGACGGTCTGCCGCACGCCGGTCCCCGGGCCGAGCGGAAACGTCAACAGGTTGGCGGCGCGCGTGTGCCCGCGTGGGCCGGACCAGCCCAACAGAGCGATACCGTGCGCGATCGACGCGTTCACGCGGGCGCCGCCGAAGCCCCAGGTGTCGGCGGGCAAGGGCTGCGTGGCGCCGACCACCGCCGTCCAGACGTCGTACTCGAGGCGCCGGTCCGCCGAGGCGGCGGGCAACTCCGAGCTGAAGGCGCCGCCGCCGCGACGGATGGCGGCGCTCACGCCGCCGAGCCCGGTGCCGCTCCAGGCGATCATCGCCTGGCCGTCCGGCCCGAGCGCCGTCGCCGCGCGTGTGCCCAGCGGGTCATTGACGTTCGCGACGGTCGCGGGCACTCCGAATGGCGTCCCGGCGGTGCGCTCGAGCACGCGCACACGCCGCGGGTCCGCCAGCGCGAGCAGGGCGCGTCCGTCGGGCGTCATCGCGAGCGCGCCGGTGGAGTAGCCGGTCTGCTCGCCGACGGTCACCGGGGTGCCGAACGCGCCGGTCGCCGGCGCGATCGCGACCTTGACGTCCGTGCGATGCGGCGGGCGCTCCGGCGGCAGGCCGCTCCAGGCGACGACCGCCTCACCGCCGTTCGCGATCCCAGCCGCGAACCAGCCGGTCTCACCTGACGCCCGGGCCGGCTCATCCGGACGGTCCGCGAGCCTCACCGGGGTGCCGAACGCGCCGCCGGCGAGGCGGCGGGCCGCGTACAACACGTCCCTGCGGCCTTCGCCTCCCTGCTCCCAGACGACGAGCGCGTCGCCCGCCTCAGACACCGCCACCGCAGCGCGGCCGCTCTGGAGGTAGCCGCCACCCGGGAAGCGCGTCGGCTCGCCCCACGTGCCGCCCGGCGCGCGGAGGTACGCGAGCGTGCCGCTGTCGCCGGGGACGGCGAGCACCGCGGCGCCGTTGGGCTGGGAAGCCGCGACCGCGCAGCCCGCGACCGGGTGGTCGAACTGGATCGTGTGCCCGCGCTGCAGCCTTGTCTGCGTCGCGCTGACGAGCTGAACCGCCTCCCGGTTGGCCGAGCCGGTCGTGACGACGATCTCGCCCGGGAAGCCGGTGGGCGCCTCGCAGCCCGGCCGGACGCCGGTCACGGTGAGCGGGGGCACCTCGGCGGCGGACGCAGAGACCGGTGCGACAAAGGCCATAAGAACGGCGAGGCTAAGTGCGCGCATGTGGCGCCGAGGGTAGTGAGCGGCGCCGTGCCATAAGTTGCCAACTTGGAAACTGATGCCCTACGCTTTCCGTCATGGAAAGTTATCGAGAGGCCCTTGCCGTCGCGGAGCGCGCCGGAGCCGCGCCGTACATCGACTATCCGGCGACGCCGAAGTGGTATCCGGCCGCCGCCGGCGCCTGGTTCGCGGCGCTGATCCTGGCGTGTCATGGCGCGTCCGAGCGCCCGGCGGTCTTCATCCCGCTGCTGGTGGCGCTGATCGGCGCCGAGTTTGCGTTCATCGCCTGGTACCGCCGCCGCTGGCAGACGTGGCCGTCGCTGCGCCACGCGCCGAAGGAGATTGCATCCGCCTACCGGCGCTACTTCCTCGTCGTCGTGCCGGCGTTCGCGGCCGGCATCGCGCTCTACGCGTTCGTGGGGCCGTTCGTGGCCGCCGCGTTCGCGTTCGTGGTGGTCACGGCCGGGCTCGCGGCCTACGAGCGCCTGTACCGCGACGCGGCCGACGCGACACGGCGCCGGCTGGCATGACGATCGAGCTCACCGGACTCGACCCGGTGATCCACGCGCCCAAGCGCCTGGCGGCGATGGCGATCCTCGCCAACGCCCAGAGCGCCGACTTCGGCTTCCTGCGCGCGCAGCTCGACATCGCGGACTCGGACCTGTCCAAGCAGATGGCGACGCTCGAGAAGGCCGGGTACGTGACCGTGCGCAAGAGCGGCCACGGGCGCGGCGGCGTGACCACCTATCGCATCACCAAAGCGGGCAAGGCCGCGTTCCAGCGCCACGTCGCGACTTTGCGCGCGATCACGGAAGGCGCATAGGATCGCCCCATGAGCTCCAAGCGGCGCAAGCAGCAGCACCACTTCCACATCGGCCGCAAGAAGAAGCGCAAGCGCGACCGCTTCGACAGCGACTGCTGCTGCATCGTGGGCGAGGTGTTCGACGGCCCGTGCTTCGTCGCGACCGCCGCGCACGGCAGCGCGGCGGCCGAGCCGGTCCGGACGCTGCGCGCATACCGCGATCAGCGGCTCGCGCGCAGCTATCCAGGGCGCGTGTTCACGAAGGTCTACTACCGCTACGGCCGCTACGGCGCGCGCTTGCTCCGCGCCTTCCCGGTGTTCAGGCCGCTCGTGCGGCTCGCGTTGCGCCCGCTCGTGGCCTACGCGCGCACGCGGGTTCGCTAGCGCGCTTCCAGCACCATGTTGAGCGGGGTCTCGGCCACGCGCCGCACCTGCTCGAAGCCGGCCTCGCGCAGGACCGCCGCGATCGCGGCCTCGCCGGCCTGCGTGCCAAGCCCGGCGCGGCCCGGCTGGGACAGCGAGCCCGGGGTGCAGCACATGGTCGAGAAGCCGTAGTACATGCGCCCGACCGGGTTCAGGTTGTCCTCGACCGTGTCGCCCGCGACCGGCTCCACGAGCACGCAGGTGCCGCCCGGCGCGAGCGCGGCGCGCGCCTGGCGGGCCGCGGCGAGCGGGTCGCCGAGGTCGTGGAAGGAGTCGAAGAACGCGACCACGTCGAAGCCGGTGCCCGTGTAGTCGGCGGCGCCGGCGACCTCGAACGTGACGCGGTCGGCGACCCCGGCGTGCTCGGCCCGGCGCCGCGCGATCTCGATCGAGCCCGCGTGGTAGTCGAACCCGACGAAGCGCGAGGCGGGGTAGGCCTGCGCGAGCAGGATGGTTGAGGCGCCGTGGCCGCAGCCGACGTCGGCGACGTACGCACCCGCCTCGAGCTTGTCCACGACGCCGTCGAGCGCCGGCAGCCACTCGGCCACCAGGTGCGTGCGGTACGCGACCGCGAACGCGCGCTCGGTGCCGTGCCAGAGGTCGTGCGAGTGCTCGTGCCAGCCGACGCCGCCGCCGTCGACGAAGCGCTCGGCCAGCGCCTTGCGCACGCCGACGACGGCGTTCGCGGACTGGAACGAGCCCGTCGCCAGGAACGGCGAGGTCTCGTCCGCCAGCACGAGCGCATGCTCGAGCGGCAGGGAGTAGCGGCCGTCGGCGTACTCGACGTAGCCGGACGCGGCCTGGACGTTGAGCCACTCGCGCACGTAGCGCTCCAGCGTGCCCGTGCGGCTCGCCAGCTCGGCGGGGGAGACCGGCTCGCCGTCGGCCATCGCGCGGTACAGGCCCAGCTCGTCGCCGAGCGTGACCAGCGCGACGTTCATGGCCGCGCCGATCTCGGTGGCCACGAGCCCGAAGAACGCCTCGAGCTTGGCCTCGTCGATGTTCGTCGTGGCCATGCTCAGGCCTCGCACTGGCGGTAGTACTTGGGCCACGCGTACTCGTTCCACCAGTACGACGCGGCCTCCCAGCCGAAGAACCGCTCGATGATGCGGAACTCGCGCTCGATGCGCTCCAGCTTGCGGTCGCAGCGGTCGGGATGAGCGGCCATGGCGGGCGACGCGACACCCAGGGTCGCGGTCGCGATCAGGGAGGCGAGGACGGCTCGCCGGCGATTCCGTGTCATGCCGAGCATGGTCGGTCCGCGCGGCCCGCGCCTCGTGGCGAGTTCCTTAGCGCTTTCTGAGCGAGGTTCGGGGAACCGCCGCCAACTCGGGAGCCAGCGCGATATCGCGACCGTGCGCACCGGGTTAGCGTCGCGCGCAATGAACCTCTACCTCGTCTCCCGCCGCCGCGCCTGGTTGTCCGAGGAGGAGCTCGCCGCCACCGCCGACTGCACGCCCGCCGTGCTCGGCATCTTCGACGGCGCCGTCCGCTGGGTGCGTTCCTACGTCTTCGAGGAGGCCGACGGCGCGTTCAGCGCCGACTGCGTCTACGAGGCCGAGAGCGTCGAGCGGCTGGAGGAGTACTTCGACGCGATGATGCTGCCGGCGGACGAGATCCGGCAGGTCGACCGGTTCGCGGCGGCGTGAACTTCGGGGCGCTGCTGGCCAAGCGCGCGCTGATCGGCCGCGACGACGAGCTGGCCGCGCTGCGCACCCTCCACGAGCCCGGAGGCCCGCTGGTGGCGGTCGTCCACGGCGTCGCCGGCTCGGGCAAGTCGGCGCTGATCCGGGCGTTCGCTGCCGAGCACGAGCACGCGACGATCGTCGACGGCCGCGCGATCGAGCCGACGCCGGCGGGGTTCGAGCAGGCCGCCGGGCGCCATCCGCGGCTCCTCGTCATCGACACCTTCGAGCGCCTGCGCCTGCTCGACGACTGGCTGCGCCACACCTACTTCCCGTCGCTGCCCGCGGACACCCGGGTCGTGATCGCCGCGCGCGACGCGCCGGGCGCCGTCTGGCGTGCGACGTTCGGCGAGTACCTGCGCGTGATCCCGCTCGGCCCGCTCGCGCCCGCCGACGCCGCCGCGGTGCTCGAGGGCGTCGGCTTGGACCCGCAGCAGGCCGTCGAAGTCAACCGCTTCGTACGGGGCCACCCGCTGTCGTTGCAGCTCGCGGCGTCCGCGGTCAAGGAGCATCCGGACGCGGTCATCCCGACCGTCACGCAGGAGCTCGCCGCGCTCTACCTCGACGGCCTCGACCCGGAGACGCGAGCCGCCCTGGACCGCGCGTGCGTCCTGCGCCGCGTCACGCGCAGCCTGCTGCCCGACGGGTTCGACCGGCTCGCCACGCTGCCGTTCGTCGAGCTCACCCCCGAGGGCCTGGTCATCCACGACACCGTGCGCGAGGCCGTCTCCGCGCTGCTGAAGGCCACCGATCCCGTCCGCCACCGCGAGCACCGTGCCGCGGCCTGGCGCCAGATCCGCCACGAGCTCCCGGACGGCGGCTGGGCCTCGATCGCGGACATGATCGCGCTCGTCGAGGAGCCGCTCGTGCGCGAGGCGTTCTTCCCGAGCGCCGTCCAGCACTACGCGGTCGAGACGGCCCGGCCGAGCGACCGCGACGCGATCCTGAAGATCGTCGCCCGTCACCATCCTGGGCCGACGACGGCGCTGCTCAGCGACTGGTGGGACGCCGTCCCCGACGCCTTCCGCGTCGCGCGCGCCCCGCGCGGGACCGTCGTCGCGTTCGCGGTCCTGTGCGACCTGCGCCGGATCCCCCAGGGCCTGTTCCTGCGCGACCCGGTCTGCCAGGCCTGGCGGGCGCACCTGCGCGCGCACCCCGTGCCGAAGGGCCAGCGCGTCCTCGCGGCGCGTGTCGCGCTCGCCCACGGCACGGGCTCGGCGCCGTCGCCGTGCTTCAGCGCACTGCTGCGCGACGTCGAGCGCGAGCGGCTGGAGGGCGTGGTCCGGCGCGTCTACGCCGTCTCCGGCGGCGCCGAGCTCGATGAGCAACTGGAGCCGCTCGGCTACCTGCCGATCGACGGCGGCGCGACGGTCTGCGACCTGGGCGCGGAGTCCGTCGCGGGCTGGCTGTCGGAACTGGCCGCGCGCGACCTCCCGGTGCGGAAGACCGCGCTCGACCCCGAGGCGCGCGAGCTCACGCTGGACGGGCGGACCGTCGCGCTCACGAAGCTCGAATGTGCGGTCCTGCGCTACCTGCAGGAGCGTCAGGGCCAGGTCGTCCCGCGGGCGGCCCTGCTTCACGACGTCTGGGGCTACGAGTGGGCCGGCGGCGCGAACGCCGTCGACGTGGCGATCTGCGGCCTGCGGCGCAAGCTCGGCGAGCACGCCAAGCGCCTGGAGACCGTGCGGGGCGTCGGGTTCCGGATGGTGCCGCTCTAACAAGAAATCCCCACCGGTCCGCTCGACCCATTAGGCTCGCCGCCGATGAGGAGAGTGGTCGGTTGTGCGGCGCTGATGATCGCGCTGTGGGCGGCGCCGTCGGCGCACGCGGCGTTCAAGCCGGTGGCCGCGGCCACCGGAGTCACCCCGGGGTTCGCCGTCGGGGCTGACGTCAAGGGCGGCGTCTTGCGCACGCTGCGCATCGACAGCACGGGCGCGGGCGTGATCAAGTGGCGCTGCTCGGGCCCGTGCCGCCGGACGGGCGGGCCGCCGGAGCGAATCACGCACCCCAAGGGCGCGACCGTCATCCACCGCCTCAACCTGCGGATGCTCAAGGGCACGTCGCTGATGATCGACGTCGTCGTGCCGAGCGGGCAGAGCCGGTTCCTGCGAGTCGCCGCGCGCAACCGGCGCCCGGTTGTGACCGCAGCCGGCTGCCTCGACGGGCAGGGCCGCCGCGGTGCGTGCCCCGCGCCGGTGACGCTGCCGTCGCCGCCGGGTCCCGGCCCGTCCGCTCCGGTACCGCCCGCGGCCACGCCGGCCGCCACGGTCACGCCCGAGCCGACGATCATGCCCCCGCCGACGGTCGCTCCGCCCGTCAACAACCCGGACGGAGCGCTCGAGAAGGTCACGCGCGTGGGCACGAGCCACGCGCGCGTCTCCGGCTGGGCGAGCGACGCCGACGTGGCGAGCGCGGCTATCACGGTGCGCTCGCTGGTAGAGGGCGCGCCCGCCGCGGAGGCGGCCGCCGGGCTTGTCCACGCCCAGTTCTCCGGGCACGGCTTCAACTTCCTCGTCCCGATCGACGACCGGCGCCGGAACATCTGCGTCGTTGCGGTGAACGTCGGCGGCGGAAGCGATCGACTCCTGCGAGGTTGCCGCGCGGTGCCGGAATTGGCCGACCTCAATGACGACGGCTACGTCGGGTGCGTGGACCAGCAGCGCCTCCTTGCGCGCTACGGCCAGAACGGGGTGGAGCTGCCCGAGGACCTCAACAACAACGGCACGGTCGAGATCATGGACCTATCGATGCTGCTCAGCCGCTTCCGGCCGCCGCCGGCCGAGCCGAAGTGCCCGTCGCTCAATACCAGCGCATACGGGGCATCGGCTCGGGATCGCGGGGATAGGTCTGCCGCGGGGCGGGCCGGCGGCGTCGCATGAACTTGAACATGGATAGCATCCTAGTACATATCTTCCTAGGAAGCAATATCCCGCGACGATAATCTTTCGGCGATGCGCGACAGCGTCGATGACATCCTCGACCAGTGGGCCCGCGAGCGGCCCGATCTCGACGCGACGCCGATCGGCGTGATCGGCCGCATGTCGCGGCTGGCGCGGGCGCTGGAGGCGCGGCTGGAACCCGTCTACGCCGAACACGGGCTCGAGCCCGGCTGGCACGACCTGCTGGCCACGCTGCGCCGTCAGGGCCCGCCGTTCAAGCTGCGCCCGACCGACCTCACGCACTCGTCCATGCTCACGTCGTCCGGCACCACCAAGCGCCTGGACAAGCTCGAGGCGGCCGGCCTGATCGCGCGCGAGCCCGACCCCAACGACCGCCGCGGCACGCTGATCGCGCTCACGGACAAGGGCCGGAAGCTCGTCGACGATGTCACCGGCCCGCACCTCGCCAACGAGGCGCGGCTGCTGGAGCCGCTGAGCCAGGCGGAGCGCGAACAGCTCGCCGGGCTCCTGCGCAAGCTCAATCTCGGTCTGCCACCGCTTTGAAGAACGTGTAGCTGAACGTTTCGGTCGCGGCCAGGTCGGCGATGCCGCGGTCGAAACGGTCGGCGTCGATCAACCCGCCGGCCAGCGCCGGCTCGCGCACGCCCTCGATCATCGCCGTGAACGTCTTGAGCGTGAAGGCGTCGACCAGCTCCGGCTTGCTCGCGTCGACGTAGACCATGCGCGGCGACACGCGCACGCTGCCGAACCCGGCCTCGGACACCAGCGGGTACAGCCGCCGGCCGATCTTCGCGTCCCCGCTCTGGAGCTTTATGAGGCAGTCGATGGCGTCGTTGGCGGCGTCGCTCTCGGGATGGAAGTAGGCCGAGCCGTGGTCACCCTCGATCACGGTGATCGTGCCGCCGGGCCGCAGCAGGGTCCGCAGGCGGCGCAGCGCCGCGTACGGGTCGCGCAGGTGCTCGAGCACGAAGCACACGAAGATGTGGTCGAACGGCTCGGCCCGGAACGAGAACAGGTCGGCCTGCTCGAAGGTGACGTTGGGCGCGGTCACCCGCTCACGCGCGACCGCGAGCGACTGGGGCGAGATCTCGATGCTGGTGATCTGCGCTTCGGGCGAGTTCGCCGCGAGCGTGATCGTCTGCGCGCCGACCCCGCAGCCCGCCTCCAGCACGCGGCTGCCGGCCGGATACGCGGTGTCGTGGTGCAGCAGCTCGACGAGCGCGCCCGCCTGGTCGTTGAGGCGCTCGCTCTCGCGCTCCGCGTATCCGTGGACGTAGGCCATGGCCCGTAGTCTGCCTCACCGTGGCCATCGACATCGAACTGTTCACCGACCCGGCGTGCCCGTTCGCCTTTTCCGCCGAGCCGATGCGGCAGCGGCTGCGCTGGCACTACGGAGACGGCCTGCGCTGGCGCACGACGATGATCGTGCTCACGCTGGAACCGGGCGAGGCGGAGAAGCTGCAGTCCGGCGCGCCCGGGCTGCAGCGCAAGTACGGCATGCCGATCGACCCCGCGCCGTACCCCGAGCCGTCCTCGTCCGAGCCCGCGTGCCGGGCGGTCGTCGCCGCCCGCCTGAACGCGCCCGAGCTGGAAGAGCGGCTGCTGCGCCGGCTGCGCGTGCGGCGCATGGACGGCGGTCTGCTCGATGACCCCGAGCTGATCGCGGGCGCCGCGGCCGAAGCCGGGCTGGACCCGGACGAGCTGCGCCGCTGGTGCGACACGGCCGGGGTGGAGGACGCGCTGCGCGACGACATCGCCCGCGCGCGCCACCCCTCGGCGGCCGCCCGCGCGCTCGACCACAAGCTCGGCGGCCCTGCCCAGGAGCGCCGCTACACGGCGCCGAGCTACGAGCTCGCCAGCGGCGGTCAGACGTTCTCGCTGCCCGGCTTCAACCCGGTCGAGGCCTACGAGGCGGCGATCGCGAACCTGGACCCGCAGCTGCCGCGGCGCCCCAAGCCCGAGAACGTGACCGAGCTGCTGAAGTGGGCGGACGAGCCGCTGGCCACGGCCGAGGTCGAGCTGATCATGCAGCGCCCGTCGCGCGCGCAGCTCGCGCGCGTGGCGCAGCCGATCCCGACCGGCGCCGACTGCTACTGGAGGCTCTGAAGCATCCAGCCGTCGATCGCGCTCACGAGGTACGCGTAGAGGCCGTAGATGCCGAGGATCGCGACCCCGACCGGGATCGCGGTGGTGAGGATGGTCGCGGCGGCGCCGAGCTCTGAGTGATGCTCGATGTAGTAGGCGGCGACGTGCAGCCCGCCGCCGCCGGCGACGACCGCGGCGATGACCGGCACGTTCCCGTAGCCCCACCCGAACGACTTCTCGCGGCGCGCGTGCAGGAAGTCACCGAACGGGATCACGAAGTACGCCCACCAGAGCCCGAACGTGAGGCCGACGCCGGCGAACGCGACGACCGCCGCGGAGACGCTCCAGCCCGGCCCTTCCGGCCCGACGACCGCGCTGAGCGACGCGATAGCGCCGATGATCCCCTCGCCGAGGGCGATGATGATCAGCAGCCCGTAGCGCTCGGCGAGGTGGTGCGCGTGCCACGGCGTGCCGCCGCGGCGCGTCTCGGCGATGTACGGGCCCGTGAACTCGAGCGCGGTCAGCAGGATCACGAAGATGAACGTCACGAGGATCGACGTGTGCGCGAACACGAGGACGATCCAGCCGACCTGGGCGACCGAGATCCAGTCGTCGACGTCGAACGCCCACGAGAACCACGAGAAGTTGATCCACGCCCACGTGATCCCGAAGGCCGCGAACGTGAAGCCGATGATCCCGGCCTTCACGTGGCCATCGGCCAGGTAGTGCGCGAGCTCGTCGGCCGCCATGCCGTACGCGACGACGAAAAGCAGCTCGAGCGGCGTCGTGACGCGGTGCGTCTCGTGCGGATCGCGCCCGCCCATGCGCCGCGCGACGGTGGGCGAGCGGGCTCGTCACGTAGAGAGCGTCGGGCGCCGGGCCATCAGCTGCTCGATCGCGTCCGCGACGTGGATGCGATCGATGGCGCGGTCGCCGCGCTCGACGCGGATGGTGTGCGCGGTGAACAGCACGTCGGCGTGCGTGGTGCCGTGCGGCGGCTCGAAGCGGTAGGACGCGAGCTCGATCAGCAGGCCGAGCGGGTCCTGGAAGTAGATCGAGTCCATGAAGCCGCGGTCCTTGACGCCGCTGTGGCGGATGCCGCGCTCGTCGAGCCGCTCGACGGCCTGCGCGAACATCGCCTGGCTGAGCGCGAACGCGACGTGGTGGACGCAGCCGGGGTCCGTCGGCGTGCGGCTCGGGTCGGCTTCCCGGTCCTCCTTGGTGAAGATCGTGATCAGGCGGCCGTCGCCCGGGTCGAAGTACAGGTGGCTCTCGTCCGCGTTGTCGAGGTTGGGCTGCTCGAACACGAACGGCATCCCGAGCACGCCCTCCCAGAAGTCGATCGAGGTCTGGCGGTCGGCGCCGACGAGGGTGATGTGGTGGACGCCTTGGCTCTGGAGCTTGCGGTTCATCGGGGCCCGAAATTACCAGCGTCCACCACGGGTCACATCTTCGTCAGCGGCGGTCCAGCGGCCCGAACTCGGGCGGCGGACTGCGGTGGTGCGTCGCGGCCTCGTAGGCCGCGGCGATGTCGAACAGCGTGTGCTCGCGGAACGGCAGCGCGAGGAAGTCCACGCCCACCGGCAGCCGCGCTGGCTTCGGCGCCAGCAGCTGGCCGTCCGGCCCACGGTCGTGGACCCGGGTCGTGAAGCCGGCCGGCACGGTCAGCGCCGGGAAGCCGCGACTCGAGATCGCCGTCCAGTTCGAGCCCCGGTCGTTGACCGTCGGCTCCTGCACCGCGGTCAGCACGGCCGGCGGGATGTTCCCCGACGGGTAGACCACGGCGTCGAGGTCGAGCTCGGCGAAGCACTGGTGCACGACGGTCTGCATCGTGTGCTTGGCCTGCAGGGCGCTCGCGGTCGCCAGGGTGAGCGCGCGGTCCGCGCTCTCCAGGCTCGCCTTGCGGTTCACGAGCACCGGGTCGGTCCAGAAGTTCGCCTTGGTGATCAGGTCCGTGAGGCTCTTGATGTTGGCGTCACCACGCTCCCGGATGTAGGCGTTGAGGTTGTACCGGGCGTCGCCCGCGTCGCTGCCCGTGCCGCCGATGTTGCGGATGCTCGGGCGCCCGGCCGCGGTGTGCGGCACCTTCGAGGTGTCGAAGAACAGGTCCAGCAACGTCGCGTTGTGGTCGCCGCCCGGCGGGAACAGCGCCGGCCACTGCGGCGTGAACTGCTGGTTGAGCCACTTCGGCACGAAGCGGTCCACGCAGCTCTGGAACAGCGCACCCTTCGGGCCGGGGTCGACGACCGTGGCCCCGAGCCGGCGCAGCTCGCCGACGGCGCGGTCGACGATGTCGATCGACTCTGCGTCCGCGGGCGTGAACAGGTCCTTGTCCATGTACTCGCGGATCACGCCGATCCGGTAGCCGAACAGCCGCCGGCTGCCGGTGTAGCTCTCGTACGGGCGCTCGGGCAGCCGCCCGTTGCTGAACGCGGTGAGCTCGTCCTTGGGGTCGAACCCGGCGTAGGCGCTGAGCACGCGCGCCGTGTCCTGGACCGTTCGGCACATGGGTCCGACGCGGGTGTTGAGCCCGCGCTGGATCATGCCGTCGGCGCTGACCAGCTCCCGCGTCGGCACCAGCCCGACGACGTTGTTCCAGCGCGCGGGCTTGACGACCGAGCCCCCGGTCTCCTCGGCGATCGAGCAGGTGACCATGTTCGTGGCCACCGACACGGCCGAGCCGCCGCTGGAGCCGCCCGGGTCGCGCTCGGTGTCGTACGGGTTGCAGCCCGTCCCGCCCCAGGAGCTGCGCGCGTCGCCGCCCGCGTACTCGTCCATGTTGGCCTTGGCGAGGATGATCGCGCCGGCCGCCCGCAGGCGCGCGACGACCGTCGCGTCGTCCGGCGGCCGGTCGTTGGCCCAGAACGCGTCCGCGCCGGAGGTCGTGCGCAGGTCGAACGTGTCGTACTGGTCCTTGATCGAGAACACCGCGCCGTGCAGCGGGCCGGCGAGCCGGCCCGTGCGCGCGAACTGCTGGTCGAGCCGCGCGGCGGTCTCGAGCGCGTCCGGCATCCGGGGGTCGTTGTCGGCCGGGTCGGTCTGGCTGCGCGCCTTGCGCGCGTCGAAGCCCCAGGCGACGCGGTGCTTGGGCCGGAGGTTGAGCGTGATGAGCGCGTTGACCTTGCCCGCGTGCGGGATCATCGTGATCGGACCGAGGATGCCCTGCGGCTCGCTCACGCACGTCCCGTTGTAGGCCTTGATGCGCTCGAGATAGAGCTTGACCACGTCGGTGGTCGTCACTTGACGGCGCTGGATCGCGTGCTGGATGTCGGCGATCGTCGCTTCCTCGATCTTGAAGCCGCGCCCGCGATCCCAGTCCCAGTCGCGGTCCCCGCTTGCGTGCGCCGCTGGCGCCGCGCCCAGGCCGATGACCATCGCGAACGCGCCCGCGAAGGCCGCTCTCCGTCTCCTCATGTTCCCCCTCTGTCGTGCGGACTTCCCCGCGAGGACGCTATTCGCG
Source organism: Solirubrobacter deserti (assembly GCF_027587175.1). Classification (GTDB taxonomy): domain Bacteria; phylum Actinomycetota; class Thermoleophilia; order Solirubrobacterales; family Solirubrobacteraceae; genus Solirubrobacter; species Solirubrobacter deserti. The sequence goes on from NZ_JAPCID010000006.1 coordinate 151,269, forward strand.
GGATGCGGGGCGAACCTAGGGACCGGCGGTCGGGACCGGCTCGACCGCGCGGCGGATGTACCCTTGGCCCCATGCCGGCCCAAGGTCCTTGCCCGAACTGCAACGGGCAGCTCGTCCAGGTGGAGCGCAGCGGCGTCCACATCGACGCCTGTCGCCAGTGCCGCGGCGTCTTCCTCGACCGCGGCGAGCTCGACGAGATCCTCAAGCGCGAGCGTCAATACGTCGCGAGTGCGCACGACGACGACGAGGAGTTCTTCCGCGAGGTGTCCGGGAAGCCGCAGAAGCAGCAGAGCTACGGCATGGACGCGCAGAGCGCGATGAAGCTCTTCAAGGACTACCAGTCCCACAAGTCCCACAAGAGCAAGCACCGCAAGAAGAGCGTCCTCGACGAGCTGTTCGGCTGAGCCGCGAGCAGAACGATCTGGCGCTGCTGGCGGTCGGCGTGCTCGGCGCGTCGACGGCGCCGCCGCTGATCGCTGCGTGCGCCGCGCCCGGGCTCGCGATCGCGTTCTGGCGCACTGGAGCGGCGGCGGCCGTGCTCGCGCCGGTGCTGCTCGCGCGTGAGAAGCGGCTGACGGTGCCGCGCGGGCGCGGGCTGTGGCTCGCGCTGGCGGCGGGGCTCGCGCTGGCCTTGCACTTCGGGACGTTCATTCCGTCGCTGAGTTACACGAGTGTCGCCTCTTCGGCCGCGCTGGTGTGCACGCAGCCGATCTGGGCGGGTGTGATCGGCTGGCTTTTGGGCGAGCGGCTGCCGGGGCGCGCGTGGGCCGGCGTGGGCGTGTGCCTGCTCGGGGTGCTGGCGATCACCGGCGTGGACTTCACGGTCTCCGGGGACGCGCTGCTGGGCGACGGGCTGGCCGTCGCGGGCGGCGTCTTCGGCGGCTTCTACATCGTCATCGGCGGCTTCGCGCGGCGCCATCTGAGCACGCTCGACTACACGTTCGTGTGCTACGGGACGTGCGCCGTGTGGCTGGCCGCGGTGTGCCTGGCCGGTGGGGTCGCGCTCGGCGGGTACGCGGGCGAGGACTGGCTGCGGATCGCCGGGGTCACCGTCTTCGGCCAGCTGATCGGGCACTCGCTGTTCAACCTCGTGCTGCGCTCGATCAGCCCGACGATGGTCGCGCTCGGCGGGCTGTTCACGGTGCCGCTGGCGGCGATCATCGCGGCGGTCGCGCTGGGGGAGACGCCGCCCGCGGCGGCGATCCCGGCGATGGTGCTGCTCGTCGCCGGGACCGCCCTGGTGATCAGTGCGCGGGCGCGCGCAGCAGCCGCGTCGTAGCCAGCGCGGCGAGCAGCGCCATGCAGATCGCCGAGCCGACGCACCAGATGCAGATCGCCTCGAGCTCCCAGATCTCGACGTAGGTCAGCCAGGCGCTGAACGCGAGCCCGCACAGCGCGAGCAGTGCCGTGATCGAGCGCGTGGTCTCGGTGTCCTTGAGCAGGGAGCCGAGGATCGCGACGTAGCCGAGCAGGCCGAGCAGCGCCACCGGGACGCCGGCGAACTCGGCGTAGCTGGACTTCTGCACGGTCGCGCAGCCATGGGCGATCGCGCACACCGGCTCGCCGCCTGCGTAGTGGACGATGGTCAGGTAGGTCGCGATCGCGAGGCCGGCGACGGCCACGACGATCGCGGCGACCCGGGAGATCACAGCGCCTTCTCCAGCTCTGCGCTCACGTCACCGGCGCCGACGAGCAGGACCTTCTCCTGGCCGTCCTGGGTGATCGTGAACGTCGGCGTGGAGTCGGCGCCGATGGCCTGCGCGGCCTGGTTGGCCTTGGTCAGCGCCTGCTCGGACGCGTCCGTGTCGGCGTAGTCCAGCGCGGCGTCGGCGTCCACGCCGGCGGTGGTCGCGACGTCCCTCAGGAACTCGTCGGTCGCGTAGCCGGAGTTCTCGGTCCCCTGGTTGGCGTAGAACGTCTCGACGAAGCTCCACAGCTTGTTCTGCTGCTGCGCGCCGGCTGCGACGCGGGCCGACTTCACCGAGTCCGGGCCGAGGAAATGCATCGTGCGCAGTTCCAGCTTGACCTTGCCGGTCTTGACGTAGTCGTTGATGAGGGCGGGCAGCGCCGTCTTGGACGCCTCGGCGCACACGGGGCACTGCAGGTCGACGTACTCGGTGACCGTCACGGGGGCGTTCGGGTCGCCGAGGACGCCGTTGCGCTCGGGCACGCCGTCCACGACGGTGCTGCGGACGAGGTCGCCCGACGGCGCCGCGTCGGAGTTCGAGTTAGTGGAGACGAGGGCGGCGACGACGATCACCGCGATCGCCGCGGCCAGCGCCGCGCCGAGGATCGAGAAGCGGCGGCGCCGCGTGGTTCTGGCCGCTTCGGCGGCTTCGAGCGCCAGCCGGTGGGCACGGGCCTGTTCGCGCAGTTCGCGCTTGGTCATGGTGATGCTCCTTCAAGTTCGCGTGGGAGGACTGCCGCGCGGCGTCCTCACGCGCGGCGGCGGCGTCTCCTGAAGGGGCCCGGCCCCTTCAGGTCGGCTACGCGAACGCGGGTGGAGCGCGGCCCCGCGTGAAGCGGGCGGGGCGGACGAGCGGCGGCGCGGCGAGGCGCGCGCCCTGAACGAGGAGCTCGTCGATCCGGACGACCAGCTGCGGGGCCCGGAGGCTGAAAGCGCGGCGGACGGTCCTGAGCGCGAGCGCGAGCAACGCCCCCGCGGCGGCCCCGAAGCCGAGGATCGGCAACCAGCCGCCGCCGACCAGGGCGCCCGTGTCGAGCGCGTCGGCGATCAACGCCTGGCCGCCCAGCGCGGCCCACAGGCCGGCGGTGGCGACGAACCACAGCGAGCTGCGGCCCCTGGCCAGCCGGCCGACCAGCGCCGCGATGCCCAGCATGTAGGTGAGCATCAGCAGGACGCCGACGGTGCCGAGGCTGCCGCTCGACGCGGCGTCCAGGCAGCTCTGCGCGCCGGGTGGGCAGATGAACGAGACGCGCGCCTGATCCAGGCCCACCGCCAGCAGCGGCACGAGCACGAGGGCTCGGAGCATGAGCGGCAGGCGGGAGATCACAGGCGTAATGTCGGCACCGTTTCTGCACCGCACCTAAAAGCTCTGCTCGTCGACGGTGGCCAGAGCGGCTGCCGCGTCGCGCTGCGTGTGCGCGGCGAGGTCGTCGCGCGCGAGTTGCTGCCGGGCTTCGCCCGTGCGGGCCGCGACTGGGCGCCGCTGCACGAGCTCGTCGCGCGGCACCAGCCGGACGTGGTGGCGGCGGGCCTGACGGGCTACGACGGCGCCGATCTCGGCGTCCCGATGCTCGTGACCAACGACGCGGTCACCGCGCACCTCGGCGCGCTCGGCGGCGAGCCGGGCGCCGTGATCGTCGCGGGCACCGGCGCGATCGCGCTGGCCGCCGGCGATGACGGGTGGGCCCGCGCGGACGGCTGGGGCGCGCTGCTCGGCGACGACGGCGGCGGCTTCTGGATCGCCCGCCGGTCGCTCGCGCTCGCGCTGCGCGCACACGACGGCCGCGGCGGGAGCGAGACGCTGCGCGCGGCCGCCGAGGCGCGGTTCGGGTCGCTCACAGAGATCGCGCGGGCCGTGTACGACGCGCCCGACCCGGTGACGACGGTCGCCGCGTTCACGCGCGACGTGATCGACCTGGCCCGCGGGGGAGACGCCGACGCCACCGCGATCCTCGCCGCGGCCGGGGAAGAGCTCGCGCGGACGGTGAGCGCCGCGCTCGACCGCGCGCCCTCGTGCCCGCAGCGCGTGTCATGGTCCGGCGGTGTGTTCGCCGCCGGCGATCTCGTCCTGGACTCGTTGCGCGCGCGTCTCGACGCGGAACTCGTCCCGCCGCTCGGCGACGGGCTCGACGGCGCGGCGCGGTTGCTCGACCGCCCGAGGCGGTTTCGCGCTTTGATCCACGGATGACGCGGCTCGGACATCTCTCGACGGAAGCGGCGCGGCCCGAGCGGGCCGAGATCGACCGGTTGCCGACCGGCGAGCTCGTGCGGCTGATGAACGAGGACGACCAGGCCGTCGCGCTCGCGGTCGCGGAGGCGCGCGCCCAGATCGCTGCGGCGATCGACGCGATCGTGCCGCGGCTGCAACGCGGCGGCCGGCTGGTCTATGTCGGCGCGGGCACGGCCGGGCGGCTCGGCGTGCTGGACGCGAGTGAGTGCGGGCCGACGTTCAACTCCGACCAGGTGGTCGGGTTCATCGCGGGCGGCGCGGGCGCCGTCAGCACCGCGACGGAGGCCGCCGAGGACGACGCCCACGCGGGCGCCGGCCTCCCGCTCAGCGCCGGCGACGCCGTCGTCGGGATCTCCGCGTCCGGCCGCACGCCCTATGTCCTCGGCGCGCTCGAGCACGCCGATGCCATCGGCGCGACCACGATCGCGCTCGTGTGCAACCCGGACACGCCGCTCGCGCGGGCCGCGCAGCACGCGATCGAGGTCGTCGTCGGCCCCGAGTTCATCGCGGGCTCCACGCGCCTGAAGGCCGGCACGGCGCAGAAGCTCGTGCTCAACATGCTGTCCACGCTGGCGATGGTCCGGCTCGGGAAGACCTACGGGAACCTGATGGTCGACGTGCGGGTCACCAACGAGAAGCTGCGCGACCGGGCGACGCGGATCGTCGAGCAGGTCACGGGCGCGCCGCGCGAGCAGGCCGTGCGCGCGCTCGCGCAGGCGGGCGACGACGCGAAGGTCGCGTCCGTGATGCTGCGCGTGGGCGTCTCGGCCGGCGAGGCGCGCGAGCGGTTGACCGCCGCCGACGGCCACCTGCGCAGGGCGCTGGGCGAATGAGGGTCGTCGGGATCATGTCCGGCACGTCGCTGGACGCGATCGATGCCGCGGTCGCGGACATCACGCTGGAGGGCGAAACCGTCGCTCTGCACCCGCTCGGCAGCGTCCGGGCGCTCTACGACGACGACCTGCGCGAGGGGATCGTGGCCGCGCTCCCGCCCGCGCGCACGACGATGGAGGCGGTGTGCCGGCTGGACACGCGCATCGGGCAGGCGTTCGCGGAGGTCGCCGTGGCCGCCATCGAGCTGGCCGGTCCGGTCGACCTGATCGCGTCCCATGGCCAGACGCTGTTCCATTGGGTCGAGGACGGTGCCGCGAAGGGCACGCTGCAACTGGGCCAGCCCGCCTGGATCGCCGAGCGCACGCGCGTGCCGGTCATCAGCGACTTCCGCGCCCGCGACATCGCCGCCGGCGGCCAGGGCGCCCCGCTCGTCGCGCTGCTGGACACGCTGCTGCTCGCGGGCCGCCCCGGCCGGCCCGCCGCGCTCAACCTGGGCGGGATCGCGAACCTCACCGTCCCGCCGCTCGCGTTCGACACCGGCCCCGGCAACGCGCTGCTCGACGCCGTCGCGCCCCCGTACGACGAGGGCGGCGCCCGCGCGGCCGCGGGCACGGTCATCCGCGAGCTGCTCGACCGCCTGCTTGCCGACCCCTACTACGCGCGCCCCGCGCCCAAGTCCACCGGCAAGGAGCACTTCAACCTCGCCTATCTCGGCGACCTGTCCGCCTACGCGACCGACGACGTCCTCGCCACGCTCACCGAGCTGACCGCGCGCACGGTCCTCGACGCGGCGCGCGAGCACGGGGCGACGGAGCTGATCGTGAGCGGCGGCGGCGTCCACAACGCCACGCTGCTGGCCCGCCTGGCCGCAGCGCTGCCGACGACCACGAGCGACACGCTCGGCCTCCCCGCGCAGGACAAGGAGGCGTACGCGTTCGCGCTGCTCGGCTTCCTCACCATCCACGGCCTCCCGGGCACGCTCGCGCGCACCACCGGCGCCCGCCGCCCCGCCATCCTCGGCTCGATCACGCCCGGGCTCGAGACCGGCCCGGCCCCGAAGCGGCTCGCGATCATGTGATCGGGCTCGCGGTCGTCCTCGGGCTGGCGATCGGAATGATCGTCGGCGCGGTCGGTGGGGGAGGCGCGATCCTCGCCCTGCCGGTGCTCGTCTACGTGCTCGGCGAGCCGGTCGGCCCCGCGTCCACCGCGAGCCTGGTGGTCGTCAGCCTCGCCGCCGCGATCGGCGCCGGCTCGCTCGCCCGCCACGGCCGCGTGTGCTGGCGGCTCGCGTTCACGTTCGCCGCGCCCGCCGCGCTCGGCTCGATCCTCGGCACCGCCGCCAGCCACGAGATCGGAGGGGACGCGCTGATCCTCGCCTTCGTGCCGGTGATGGCGCTCGCCGCCGTGCTCACGTGGAAGCGTGCGGGGGAGAGCGGCGACGAAGGCGAGTGCCCGGACCCGCCGCGCTCGCGCACGCTGCTCGCCGGCCTGCTGGTCGGCGTGCTCACGGGCTTCTTCGGCGTCGGCGGCGGCTTCGTGATCGTCCCCGTGTTGAGCGTGTGGCTCGGCACCCCGTTCCGGCGCGCGGTTGCGACCTCGCTCGTGATCATCGCGCTGACCGGCGTCGTCGCGCTGGCCAGCCACCTCGCGGCGGGCTCGCGTCCCGACCTCGCCGTGACGGGCACGCTGTCGGCCGCGACCGGCGCGGGCGCGCTGCTCGGCACGCTGTTCGCCGAGCGCGTCCCGCAGTCACTGTTGCGGCGCGGGTTCGCGGTGCTGGTGGGCGCGGTGGCGCTGGCGTTGCTGATCGACGTGCTCGCGCTCGGGGGTCCGCCCGGCCGTTGAGACGCGGTGCACGCCCCACACGAGCGCGACCAGGAACGCCAGCGCGATGGCCAGCACGACGCCGTAGCCCGTGCCCCACAGCCAGCCGGCGACGTCGGTCTTGCGCTCTCGCTGAAGCAGCTGCTGCTCGGGCCCGAAGTCACGTGTGATCTCCGGCCGCACCGGGATCTCGTGCACCGGGATCGCCGGATCGGCGGGCAGGTACACCGGCAGCGCGCTCAGCGTCCGGCCCGAGTGCAGGCGGATCATCGTCTTCCAGTCGCCGTCGAGTGGGATCGGCTGCGTCGTGCGGTACTCGCCCGGAGCGACCTGCTCCAGCCGGTCGACGACCAGCCCGCCGCCCTGCCAGGAGGTGCTCGTGAACCAGTTCGCGTCCTGCGGGTCGGCGCGCACGATCAGGTGATCGCCCTGCACCAGCACGGTCCCGCGCAGGCCTTGCGTCCCGTTCGACCACAGCCCGTAGGCGGTGAGGGCGAAGATCGCCGCGGCGCTCGCGAGGGCCGCCCCGCGCAGCGAAGACGTGCGGTCAAGCGCCAGGCGCGAGCCCACCCACGCGCCGACGCAGGACGCGGCCACGGCCATGATCAGGCCCGCGATCAGCCCTTCGGGAAACAGCGCGGCGGGCCACGGCAGCGGCATGAAGACGTGCGTCCAGGCCCATTCGGCGGCGAGCCCGACCGTGCCCAGCAGCGCGCCGGCGGCGAGTGCGAGCGGCAGCGGCTGCTTCACCCGCAGCGCGACCAGCTCGACGATCAGCGCCTCGACCAGGAACAGCGGGAAGTAGGGCGTCGGCTCGCCCAGCACCGGGCCGACGAGCAGGGCCATGATCCCGCGCATCGCCAGAAAGAACACGGCGGCGCCGAGCGCCGCGCCGCGGCCGAGCCAGATCCGCGCCGCGAGCAGCGACACGCCCGCGGCGAGCATGATCAGCATCGGCTGGAAGACCATCCGGAACTGCGGGACACCGAAGTCGAACTCGGCCTGGAAGGTGGAGAGGCCGAGCAGGAACGCGCCCGGCAGCGAGATGCGGCGCAGGAAGCCGACCCACGTCGGCGCCGAGCGGGTCGCGCCACCCGCCTCGACGAACAGCACCGCGAGCCCGATCAGCGTCATCGCGGCGCCGCCGATCAGCATCAGGTGCGTCGGCCCCCACAGCGTCACGTCCTGCCCGAACAGCCGGTGCCAGACGTCGTCGAGCGGGAAGCCGATCAGCGCGAACGTGCCCGCGGACGCGATCAGCACGCCGCCCAGGGGCGCGTACCAGCCCGGCGCGACCTTCACCGCCACGCGCGACGGCTTCTCCAGCGGCAGGCACATCGACAGAAAGCCCGACGCGAACACGCCGAACAGCCCCGCGAGGATGAAGTAGTGCGCGATGTTGGCCAGCGGACCCTCATCGCGGCCCTGCGCGATGTGCAGGGAGATGTCCCACAGCATCCCGAACAGCGCCGTGATCAGCGACACGACGATCATCGCGGACGGGATCGCCAGCCACGCGGGGAGGCCGGAGACGCGTTCGGAGTAGCGCGCCCAGCGTCCGAGCAGCGCGACCTTTCCGCTCCGATGGCCCATCCCCAGCCACAGCAGCACGACGGTGACGATCCCGGCGGCGCCCGTCGCGATCGCGACCTGGTCCAGCGCGGCGCCGCCCGCGGGCTTGGCCTGGGCGATGAGCTCGAACATGCCGGCGAATGTATCGTCGTTTGACGTCACGTTCTGTGACGTCCGATACCCTCGAACGTGTGATGACGATCGACGAGTTGGCCCGCGAGACCGGTCTGACGGTCCGCAACGTCCGTTCGCATCACGCGCGCGGGCTGCTTCCGCCGCCCGAGGTGCGCGGGCGCACGGGTTACTACGGGCCCGAGCACGTCGAGCGGCTGCGGCTCATCCAGGAGCTGCAGGCCGAGGGGATGAAGCTGAGCGGGATCAAGCGCCTGCTCGGCGACCCGGGGGAGCGGCTGCTCGCGCTCAAACGCGCGTCGCTCGAGACGCCCGAGGAGTCCGAGGTGGTCACGGCGGCCGACCTCGGGCAGCGACTTCGCCTCACCGAGAAGGACGACCCGCGCCAGCTGATCGAGAAGGCGACCAAGCTCGGTCTCCTGCATCCGCTCGGCGAAGGCCACTACGAGGTGCCGTCGCCGGCGCTGCTCGCCGCGGCCGAGCAGGTGGTCACGCGCGGCGTGAGCCTCGGTCACGCGTTGGACATGCTCGAGAGCGTCGTTCGTCACTCGCGCGCGGTGTCCAAGGAGTTCGTGAAGCTGTTCACCGACGACGTGATCAAGCCGTACGCCGAGGAGGAACGCTGGGACGAGCTGGCGGAGTCGATCCAGGCCTCGCGCCCGCTCGCCGCCCAGGCGCTGCTCGCGGTCTTCCGCCGGACCATGGACGAGGAGGTCGAGGCCGCGTTCTCAGACCTCGCTCATCGGATGGCCTCGAAGCGCTGACGCGGCGTAAGTAAGCTGCCCGGCGTGAACGCCGCACCGTCGCAGCGGCCGACCCCGGTTCTCCTCACGCTCACCGGCGCCGGTATCGCCTTCGCCCTCTCGCAGACCCTGGTCGTCCCGGCGCTGCCGGCGCTGGCCCAGGAGTTCGAGGCCTCGCCCTCCGCCGTCAGCTGGGTGCTGACCGGCTTTCTCGTCAGCGCGTCGATCGCGACGCCGATCGCCGGCAAGCTCGGCGACCTCTACGGCAAGGGTCGTGTGCTGACCGCGATCATGGTCATCTTCGCGATCGGCGCGGTGATCAACGCGCTCGCGCCGTCGGTCGAGGTGCTGATCGCGGGGCGCGTGCTCCAGGGGGTCGCGGGCGGCGTGTTCCCGCTCGCGTTCGGGATCATCCGCGACACGTTCCCGCGCGATCAGGTCGCCACCGGCATCGCGATCATCAGCGCGGTGTTCGGGATCGGCGGCGGCATCGGGTTGCCGCTGTCCGGTCTGATCGTCGACCACCTGAACCTGGACTGGCTGTTCTGGATCAGCTTGATCGCGCTGCCGGTGGCGTACCTGGTGCACCGCTTCGTGCCGCCCTCGCCGCCCGTGGAGAACGCGAAGGTGGACTGGCTCGGGGCGGTGGTGTTGAGCTTGGGGCTGGCCGCGATCCTGCTGGGCGTCTCGCAGGCGGGCGAGTGGGGGTGGGGCTCGGCGGAGAACGTCGGCTCGATTCTCGGCGGCCTCGCACTGATCGGCGTGTTCGTGTGGATCGAGACGCGCGTGCGCCAGCCGCTGATCGACATGGCGGTGCTGCGCAAGCCCGCGGTCGCGTTCACGAACCTGACCGGCTTCCTGGTCGGCGTCGCGATGTTCTCGAGCTTCCTCACGTTCCCGCAGTTCGCGCAGGCGCCGGAGAGCACGGGCTACGGGTTCGGCTTCAGCGTGACCGCGGCCGGCTTCCTGATGCTGCCGACCGCGCTCGCGCAGCTCGCCGCCGGACCGCCCGCGGCGAAGCTCGGCGAGAGGATCGGCTTCCGCTCGGTGCTCACACTCGGTGCGATCCTCATCACGCTCTCGTTCCTGATCAACACGTTCGCGCACGAGCACCCGTGGGAGCTCGTGATCGGCGGCATGCTGATGGGCGTAGGCATCACGTTCGGCTTCGCCGCGATGGCGAACCTGATCGTGGACGCGGTCCCGCAGTCCGAGGTCGGCATCGCGACCGGCATCAACACCGTCATGCGGACGGTCGGCGGCTCCTTCGGCGCCGCGATCGTGACCGCGATCCTCACCTCCGGCACGACCCCGCTGCCGAGCGAGGACCTGTACACGACCGCGTTCGCGTTCTCGGCCGTGGCGGGCTTCATCGCGGTGCTCGCTTCGCTGCTGATCCCGCGGGGGCCGCGCATGCAGCCCGCTCCCGCCACCTGATGGAGCTCGGCATCTACACGTTCGGTGAGCGCACGGACCCGGCGGTCACCGTCCAGCAGCGGATGGCGAACCTGCTCGAGGAGATCGCGCTGGCCGACGAGGTCGGGCTGGACGTGTTCGGCGTGGGGGAGCACCACCGACCCGACTTCACGGTGTCTTCTCCCGCCGTGGTGCTCGCGGCCGCGGCGGCGCGCACGCAGCGCATCCGGCTCACCTCGGCCGTGTCCGTGCTGTCCTCGGATGACCCGGTGCGGGTGTTCCAGGACTTCGCGACGCTCGACCTGCTGTCCGGCGGACGCGCCGAAATCATGGCCGGGCGCGGCTCGTTCATCGAGTCCTTCCCGCTGTTCGGCTACTCGCTCGACGACTACGACGAGCTGTTCGCCGAGCACCTCGCGCTGTTGCTGGAGCTGCGCTCGAACGAGGTCGTGCACTGGCAGGGCGAGCACCGTCCGTCGATCGACGGCCGCGGCGTCTATCCGCGCCCCGTCCAGGACCCGCTGCCCGTCTGGGTCGCGGTCGGCGGCACACCGCAGTCGGTCGCGCGGGCCGGCGCCCTGGGTCTTCCGATGGCGCTGGCGATCATCGGCGGCCAGCCCGCCCGCTTCGGCCCGTTCGCCGAGCTGCACCGCCAGGTCGCGGAGGAGTACTGCCACGAGCGGCCTTTGTTGAGCATCAACTCGCACGGCTTCATCGCCGACGACACGCAGACCGCGCTCGATGTGGCATTCCCGGCGCACAAGACCGTCATGGACCAGATCGGCCGCGAGCGCGGCTGGCCGCCCATGACCCGCGCCCAGTTCGAGGCGGGCGCCACCCTCGAGGGCCACAACGTCGTCGGCTCACCCGAGGCCGTGATCGAGAAGATCCTCTACCAGCACAAGCTCTTCCAGCACGACCGCTTCCTGCTCCAGCTGTCGGTCGGCTCGATCCCGCACGACGCCATGCTGCGCGCGATCGAGCTCTACGGCACGGTCGTCGCCCCCGCGGTGCGCGAAGCCTTGACGTAGTTGGCACACAGTTGTTGCGGAGCGTGCGTAGATCCGCAACGCGGTGTCGCGCGATGCTCCGCGCTATGCCACGCGAGCGTTCACGAACCCGGCGAAACCTCGAGTTGGTGAACGCTCGCGTGGCGAACGTCGCGGCCGGCTCTGGGGGCTGCTCGAACCCACCGGCCGTCACCCTGACGTGGTCGCGCCGACGGTCAAGCGTCACGAGGGCATCAACACGCACCGGGCCGCCGAGTTCGCGACCACCACCCGCAGGGGCATCCCGGTCACCACGCCCGCGCAGACGATCGTCCACCTGTCCGCCGTAGCGAGCTTCGAGACGCTGCGCCGGGCGGTCAATCAGGCCCCTCACGCTCCGCCTCCTCACGGTGCGCGATCTCGTCACGCACGGGCATCGCGGCGCGAAGAAGCTGCGAGCCGTGCTCGCGACCGCGGCGCCGACCCGTTCGGAGAACGCGGCCGGGCCGGATGATCGCGCGCGTCAGCGCGGGCCGTGCTGCGTGACGGCGAAGCCGCCGCCCGCCGGGGCGGGCGCACCCATCGTCTCGATCCGGCCGTAGAAGGCGCGGGCGACGCGGGTCGCGTGATGCTTGGCGTAGCCGGCACGCGGGCCCTCGAACAGCTCGTCGACGGTGGTCGTCCACAGGACGAGCCAGCGCTCGAAGTGGCCGGCGCGTAGCGGGCTCTTCATGTGCAACTGGGCGTGCGGGGCGAACGCGCCGCCGCGGTAGCTCTGGGCGCCGAGCAGGATCGTCTCCCAGAAGGAGGTGATCTCCGGCACGTGCGCCTCGAGGTCGAGCTCTGCGACGTCGGTGAAGAGGTAGCCGATCATCGGGTCCGACATGGCGCGGCCGTAGAAGGCGCGCACCAGCCGCTCGACGTCTGCGCGTGTCTCGATGTCGGGCTTCAAATCACAAGTCGCCGAGATCGGCGGCCTTGACCGACGTGGCGAGACCGTCGGCGACCTTCCACGTCCACACGGCCGCGCGCTGCACGTCCAGGCCCTGGCGGCGGCCGGTGATGTGTCCCATGACGATGACGGAGCCGGGCACGGCGCGATAGTCCTCCACGTGCAGGACGAGCTCCTCCCACAGGCGGTCGACGTCGGCGAGGTACTCGCGCAGGCCGTCGTGGCCGCGGTAGGGCTCGGTGCGGCCGGCCAGGCGCGCGGTGCCCTCCAGGAACAGCTCGGCGTTCTCGCTGAAGCCGGCCAGCATGGCGTCCAGATCGCGGCGCTCGAAGGCGTCGTAGAGCGCGCGGACAACCTCGATCTCGTCCACGAGGCCGGCCGGGTTGCCGTAGTAGTCGGGGCGCGCCACCGCCTAGAGCTTAGGCAGTGCCCACGGTGTGAGCAGTTCGGTCAGCACCCGAGTTGGCTAGGGTGCGGCCATCATGAGCCAGATCGGAGTCACGGGGCTCGCCGTCATGGGGGCGAACCTCGCGCGCAACATCGCACGCCGTGGCGTGCCCATTGCTGTACACAACCGCACCGCGGCGAAGATGAATGACTTCGTATCCGAGTTCGGTTCTGAGGGCGACTTCACCGGGGCCGAGAGCCTCGAGGACTTCGTGCAGGCGCTCGACCGCCCGCGTCGGATCATCGTCATGGTCAAGGCGGGCGCGCCCGTCGACGGCGTGATCGAGGACCTCGTCCCGCTGCTCGACAAGGACGACATCATCATCGACGCGGGCAACTCGCACTACGTCGACACGCGCCGGCGCGAGCAGTACCTGACCGAGAAGGGCCTGCGCTTCATCGGCACCGGCGTGTCCGGCGGCGAGGAGGGCGCGCTCAACGGCCCGTCGATCATGCCGGGCGGGCCGCGCGCCGCGTACGGCGAGGTGGAGGAGATCTTCACCACGATCGCCGCGCAGGTCGACGGCGAGCCCTGCTGCGCCTACATCGGCGCCGACGGCGCGGGCCACTACGTGAAGATGGTCCACAACGGCATCGAGTACGCCGACATGCAGCTGATCGCGGAGGCCTACGACCTCCTGCGCTTCGGCGTCGGCCTCGACGTCCCGACGATCAAGGGCATCTTCGACGAGTGGAACTCGGGCGACCTCGAGTCCTTCCTGATCGAGATCACCGCAACCGTGCTGGGCAAGACCGACGAGGCGACGGGCAAGCCGCTCGTGGACGTGATCGTCGACCAGGCCGAGCAGAAGGGCACCGGCCGCTGGACCGCGCAGGACGCGCTCGAGCTCGGCGTGCCGCTCACGGGCATCACCGAAGCCGTGTTCGCGCGCTCGCTCTCCGCCCTGCGCGACCAGCGGCGTGAGGCCAGCGGCTTCCTCGCCGGCCCGAAGCCGGGCGGGCTGAACGAGTCGCTCGTCGACGACATCCGCAAGGCGCTCTACGCCTCGAAGGTCGTCGCCTACGCCCAGGGCTTCGAGCAGATGGCCGCGGCCGCCCGCACCTACGACTGGGACCTGCAGATGGGCGAGCTGGCGAAGATCTGGCGCGGCGGCTGCATCATCCGCGCCCGCTTCCTGAACCGCATCACCGAGTCCTATGCCGAGAAGCCCGACCTCGTGAACCTGCTGATGGCGCCGTACTTCCGCGACGCCGTCGCCGACGCCCAGGACGCCTGGCGCAAGGTGATCATCAGCGCGGTCGAGCAGGGCGTCGCCGTCCCGGCCTTCTCGAGCTCGCTCGCCTACTACGACGGCTACCGCCGCGAGCGCGGCCCCGCGAACCTGATCCAGGGCCAGCGCGACTTCTTCGGCGCCCACACCTACCGCCGCGTGGACAAGGAAGGCTCCTTCCACACCCGCTGGTCGCAGGACGGCACCGAGGTCCAGAGCGACTAGATGTTGATCCTGCTCCCGCCGTCGGAGGGCAAGACCGCGCCCTCCGGCGGGGAGCCGGTCGACGTCGCCGCGCTGCCGTTCCCGGGCCTGAACAAGACGCGGGAGCGGCTGCTGGACGTGCTGTCCCGGCTGACGTTCCCGCGCGCGCTGACCTACCTCGACATCGGACCGGGGCTGGAGGAGGAGGCGCGCCGCAACCTGACGCTGCGCGACGAGCCCGCCGCGCCCGCCCACGAGGTCTACACCGGCGTGCTCTACGAGCACCTCGGCCTCGGCTCGTTCGCGGACACCGAGAACGTGTTGATCGCGAGCGCGCTGTGGGGCTTCGTCCGGCCCGGCGACCGCATCCCGGCCTACCGGCTCTCGATGGGCGCGACGCTCCCGCACATCGCCTCGCTGCCGGCGCTGTGGCGCGACCCGCTGCGCAAGGCGCTGCCGGACGAGGGGCTGATCGTCGACCTGCGCTCCGGCGCCTACATCGCCGCCTGGAAGCCGAAGCAGGCCACGGTCGTCGGCGTCCGCGCCTTCGTCGACGGCAAGACCGTCAGCCACATGGTCAAGGCCACCCGCGGTGACGTCGCCCGCATCCTGCTGCAGGCCGATCCGGCCGAGACGCCCGAGGACGTCGCCGGCGCCGTCCGCGCCGCGGGCCACACCGTCGAGCTCAGCGGCTCCGGCCGCAGCTGGACCGTCGACGTCATCACCTGAACTTTCCGGCGCCCCGCGGACAAACAGGGGCGATGAACGACCGCGACCGCTTCGCCGAGCTCTACGACCGACACGCAGCCGAGCTCCTGCGCTTCTGCTTTCGGCAGTGCGGGAACGCGGCGGACGCGCAGGACCTGCTCTCGATCACGTTCCTGGAGGCGTGGCGGCGCCGCGGGGACCTGCGGCCCGAGACGGCCCGCCCGTGGCTGTACGGGATCGCGACCAACGTCGCCCACAATCAGCGGCGGCTCGCCCGGCGGCACGCCGCCGCGCTCGACCGCCTCAAAGCCGTGCGGCCGCCCGCGAGCCACGACCAGCAAGTCCGCGAGCTGCTCGACGACCTGCGCACCCTCCCGCGCCGCGAGCTCGACGTCGTCGCGCTGTGCGCCTGGGCCGGCCTCAGCTACGAGGAGACCGCGCTCGCGCTCGAGATCCCGGTCGGCACCGTCCGCTCGCGCCTGAACCGCGCCCGCCGCCGCCTCGGCGAGCTGCGCGCCACGCCCACCCGCCCCGCAGGAGCACTCCATGATTGACGCCGACGCCCGTCTCGCCGCCCTGCGCGGCCCGCTGCTCGCCGAGCTGCAGGAGACCGCACGGCCGCGCCGCCGGAAGCTCGC
Organism: Solirubrobacter deserti; assembly: GCF_027587175.1. GTDB lineage: Bacteria > Actinomycetota > Thermoleophilia > Solirubrobacterales > Solirubrobacteraceae > Solirubrobacter > Solirubrobacter deserti. Next base: position 166,877 of record NZ_JAPCID010000006.1, read on the forward strand.
CCTGCCCGCGCTCGTCGCAATCCTCACCGCGCTGATCGTCTGGCCCTCGAGCGCCTCGCTCGCGGTCGAGCGCCGCGACGGCTGGATCGAGTTGCGGATCGAGGACGCCACGGCGAGTCCCGAGACGCTCACCCGCGAGCTCCGCGACGCCGGCATCAACGGCGAGGTCCGCGTGCTGGCCGTCCCGCCTCACCTGGTGGGGAAGTGGGTGTCGTTCAACCAGCGCGAGCCGTCCAGCGAGGGCCGCGTGCGCTTCGCCCCCGACACCGTGCGCGTCCAGGCGATCGCCGTCGAGGACAACACGTTCGTGTTCATGGCCGGCCGCGCCGCCCGCCCCGGGGAGCCGTACGACTGGGACGGCCGCAAATTCCGCGAAGGCGTGTTCAAGTAGCCCGCGCCGGCTGCCGATATCAGGGGTGTCAGACAGAGACGGCACCCAGAGGGCTGAGACCTCGTTTTACGACGTCCCCCGACCATTATTCGCCCGACTTCTGATGGCCGAAGCCCGTCCTCTGTGACGGGCTTCCGCGTTTAAGCGGTGCCCTCGCGCACGACCGCGCGCGGGTCCTTGTCCTCCCGTAGCCCCAGGTAGCGCGGATGGCGCAGGCGGCCGTCGTTCGTCCACTCCGCGAAGCCGCACTGAGCGACCAGCCGCGGCTCCACCCACGTGACGTCGCGGAACCGCGGCGCGTCGTAGAACGGCGATAGTGCCCGCTCCAGCGGCCGGAGCAACCCGGCCAGCCGCACGAGCTCGGCCCGGTCGAAGCCCGTCCCGACCTTGCCCGCGTAGTGCAGGTGCTCGCCCTCGTAGACGCCCACGAGCAGCGCGCCGAACTCGACCCGCGAGCCCTTCGGGGGCGTGAACCCGCCGATCACCAGCTCCTGCCCGTGCTCGCACTTGAACTTCAGCCAGTCGCGGGGACGCTTGTCGGTGTAGAGCGAGTCCGCCCGCTTGGCGATCACGCCCTCCCAGCCGGACGCGCACGCCTCGGCGAACATCGCCTCACCGTCCTCGTTGCGATACTCGGTCAACCGCAGCGGGTCGTCCCACGCCAGCGCCTCCCGCAGCAGCGCCTTGCGTTCCCGCAAAGGAAGCCCGCGCACGTCCGATCCGTCCAGCCACTGGACGTCGAAGACGTAGTAGAAGAACGGCCCGGAACGGTCCTGGAACTTGCCCGACGCGCTGACGATCTCGCCGTCGACGGCGAACCGCGCCCGCGCCTGCCCGTCGAGCGCCTCCGCCACCGCCGGGTAGCGCTCGCGCAGCGACAGGTCGTTGCGCGAGAGCATCCGCGCCGGACCGTCGCCGTCACGGATCGCGACGCAGCGGATGCCGTCCAGCTTGCGCTCGAAGATCCACTCGGGGTCGGAGAACCGCTCGTCGGTGAGGACGGCCTTCATCGCGCCCGCCGTCGTGGGTGCCGCGCTCATCGCGGCATGATCTCAGACGACGAAGCGACCCACGAGCGAGTCGAGATCCGCCGCCGTGCGCGACAAGCCCGCCGCCGACGCCGCGATCTCCTGCGTCGAGGCGCCCGTCTGGTGCGTGGAGGCGGACACCTGCTCCGCGGACGCCGAGGACTCCTCGGCCACGGCCGCGACGTCGTCGACCTCGCGCTCGGCCCGCTCGGCCTCGGCCGCGATCTGCCCGACCGCCGCGGAGATCTCGGCCACGCGCGCGGTCATGTCCTCAACGGTCGCGCCGATGGCCTCGAACGCCGCCCGCGTGGACGCGACCGTCGCCACGCCCGCCTCGGTCTCACGCCGGCTCTCGGCCACGACGCTCACGACCCGCGCCGTCTCGCCCTGGATCTCCCGCACGAGTGCCGAGATCTGCGAAGCGGCGCCCTGGGACTCCTCGGCGAGCTTGCGCACCTCCTCGGCGACGACCGCGAACCCTCGCCCGGCCTCGCCCGCGCGGGCCGCCTCGATCGCCGCGTTCAGCGCCAGCAGGTTCGTCTGCTCGGCGATCGCGGTGATTGCGTCGACGATCCCGCCGATCCGCGCCGAGCGCTCCGACAGGTCCTCGATGGCGCCGCCGACCGCGTCCGAGGTCGCGGCGATGCGCGTGATCGATTCGCTCGCGCGCTCGGCCGTGACCGCGCCTTCGCCCGCGGCGCGGCGCACGCTCTCGGCGGCCTCGGAGGTGGCCAGCGCGGTGACCGCCGAGGCCGACGCCGCGCGCGCCGCCTCCTGCACCGCCGTGCGGGTGGACTCGACGAGCTTGACCTGCCGCTCAGCGCCCTGCGCCACGTCGTTGACCGCGGCCGCGATGTCGCCCACCGCGCGCCCCGCGTCCTGCGAGGTCGCGGCCATCTGCTGCGAAGCGGCCGACACCGTGCCCGCGTTCAGCGACACGCTGCCGATCAACTCGGCCAGCGAGGCGCGCATCGCGTTGTAGGCGCCGATCGACTCGACCGTGCTCTCGCGGACCCCGTCCACGGCCACCGCCACCTGCCCGAGCTCGTCGCGCGAGACGTGCGCGACGGGCGGCGTGACGGAGGTGATCTCCACCGTCAGGTCGCCGTCGGCCATCCGCCGCAGCGCGTCCGAGAGGTCGGCGGAGCAGTGGTCGCGCAGGGAGGTGAGCCGGTCGGAGATCTCCCGCACGCCGCGGCGCGTGGACACGAAGAAGCCGACGAACAGGAACAGCGCGACGAGCGCGCCGAGCGCCACGAGCAGCGCGACCTTCAACCGCGCGGCCGAGAACTTGTCGATGCGGGCGACCAGCAGCGCGTCCAGGGCGGGCGTCGCGGCGTGCTCGAGCGCGCGCACGTCGCGCGACGCCGCCAGCGGCTTGAGCGCCGGCTCGAGCTTCGGGTCCGCCGTCTCGGCGAACGCGGTCTCGAACCCGCCGCGCATCGCGGCGACGGTCGAGGCGAGGGAGTTCTCCGCGGCCGCCAGCGCGATCCGGTCGTCCATCGTCTCGGCGATCGCCTGCAGGTCGTTCACGCGCCCCGTGCCGTCCGCGATCGCGGGCAGCTTGGTGATCAGCGCGTCCATCACGTAGAAGGAGTCCAGGTCGGGGTCGAGGATGAGCTTGGAGCCGTCACCCGCCTTCACCACCAGCCCGAGCGACCCGGCGACCGCGCCCTCGTAGGCCTCGTACGCGGCGCGGCCCGACGCCTTCGTCTCCAGCGCCTTGAGCACCTTCGCGCGCGTCTCGCGCCACGCCCCGTCGACGCCGATCGCCGACCCGTCGGCCGCGTCGACCGCGGTCACGGCGCGACGCACCGCGTCGGACGGCACGGCCTCGCCGCGCACGGCGGCCGAGCGGGCGGCCACGACGGCCAGCACCAGGTCGTTCGCGGGCGCCACGAACGCGACGCCGGCGCGCTCGCTCTCGGCGAACGCGATCGTCTCGCCTTGCGTCTGCCAGTACGCGTGCAACGCGTAGACGGCGGGCGCGAGCAGCACGAGGCCGAGGAGCAGGAACTTGCGCGCGTACGTGAGGCGAGCCATCAGCGCGGCTGAGGCGTTGAAGGGGTTCATGGTGCCCCCTTTGTCGGCAGCTCCCTTGACTAATTGAGCGACGCGTCCTCCGATTGGACGACCCGCAGCCCGTCCATCAGTACGCGCAGCATCCGTCGCGCGCGCTCGGGGTCGGTGATCTGCCACACGGCGCCCATCATCGCGCGCACGTCGTCGGCGTCCACGTCGGCGCGCAGCACGCCCGCCTCGACACCCGCCGCCCGCAGCGTCTCGACCGCCCCGCGGATCTTGCCGCTCTGCACCGCCTTGAAGTCCGCGTCCAGGGCCGCCGCCATCCCGCGTTTGGTCGCCGTGTAGTCGATGAAGCGATCCATCCAGCGCTCCAGCGCGACGTCCGGCGGATGCTCGGCGAGCAGCGCATCAGCGGTCGCGCGCAGGTCCTCGACCTCCGCCTCGTAGGCGGCCGCGACCAGTTCGTCCCGCGTCGGGAAGTGGCGGTAGAGCGTCCCGATCCCGACGCCCGCACGCTTCGCCACCGCCTCGAGCGACGCCTCGGATCCGCGCAGCGCGAACTCCTCCGCGGCGGCGGACAACAGCTTCGAGCGATTTCGGGCAGCGTCGGCGCGCATCGAAACGGAGGCACCCTCCGCTATGCTGGAAAAGCAACCGGAGGAACCCTCCGGATCAAGTTTAGGAGGCAATCCATGTCGAAGGTCTGGTTCATCACCGGCACGTCGAAGGGCTTCGGCCGGATCTGGGCGGAGGCCGCGCTCGAGCGCGGGGACCGCGTCGCCGCCACCGCGCGCGACGCGTCCACGCTCGACGCCCTGGTCGAACGCTTCGGCGACAACGTGCTCGCGCTGGCGCTCGACGTCACCGACAAGGCCGCGGTCGAGGCGGCGGTCAAGCAGGCGCACGAGCGCTTCGGGCGGCTCGACGTCGTCATCAACAACGCCGGCTACGGGCTCTTCGGGTTCATCGAGGAGGTCAGCGAGCAGGAGGCACGCGCGCAGCTGGAGACCAACCTGTTCGGCGCGCTGTGGGTGACGCAGGCAGCGCTCCCGATCCTGCGCGAGCAGCGCTCCGGGCACATCATCCAGGTGTCCTCGATCGGCGGCGTGAACGCGTTCCCGCTCGTCGGGCTCTACCACGCCTCCAAGTGGGGGCTCGAGGGCTTCAGCCAGGCGCTGGCGCAGGAGGTCGCCGGCTTCGGCGTCAAGGTGACGCTCGTCGAGCCGACCGGCTTCTCGACCGACTGGTCCGGCCCGTCGGCCGTGCACGCCCAGCCGCTGGAGGCCTACGCCGAGATCCGCGAGCAGGTCATGGAGGCGCGCAAGGCGCGGCTGGCCGTGCCGGGCGACCCGGAGGCCACCGGCTCCGCGATCCTGCAGCTGGTCGACGCCGAGGAGCCGCCGCTGCGGCTGTTCCTCGGCCAAGGCACGCTCGAGATGATCAAGGCCGAGTACGCCAAGCGGATCGCCGAGTGGGAGCGCTGGGACGATGTCGCCGTCGCCGCGCACGGTGGGGTGGCGCGATGAGCTTCGAGACCACCGCGGCCGAGGTCGTCGCGGGCATCGACCTGACCGGCAGGCGCGCCTTCGTGACCGGCGGCGCGTCCGGGATCGGCGTCGAGACCGCTCGTGCGCTGGCCGGCGTGGGCGCCGAGGTCACGCTCGCCGTCCGCAACACTGAGGCCGCCTCTGGGCTGGCGGCCGAGATCGGCGCCGACGTGCGCCGGCTCGACCTCGCCGACCTGGACTCGGTCGACGCGTTCGCGCGCGCCTGGGACGGCCCGCTCCACCTGCTCATCAACAACGCCGGTGTGATGGCGCTGCCCGAGCTCCAGCTCAGCCGCGAGGGCTTCGAGCTGCAGCTCGCGACCAACCACCTCGGCCACTTCGCGCTCGCGGTCGGCCTGCACGGCGCCCTCGCGGCCGAAGGGGCGCGGATCGTGAGCGTCTCCTCGCGCGCCCACCTGCGCTCGCCGGTGATCTTCGACGACGTCAACTTCGCCTTCCGGGACTATGACCCATGGGCGGCGTACGGACAGGCGAAGACGGCCAACGTGCTGTTCGCGGTCGGCGCGACCGCGCGCTGGGCGCGCGACGGGATCTTCGCCAACGCGGTCCATCCCGGTGGCATCGCCACCAACCTGCAGCGCCACGTCGACCCTGAGTTCATCGAGCGCTACGTCGCGAGTGGCTTCCAGCTCAAGACACCCGAGCAGGGCGCCGCGACCAGCGTCTACGTCGCCACCGCGCCCGCGCTGGAGGGCGTGGGCGGCCGCTACTACGAGGACACGGCCGAAGCCCCGGTCATCGATCGCCGCGAGGAGGCGGGCGTCGCGCGCTACGCGCTCGATCCCGACAACGCCGACCGGTTGTGGGCGCTCTCGACCGAAGCGGTGGGGCGCCAGATCGCCGTGTGAGGAGCTTCACCCCGCCGAGCGATGTCTGTTTCGTCGCTCGGCGGGCACACTTGGATCCATGACCTGCATCGTGAAGCGCATCATGGACGTGGTCTTCGGCCGCGAAGAGCAGATCGCCTACGTGACCGTGACGACCCGCTGAGGGTCTCGGCCTGCGCCTGTAGCCGCGTCTGCATCTCGTCCTCGAGCATCTGACGCAGCACCGGCCGGGCCTCGAGGATCGGCTCGTACTGCTTGCGGCCGACCTCGTAGACGAGCGCGCCGTCCAGCGCCCGCACGGTCGCGGAGCGCGGTGCGCCGGTGAGCAGTGACATCTCGCCGAGCACGGCGCCCTGCGAGCGCGTGCCCAGGTCGACCTCCTCGCCGTCGTGGCGGCGCAGGAACACCTCGACGGTGCCCTCGACGACCACGAACAGGCTGTCGCCGGGCTCGTCCTGGACGAGGATCCGCTCGGCCGGGCCGAACGTGAGCGGCCGCGCGGTGTGCGCGAGCGTGTCCAGCTCCTCGGGCGTCAACGGCGCGAAGATCGGCGCGGCGCCGAGCAGCGCCGCGACGTCGCGCAGCGGCGGCGTGTAGTCCGGCGGCAGGTCCTCGCCGACCTCGAGCCCGCGCTCGGGGTCGTAGCCGTCGCGGGCCTGCAGCAGCGCGACCCGGCTGGGCTGGTTCATGTGCGCCTCCAGCAGGGACACCTGGCGCGGGACGCACTCGCCGCCGGCGTGCTCCATCAGCCCGCGCTCGGCCGCCCACTCGGCGACGTCGTTCATCGACGCCCGGTACTGGTTGCAGGCCGAGGCGAACAGCCCGTCCTGGTCGCCGACCAGCTTGGGCAGCGGGCCGGGAACGCGCAGCGCGCGCAGCATCCGCACGTGCCCGCGCCGGTGCCAGAGGATGAACTCGCGCAGCTCGTCGGGAAGCAGCCCAAGCTCCGGGAACGCCTCCGGCGTCTTGCACAGCACGGCTCGCTCGGCGTCGCGGAACACCCGGTGCCAGGTCTCCTGGGCGTTGGTGCGGTTGGGCCCGGCGAGCTCGATGGCGTGCTTGAGGTCCTCGTGGTGCACATGCAGGAACTCGAGCGTCGCCTTCTTCTTGGCCAGCAGGTTGCGCAGGCCGATCGGCTGCGCGACCTTGCGCAGCTTGGCCACCTCGCGCCAGCCGTCGACGTTGATCGTCAGGTCGTCCCAGGTGTCCGCCGCGGCGCGCTCCTCGGGGCTGAGCAGATCCCCGGGATCGTCGCGCACGGCCGCGATCACGCCCAGCGCGGTCATCAGCTCCAGGTAGAGCCCGACGCGCGTCAGCCAGCCCGGGTCGGCGAGGTTCTGGCGCTTGCGCACGACGTCGCCGACGAGCGCGCGCGTGTACAGCTCGGCCTTGTGGGACCCGATCAGCAGCACCGGGTACCACGGGTGCGTCTTGTAGGACAGCCATGGCGCCTGGCGCTCGACGTCGGGCTTGACCACCTGCTCGACGATCCGCTGGTACAGCGACCCGAGCTGGGAGAGGTCGAACACGTCGATCGTCGTCGCGGCCTCCTCGCCGCCGAAGCGCACGCTGACCTGCACGGTCTGCATGAACCGGTGCGCGAAGCCGTAGTCGCCCGCGCAGTCCGTGTCGGGGTCGAGCGCCAGCACCGCCCGCTCACCCACCCGCTCGGGCGTGAAGGCCCGCCGCCGGATGTGGTTCCCGGTGAGCGTCGTGACCTCGCCCTCACCGTCCCCGTCGAGCTCGAGCAGCAGCAGGCAGCGGTTGCCCGGTCCCGCGTTGAGGAACGCGACCGGGTCGCTGGAGCCCTGCCCGGCGCTGCGGGCCTCGTCGGTCGGGCGGCGACCGGGGACGAACGGGACGATCCGCACGACCCGACGTTACCGGACCAACGCGACCGCCTGGGAGGCCATTTCGAGTTCTTCGTCGGTCGGCACGACGAGCACCGTCACGGGGGAGTCGTCGCCGGAGATGACCGGGCCGCCGGCCGCGTTGCGCTGGGGGTCCACGACGATCCCGAGCCGCTCGAGCCCTGCCAGGGAGCGCTCCCGCACGACCGCGTCGTTCTCGCCCACGCCGGCGGTGAACGCGATCGCGTCCGCGCCGCCGAGCGCGGCCAGGTAGGCGCCGACGTACTTCTTGATCCGGTAGCAGTAGACGTCCAGCGCGAGCTCGGCTGCGGCGTCGCCGGCCTCGATCCGGCGGTGCACCTCGCGCAGGTCATTGTCCCCGGCCAGCGCGAGCAGCCCGGAGCGCGAGTTGAGCACCCGGTCGATCTCGTCCGTGTCCAGGTTGAGCGTGCGCCGCAGGTGGAGGATGAGCGCCGGGTCGACGTCCCCCGAGCGCGTGCCCATCACCAGCCCTTCCAGCGGTGTCAGGCCCATCGACGTGTCGATCGAGCGCCCGCCGGCGACGGCCGAGGCCGAAGCGCCGTTGCCCAGGTGCAGGACGATCACGTTCACGTCCTCGGGCGGCCGCTCGAGCAGCCGGGCCGCCTCACGCGCGACGTACGCGTGCGAGGTGCCGTGGAAGCCGTAGCGGCGCACGTTCCAGGCGCGCGGGACGGCGTAGGTGTACGCGCGCGGCGGCAGCGTGGCGTGGAAGGCGGTGTCGAAGACGGCGACGTGGGGGACGTCGGGCAGCGCCTTCATCGCCACCTCGATCCCGTCCGCATTGACGGGGTTGTGAAGCGGGGCGAGCACGCTCAGGTCGCGGATCGAGTCGAGCACGGCGTCGGTGATGCGCACCGGCGCGGAGTAGCGCTCACCGCCGTGGACGACGCGGTGGGCGACGACCTCCAGGCCGTCCAGCGGCGCCTTGCTCAATACCTCGGTGAGCGCCTCCGAGTGGTCCTCCACACGCTGGACGGTCCCGGACGCGAGCGTCTCCGGCGGGTCGATGACCGACCACTTCAGCGAGGAGGAGCCGCAGTTGACGGTGAGGACGCTCATCCGGCGGCTTGGATCGCGGTGATCGCGACGGTGTTGACGATGTCGTGCACGGTCGCGCCGCGCGAGAGGTCGTTGACCGGTTTGTTCAGGCCCTGCAGCACCGGGCCGACGGCGATCGCGTTGGCCGAGCGCTGCACGGCCTTGTAGGTGTTGTTGCCCGTGTTGAGGTCGGGGAAGATGAACACGGTCGCACGGCCGGCCACCTGCGAGCCGGGCAGCTTGGTCTTCGCCACGCCCGCGTCGACGGCGGCGTCGTACTGGATCGGGCCCTCGACGGAGAGCTCCGGCGCCCGTTCCTTCACGAGCTCGGTCGCCGTGCGCACGCGCTCGACCTCCGCGCCCGCACCGGACTGACCCGTCGAGTAGGAGAGCATCGCGACGCGCGGCTCGATGCCGAACTGCGCGGCGGTGGCGGCGGACGAGATCGCGATGTCGGCCAGCTGCTCGGCGGTCGGGTTCGGGTTCACGGCGCAGTCGCCGTACACGAGCACCTGGTCGGCCAGGCACATGAAGAACACGCTGGACACGACGCCGGCGCCCGGCGCGGACTTGATCACCTCGAACGCGGGCCGGATCGTCTCCGCGGTGGTGTGCGTGGCGCCGCTCACCATCCCGTCCGCCATCCCCAGCGCGACCATCAGCGTGCCGAAGTAGGAGACGTCGGTGACGATGTCGCGGGCCGCGTCCAACACCATGCCCTTGTGCCGGCGTCGCTCGGTGTACTCGGCGGCGAAGCGCTCGCGCAGCTCCTCGTCGGTCGGGTCGAGGATGTTCGCGCCCCACAGGTCCACGCCCAGCCGGGAGGCCGCGCCGCGCACCTCGTCCTCCCGGCCGAGCAGCGTGAGCTCCACCACGCGCCGGCGCAGCAGCGTCTCGGCGGCCCGCAGGACGCGCTCGTCCGTGCCTTCGGGCAGCACGATGTGCTTTCCGGCCGCCCGCGCCCGGTCCAGCAGCTCGTACTCGAACATCAGCGGCGTGACCGCCTCCGAGCGCGTCACGTCCACGCGCGAGAGGAACTCGTCCCCGTCGACGTACTCCTCGAACACGGCCAGCGCCTTGGTGATCTTGCGCGGCGTGTCGACCGCGATGACGCCTTCGCGTGAGCCCGCGAGCGTGGCGGTCTCGTACGTCCCGTGCTCGGTCAGGACGACCGGCAGCATGGTGGGGAAGCCCTCGAGCGGCTTCAGGAACGTGTCCGACGGCCGCAACCCGCCCGTGAGGACGACGCCGGCGGGGGAGGGAAGCTCCTTCGACGCGTGCGCGAACAGCGCCGCGAGCAGCACCTCGGCCCGGTCGCCGGGCGTGATCAGCACCGCGCCGTCCTCGATCCGCTCCATCAGGTTCGGCAGCGTCATCGCGGCGACCGTGAGGTGCAGCGCCTCACGCCCGAGCAGTTCCGCGTCGCCCGCGATGATCTCGCCGTCGCAGGCCGCGGCGACCTGGCCGACGGTCGGCGCCATCAGCAGGTCGATCTCCGGCAGCGCATAGATCGGCGGGCCGCCGACGCCCTGGACGTCGGCGACCAGGTCGAAGCGCACGCGGTTGGCGACGACGCCGACGACCTCGGCGCCCACGCCCTTGACCGCGCTCACGGCCACCGCGACCGCCTCCTGCACCTCGGCCACGGAGCGATCGTGCCCGCTGACCACCAGCAGCGTCGGCAACCCGAGGTTGAGCGCGACGCGCGCGTTGAACGCGACCTCGCCCCCGGCGCCGACCGCATGGAAGTCCGTGCCGACCACGAGTACGCCGTCACACTGTGCGGCGAGCGCCCGGTAGCGCGCCACGATCTCCTCCAGCGCCCGCTCCTCGTCCGCGCGCACCTCGTCGTGAGTGACGCCGATGGACGCTTCGTAGGGAAACGCGTCCGAGCGCAGCACGGACACCAACGCATCCTGCTCGGGATCGGCCACGACCGGCCGGAACACCCCGAGCCGCGTCAGCCGGCGTGCGAGCAGTTGTCGCACGCCGAGCGCGACCGCGGACTTGCCGGTGGCGGGCTCGCAGCCCATCACGTACACCCCTGGCGTCATGCCGGGGACGATGGCACGTCCCGCTCGCGGACGCGGACCAGCCGCCGGCGCAGCTGCTCTCCCTCGACGTCCACGCGCGGGAGCACCCGGTCAAGCCACCCCGGCAGCCACCACGCGCGTTCGCCGAGCAGCGCGAGCAGCGCGGGGATCAACGTCATCCGCACGACGAAGGCGTCGACCAGGATTCCGAACGCGAGGGCGAAGCCGATCGACTTGATGATCGCGACGTCCTCGACGATGAAGCCCGCGAAGACCGCCGCCATGATCAGCGCGGCGCCGGTGACGACGCGGGCGCCGTGCCGGAAGCCCTCGGTGATCGCCCGCGTCGGCTGCGCGCCGTGGACGTGCTCCTCACGCATCCGCGAGACCAGGAACACCTGGTAGTCCATCGCGAGGCCGAACAGGATGCCGACGATGAAGATCGGCAGCACCGAGACGATCGGCGCCTGCTCGACGCCGAACACGCTCGAGAGCGCCCCCTGCTGGAAGACCCCGACGAGCGCGCCGAACGCGGCGCCGATCGTCAGCAGGAACCCGCCGACGGCCGTGAGCGGGACGAGGATCGACCGGAACGCGAGCGTCAGCAGCACGAACGCGAGCCCGACGATGACCGCGAGGTAGGGCACCAGCGCGCCGGAGAGGCGATCGGCGAAGTCGATGTTGGCCGCGGTCGGCCCGGTCACGAGGGTCCGGGCGTTCAGCTCGCCGTCGAGCGTGTCGGTGCGGTCCCGGATCCGCTGGACGAGGTCCTTCGTCGCGTCCGTGGACGGGCCGCTGCGCGGGGTGAGCGTGACGATCGCGGTGTCACCGCCCTCGTTGAGCGTCGGCTCGCTCACGTCGGCGACATCCGCGAGCCGGCCGAACTCCGCCGCGACCGCGTCGCCGGCGGCCTCGGCGTCGCCGCCGCGGCCGGCGTCGACCACGAGCGTGAGCGGTCCGTTGAAGCCCGGGCCGAAGCCCGCGACGAGCAGGTCATAGGCCTTGCGGTTGGTCTCCTGGGGCGCGGCGGTCGAGTCGTCGGGCTGGCCGAGGCGCATGTCGAGCACCGGGACCGACAGCGCGCTCAGCGCGAGCACCGACAGCAGGACCGCGGGCCGCGGGTGCCGCGTGAGCAGGCCGACCCAGCGCGCCCCGAGGGTCGGCCGGGCCGCGCGCGGGCCGGTGTCGAAGTTCTTGCCCTTGGCGATCCGCCGGCCCGCGAAGCCCAGCAGGGCGGGCACGAGGGTGAGCGAGACCGCGACGGCCACGGCGACCGTCGCGGCCGCCGCGAGCCCCATCGCGCTCATGAACGGGATGCCGACGACGGTCAGCGAAGCGAGCGCGATCAGCACCGTCGCGCCCGCGAACACGACCGCGCTGCCGGCCGTGCCGACGGCGCGGCCGACGGACTCCTCGAGCTCCATCCCTTCGAACAGCTGCGTGCGGTGGCGCGAGATGATGAACAGCGCGTAGTCGATGCCGACGGCGAGGCCGAGCATCAGGGCGACGGTCGGGACCGTCGAGTCCATGTCGACGAAGCCGGTGGCCGCCGTGATGCCCATGATCCCGACGGCGACGCCGATCAGCGCTGTCAACAGCGGCAGCCCGGCGGCCACGAGCGAGCCGAACGTGATCGCGAGCACGAGCGCCGCGACGGCGAAGCCGAGGATCTCCCCGAGCCCGCCGAGGGAGGCCTCGGAGGCGACCGCGTCGCCGCCGAACTCGACCTGGACGTCGGCGGCGCGCGCGGTCCCGGCAGCGCGCTGCACGGCCTCGACCGACCCTTCAGGGATGTCCTCCGCCGTGGTGGCCCAGCTCACCTGGGCGAGCGCGACGCGCCCGTCCTCGGAGGTGACGGGCTCGCTGACGGCGGTCACGCCGGGTGCCTCGGCGGCACCGGCGACCGCGTCCGCGACGGCCGCCGCCCGCTCGCCGCCGGTCAGCTGCTCGCCCTTGGGTGCGGCGAACACGATCCGCCCGGACGCGCCGTTGGCCTGGGGCAGGCGTTCCTCGAGCAGGTCGACCGCCTCCTGCGACTCGGTGCCGGGCATCGTGGCGGAGTCGGTGGTGGGTCCGCTGAGCGTCGCGGCGGCCGCGAACATGCCGCCGAGCACGACCAGCCAGACGGCCAGAAACGTCTTGCGGCGGCGGAAGGCCAAGCGGCCCAATCTGTAGAGAGCAGTTGCCATCGGAGGTTCCTCGGTGGGGAGCAGGGTTCGCCTTCACCATCGGGGTCGCGGCGCGCCGCGACGACCGCCGAAGGAGCCCTTCTGCTTGGCCCACGAGGACGCATCCGGTTCCGCCTTTAGGGGGAAGCGGCCGGGCGCCGCGCGCCTCTACGCTGGCTGCGTGCCTCGACGCGCCGATGTGCTGTGGACCGCGCTGGTGACCGCGGCGGCGCTCGCGGTGTTGCAGGTCGATCTCGCACGCACGACGCCGCCCGATCGCGCCCCCGACCTGCTCGGCGCGTTGCTCGTGATCGCGGCCTGCGCGCCGCTCGCCGTCCGGCGCGAGCACCCGCTGGCGGCGGCGGTCGTCGCGCTGCCGTTCGCCGGGGCCGCGCTGTCGCTCGGCTACTCGGTGATCGTGCCGGTGCTGCTCGCGCTCATGCTCGGCGGCCGCGCGGCGCTCGTCAGCGCGCACCGGGTGACGGTCCCGCTCGCCGCGTACACCGGGACCGTGATGGCGGCGGCGGTGGCGATCACGGGCGAGGACAGCCCGGTGCTGGTGCGGATCCTCGGCGGTGTCGCGATCGGCGTCACGGCCGTGCTGATCGGCGATGCGATCCGCAGCGAGCGCGAACGGGTCCGCGAGGCGCAGGAGCTCGCGCGCCGGATCGCGGAGCTGCGCGACCGCGACGTCGAGCGCGCGGTCGTCGAGGAGCGGCTGCGGATCGCCCGCGACGTGCACGACATCACCGGTCACCATCTGAGCGCGATCTCCCTCCAGGCCGCGGGCGCCGGACGCACCACGACCGACCCGGGCGCGCGTGCCGCCCTGGAACGCATCCACCGGCTCACCTCGGAGGCGCTCGGCCAGACGCGGCGCACGCTCGGCGTCCTGCGGGAGTCGGGACCGGCCGCCCGCGCACCGGCGCCGCGGCTGGGGCACGTCGAGGAGCTGCTGGACCCGGCGCGCGACGCCGGCCTCGCCGTCGACCTGCGCGTGGACGGGGCCGACCGCCCGCTCTCGGACGAGCTCGAGGTCTGCGCCTACCGGGTCGTGCAGGAGTCGCTGACCAACGTCGTTCGCCACGCGGGCGCGAGCGCGGTTCGCGTGCGGATCGCCTACGGGGAGCACGAGTTGCTGATCGCCGTCGACGACGACGGCGTCGGCGGCCCCGCCCGGCCCGGCGGCGGCATCGAGGGGATGCGCGAGCGCGTCGCGATCGTCGGCGGCCGCTTCTCGGCGGGCCCGACCGCCGGCGGCGGCTGGTCGGTGCGGGCGGCGCTGCCGCTGGACGCGGAGCCGGCGCCGGCGCGTGTCGCCGGGGTGGCGCCGTGAGCATCCGCGTGATCGTCGCCGACGACCAGGCGATCGCCCGCCAAGGCCTGCGGATGATCCTCGAGAGCGAGCCGGACATCGAGGTCGTGGGGGAGGCCGTCGACGGCCTCGACGCGCTCGGCCAGGTCGAGCGTCGCGCGCCCGAAGTCCTGCTCATCGACATCCGCATGCCGCGCATGGACGGGCTCGAGGCCGCGCGCCGCCTGCGCGACACCGCCGGCGTCGAGGTGATCGTGATCACGACGTTCGACCTCGACGAGTACGTCTTCGAGGCGCTGCGCGCCGGAGCGGTCGGCTTCCTCGTCAAGGACTCGCCGCCCGATCGCATCATCGACGCCGTCCGCGCGGTCGCCCGCGGCGACGCGCTGATCTCGCCCGAGGTGACGCGCCGTCTGCTCGACCAGTTCGTCTCGGCCGCGCCGGCCCGCGCCGGCGATCCCGCGCTCGCCGACCTGACCCCGCGTGAGCGCGACGTCCTGCTCGGCATCGCCGCCGGGCGCAGCAACGCCGACATCGCCGCCCACCTGCACCTGGAGGAGAGCACCGTCAAGAGCCACGTGGGGCGCATGCTCGCCAAGCTCGAGCTCACCAGCCGCGTCCAGGCGGTGATCTTCGCCTACGAGACCGGCCTGGTCGCACCGGGCACCGCGCGCGAGTTGCCCTAGGGTGGGTGCCATGGAGGGTTCACAGCGGTTCGGCGTGCGCGGCGACTCACCCGGCCATGCCGGGATCGGCGGGACGTTCGCCGGCCGCCGGCTGGTGCTCGATGCCGAAGGGCTCGAGGGGGTCGACGTGGCGGTCGTCGGCGCGCCGTTCGACGACGGCACGTCCAACCGGCCGGGCGCGCGGTTCGGCCCGCGCGCGATTCGCGCCGCCGACGACGGCGGGCACGCCGGGCGCCCGCACCTCGGCACCGGGCTGGACCCGTTCGCCGTGTTCGAGGTGATCGACCACGGCGACTGCACCGTCGCCCCCGCCGATCTGGAGCGCTCGCACGAGCACCTCGCGGACGTCCTGCGCAGCGTCCTCGCGGCCGGCGCCGTGCCGCTCGTGCTCGGCGGTGACCACTCGCTGTCGTTGCCGACCCTGCGCGTGCTCTCAGAACGGTATGGCCGCGACGGGTACGCCGTCGTGCACTTCGACACCCACGCCGACACCGCCGCCGAGCTCTACGGCGTGCGGATCTCCCACGGCACGCCGTTCCGCGTCGCGGTCGAGGAGGGCTACCTGGACGGCCGTCGCGCGGTCCAGATCGGCCTGCGCGGCACGTGGCCGGGCCCGGACGACTTCACCTGGATGCGCGAAGCCGGCTTCCGCTGGCACACGATGGACGAGATCGAGGAGCGCGGCCTGCACCGCGTCCTCGACGACGCGATCGCGCACGTGGCCGGCGCGGCGCCGCGCGTCTACCTCACCGTCGACGTCGACGTCCTCGATCCGGCCTTCGCGCCCGGCACCGGCACACCCGAGCCGGGCGGGCTCTCCACCCGCGAGCTGCGCGGGGCGTTGCGCCGGGTGGCCTCCGAGCTGGAGATCTGCGCCGCCGACGTCGTCGAGGTGTGCCCGCCGTTCGACGTGGCCGGAATCACCGCGCTGGCCGCCGAGCGGATCGCGCTCGACATCCTCACCGGTATGGCGTCCAGGCGGGCGTCATCTTCGGCTGGGCGACGGTGACCGGTCGGACGGTGGACACTGCGCTCGTGCCCATCGACGAGTAGGCCCTCGTGACGGCAGGAGTGGACACGGCCGTCAAGACGGGTGCCGGTCCGGTCGAAGTTGCGGGAGGGGGACTCGATGCCGGCGCATATCCAAGTTCGCGCGGAGGCGTGAGTTGTACGAGAGCCGGGATCGGTACGGACCGGGCTGTGGCTCCGCCGAGCTGCGTTCGTCCTGACCGCTCCCGCGGGCTCCCACTCGAGCTCTTCGAACTTCCTCGAACTGTTTGGAACCAACGGCGCTCATCGCGATTCTCTCGTTCCGCAGTCGTCGGCTCGCGAGCCGACGACAGACCGAGATCAACGGAACGGGAGACCGATCATGAACTTGACACGGAAGGCTTTGGTCGCCGCAGTCACCGTTGCAGCGACCGCCGTCCCGGTGGCCGGCCACACTGCCGCGGCCGCCCAGGCCCCCGCCCTAAGCACGGCCCCGCCCGCGACGATCACCTCGTTCGCTGCCGGCCCGGCCGCTTCCACGAGCACGCGCGTCCCCGCCGCGCGGCGCGCATGCGGCTTCGTCGGCGGCGAAACGTACCGCCATTGCGCAACGCGGGGGCGCGTCCTCATCGACGCCGAGAACATCTGGGGGACGACCTACAGGAACATCTGCGTCAAGCCCGGGGACACGCACCTCGGATACCTGTCGTACTGGGTGATCGCCTACGCGTGGTACATCGGCAGGACCTGCTGACGACACGGATCAGCCTCTAGTGCTCGAGTAATCCGAGGAGCGCCTTGCCGCGCGACGAGCCCTGCAACTTCCAAAGCGTCGAGGTGGGAGGTCGCGGGAGCTCGGACCCGCGTCGAGCGCCCGCGCCTTCCCGAGCGGGACCGTCGGGAGCGGGTAGGGCGTGCGACGCGAGCCTCACCCGCGACCGAATGATCAACGACGCAGCGCGCAAACACAACGGGCTCGGGTAGGACGCAGATGCGACGTCGCACCGCCAAACGTAGGAGGCTCACATGCAGACCGTCTCAGTGCCCGTCCCCGATCCGGCTCCGCCGCAGCCGTACCCGGGAGAGCCCGTTCCTGACCCGACGCCGCCGAACCCCGGGCCGCCCACGCCCCCTGGCCCAGACCCGGTACCCGGCTGAGGTCGCGCTGGCGAGCTGGCCTCGTCGTGGCGCTCGGTGACGCTGCTCACCGGAGCCAGATCGCGCCCTCCCGGACCGTGACCGGGTACGTCTTGAGCCGCGCCATCTCGCCGAACCCTCGTACCGCGGCGGAGTAGGGCTTGAAGCCGAACACGCGTCCCTTCGGCCCCGACGTCATCGAACCGCTGTGGACATTGAAGCGAGCGCGGTGCCACGGGCACTCGAGGCAGCCGTCCTCGGTCACCTGGCCGCGGCCCAGCTTGGCGAACTGGTGCCGGCAGACGTTGGAGACCGCGAACGGCTCGCCGCCGGCCATGCCCACCGCCAGCACGCCGTGCTCAGCGGTCCGCACCTCGACGACGCCCCGGTCGCCGAGCGCGTCGATGTCCACGAGGCGGTCCCCGGCGGCCACTCGCAGCTCACCGTGCGTGACGGGCGGCAGCGCGCCCGCGGTCGGCACGGCGCGTCCTTCGGGTTCGTTGCGCAGAAGTCCCATGCCCGACGTACGCGCGCGAGGCGATCGTATCGCCGACGCCTGTCTTAGATGCGACGGCGGCCCAGCGTGGGCCGTGGGTCACCGTGACGACCAGCATCAACGTGTCCGAGCCATAGCCCAGTTGATCTGGGGTGCATACCTCGCGTTCGCGAGCTCGATCGTGCTCGCTGTCGCCGCAGGTCCGGCCTCGAGGAGCAGCCGCGAGGTGCTCGCGTAGTCCCTGCGTGGGCTGTTCCCGGCCTAGAGCGGCTCCGGCTGGGGGAGGCGTAGCTCCATGAACCGCGCGATGCCGTCGACCGCAGCGATGCCGTCGAACTCGCGGCCGGCGTAGGGATCGTGGTCGACAAAGCCGGCGCTCGCATAGAGTCCGTGCGCCTCAGCCATCCAGGGTGCCGTCTCGAGACGCAATCGCGTCAAACCCGCTCGCTGGGCGTCGCCGATGAGCGCGCTGAGCACAGCGCGCCCGATCCCCCGCCGGCGCGCCGCCGGCTCGACGTACATGCGCTTGATCTCGCCCACCCCGTCGCCGAGGTGCCGGAGAGCTCCGGTCGCGCTCGCCTGTCCGTCAACCTCCGCCACGTAGAGCACGTTCGGCGCGTCCAGAAGCGGCTCGATCTCGGTCAGCAGGTCCGCGCCCGGCGCGAGCTCGGCCAGGACGAGGCCATACTCGCGCTGCGCCCGTTCGGCCACGGCGGCTCCGTAGGCCGCGAGCAGCGCCTCGACGGCGCTCAAGTCGTCGCGCCGCGTGAGCCTGCGCAAGTCGACGACGGTCACGGCTGGGACCCGGAGATCGGGGCGATCATCTCGACGCCGCGGCGCGCGACGAGCTCGAGCGCATCGCGCATCGTCGACTCGGTCAGGGCCCCGGCCGGAGCGACGCGCTCGAACGGCTCGCCCGGCGTGTGCACGACGAGGGCCGGGGCCGCGGCGCTCGACGCGCGGATCGTGCGTGACTGGCCGGCCGGGATGGGCGCGACCGCTCGGGCCGCGCCGGTGCTGTGTTGCACGGTCCCGCCTTCGTCGGCGCTGTAGAACGCGACTTCTCCGTCGAGTGCGCCGTGGCGCTCGTTGGCAGCGTGGCGCTGCATGAGCGGTGGGCCACTGTCGACCTCGGTGGCGAACAGCGCGCCGGTGCGAGCGCGCGCGATGCTGAGCGTGTCCATACGCCGCCTGACGCCGGGACCCCGCCCGGTATGCCCGGACTTCCGCCCGGTTGCTGGCCCTGCGCCTCGTGAAAGGTGCGGCACCGCCCCGATAACGAGGTGTAGTCGCCCGGGACGTCCAGCGGCCCGACGCGGACGTGCACATTCTGCTGTACAGTAGTGCCCAACGTAATGGCCACCACCTCTCCGTTTTCTGCCGTGCGCCGCGCCCGCGCCGGTGAAGGGCCCGCGCTCGCCGCATGCCGGCGTCAACGATCTCCTGCCGCGCGTCCCGGCCTGGAGATGAGCTCGGAGCGGGGACCGGTTCGGTGACACAGCCCAGCGTGCTCGTCGCCGATCACACCGGCACGCTCGCGACCATGGTGGAGCCCGGGGCCGTCCTCGCGGCCGATGCCGACGCCGCGGTCGAGACCGCGCGCGCCCGGCGAGCGAACGTTGCGGTGGTGCACGCCGACCTGCCGCCGGAGGGTGGCGTGGCCGCCGTTTCCCGCCTCTCGAAGCTCAAGGTCGCGGTCGTGCTCGTCGGGGCGGGCCCGGGCGGGCCGGCCGCCGCGCTGCGCGCCGGAGCGCGGGCCGTGATCGACACAGCGGACAGCGGGCTGCTCGAGCTTGCCCTCGCCGCGGCGCGTGCGGGAGAGCTGTTCGTTGCTCCGGCGCCTGACTTGCAGGCGCTGCTGTCGCCCGGCAACGACCCGTTCCCGGGACTGACACCGCGCGAGCGCGACGTGCTCGCGCAGCTCGCGGCGGGTGCCGATCCGCCGCGGGTGGCGACGCGGCTCGGGCTTGCCCCCAAGACAGCCCGCCGGCACGTGCGCGCGGTCCTGGAAAAGGTCGGCGCGCCCGATGTCGCGACCGCCGCGCGGCTGGCGCGCGGTGCCGGGCTCGGGTGAGGTCGGCCGTGCACTCGGTGCTGGTCGTCGACCCCTACCCGCTCTTTCGGCGCGGTCTGGAGCAGCTCGTCCACGAACATCCCGCACTCGTCCTGGCGGCAGCCGGGCCGGCCGTCGACCCGAGCGTGGACGCGGACATCGCGGTGCTCGGTCTGGGCGACGGCCTGGCCAAGGTGGCCGCGCGGCTGCCCGTGCTCGTGTTGCTCGACGATCCCGCGCCGGGTGCCGCGGTCCGGATGCTGCGCACGGGAGCGTCGGGCGTCCTGCACCGCGGCGCCGAGCCGGCGGCGGTCGCCCGAGCGCTGGTCGCGGTTGCGCGGGGCGCGGCCGTCGCCGGGCCGCGCGTGGCGGAGCACCTGGCCCGCCCGCGCGACCGTGCCGACGCGGCGTTTCCGACGCTCACGCCGCGCGAGCGCGACGTGCTCGAACAGCTCGCGCTCGGTTCCACCAATGGCCACATCGCACGTTCGCTCGGGCTCTCGGCGAAGACCGTGCGCAACCACATGTCAAGCATCTGCAGCAAGCTGCGTGTGCTGGATCGCGCCCAGGCGGCGCTTGCGGCACGCGACGCCGGCCTGGGCGCCTGAGCGCTCACGCCGACGGCCAACAGGCGGCTCGTGCTGCCGTAGGCGAAGCTCTCGGCCGGTGAGGCGTCGACCCGGGCGCGCCGGCTCGGCGCGGCGGTGGCGCACGTCCGTGCTCGGCCGCAGTCACGCGCTGAGCGCGACCGCCGGGCTTCAGCGCCAGGACGAACCGGCCGACGCAGCGTCCACAGCGACGCTCGCGACCACCGCCCGCAAGCGGCCTGATCGCGGTCCGGCGTCGTCGTGCGGCGCCGGACCAAGCCATGGACGGCCCGCACATCTCGCGCTGGCTCGCCGCCCTTAGGCGCGGCGGCTCGACCACGTCATGCCCGCACGAACGTGTGCGACGCTTGACACGTGGGCAGTCAATCGACTCCGTCCGTCGGCGAGCCGGCTACCGATCCCACCCTGCTGAGGACGCTGGCGGCCGCCGGTCTGCCGGCAACCGGACGCTTTCTTCGAAAGGCCGGGTGGGTTAGTCGAGTGTGGGTCGGCGACGAGTACGTCGTACGACTGAGCAACGGACAGTTCCGAGACGCGTATCGCCACGAGGCTACGGTCGTCAACCTGCTCGCCGGCAGCGAGGTCCCACACGCCCGGCAGCTCGCCCACGGCGACGGCCCGGATGGGTCGTGGTCTGTCACTGAACGCCTGCCGGGCCGAACCTTGTACGAGGCAGGCCGGCGGCGGACTCGCACACGCGTCAAGCCATCATCGAGAGCCTCGGCGCTGCGTTGCGCGTCCTACACCGCGTCCCTGTCCCGGCCGACCTGCTGCCGCCCTGGCTGGCCGACGCGCTCGCCGGCGAGCCGTGGCCGGCGTTCCACCCACCGGTAGTGAGCGCGGCGCTCCAGCAGGTCGAGGCTGCCCGGCGACTGCCCGATCACGACTCCCGCCTGCTCGCCGACGTCACCGATTGGCTCCAGGAGCGGCTGACGTTGTTCGCCGACGACGACCTCGCGCTCGTCCATGGTGATCTACACGGCTCAAACGTGATCGTCCACCAAGGACGCGTCACCGGTCTCATCGACTTCGCGGAGGCGTTGGCTCAGCCAGCCGACGTCGAGCTCGACACGATCCTGCGCTGGTGCGCGAGGGCGCGAGAGTACCCACCCACACCCGACGAACAAGGGCTCGACGAGACCACACTCACGGAGGTCCCCAGATGGTTGCACGGCGCGTATCCGGAGCTGTTCGAGCGCGGCCATCTGCGCGAGCGGTTGAACTTCTATGACATGTACGGGGAACTCGCACTGCACGCGCATCACGCTCAACCTCCCGTCCGTGCAGCGGCGCAAGACCGAATCGCTCGCCTGCTTTCCGGCCATAACCACCTAGATGGACTCGTCTGGTAGGTCGTCGTCTTCGCGCCTGGGCACAGACCACCGATGGTCGTAGTCGCCGCGGCAGTGTCCTTGCGATCGGCCTCGTGTGACGAGCGCATCCCGGCGCACGGTTGACCTGGGCGCAATGGCGTGACGCCGATCCTTTAGGCGGAACGTGGGCACCGGCTGTGGGCGCTGGCACGTGGGTGGCGATCTTGATCGCCTTGATCGGCTTCGGGGTCCCGTCTTGGATACGGGCCAGCCTATTGGCGCTCATCGCCGGCTACTGCCATGCGCAGCGGATCATTGAACGAGCCGCGGTACGAGCTCGCCGCCCAATGGCTCAGGTGACCCGCACGGACTCGCCGCGCAGCGTCACCACGTCGCCGGCCCGCAACTGCCGCCCGCGCCGTGTCTCCACCTCACCGTTGACGGACACGACGCCCTCAGCCAGCACGGCCTTCGCGTCGCCGCCCGACTCGACCAGCCCGGCCGCTTTGAGCAGCTGCCCGAGCCGGATCATCCCGTCCTTCACCTGAAACTCGTCCACGACCCACCATCATGAACGACCCATGGAGCTGCGCCACCTGCGGTATTTCGTCGTCGTCGCCGAGGAGCTGCACTTCCGCCGCGCGGCGGAGCGGCTGCACATGTCGCAGCCGCCGTTGAGCCAGCAGATCCGGGCGCTCGAGGAGGAGGTGGGGGCGACGCTGCTCCTGCGCAACCAACGCCGGGTCGAGCTGACCGCCGCCGGGGTCGTGTTCCTCGAACGCGCGCGCGAGATCCTGGCCGCCGTCGAGGACGCCTCACGGCAAGCCAGGCGAGTCCAAAGAGGCGAGGTCGGACGGCTCGCCGTCGGCTTCGTCGGCTCCGCGATGTACTCGTTCGTCCCCGAACTGCTCCGCCGCTTCAGCGAGCACTCGCCGGACGTGTCCCTGCGCCTGCACGAGATGGGCACGACCGAGCAGCTGCGCCAGCTCGAGGACGGCCGGCTCGACGTCGGCTTCCTCAGGGCAGCCCGGTCGCGCCCCGAGCTGAAGATCGAGAACGTCGCCGAGGAGCCCGTGATCGCGGCCCTGCCCGACCTGCACCCGCTCGCCGCCAAGCAGCACCTGACGCTCCAGGACCTCGAGAACCAGCCGCTGATCCTGCTCACGAGCAACGTGGCGCCCGGCCTGAGATCCGCCCTGCAACCCGCGATCGACCGCCTCGGCGGCGACGACACGATCGTGCAGGAGGTGCAGGAGATGCAGACCGTGATCGGGCTCGTGGCTGCGGGCGTGGGCATCTCGCTCGTGGCGGAGTCGGTGAGCGAGCTGGTCCGCGTCGGCGTGACCTACCGGCCGCTGAGCGGGTGGGCGCCGAACCTGCGGCTGGACATGGCGTGGAGGGCGGCGGACGAATCGCCGCTGGTCGCCACGTTCATCACGATGGCGCGCGCGGTGGCCCCCGCCGAAGGAGAGAGAGGTCGGCGGGGGCCAGCGCTACGTTGACGTCGCTCCACCGGCGGGGAGGAGAGATATGTATCCGCCGACAGTGCGAGGTGGGGAGCCACCAAGTCGTCGAGAAGGAATGTACGAGCTTCGGACTGAGAGGTCCAATATCGAATTCCGGGCCGATTGATACGTTGAACCTCTCGGCTAGATTTCCCCGAATGGAAACGAGCCTGGTGGGGTCGTACCCCCAACCTGAGTGGTTGGTCGATCGCGAGAAGCTGCGGACCCGGCTTCCCCCGCGTGTGCGGGCGAGCGACATCTGGAAGATCGACCCCGCGCAGCTGCGGGAAGCCCAGGACGCGGCGACGCTGGC
The DNA here is from genome assembly GCF_027587175.1 of Solirubrobacter deserti. Lineage (GTDB taxonomy): Bacteria > Actinomycetota > Thermoleophilia > Solirubrobacterales > Solirubrobacteraceae > Solirubrobacter > Solirubrobacter deserti. The sequence goes on from NZ_JAPCID010000006.1 coordinate 190,263, forward strand.
GGCGATCCGCGACCAGGAGCTCGCCGGGCTCGACATCGTCACCGACGGTGAGATCCGCCGCGAGAGCTACTCGAACTACTTCGTGCTCGCGCTGGACGGGATCGACGTCGACAACCCGGGCGAGGCGCTCGACCGCAACGGCAACCCGATGCCGGTTCCGCGCGTGAGCGGCCCGATCAGCCGCCGCGAGAACATCCTGCGCCGCGACGCCGTCTTCCTGCGCAGCGCCACCGACCGCAAGATCAAGGTCACGGTCCCCGGCCCGTTCACGATGGCCCAGCAGGCGCAGAACGACCACTATGCGACCGAGGAGGAGGTCGCGTTCGCGTTCGCGGACGTCGTCCGCCAGGAAGTGATCGAGCTCTTCGAGGCCGGCGTGGACATCGTCCAGCTGGACGAGCCGTGGATGGAGTCCCGCTCCGAGCAGGCGCGCGCGTACGGGATCGAGACGCTCCGCCGCGCGCTCGACGGCGTGGACGGCACCACGGTCCTGCACATCTGCTTCGGCTATCCGCTGTTCGTCCCCGGCCACAAGCGCACCTACCGCTTCCTGCCCGAGCTGGCCGAGGCGCCCGTGGACCAGATCTCGATCGAGACCGCGCAGGCCGAGCTCGACCTCGAGGTCCTCGAGCAGCTCGCCGACAAGACGATCGTGCTTGGCGTGATCGCGCTCGACTCCGACGAGGTCGAGAGCCAGGAGACCGTCGCCGCCCGGATCGAGCGCGCGCTGCCGTACACGCGCAACCTCGTCGCCGCGCCCGACTGCGGCATGAAGTACCTCACGCACGACGGCGCGTTCGGCAAGCTGCAGGCGCTCGTCGGTGGCGCGAAGCTGGTCCAGGCGTGAGCCGCACCTGCGCCACGATGGTCGTGCACGAGCTGCTCGCGGAGACCGTCCCGGGCTATCGCGAGGCGCGTCTGGAGGCCGAGGCCACGACCCGCCGCGCGGTCGCCGAGGCGATCCCGCGCACGACCCCGATCACGCTGCAGACCGTCGTCCACGTCGTCTACAACCGCGACGAGGAGAACATCTCCGACGCGCAGATCGAGTCCCAGCTCGCGGTCCTGAACCGAGACTTCCGCGCCCGCAATGAGGACAGGACCCAGGTCCCGGACGTCTGGACCTCGCTCGTCGCCGACCCCCTGATCGAGTTCGAGCTGATCGAGACGACCCGCACCCACACCGACGAGCGCTCGTTCGGCGCCGACGACAGCGTCAAGCGCGTCGTCAAGCCCCACCCCGGCCGCCTCAACGTCTGGGTCTGCACGCTCGCCGGCGGGCTGCTCGGCTACGCGCAGTTCCCGGGCGGCCCGGCCAAGACCGACGGCGTCGTCGTCCTCAACCGCGCGTTCGGCACCACCGGCACCGCCGCGGCCCCGTTCGACGGCGGCCGCACCACGGTCCACGAGGTCGGCCACTGGCTCGGCCTGCGTCACATCTGGGGGGACCGCAACGACTGCACGGGCGACGACTTCGTGGCCGACACGCCGCGCGCCCAGCAGGCCAACACCGGCAGGCCCACGTTCCCGCACATCACGTGCGACAACGGCCCGCACGGCGACATGTTCATGAACTACATGGACTACGTCGACGACGCCGCGATGTTCATGTTCACCGCCGGCCAGGTCGCCCGCATGAACGCGACGCTGGAAGGGCCGAGGAAGCCATGAGCCGCTGGTGGCTGGAGGACGCGCGCGAGGACGAGCTGCGCTTCCGCCCCGAATCGCTGCCCGCACCGCCGGCGCGCGGGCGCCGCACGCTCGAGCTGCACGAGGACGGCTCGTTCACCGCGCTCGCACCCGGTCCCGACGACCGGCCCAAGCAGACCGACGAGCTCGACGAGTTCTACGTCGCCGAGCTCGCCGACGACCAGCTCACCTTGAAGCGAGGTCCGCGCCTTCCCTGAGGGCGCGCAGCTTGGCCCACACGACGTCGGGATCGACGGCCGCCTGGCCGACCCAGGTGCCGTAGCCGCAGTCGCTCCCGGCCATCACGTTCTCGTCGCCCACCAGGTCGGCGTAGCGGCGGATGCGCTGGGCGATCAGCTCGGGGTGCTCGATGAAGTTCGCCTTGGACTCGAGTACGCCGGGGATCAGCACCTTGCCTTCGGGCAGCTTGACGTCCTCGAAGATCGCCCACTCGTGCGCGTGTCGCGGGTTCGCGGCCTCGAACTGGATCGCGTGCGGGCGCGCCTCGAACACCAGGTCGACGATGTCGCGGAACGGCACGTCGCAGTGGTGCGGGCCCTCGTAGTTGCCCCAGCACACGTGCAGGCGCATCATCGCCGGGTCAATGTTCCGCGTCGCGTGGTTGAGCGCCTCGATGTTCAGCCGCGCCTCGGCCCGGAACTCCTCCAGCGAGCGGTCCGCGAACTGGATATGACGCCCCATGGCGAGGTCCGGCGCGTCGATCTGCACCTGCAGGCCGGCGCTGGTGATCGCCTCGTACTCGACGCGCATCGCGTCGGCGATCGCGTACACGTACTCCTCGCGCGTGGCGTAGTGGTCGTTGCGGAAGAACAGCGCGATGACGCCCGGCGAGGCCGCGTTCATGAACCCGCGGTGCCCGTCCGGCAGCGCCGCCTTCATGTGGTCGATGTCGGCCTGCGCCGCCTCGGGATCACGGACCGTGATCGGCGCGTCGCACGCGGGCGTCCGTCGCCGCGAGCGCCCTGGATCGCCGAAGACCTTGCGCTGCAGGTTCGGGAAGTCGACGAGGTCGGCGTACGTGAGCGGCTGCGAGGTGCCGCCGAACCCGTCGAGCCGGTCGGCGATGTAGGTGACGTAGCTCGGCTTGCCCATCTCGCCGTCGGAGACGACGTCGACGCCGCACTCGATCTGCTTGGCGACGACCTCCGCGACCGCCTCCCGCGTGCGCTGCTCGAGCGCGACCGGGTCGACCGGCACGCCCTCTTGCTTGGCGAACATGGTGCGGATCAGGTCTTCCGGGCGGGGAAGGCTGCCGACATGGGTGGTGAGGATCTGGCTCATAGGCGTGCGGCGACGTGCTCCACGGTGTTCTCGAGGTGGACGCGGGTGGCGTGCGCGGCCCGTTCGGGATCGCGCTCGATGCAGGCGGTGAGGATCGCCCGGTGTTCGAGGTCCAGCCGCGCCGCCGGGAAGTCGTCCTGCGCGCGGTAGATGTGCAGGTAGGCGCTGGACGCGTCGCGCAGCGCGGCGATCATCTCCACCAGCTGCGGGCGGCCGGAGCGCTCGTAGAGCTGCGTGTGGAAGCGCTGGTTGAGCTCGATGTAGCGCGGCGCCGGCGGGCCCTCCCACATCTCCTCGATCAGCGCCTGCAGCGGCGCGGCCCAGTCCGGCTCGAAGCACTCGGCCGCCTTGGCCGCCGCGAGCGACTCGAGCGCCGCGCGGATCTCGTAGTGCTCGCGCAGGTCGTCGACGCTCGGCAGGAACACGACCGCGCCACGTTGCGGGTGCAGGCGGACGAGCCCTTCGCGCTGCAGCGCCGCCAGCGCCTCCCGCACGGGCGTGGTGGAGACGCCCAGCGCACGGGCGATCTCGACCTGGCGTAGCTTGTCCCCAGGGGCTCGCCGTCCGGCGAGGATCTCGCCCTTGAGGAACTCGGCCACCTGGCCGGCGACGGTGCGCGGTGCGGTCAGCGCCATCGAGCGGTAACTTATCGATTGTGCAAATTCTCGGCTGAGGAGATCGAGGGATGAAGCAGCCACTGAAAGGGCCACATCACTTCACCGGCATCACGCGCGACGTCACGACGAACGTCGACTTCTGGTGCCGGGTCATGGGCTTGCGGTTCGTCAAGAACACGCTGAACTTCGAGACGACGTTCCGCTACCACACCTACTTCGGCGACGAGGAGGGCAACCCCGGCTCGGTGGTGACGTTCCTCGAGTTCAAGGAGGCGCCGGTCGGCGTCCCGGGCGACGGGGACATCCAGCGGCTGATCCTGCGCGTGGGCTCCTACGACTCGCTCGAGTACTGGATGGACCGCCTGATCGCCAACCAGCACCACAGCGAGATGCTGCGGCTGGACCCGACGCAGCCCCAGTCGCTCGTGTTCTGGGACCCGGAGGGCCACGAGGTCGAGCTGATGGTCTCCGACTCGACCGACACGCCGCTGGTCGCCGAAGCCGACGACATCCCGGCCGAGCACCGCATCCTCGGCATCGAGGGCGCGCGCTCGTTCACCACCAAGGAGGAGCAGCTGCCGTTCGCGCAGCACCTCGGCTTCCGCGACGACGGCTACCGGCTGGTGCTCGACGCCGAGCGCTCCGGCCGCTGGTACTTCTCGCCGCCGCCCGGCCGCCCGTCCGGTGACGGCCGCGTCGGCGTCTGGCACCACGTCGCCTACGACGCCGGCGACGGCGCCGAGACGCAGGCCGCCCGCGACGAGGCCAACGAGGGCGTGCGCCCGTGGACGAAGATCTTCGACCACTACTTCTTCGACAGCTGCTACTCGATGTCTCCCGGAGGGCGGATGGAGATCTGCACCACGGGGCCTGGATTTCAACTCGACGAGAAGCTCGAGGACCTCGGCGACCGACTCTGTCTCTCGCCTCGAGTGGAGCCGCTTCGCGCCAAGCTCGAATCCGAGCTGACGCTGATCGTCAATCCGCGCCCGCGCAACAAGGGCAAGGGCACGTCCACGGCGCCGCCCGCGGCGGTCGACTCGTCGCCCAACGGCGCGCCCGCCACTGAGCCGTCATCCGTCGGCTGACGCTGAGCTTCGACAACGGCCCGGACCCGGCGGCCACGCCCCGGGTCCTGGACGTGCTGGCCGCGCGCGGACTGCGGGCGAGCTTCTTCGTGGTCGGTGAGGCGCTGCGCGAGCACCGTGCGCTGGCCGAGCGCGCGCACGCCGAGGGCCATTGGATCGGCAACCACACGCTCACCCACCCGCGCCCGCTCGGGGAGAGCGGGGTGGAGGTGCGCGAGATCGAGGCGGCACAGGCCGAGCTGCGCGAGCTCGCCCACCCCGACCGCCTGTTCCGGCCGTCCGGCGCAGGCGGGGACCTGGCCCCGGGCCTGCTCTCCTCCGCCGCCGTCGAGTCGCTCACCGCCGGCCGCTTCACGTGCGTGCTGTGGAACGCCGTCCCGGGCGACTGGACCGACGCCGGCTGGGTGGAGACGGCCCTGGACCAGATCGCGGCGCAGGAGTGGACGCTGCTCGTGCTGCACGACGTGGACGGCGCGTGCGCGGACCGCCTCGACGAGTTCCTCGCGCGCGTGGACGCGGAGATCGTCCAGGACTTCCCGCCCGACTGCGTCCCCATCGCACGCGGCGCGGTCACGCGTCCACTGGATCCGTACCTGCGCTGACGCTCGTCAACCGCGCGTGACCACCCTGCCGGTTGGCCACCGGTGTTGGTGTGGTCAACCGTAGCTCCTACACGGCGTAGCTGCCGGATACTCGCCCGGCTCACCTTCCTCCCCAAGGAGCTCCATTTGAACGTCCCCCTCGGCGGTCGCCTGCGGCCGCTCGTCGCCGCCTGCGCGGCGGCGCTCTTCGCCGTGCTCGCACTCGCCTCGACCGCGCACGCGTTCAAGCCGTACACGCACGTCCAGACCGGTCTGCGCGCCTACGAGGACGTGATGGACGACGGCAAGGTCACGATCGAGGGCCGCGAGTACGCGGTCAAGCCGGAGGTCGTGGAGGCCCTCGAGGGCAACGCGGCCTACTTCAACGCCGGTGTCGTCGGCCCCGACGGCTTCCCGGACCTGGTCATGGGCCAGTCCGTGATCCACCCCGAGCAGACCGGCAAGTGGCTCGCGCACATCCTCAAGGAGGCCTACGAGGCGCAGAGCGATCCGGCCTACAGCGGCGCCGAGCGCAAGCAGATCCTCGCTTTCGCCTACGGCTACCTGACGCACGCGGCCGGTGACATGTGGGCCCACACGCTCGTCAACGACGTCGCGGGCGGCGTGTTCCCGTCGGTCGGCGAGCTGGCCGACATCGACGAGGCCGAGATCGCCATCCGCCACATCATCGTCGAGGGCTACATCGGCGACGCGACCGAGGGCTACGACGGCAACAAGGCCCGCGGCCCGGTCCAGAACGAGGTCAACGAGGACGGCAACCCGCAGGTGTCCGACGACGCCACGCCGCACATCCCGTTCGCCGCGCCCAAGCGCTTCATCTACGAGACCTTCATCAACCCGGCCAATCCGCTCCCCGAGGGCGAGAGCCGCGGCCGGCTGATCGACTTCTTCCTGGACATGCAGGCCGAGCTCCAGGTCGCCGAGGCGCGCTTTGCCTGGGACTCCGAGTACGAGGACTGCCTGATCGCCGACTGGGACTGCTACGAGCGCACCAAGACGCTGACGGTGCAGACCGTGCGCGGCCCGAGGACGACGGAGATCTCCTACAACCGCTGCGAGGCGGAGTACTTCTGCGCGCTCGATCCGGGTGACCTCGCCGCCGACCTCACGATCGACAACCTCGTCGAGACCTACCTCGAGCACTGGATCGAGGACATCGAGGACGGCTTGAAGAACTGGAGCGACCTGGGCCTGGCGACGACCAAGGCGCTGTTCGACCCGCGCAGCCACCGCGCCGCGCAGGACCACATCTGCCGCAACGAGCCCGACGACGAGTACTCGCTGCTGCGCGCGAACTGCGAGGACGGCGTCGGCCCGCTCGACGTCATCGGCTACGAGGCCGAGGACTACATCAACCACCACCTGATCTCGATGCTCGGCGCGCCAGACATCGTGGGTGACCTCAACGAGCTGTTCGGCGTCGTGTCCGACACGATCTCAGACGTCCTCGGCCCGGCGCTGAACCCGCTGCAGGCGCCGATCGCCGAGCTCAAGGAGTTCGCCAAGGGCAAGATCCAGGAGGCGATCGAGGAGGAGCTGCGGATCGACATCGACCAGCTCAAGTCGTTCGTCACCTCGCCCACGCACTGGATCGGCATCCAGTCCGTCGGGCTGGACCTGCCGATCGTCGGCCCGCAGCAGGTGGACCTGTTCCAGCCCGGCACGCACGAGAAGCTCGACGCGCTCATGCACCTGCCGGCCGACCACCACGAGGACCAGGAAGTGGACCTCCCGGGCGTCGGCACCGTCCCGAGCACCGGCCTCAAGGACAGCGCGGTCTTCGACGCCGGACAGTTCGCGGCCTACCGCAACGCCGTGCAGACGGCCAAGCTGCTGCTGCTCGACGGCAACGGCCTCAACGCCGCGCTCGGCGACATCCTCAAGGCCCGCGGTGACATCAAGGGCGGCGTCGCGACCTACCCGGCGAACGGCAACCTGATGACCACGCAGCTCTCGGGGCCGTTGCCGTGGCTGCGCTCGATCGACTCCGACCACTCGTGGCGCCACGACGGCCGTCCGCGCTACTGCGAGGCCGGCGCGACCGGCTGCCCGAGCGACGGCGCCCAGCCGCGCCCGGCCGAGCACGACGCCGGCAACGACACGTTCCCCGTGTGGGAGTCCTGCCTGCTGCGACCGACGTTCGCGACGCTCTACCGCGACTGGGAGAACGGCACCGCCCAGTTCCCGGCCCTCGGCGACGCGCCCAGCGCCGACCCGAGCGACACGGACGCGCCCGCCGGCACCCTGGCGCTGGCCGGCACGACCTACACGGCCGGCGGCACGACCTACGTGGGCGGCAACCACACGTTCACGGCCAAGGCCACCGACGCGGTCTTCACCGACAGCCGCATCGGCGTCCAGTACCGCTACTACAAGGCCGGGAGCATCCCGGGGGCGTGGAAGGGCATCGCCGCCAATGGGACGTTCGTCATCCCGGCGGGCGCCGGCGACGGCACCTACCACGTGCAGCTGCGCACCGCGGACCCGTGCCACACGTTCGACCCGTCGGACGAGCTGGAGGCGGGCGCCCCGGTGACGCGCACGGTCGTGCTCGACACCACCGCGCCGCAGATCACGATCACCAAGCCGTCGCCGGAGGGCGTGACGTTCGACTCCGACGACTTCAGCGCGATCGAGTACACGGCCACCGACGCCGCCTCCGGCGTGGACGCCGCCACGGTGAAGGCGACGTTCGACGGCGCGCCCGCCACGCACGGTCAGGTGCTGGACATGTTCCTGCTCGCGCCGGGCGCCCACAGCGTGAAGGTCGCCGCCGCCGACAACCTCGGCAATGCGACCGACAGCACGCGCACGTTCGAGCTGCACGCGACGATCGAGAGCCTGCTCAACAACATCGCGCGCTCGTGCGACGAGGGCCTGATCGGCAAGCAGGGCACGTGCAAGTCGCTCTCGAACCAGCTGTCGCACGCGCCGCTGGGCGCGTTCGTCAACCACGTGCAGGCGCAGCGCGGCAAGTCGATCGACGTCGCCACCGCGAACCGCCTGATCGCGTTCGCGCAGGACCTGCTCTAGTCCTTCGGGACCACCGGAGCAGCCGCTTCGTCGCCCGCCTCGACCTGCTCGAGGCGGGCGCGCAGCCGGTCCCGCAGCTCCTCGGGCGTGTAGTCGGACTGGGGACGGCGGTTGCGCGACCACACCGCGCCGGTGGCCGCGACCCCCGCCGCGCCCGCGAGCCCGAGCCACTTCCAGCGCGCCTTCATGCGCGGAAACCCTACTCTCTTGCTCCTTGGCGGAGCTGAGTTTCCAAGAAGCGGTCGACACCAGCCGGACGGGCGACATCTGGCTCTTCCGTGGGCGCTCGGTCGCGGACCGCGCGATCCAGACGCTCACCAACGCCCCGGTCAACCACGTCGGGATGGCGGTCGCGCTCGACGACATGCCGCCGCTGCTGTGGCACGCCGAGCTTGGCCGCTCGCTGCCGGACGCGTGGACGGGCGAGCGCCACCGCGGCGTCCAGCTCCACAAGCTCGCCGACGCCGTGCGGACGTGGGACGCCAAGTACGGCCAGCGCGCGTGGGTGCGGAGGCTGGAAGGCGGTGAGCTCACGCGCGCGCACGAGGGCCGGCTGCTGGAGATGATCGACAAGTACGACGGCCGGCCGTTTCCGACGACGCCCGGCCTGATGCGCTCGTGGGCGACCGGGCGGGTGCGCCGGCGCGAGGCCTCCCGCGAGACGATCTACTGCGCCGAGCTCGTCGCGACCACCCTGCAGCACATGGGGCTGCTCGGCGACAAGCGCCCGATGAGCTGGTACGACCCGGGCAAGTTCTGGAGCGGGGACGAGATCGAGCTGGCCGCGCCCTACCGGCTGAGCGAGGAGATCGCGGTCCGGCCCGAGTAGCCGCCGGTCCACCACGGGCTCGTCGAGCCCGTAGGTCAAATCTCCTTTTCCGGTCTGTTCGTTCACAGACCTAAAGCGTTGTAGCGAGCTGCCGAAACTAAAACTCAGGTCGCCTCCCACGACAAAGGCACACCCGCTGCGAAGCGGCGTCGCAAAGACACGGAGCTCCTGCCTCCACAGGAGCTAGCCGGTCTGCCGAACGGGTCACGGGAGCGCGTTGTTTCCCGGAATCCGTCCCGGAGGGGTCCCATGCGTCGTTTTCGTCAGGTCGTCGTGTCGTCTGCTGTTGCCGTTTTCGCGTTCGCCGCCGCTCCCGCGGCCTCGAACGCCGCCACGTGCTCGGGCGCTGACTCCACCGCCACCAAGCCGGCCGTCCGCGCGACGCTGTGCCTGCTCAATGCCGAGCGCCGCGCCGCCGGCCTGCGTCCGCTGCGCCTGGACGGCAAGCTCAACCGCGCCGCCCGCGGCCACTCCCGCGACATGGTCGCCCAGCGCTACTTCGCCCACGAGTCCCGCAACGGCGCCGGCTTCGACGACCGCATCAAGCGCACGGGCTGGACCAAGTCCCGCCGCTCGTACACGATGGGCGAGAACATCGCCTGGGGCGGCGGCCACCTCGCCACGCCGCGCTCGATCGTCCGCAGCTGGATGAACTCCGCCGGCCACAAGGCCAACATCCTCGCCCGCGACTTCCGCTTCATCGGCATCGGCGTCGCCAATGGCGCCCCGACCGGCGGCTCCGGCGCGACCTACACCACCACGTTCGGCGGCTGACCCGAACCTAAAGCAACATTAACGGGTCTGACCCCTTTAGGTTCGCGCGGCGCCCGCAAGGGCGCCGTTTCGGCGTTCAACGGCGATTTCGTTCCTAAAGGGGTCTGACCCCTTTAAGATCGGGTCCGTGGCGCGTGGTGAAGCTGTCCGTCGGCGCCAGGCCGGGGTGCTCGTGGTCGGTGCGGCCGAGCCCGAGATCCAGTCCTGGTTACGGGCCGCGGGGCATCTCCCGCGGGCGGTTCGGCGCGTCTCGGCGGCCGGGGCGGCGCTGGAGGCCGAGCCGGTCGACCTGGTGATCGTCGACCGCGACTCGTCCGGCAAGGACGCGCCCGAGGTGTGCCGCGTGCTGCGCGACGACCCGCGGCTCGGGGACGCGTGGATGCTCGCGATCACGGTCGCGGCCAAGGGGCGGATGGCCGACAGCGTGCTCAACGCGGGCGCGGACGACTACCTGCACCGCCCGTTCACGCGCGCGGAGCTGATCGCGCGCACCCGGGCCGGGCTGCGCGCGGCGCAGGAGCGCGCCAACGACCGCCTGCTGCGCACCCTGATGGAGAACGTCCCGGGCGCGATCTACCGCAGCGCCTGGCACGCGGACCACCAGCTGGAGATGATCACCGACGAGATCGAGCGCATCTCCGGCTACCCGCCGCACAACTTCCTGTCCTCGACGAAGCGCACGATCATGACGCTCGTCCACCCCGACGACCGTGCCATGGTCGCCGAAGCGGTCGCGCGCTCGAGCGCCCACAGCGAGGAGCCGTTCGAGCTCGAGTACCGCATCGTCCGCGCTGACGGTGAGGTGCGCTGGGTGCTCGACCGCGGCCAGGTCGTCAGCGGCCCGGGCAACCGGCTGTGGCTCGACGGGGCGATGTTCGACATCACCGAGCGCAAGAGCGCCGAGGAGGCCGCGCTGCGCCACCAGGTCGAGGCCGCCCGCACCGCCGAGCTACGCGCGTCGCGCTCGCGCATCATCGAGGCCGCCGACAAGGCCCGGCGCAAGATCGAGCGCGACCTGCACGACGGCGCGCAGCAGCGGATGGTCGCGCTCGTGCTCGACGTCCAGGTCGCCAAGCGCCGCTTCGCCAAGGACCCCACGGACATCGCGCCGTTCCTGGAGAAGCTCGGCAAGGACCTGCAGGACGCTTCCGCCGAGCTGCGCGAGCTCGCGCGCGGCATCCACCCGGCGGTCCTGACCGAGCGCGGGTTGACCGCGGCCGTCGGCGCCGTCGCCGCGCGCTGCGTCGTGCCGGTCGAGGTCGTCCACGAGCTCGAGGAGCGCCTGCCGCCCGCGGTCGAGGCCACCGCCTACTTCACCGTCGCCGAAGCGCTGACCAACGTCGCCAAGTACGCGGAGGCCACGCACGCCAGCGTCCGGCTCGACCGCTCCGACGAGGGCCTGGTCGTCGAGGTGCGCGACGACGGCATCGGCGGCGCGTCGGCCGACGGCGGCTCCGGCCTGTCCGGGCTGGCCGACCGCGTCGGCGCGCTGGACGGGACCCTGACCGTGGAATCGCCCCAGGGAGAAGGCACCCTGGTGCGAGCGGTGTTGCCGTTGAATGGAGCAAGTGGTGGGTGATCGACGCGTGGTGTATTCGAGCTCGGACGGTGACCTGCGCAAGGCGCCGCCGGCTGACGCGATGCGGGCGCGCAACAACGCCGGCGGGCGCGTGAAGGTCAAGCGGGAGGTGGCCGGCCGGCGCGGCAAGGGCGTGACCACCGTCTACGACCTGCCGTTGCGCGACCCCGAGCTCAAGGCGCTCGCGGGCAAGCTCAAGAAGCGCTGCGGCGTCGGCGGCTCGGTCAAGGACGGCGTCATCGAGCTGCAGGGCGACCACCGCGACGTGGTGATGGAGGTCCTGCGCGCCGAGGGCTACGACGTGGTCGCCGCGGGCGGCTGAACGTCGACGAGCAGCGCCGAGTGGTCGCTGAGCCCGGCGCGCCGCCACTCGTGGCAGTACACCGACGCGACGGGCTCGAGCCCGTCCAGCAGCACATGGTCGAGCCGCCAGCCGCCGCGGTCGTCCTTGAAGGTCCAGCTCGCGTCGCGCGTGCCGTAGCCGTGCAGCGCGCGCCACGCGTCCGTCCAGCCGAGGTCACGCACCAGCGCGCGCTCGGCGAGGTCCCACCGCTCGCCGCGCTCCGGTCGCAGGCGGCCGTGGGTGTCGTGGGCGAAGGTGAGCAGCGTGCCGTCCTCGAGCTCCCGCCGCGGCGTGTTGAGGTCGCCGCACAGCACGCGCGGGCGCGCTGACGGCTCGCGCAGGTGAGCCGCGACCGCTTCGTGCGTGCGAATCTTGGCCAGCTCGGGCGACGGCGCGATGGGGGAGTGGACGTTGACGATCTCGACCCCTTCGACCTCGCAGCACAGCACGCGCTCCGGCCACGGCAGGTCGTCGGGCGCGGGCAGACGCGTGACCGCCGCGCGGGCCGCGGTCAGCACCGCCAGCCGGCGCTTGGTCGGCTTCGGCGGCAGCCCGTCGAGCGCGGTCTCGACCGCCGCGAACCCCGCCGCCGCGAGGGCCTCCCGCCACAGCGGCGCCGTACGCAGCGTCACCTCCTGCAGGCACACGACGTCAGCGTTCACACCCGCGATCGCGGCGGCCTGGTCCGATTGCTTGCCCACCCGACCCGCCACGTTCCAGGTGATCAGTCGCATCTCGCCTCTGCTGTTGACATGATGAACACAGCGCACGCTGACCACGTGCGCCTTCCGTCGGTCCGGCGGCGCGTGAAACCTGGGATGGATCGCGCCGCCGGCCGCGTCGTCAACGCGTGAGGACCAGCTTGCCGAAGACGTCGCCGGCGGCCAGCGTGGCGAACGCCTCGCGCGCGTCCGCCAGCGGCACCTCGGACTCGATCACCGGGCGCACGTCCCGCTCGACGCACAGCCGCACGAGCCGGTCGAGCTCCTCGCGCGTGCCCATCGTGGAGCCGATCACGGACAGCTGCAGGAAGAAGATCCGGGTCAGGCTCGCGGGCGGGGCGTCGCCGCTCGTCGCGCCCGAGATCACGAGCGTCCCGCCCGGCTTGAGGGCCTTCAGGGAGTGCTCCCAGGTCGCGGCGCCGACCGTCTCGGCCACCACGTCCACGCGCTCCGGGAGCCGTGCCCCCGGCTCGAACACCGCGTCGGCGCCCAGCCCGAGCGCCCGCTCGCGCTTGTCCTCGGACCGCGAGGTCGCCCACACGCGCGCACCGGCGGCGCGCGCGAGCACGATCAGCGCGGTCGCCACGCCGCCGCCCGCGCCCTGCACCAGCACCGTCGCGCCGGGCTGCAGGCACGCCCGCGTGAACAGCATCCGGTACGCGGTCAACCACGCCGTCGGCAGGCACGCCGCCTCCGCGAAGCTCAGCTCGCGCGGCTTGGGGACGAGGTTGCGCCGCGGCACGGTCACCCGCTCGGCGAACGTGCCCATGTGGCGCTCGGACAGGATCGAACGCTTCGGGTCGAGCGTCTCGTCGCCGCGCCAGTCCTCCGAGGGAACCACCGAGTGCACGACCACCTCGTTGCCCTTCTCGTCGACGCCGGCGGCGTCGCAGCCGAGGATCATCGGCAGCGCGTCCTCGCGCAAGCCGACGCCGCGCAGTGACCACAGGTCGTGGTGGTTGAGCGACGCGGCGCGCACCTCGATGGTCGTCCAGCCGTCCGTGACCGACGGCTCCGGCCGCTCCCCGACCTCCAGCCCGGAGAGCGGATCGTGGCTGGATAAAGACTTCGCGAAGACGGCCAGCACCACTTGAGCGTACGGGGCCGGATGCCGACATACGTCGTAGATGATCCGGAAGTTCGCTCTCCCCACCGTCCTGCTCGCCACCGCCGTCCTGCCGGCCACCGCGAGCGCCGCGCCGCGCATGGAATTCGCCATCCAGGACGACGCGGTCTTCGTCGACCAGCGCTGGATGGCGCGCGACCGGGCGCTCGAGCACGCTCGCGCCCTCGGCACCAAGCGCATCCGGGTCAACATCCTGTGGGCGCGCACGCTCGTGAGCGGCGCCGAGCAGCGGACTCCGCCGGCCGAAGGCGCGCAGTACGACTTCTCGAAGGTCGACGCGCTGCAGGCCGCTGCCGCGGCCCACGGCATCAAGCTCCAGTTGACGGTTACAGGTCCGGCGCCGGCGTGGGCGACCAAGGACGGCAAGGTCGGCGCCAACCAGCCCGACCCGGTCAAGTTCGCCGCCTTCGTGCGCACCGTCGCCGCCCACTTCAAGGGCCGCGTCGACCGCTACTCCGTCTGGAACGAGCCGAACCTGAGCGCCTGGCTGGCGCCGTCGAGGACCGCGCCGCAGCAGTACCGCGCGCTCTACAAGGCCGCCTACACCGCGATCAAGACCGTCGACCCGAGATCGAAGGTGTTGTTCGGCGAGCTCGCCCCGAACCGCGATGGCCGCACGATCGCGCCGCTGAAGTTCATCCGCGCCGCCGCGCCGCGGAACGCCCGCCTGAAGGCCGACGGCCTGGCCCACCATCCGTATCAGTTCACGGTCGCGCCGACCAGGAAGACCGGCGGCCCCGAGGACGCGCCGATCAGCCAGCTCCCGCGCCTGATCAGGACGCTCGACCAGCTCGCGAAGATCAAGGGTCTGAGCACGCCCAAGGGCAAGGGCCTGGATCTCTACTTGACCGAGTTCGGCTACCTCAGCGCCGGCAACCGCGCGATCTCGCAGAGCGCGCGCGCCACCTGGCTGCGCTCGGCCTACACCGTCGTGCGCTCCAACCGGCGCGTCAAGCAGATGCTCCAGTACCAGCTCGTCGACGGCACGCCCGACCAGCTCTGGCACACGGCCATCATCGACAATCACGGCCGCCCGATGGGCGCCTACGCCGGCCTCGCCAAGGCCGCCGCTTCGCTCGTGCATTGAGGACCGGTGCGCGCGTAGGCGCGGGTGCGGGTCAAGGAGTAGCATCGCGCGCCCAACGCGTCTACGGGGGAGGAGAGCCTCGTGAAGACCAAGGCAGCGATGTTGCGCGGACCCGGCTCGGACTGGGAGATCGCCGAGCTCGAGCTCGACGAGCCCAAGGCCAACGAGGTGCTGATCCGGTGGGTCGCCGCGGGTCTATGCCACTCGGACGAGCACCTGCGCCACGGTGACATCGTCCCGCGCTTCCCGATCGTCGGCGGCCACGAGGGCGCCGGCATCATCGAGAAGTGCGGGCCCGGCGTGAGCCGCGTCAAAGAGGGCGACCACGTCGTCACCTCGTTTCTGCCGGTGTGCGGCCACTGCCGGTTCTGCGCCACCGGGCACTCGAACATCTGCGACTACGGCGCGACGATCCTCGACGGCTGCCTGCCCGACGGCACGTTCCGCTTCCACGACAACGGCTCCGACATCGGCGCCATGTGCATGCTCGGCTCCTTCAGCCAGTACTCGGTGATCTCCGAGACGAGCTGCGTCGCGGTCGACGAGGACATCCCGCTCGAGACCGCCGTGCTCGTGGGCTGCGGCGTCCCGACGGGCTGGTGCAGCGCCGTCTACGCGGCCGACGTCGTACCGGGGGAGACCGTCGTCATCTACGGCATCGGCGGCATCGGCGCCAACGCGGTGCAGGGCGCGGCGCACGCCGGCGCGGCGAACATCATCGCCGTCGACCCGCTCGCCAACAAGCGTGAGGCGGCCCAGGACCTCGGCGCGACGCATAGCGTGGCGAGCGCCGAGGAGGCCCATGAGCTCGCGCAGGAGCTCACGCGCGGCGTGGGCGCCGACAAGGCGATCATCACCGTCGACATCGTCAACGAGGAGGTCGTCGGCAACGCCGTCAACGCGATCCGCAAGGGCGGGACGGCCGTGATCACCGGGCTCGCGGACCCGAACAAGCTCACGGTCCAGCTGTCGGGCGCGGTGCTCACGCTCTACGAGAAGACGGTCAAGGGGACGCTGTTCGGATCGGGCAACCCGATGCACGACATCCGCAACCTGATCGGCCTCTACCAGGCGGGCAAGCTCAAGCTCGACGAGCTGATCACCAACCGCTACCAGCTCGACGACATCGGCCAGGGCTTCCAGGACATGCTCGACGGCAAGAACATCCGGGGCGTTGTCATTCACGAGCACTAGGGACCTGCTGGCGCGGGTCGACGAACGCATCGTCGGCCTGCGCCGCGAGGCCGAGGTCCTGACGGCGTCGCTGGCCGCGGGGCTGCACGTGGTGCTGGAGGGACCGCCGGGGACGGGCAAGTCGACGCTGCTGCGCGCGGTCGCGGACGCCGCCGGCTTCGGCGTCGAGCTCGTGGAGGGCAACGCGGAGCTGACGCCCGCCCGGCTCGTCGGCCACTACGACCCCGCGCTGGTGCTCGAGACGGGCTACACGCCGGAGATCTTCGTCGACGGCCCGCTCGCGACCGCTCTGCGCGAGGGTCGGCTGCTCTACATCGAGGAGCTCAACCGCGTCCCGGAGGAGACGCTGAACGTGCTCGTCGGCGCGCTGGCCGAGGGTGAGATCCACGTCCCGCGGCTGGGGCGCATCCCCGCCGCTTCGGGCTTCCGGCTGATCGCGGCGATGAACCCGTTCGACGCGGTCGGCACCGCGCGCGTCTCCCAGGCGATCGCCGACCGCATGTGCCGGATCGCCATCGGCTACCAGGACGCCGCGGGGGAGCGCCGGATCGTGCACGCCGTCACCGGCGCCGACGGCGCCCTGCCCGCCGCCGCCGTCGAGCTCACCCGGCTGACCCGCGGGCACGCCCAGGTGCGGATGGGCTCGTCCGTGCGCGGCGCGATCGACCTCGTGCGGCTGGCGCTGCGCCTCGCGGAGCTGCGCGGCGAGCCGGTCCCGGCGCCGGGCGACGCCACGTTCGAGGACGCCGCCGTCGCCGCGCTGTCCGGCCGCCTGCGCGTGGAGGAGGGCTGCGAGCGCACGCCGGAGGAGATCGTGCTCGAGCTGATCGACCGCCTCGAGCCGCCGCCCGAGGGGGACGAGCCGGGAAAAGCGCCGGCGCCGTCGAGGCGCTGAGCGACCCGGGCCCGGCGGGCCGCGGCGACGAGGACGCGGGGCGGGACGACGAGGGCGCGGGGCGCGGCGACGGGGACGCGGGGCGCGGTCACGAGGCGGTGGAGCGCGGCGACGAGGCGGCGCGGCACGCCGATCGG
>NZ_JAPCID010000064.1 GCF_027587175.1 Solirubrobacter deserti
CCGCCGTCCGTCGTTGTCGCGGCGCGCGCGGTCGTGGCGGCGTCGCCGTGCGCGGTCGTCGCGCCCTCGCCGTGCGGGGCCGTCGTGCCCTCGCCGTGCGCGGTCGTCGCCGCGCGCCGGTTCGTCACACCCTCGCTGTGCGCGGTCGTCCCGCCCTCGCCGTGCGGAGCCGTCGTGCCGTCGCCGTGCGCCGTCGTCGCCGCGCCCCGGCTCGTCGCGCTCTCGCCGTTCGCCGGCGGCGTGTCGCCGTCGCCCGGCGTGGCGAAGGACGCGGCCTGGGTCACCGTGGCGGCGCCCGTGGGCGGCATCATCACGACCATGCCGCCCGGGATCGGGGCGGGCGGGCGCATCGCGGCGGCGTCGGTCGCGGCCAGCATGTCGGCCGACCGGCTCGCCTGGGCGCGGCGGGCGACGAGGCCCTGGCCGCTCGCGAGCCGGCGCATCGCGCCGGACGTCGCGGCCGCGGGGACGCGGCTCGCGCGCAGCTCGTCGCCCACCGTGCCGGCGGCGAGCGCGATCCGGGCGTGCGCGGGCTGGGTCATGGCCAGCAGCGCGGACGGGCTCAGCGGCGCGAGGTGGCGCTCCATGAGCACAGTGCCGAGCTCGCGGGCGAGCTGCGCCTGGCGCAGGACGGCGTTGACGTCCTGGACCGGGCCGGCCTGCTCCCAGGCGCGGGCCATCAGCGACTCCTGGCGCTCCTGCACGACCTTCGCTCCGGCGGCGGCCGCGATCCGCAGCCGCGGGTCGAGGTTCAGCGTGCTCACCCAGGGCGCGGTGTCGCCCTGCAGCGACCCGTAGCGCGGCGGTGCGAGGCCGGGCGCCTTCAGCGCGCCGTCGAGCGCGGCCGTGAACGCGGTCGGCGCCCCCGGGGGCGGCGTGTCGGGGCCGACCGGGCGCAACGCGGCCTGCAGCTCGACCACGCCGCCGTCCGGCAGGCCGCTGCCGGCCGTCGTCAGGTCGAGCCTGAGCGGGGCGGGCGTGAACGGGCTCGGGTGCAGGCGCCGGGCGAGCGTCTCGAAGCTCCCGGCCGGGCCGGTCGAGAACTCCCAGCTGTCGTAGACGGGCAACGCCAGCGGGCCGGCGGTGCCCGGACCCCAGGCGGGCGTGAGCTGCGCGCTGATCGGCAGGCCGAGCCCGGCCTGGACGCCGGCCGCGAACGCGGGCACCAGGCACGCGCGGTACGCGGTGTCGGGCTCCAGCCGGCGCGGGCACACGAGCCGCGAGCACGCGCGGCCCGGGTCGGCCGCGAGGATCTCGGCGGGCCGTTTGCCCTCGGGCAGGCCGGTGATCTGGCCGTGCGCCCAGGCCCATGACTGCGACAGGTCCGGAAGCTCCGCGGCGGGCGTGCTCACGGTGAGCACGGGCAGCGGCACGGAAGGCGTCAGCGTCGACGCGTCCTTGCGGACGCACACGAGCACCAGCCACGGCCGCAGCCGCGTCTTGGCCGCGCCGGGCGCCGCGGGCGTGAACAGCCATGGCAGGTCGCCGCGCCGGAACTGCACGTGCGGCATGTAGCCGGCTTCGAAGTGCGTGGTGTTCGGAGCGGGATCGCGGCGGCTGATCTGGCCCGGTTCGAGGCCGGTGACGTCGCCGGGGCCGTACAGGCGCACGGGGGTGGGGACGGTGCCGGCGCCGTCGACCGTCAGGCTGACGGGCAGCGTGACGGTCGACGCGAGGGTCGCGCCGGCCTCGTCGGCCGCGGTGATCGAGCGGGCGATGCCGCTCTGGACCCACGGCACGAAGGCGTAGGAGGCAGTGGTCATCGCAGGGCGAACGCCGGGGTGGGCTCCGGCGCGGTCTTGGTGAGGTTCAGGAACACGTCGCCGGGCAGCGGAAGCTTCTGCGCCGCGGGCGCGGTCACGCCCGCGGCCGCCACGACCTGCTGCTCATAGACGAGCCCGACCGTGACGTGGTTGCCGGTCACGAAGCCGTCCGCGCCGAGCGCGGCGCCCGAGGTCATCTCCTCGAACGACGGCGCCGACAGCTTCTTGTCGTCGCTGAGCGCCGTGAACTGCGCGGGCGCGAAGCGGTCGGTCAGCGGCTTGAGCGTCGTCCGGACGCCGCCGACGGTCGCGGTCGTGATGCGGAACTTGCGCGCGCCGCTCGGCACGGCGGTGCCGAAGCGGTCGAGCGTGCGCTCCAGCGGCGCGACGCGCTGGCGGACGTTGAGCGTCGCGAGCGGGTGGGCGAGCACCGCCGCGCCCGGCTCCAGCGCGCGGAAGCTCGCCACCGCCGGGCCGGGCAGCTGCGCCTCCCACGCGCGCGGGTCCTTGAGCGCGTCGTGCACGAGCGGCGCGACGTCCACCGGCGCCGGCAGCGCGGGCTGCGCGGCCTCGCCGATCGTGACGTCGAACGCGAACGAGACGTCGAAGAACAGGATCGAGAAGGACGCGCGGCCCCGGGCCCGCCACGGCCGCGGGCCGCTCAGTGACAGCTCCAGCGAGACCGACAGCAGCGTCTTGCCGCCGGCCTTGACGGCGAGCTTGGCCGCGATGTCGACCATGAAGCCGAGCGGCGCCAGCGTCAGCAGCGCGTCGAAGGAGAGGAAGCCGGTGAGGCTGAAGCTTCCGGCCTTGGCGGACAGGTCCACGCGCGCGCCGAACTGCACCGTGTTGGAGGTCAGCGCGAGGTAGGCCTCCAGCCGCAGCTTGGGATTGTCGCCCTTGGCCAGCGCGACCGCGACGCGCTCGAGCGCCGGGAAACCCGCGGGCGCCGCGAAGCGCGGGTGGAAACCGCCGATCGCGAGCAGGAACGAGGACTTCTCGCCCCAGCCCATCCGCAGCGCCATGTCGCCCGTGAGCGCGAACTGGGCGAGCTTGGAGTCGCTCAGCGTCGCGTCCACGGCCGCTTCGCGGCGGTCGAAGTCGATCACGCCGAGCGCGTCGACCTGCAGCTTGACGATCGGGTTCTCCGGGTTCGGCAGCACGGCCTTCAGGCGGCCGAGCGCGACCAGCCGGACCGGCGACGGCAGCTCCAGCGCGAGCGCCAGGTCGATCGTGATCAGCGTCGGCGCGCCCCAGACGATCCGTGCGGTCGGCGCGAACACGTGCCGGCCGGCCGCGGGCGGGAACAGCTGCGCGAGCGCGGCGACCTTCTGGCCCGCGGGCTCGCCGGCCTTGGGCGGACTCAGCGCCGCTCCCAGCGCGCCCGTCTTGAGCCCGGCGCGCAGCTTCTCGACGGCGACGGTGCGGTTGATGCCCAGCAGGCCGCCCGCGCCGACGAGCCGGAACCCGAGCCCGAGCTGGATCGGCGGGAAGTCGGCGGAGACGAGCACGAGCAGGGAGAAGCCGGGCTCGGTCGTGATCAAACCGACAGCACGCGCGCCGATCTTCTCGAACGTGAGGTGGACCTCGCCCGCGTACTCGCCCGTGGCGGCGTCGTGCGCGAGATAGCCGCCGCCGGTCACGGGGCCGGCGTCGATCGAGAGCCCGAGCCGGTCCGGGCCCTTGAAGCCGATGTCGACGTTCGCGACACCGAGGTTCCCGGGCGTGGGGGAGAAGTCCGTGCGCACGCCGACGCCGTCGATGTCGACCGCCACCGGACCGAGCTGCACGCCCAGCCCGGCCGTCACGCCCTGTGGCGAGACCTTGACGTTGCCCGGCAGCGTGGCGTCGAGCCCGACGCCGCCGCTGAGCTCGAAGCCGCGCGCGCTGGAGAGCGACACGCCCGCATCGAACTCGACCGTGAGCCCGTCCTCGGGCAGCACGTGCTGGAGGAACCCGTCGCCGTCGCCGGGCGCGATCACGAGCCGGCCCTTGCCGGCCTTGACCGACAGCGCCGCGTTGGGCGCCGACGTCAGCTCCAGTGCCGCCTGCAGGTGCTCGAGCTCGACGCGCGTGCCGTCGGAGGAGCCGAGGCGCAGCGTGCCGGCGCGGCTGGCCTGCAGCTTCGCGCTCGCGGCGGGTCCGGCGGCGCCGACGACCTTCAGGCCGCTCGGCGTCACGGCGAGCTTGGGCAGCGTGCCCTGGCTGGAGAGCGCGAACGTCCACGGCCCGGCGGTGCGCGTGCGGTTGAGCGCGCCGGCCAGCTCGACGATCAACCCGGGCAGCCCGCCGGGATGCTCGGGCGAGGACGTGGTGATCGACAGCGTCGCCGCGTCGAACAGCCGCGCCTCCAGCCGCGCCTGCGTCGTCTTGAAGTACGGCGCAAGGTCGGCGGCCGGCGACGGCGGCGCGTCCTCGGGGGCGACGAAGTCGCGTTCGACGTGGCTGCCTCCAAGCTCGCCGTCCGCCACCGCGGGCAGCAGCGTGGTGAGCTCGCGCGTGACCGGCAGCCCGAGGGCGCCGAGCGCGGCCTCCAGCACCGGGAACAGCTTCTCGCCCGCCGCGAACGCGTCCGCGGCGGTCGCGAGCCCGTTCGGCAGGTACGCAGCCTCGAGCGTGCCCCACGGGTCGGCCAGCAGCGGTCCGAGCCGCTCGGGATGGAGGTCGTCGCCGAGCCAGGCCGTGCCGGCCTGACGCGGCTCGGCCGGCTCGATCAGCGTCAGCAGCGCCGCGGCCTGAAACAGCCGCGCGCGGTATCGACGCAGGTAGATGGCCGTGAGCTGCTCGGCCAGGTCGGAGCCGAGCTGCGCGGGCGCGCCCGTGACCGCGTCGAGCTGCCGGACCGCGCCGAGCGCCTGGCCGCTGCGGGCCAGGATCGCTTCGAGGCCGTCCCACGACTCGAGGTCGAGGCCGTCGAGGTCCGCCAGCGTGCTCAGCTGGTCGAGCGCGGCCGTGACCGCGGGCGTGCGCGCGGCCTCGGGCCGGCCCACGAGCGAGAGCAGCTGCGCCCAGCGGTCCGGCGATCCGGACGCGGCCACGAGCGGCTCGAGCAGGCGCGTGAGTTCCTGCCTCAGGGAGGTTGAAAGTGCAGTCATGAGCGGGAGCGGGGAGGAAGGCGATCCTCCCGCGCCCACGGCACACGCACAATCGGGACCCCACCCCGAAGTTTTCGTGCCATCAACCCTCAAGCGGTGTTGACGAATCTAAAGAGGGACTGTCCCTCTTTAGATTTCATGTGGTGGCAATGCGACGCCGCGATGGAGTGCGGGCGGCCGGGGGCAGCGCCACCAGCGCTCTGTATCGATGTCGCGCCTGACCACCGTCCGTGCCGAAGTAGGCGAGCAGCCGGTCGACGTCGAGCCACTCGGGTGCGCAGTCATAAAGGACATCCGCGTGGCTGCTCCATGGCCAGTCCGCGGCTTGCTTGCAGAGGCCGGCCGTCACGGGATTCCGTGCGACGTACGCCGCCGCGACCCACAACTGCGCGTCATTCTCGATCGGCACAGCGTCGTAGCGACCCTGGAACAAGTGTCCCGACAGATCGTGGCGCTGATTGAAGTACTGCGCGTAGGAGCCGTGAAGCCGGTGCATCCCGGTTCCAAGGTTCGCTTGCCGCGTCTCGATGACCAGGTGCACGTGATTGTTCATCAGGCAGTACGCGAGCAGTCGCCAGCCGGTCCTACCGACGGCGAGCGCGAGCATCGCGATGTAGCGGCGGCGATCGCGGTCGTCGCCGAAGATCGGCTGCTTCCGATTCCCGCGGGCATACACGTGGTACAGACCGGGCTCGAACTCCGAGCGGGCAACACGAGGCATGGTCTCGATAGGCCGCGTCGGCGTCCGACTCGCCCCCTTGCTACTTAAAGAGGGACAGTCCCCCTTTAAGTAGGCGTGGGGCGAGCAGCGTGGGAGCACCGGGCGGGCGCCCACGGCGCGTGGGAGGGCTCGATCCGCGAGTGGCACCGCGTCGAACCTGAACGCGTCCGGCTCACCGCGGGGACGCTGGGCGGCGTGACGCCAGCGTGGTCGTGTGACCCGCGCGGCGACAGGCCGCGGACGAGCTGGTGGTGACGATCGGGGGCCCGCTCACGCCCGCGGAGCTGCTCGCGGCGGCGAGCTCCGCGGACGCTGAGCGCGAGCGCCAGGCACGCCGCGCCGAGCAGGAGCACGAGTTCGCCGCCGCCCTCGGTGGCGAAGAAGCCGTGGCCGAGGTGCGCGGTCAAGAAGGCCACCGCCATGTCCCCGGCGAGCGCGAGGGCGATCCACGGCACGGCGGCGCCGGCGATCAGCAGCAGACCGCCGACGGTCTCCGTCACCCCGACCAGCGGGGCCATGGCCGCCGGCCAAGGGATGCCGAGCGAGTCGAAGAACCGCTCCGTGCCGTCCAGGTCGGCGAGCTTGTCCAGGCCGTGCGCCAGGAACGTGGCGCCGACGGCGATGCGCAGGAGCAGGAGCCCGGCCGCGGCGCGGTCCTCAGGACGGGACGACCAGGCCGCGCGCAGGCGGGCGAAGCGCATCCGGTTGGCGTGGCGCCCGCGCTGCATCGCGACCGGGCGGGTGGCGGTGGGATCGGTCATGTGCCGAACTCTCCGCCGCGGGCGTGTGCGTGGCGTCCGGGAGAGTCCCCGGTCCGCACACCAGTCACTGGGCTCCGGCGCCCCGTCACGGATCGGCGCCGCCGTGTGGTCATCAGCGATGAAACCGCATCGCAACCGAAGGGACACGCCGGATGGAACCCACACACGAGCACGCCGCGGCGGCGGCCGGCCGATGAGCACCCGCGATCAGCGGCTCACGCTCACGGCCGCGACGCTCGGCTCGTTCGTCGCACTGCTCGACTCGACCGTGGTCGGCGTGGCGCTGCCGGCGATCGGCGCCGACCTCGGCGGCGGGCTCGAGAGCCAGCAGTGGATCGTCAACGCCTACCTGCTCGCGCTCGGATCGCTGATCCTGATCGGCGGCTCGCTCGGCGACGTGTTCGGCGAGCGGCGCGTCTTCGTGTCGGGCACGGCCGGCTTCGGCATCGCGTCCGCGGCCTGCGCGGCGGCACCCACCGCCGCGACGCTGATCGCCGCGCGCGGGCTGCAGGGCGTGTTCGCGGCGCTGCTGACACCGGCGTCGCTGGCGGTGATCGTCGCTGCGTTTGCCCCCGAGGAGCGCGGCCGGGCGATCGGCACGTGGACGGCGTTCAGCGGGATCGCCGCGGTCGTGGGCCCGTTGGCCGGTGGCTGGCTCGTCGACAGCCTCAGCTGGCGCTGGATCTTCGGCATCGTCCTGCCGTTCGTCGCCCTCACGCTCGTGCTCGCGACCCGGATGCCGGCCCGGGCGCCGGGTGGAGCGGGCCGCCGTCCCGACTGGCTCGGAGCCGGCCTGTGCGCGTTCGGCCTGGCCGGCGTGTCGTTCGGGCTCGTCCGCCAGCCGGGCCACGGCTGGGCCGACGCGCTGGTCACCGGCCCGCTCGTGGCCGGAGCGGTGCTGCTCGCGCTGTTCGTGGCCTGGGAGCGCCGGGGCGCGCGTGACCCGATGCTCCCGCTCGGCCTATTCCGGCGCCCGAACTTCGCCTGGGGCAACCTCGAGACGTTCTGCGTCTACGGCGCGCTCGGGTTGCTGTTCTTCGTGCTCGTCGTGTTCCTGCAGCAGGTGGCGGGCTACAGCGCGCTCAAAGCGGGCGCCGCGACCATTCCCACGACGCTCGTGATGCTGCTGTTCTCGCAGCGCTTCGGCGTGCTCGCCGACCGCTTCGGCCCCCGGCGCTTCATGGCCGCCGGGCCGGTCATCGCCGCCGCCGGCGTGGCCTACCTGCTGGCGGCGGTCGACCGCTCGCCCGACCTGGTCGTCGACGTGCTCCCCGGGATGACGCTGTTCGCGTTCGGCCTGGCCACGCTCGTGACACCGCTCACGACCGCGGTCCTGGCTGACGCCGACGAGCACAACGCGGGGATCGCGTCGGGCGTCAACAACGCCGTCGCGCGCGTCGCGGGGCTGCTCGCCACAGCCGCGGTCGGGACGATCGTCGGCGGCACGCTCGACCTCACCGGGCTGCGGACGGCCCTGGTCGCCGCCGGGGCGCTGCTGCTCCTGGGCGGCCTCACCGGCCTGTGGGGGATCCGCGACCCTACGAGCAGCCCAGCGGCGACGGTGCGTCCGGGAGCGCGGTCCGAAGCTCGCGCCGAGTGCTGACGCCGAG
This sequence comes from Solirubrobacter deserti, assembly GCF_027587175.1. Classification (GTDB taxonomy): domain Bacteria; phylum Actinomycetota; class Thermoleophilia; order Solirubrobacterales; family Solirubrobacteraceae; genus Solirubrobacter; species Solirubrobacter deserti. The sequence continues at coordinate 7,951 of NZ_JAPCID010000064.1, forward strand.
CTTGCGGAAGACCTTGTGCAGGTGGTACTCGACCGTGCGCGGGCTGATGAACAGCCGCTCGGCGATCTCCGGATTGGTGTGCCCGTCGCGGGCGAAGCGCGCGATCTGCGCCTCCTGCGGCGTGAGCGCGTCGCGCGTGGCGTCGGTGAGCCGCGGCGTGCTCTCGCCCGTGGCTCGCAGCTCGCGCCACGCCCGCTCGGCGAACGCCCGCGCGCCGATGCGGGTGAAGCGCTCGTGCGCCCCGCGCAGGACCGTGCGGGCGTCCGTGCGCCGCTGCTCGCGTCGGAGCCATTCGCCGTAGAGCAGCTGCGCGCGGGCGAGGTGGACGGCGCCGCGGCTGCGGCCCAGCCGCTCGATCGCCTCCTGGTGCAGCGGCTCAGGGGCGTCGGCGAGCAGCGCGTGCGCGCTCGCCTCCGCCCCGAGCGCCCACTCGGTCCCGCTCGCCTGGGTCCGTTCCCGCAGCCGCGCGAACGCGGCGGCCGCCACGTCGCGCTGTCCGACGCGCACCCCGGCCTCGACCAGCTCCACGAGCGCCCACCCGTACGAGATCATGTCCTCGTGCTCGCACGCCCGCTGAGCGGCGGCGAGCGCGTCCTCGTAGCGGCCGGCGGCGTTGTGGAGCAGCGCGGTGGCCCAGTGGAACACGCCCAGTCCCGAGCCCTCGCCGCGCGCCACCGCGTTCTGGACGTTGCGCTCGAGCAGCGCGTGCGTGTGGTCGAGGTCGCCCTGCCACGCGGCCAGCACCAGCGCGCCGTACCGGACCGGGGCCACGCCCGTCGCGAGCGTGACCGCCTCGATCTCGTCGAGCAGGACGGCGGCGGCGTCGAACGCGCCGGCGTGGACGTGCAGCGCGGCGCGATGCGTGGCGACGATCGGCAGCGTGCTCAGCGCGCCGCTCTCGCGGGCCTCGCGCACGCCGCGCGTGGCCAGCGCGTGCCAGAGCTCGTCGTCCCACAGGTCCTGCGCGAGCCGGCACGCGAGCCACAGCCAGCGCCCGTCGTCGAGTCCGCGGAGCGCATCGGGAAGGGCGGGGATCGCGCTCGCGTAGCCGTCGGCGAAGCGCACGGCCACCGCGGCGAGGAGCGCGTCACGCGGTTGCGTTCCCGGCGGCGCCGTGCGCGCCTCCCGCGCCACGTCCTCGACGCCCGGGCCCTCGGCCAGCCGGCCCGCGAACACGGCGGCGCTGATCGCCTCCAGGTAGGTCTCGCGCGCCGCGTCCCCGTCCAACGGCGCGAGCCGCCGTGCGGCGTCGAGCAGGCGGGGCGCGGCGTCGCCGCCCCGCTGCGCGACGAGCGTCAACCGCCCGCGCAGGCGATCGAGCCGCGCGCGCCGAAGCTCGTCCAGCGGCCCGGTTCGCGCGGCGGCGAGCAGGTCCGCGCACGCGGCGTGGTCGGCCACCAGCAGCTTGGCCTGCGCGGCCTCCAGGGCCCGTTCGGCGCGCAGCCCGGGGTCGGGCGTGAGCTTGGTCGCCCACTCCAGGAACGCGGCCTTCGCCGCCAGGCCGCCGCGCCCGGCCGCGCGGTCGGCGGAGCGCAGCAGCTCGGCCGCGATCGCCTCATCGGGCCGGGCGCTGGCGTGTGCGCGGTGCCACGCGCGCCGATCGGGGTCGGCACCCGGGTTGGTCGCCTCGGCCAGCGCGGCGTGCGCCGCGCGCCGGTCGGACACGGCCGCCCCGCGGTAGACGGCGGAGCGCACGAGTGGATGCTTGAAGCGCGCCGTCAGGCCGAGCTCGATCAGCCCGGCGGCTTCGGCGGGACGGCCCGCGTCAGCGCCGACGCCCAGGCGCTCGGCGGCGCGCCACAGCAGGTCGAGGTCGCCGACCGGCTCGGCGGCGGCGAGCAGCAGCAGGCGCTGCGTGTCGTGCGGGAGCGCCTGCGTGCGCTGCAGGAAGCTGCGCTCGATCCGGTTCGCCAGCGGGCGCGCGTCGGGCAGCGCGAAGCCGCCCGCGAGCTCGGCCGGCGTGAGGCCGGCGGGCAGCTCCAGCAGCGCGAGCGGGTTGCCGCGCGTCTCGGCGACGATGCGGTCGCGGACGCGTTCGTCGAGCCGCCCGGGGACCGCGGTCGCCAGCAGGGCACGGGCGTCGTCGGCCGCCAGTCCGTCGATGCGCAACGCCGGCACCCCGGCGAGCACGTCCGCTTCGACCGGCTCGCGCACGGCGAACACGATCGCGACCCGCTCGGCGAGCAGGCGCCGGGCCACGAACGCCAGGACGAGGGCGGAGGTCTGGTCCAGCCACTGCGCGTCGTCGACCACACACACCAGCGGGCGCGCCTCGGCCGTCTCGGCGAGCAGGTTCAGCACCGCCAGCGCCACCAGGAAGCGGTCCGGCGGCTCGCCCGAGCGCAGGCCGAACGCCACGGACAGGGCCTCCCGCTGCGGGCCGGGCAGCGCTTCCAGGCCGTCGAGCAGCGGGGCGCACAGGTGATGGACGCCCGCGAACGCGAGCTCCATCTCGGACTGCACGCCGGTCGCGCGCGCGACGCGGAACCCGGACGCCCGCCCGGCGAGATAGCTCAGCAGCGCCGACTTGCCGACGCCGGACTCGCCACGCAGCACGAGCGAAGAGCTCTCGCCGCGCCGGATGCGTTCCAGCAGCCCGTCCAGCGCCTCGCATTCGCGACGGCGACCCTGTAGCACGAGGGCGCACCTTATCGCCGAGTTGACTGGGGCCCCGGTCACGCGGACTGGGGCCCGGACGCGGGTGGGACACGGACGCCCGCACGCCCGCCGCGGAGCAGGCTCGCGGCATGCCCCGAACCCAGACGCAAACCCCGCTCCGCGCGACGCCGGCCCGGGTGGCGTCATGACCGCCTCCGACGTGGCCTTCGTGCGCGCCCGCCCGCGCCTGGTCGGCATCGCCCGCCGTGTGCTGGGCAGCGCCGACGACGCCGACGACATCGTTCAGGAGGCGTGGATCCGCTGGCAGGCCGGCGACCGGGCCGAGGTCCGCGACCCGGCCGCCTTCCTGGCCACGACGACGACCCGGCTGGCGCTCAACGTCGGCCGTTCCGCGCGCGTGCGCCACCAGACCGCCTTCGGCGCGCGTGAGGCGGACCTCGTCGACCTGGCCGCCGACCCACAGCGCGACGCCGAGCGGCGCGAAGCCCTCGCCCGCGCTCTCTGGACGATCCTCGAGCGCCTGTCGCCGGCCGAAGGCGCCGTCTACGTCCTGCGCGAGGCGTTCGACTATCCGCACCGCCGGGTCGCGCGGGCGGTCGGCTGCAGCGAGGCCAACGCGCGTCAGCTCGTGACGCGGGCCCGCCGGCACCTCGCCGGCGAGCCGCGCTGGACGGTCGATCCCGCCGAGCACGCGGACCTCGTCGAGGCGTTCCTCGCCGCGGCGCGCACGGGCGACCTGGACCGGCTGGAGCAGCGGCTCGTGGGAGCGACGGATGCACGGCTCGCGGCGTAACGGTCTTCCCGCCGCGTTCGGCGGCTTCGAGGCGCACCGGCTCACGACCAGGCGCGGCACGATCAACGCCGTGGTCGGCGGCAGCGGACCGCCGCTGCTGCTGTTGCACGGCTATCCCCAGTCGCTGCTGATGTGGCACGCCACCGCGCCGCGTTTGGCCCGCCGCCACACGGTCGTCGTCACCGACATGGCCGGCTACGGCGACTCCTTCCGTCCGGCGCCGTCCTTCGGCCACGAGGCCCACAGCAAACGTGCGCTCGCGCTCGACCAGGTGGAGGTGATGGACCGGCTCGGGTTCGACACCTTCGCCGTCGCCGGGCACGACCGCGGCGGGCGCGTCGCCTACCGGATGGCGCTCGACCACCCCGGCCACGTGAGCCGGCTTGCGGTGCTCGACATCGTCCCCACGGGCGACGTCTGGGCCCGCGCCGACGCCGCGCTCGCCCGCGGCTACTGGCACTGGTCCTTCCTCGCGCTCCCCGCGCCGCTGCCCGAGCGGCTGATCGCGGGGGACCCCGACGCGTTCTTCGACCTCCACGTCCGCGGCCAGCTCGGCTTGGGCGAGGACCCTGAGCGCTACCCACTCGAGCTCCTGGACGCCTACCGCCGCCCGCTCACGGACCCCGGCGCCGTCGAGGCCATGTGCGAGGACTATCGCGCCGGCGCGACGATCGATGTAGAACACGACGAGCTCGACCGCGCCGAGGGCCGCCGCATCGCCTGCCCGCTGCTCGTGCTGTGGGCGGCGCACGGCAGCCTCCCGCGCTTCTACGGCGATCCGCTCGACGTCTGGCGGCCGTGGGCCGCGGACGTCCGCGGCGCCGCCGTCGACGCCAGCCACTTCATGGCCGAGGATCGCCCGGAGGAGACGGCCGGCCACCTGCTGGCGTTCCTGGGCGCGTGAGCGCCAGGGAATCAGGCCCAGCCCGCGGGTGGCAGCTTGGCCCGCAGCCCGGGCTTGACCCCCGTGCTGACGTAGGCCGTGACGGCGCCGACGAGCTCGCAGAACGCCGCCGGCCGCGCCGCGCTGGAGAACAGCGTGCGGCACTGCAGCCACGTCGCGAACTCCGACTGCAGGTCGAACCCCAGCCCGAGCGCGGCGTGGCCGAACACGTCGTGGAGGGCACGCAGCTCGTCGAACGCGCCGAAGAGCGGGTGCGGCTCGTCGCGCGTGAGCGTCAGCAGGCCGTGGTCGCGCACGTCGGAGCACAGCTCGGCCGCGCTCACGCCCGGGTCCGCGTCGACGTGCACGACGCGGACGCCGAGGTTGCGCACCAGCGCAAACAGCCGCCGGGTGTCGCGTTCGAGCGCCCGGTAGGCGTGGGCGACCGCCTCCACGGGCGGTGCGGGCGCGGTCAGGAACCAGTCGGTCACGCGCGCGGCGTGCTCCGGCTCCAGCTGGCCGGTGGTGCGCAGCACGTGCGGCGACGGCGGCAGCTCGTACGCGTGCTGGTCGACGACGAGCTGGGCGCGCCGCCAGGTCGGGAACACCTCGGACGGCCGGAGAATCTCGAGCGTGGTCATGCGGCGAGTCTTTTCGCCCGCCGCCGCGGTCGCGTCCGGGCAACCCCCGAACGTGCCCCCTAGTCGTCGCCGCCCGGCACCCCGGTCGCGAGCGCCGCACGCAGCTCCTTGCGAGAGCTGATGCCGAGCTTGGTGAAGACCTTGCGCAGGTGGTACTCGACGGTGCGCGGGCTGATGAACAGCTGCGCGCCGATCTCGGGGTTGGTCTGCCCGTCGGCGGCCCGGCGGGCGATCTGCGCCTCCTGCGAGGTCAGCACCTCGCGCGTGGCGGCGGCCTGGCGGGCGACCGTCTCGCCCGCGGCCTGCAACTCGCGGCGCGCCCGCTCGGCGAACGCCTGTGCGCCGAACCGGCTGAACGCGGCGTGGGCTTCGCGCAGCTGCTCGCGCGCCGCGGCGCGCCGCTCCGTGCGGCGCAGCCACTCGCCGTAGACGAGCCGGGCGCGCGCGAGCTCCACACGCATGCGGGTGCGTTCGAGCCGGTCGATCGCCTCGCGGTAGCGCGCGTCGTCGTCGGTCACCAGCGCGTGTGAGCGGGCGAGCATCCCGAGCGCCCAGTCCGTGCCCGCCGCTCGGGCACGCGCTTCCAGCCGCGGCAGCGCGCTGGCGGCGAGCTCCGCCCGGCCGGAGCGCACGCCGGCCTCGACGAGCTCGACGAGCGCGTGCGCAGCGTAGCCCTGATCGTCGTCCTCGGTGGCGGACAGCGCCGCGTCGGCGGCGGCGTCGTAGCGTCCGAGGCCGTTGTGCAGCACGGCGGTGGCGTGGCCGACGAGGGCAAGGACGCGACCCTCGCCGCGGGCGGTCGCGCTCTCCAGCCCGGCGTCGATCAGCCGGCGCGCCTCGGACTCGACGCCGCGCCAGGCCCCGAGCAGCAGGCGCCCGTAGACGAGGCCCACGTTGCCCGTCGCGGCGGTGATGGCGTCGGCCTCCTGCAGCAGGGTCGCGGCGGCGCCGAACTCGCCGGCGAACAGCCGCACGCCGGCCAGGTAGGTGAGCGTCACCGGGAGCATCGTGAGCGCGCCCGCCTCCCGCGCGAGGCGGACCGCCCGGGTGGCGAGCGTGCCGAACGCCGCGTCGTCCCACAGCTCGAACACCACCATCGACTGCAACACCGGGCACAGCAGCAACCAGCGCATGACCGCCTGGTGGTCGTCGAGCGGCTCGTCCGAGAACACCCTGAGCGCGGCGCGCAGCGGCGGCACGCCGGCGGCGTGGCCCTCCGTGAAGCGCTCGGCCATGCCGTCGAGCACGAGGTCCAGCGCGCGCGGCGTCGCGACCGCGGGCGCGGAGCGGGCGGCCTCGGCCGCCGTCCGGACGCCGGCGTCGGCGTACATGCGCCCGGCGAACACGGCCGCGCCCAGCGCCTCCAGGTAGGTCTCCCGCGCGAGCGCGAGGTCGAGCGCCTCCAGTTCCCGGGCGGCGGCCAGCAGCAACGGCGGCGCGTCCCGCCCGCGCCGGGCGGCGAACGCGATCTCCGCCCGCAGCCGGGCGACGCGAGCGCGCTGGAGCGGGTCCAGCGGGCTCGCCTCCGCGACGGCCAGCAGCTCCAGCGCCGCCTCGGGGGCGGCCGACTCGAACTGGGCCTGGGCGGCCGCGAGCGCGCGGGCACCGCGGCGGACGGGATCGGGCGTCAGCTCCGCGGCGCGCTGCAGGAACGCGGCCGCGGCGGCGATCCCGCCGCGCTTCTGCGCGCGCCCGGCGGAGCGCTCGAGCTCGTCGGCGACCGCCTCGTCGGGCCGCGCGGCCGCGTGCGCGCGATGCCAGGCGCGCCGGTCGGGATCGAGCCGCGGGTCGGTGGCGTCGGCCAGCGCTCCGTGCACATCGCGCCGGTCCGGCACGCTCGCGGCGCGGTAGGCCGCGGTGCGGACCAACGGATGCCGGAAGCGCACGCTGGCCCCGATGTCGATCAGCCCCGCGGCCTCGGCCGGCGCCGCCCGCTCGGGCTCGAGCCCGAGCAGCTGCGCGGCGCGCCGCAGCAGCGTCACGTCGCCGACGGGCTCCGCGGCCGCGAGCAGCAGCAGCCGGCGCGTCTCGCCCGGCAGCGGCTCGAGCTGGCGCACGAATCCCTGCTCGATCCGGCTGGTCAGCGGCATCGCGCCCGGTAGCCCGAAGCCGCCGGCCACGGCGGTGGGCGACAGCCCGCGCGGCAGCTCCAGCAGCGCGAGCGGGTTGCCGGACGCCTCGGCGAGGATGCGGTCGCGCACCCGCTCGTCCAGCGGACCGGGGATCGCGCTGTCGAGCAGCACGCGCGCCTCGACGGCGCCGATCCCCTCGACGCGGAGCTCGGGCAGCCCGCCCAGCTCGTGGTCGTCCCCGTCCTCGCGCAGCCCGAACACCAGCCCGACACGCTCGGCCAGCAGCCGCCGGGCGACGAACGCGAGCGTCTGGGCGGAGATGCGGTCGAGCCACTGAGCGTCATCAACGATGCACACCAGCGGCTCCTCCTCGGCGGCGTCGGCGAGCAGGCTCAGCACGGCGAGGCCGACCATGAAGCGGTCGGGCGGCGGGCCGGCGTCCAGCCCGAACGCGGTGCTGAGCGCGGCCCGCTGTGGCTCGGGCAGCCGGCGCAGGCGGCCGAGCAGCGGCGCGCACAGCGCGTGCAGGCCGGCGAACGGGAGCTCCATCTCGGACTCGATCCCCGCGGCGCGGTGCAGCTGGAAGCCCGTCGCCGCCCCGGCGAGGTACTCGAGCAGCGCGGTCTTGCCCACGCCGGCGTCCCCGCGCACGACGAGGACGCGGCTCTGGCCCGCCCGCACCGCGGACACGAGCCGATCGAGCGCTCCACACTCCTGCTGTCGACCCAACAGGCCCGACGGTGGCATCTGCGTGTCGGTCATCGGCGCGGACCGGCATTATCGCGGTTCATCGGTGCTGCCTTTCGGACGGGTCGTCGACTGAGACCGGCCACCGCAGCGGTTCGTGACAGCGACTGCGCGTAACACCCTGGCTACCTCTCGAGGGTTCGGCGCCGCTCTCATCCCCGCCATGAGAGAGCGGGGATTCGATCGCCGGCACTTCCTGAAGCTCGCCGGTGGCGCGGCCGGAGCGGCCGCGCTGGGTCAGTTGCCACAGTGGGTCGCGCCCGGGGCCGCTTCGGCGGCGCTGGACCCGGCGCCGTTCAGCCTGGGGGTCGCATCGGGCGATCCGTCGGCGACCGGGGTGATGCTGTGGACGCGGGTCGACCCCGGCGCGATGGCCTTCGTGCCGGTGCGCTGGGAGGTGTCCGAGAACGAGGCGTTCACGAAGGTCGTCAAGCGCGACACGTACTACGCCGATCCGGCGTGGGACCTCACGGTGCACGCGCAGGTCGACGGGCTGAAGGCGGGCCGCTGGTACTGGTACCGGTTCAACACCGGCGGCCAGGAGAGCGTGATCGGGCGCACGCGCACGCTGCCGCCCGCCAACGCGGCGAACGAGCCGCTGCGGTTCGCGTTCGCGTCCTGCCAGAACTGGGTCGGCGGCGCCTACCCGGCCTACCGCGACATGGCCGAGCAGGACCTGGACTTCGTCCTGCACCTGGGCGACTACATCTACGAGACCGCGACCGGCAGCCTGGCGGAGTTCCGGCGCCTGCACGCGCTCTACAAGTCCTCGGCCGAGCTGCGCGAGGCGCACCGCAAGTTCCCGTTCATCACCACGTGGGACGACCACGAGGTCTCCAACAACTACGCCGGCGAGGTCCCGGGCACGGCCAACGACGCGCGCCCGCACCTGGAGCGGCGCGCGAACGCCTACAAGGCCTACTACGAGTACCTGCCGCTGCGCTACCAGTCGCTGCCGCGCGACGAGCACCTGTACCTCTACAAGCGCTTCCAGTGGGGCCGGCTGGCCGAGTTCAGCGTGCTGGACACGCGCCAGTACCGCTCCGACCAAGCATGCGGCGACGGGATGCGCGCCCCCTGCGACGAGGTCTACGATCCCGCCCGCACGATGACCGGCCCCGAGCAGGAGCAGTGGCTGCTCCGCGGGCTCAAGCAGTCAAAGGCGCGCTGGAACGTGATCGCCCAGCAGACGATCATGGCCCCGTTCGACTACGACCTCGGGCCGGGCGAGGTCTACAACCTCGACCAGTGGGACGGCTACCCCGCAGCGCGCGAGCGGATCCTGCGCACGCTCGAGGGCGAGCGCGTGTCGAACCCGGTGATCCTCGCCGGCGACTGGCACTCCAACTGGGTCAACGACGTCGAGCTCGACGACCGGCTGGTCGCCACCGAGTTCGCGGGCACGTCGATCTCGTCCGGGATCGGCTGGGACGCGGCGGTGCGCGAGGGCCTGGACGCGAACCCGCACGTGAAGTTCTACGAGGGCGGCTACCGAGGCTACGTCAAGTGCGAGGTCGACCGCGACCGCTGGGAGACGACGCTGCGGATCGTCACCGCGCCGAACAACGCGGCGTCGCCGGCCTACACGCTGGCCGCGTTCGACGTGGCGGCGGGCACCCCGGGCGCGCGCCGGCTGGACGCGGGCACCGGGTTGGCGGGCAAGGTCACCGGCACGGGCGGCGCGCCGCTGCGCAACGTCGAGATCGAGGTGCGCAACGCGAGCGGGGCGCTCGTGGTGGAGCGCCCGACCGACGCCGACGGCGAGTTCAGCCTGTTCGTCGCACCCGGCAGCTACTCGGTGACCGCGAACGGCGTCGGCTACGAGGTGGCGACCAAGCCGGCGACGGTCACGGGCGCTTCGATCGCGAAGCTCGACTTCGCGCTCACGCCGGTCGGCTTGCGCGCGGCGAGCGGGCGGCTGCTGCCGGGCGCCCGGGCCGAGGCCCGCGCGACGGACCTGGTGCTGGAGAACGCCAAGCTCGCGCTCGGGCTCTCGCTCACGTTCGAGGACGGTCAGCTGACCCCGACCACGCGTGGCAAGCCGCTTGACCTGGCCGCGGTCGGCCACGTCGACCAGCTCGACTGGATCAACCTGCCGTACACGTCGGTCGCGCAGCCGACCGGCCCGGAGGCCTGGCAGATGCGCACGGTGCGCAACACGACGGTCGAGGTGGTCTCGCCGGGCGTCGTGCGCGCGACCGGGACGGCGAGCAACCCGACGGGGATCAGCGTCGTCACGACGTACACGCTGGAGGCCGACCGCGACTTCGTCCGGATCGCGTCCGTGTTCACCAACACGACGGCCACCGCGCTCACGTTCTGGCTCGGCGACGCCATGGACCACGACGGCACGGGCCAGCGCAGCGGCGTCGCCGGGCACGGCACGATCGCGACCCCGTACGCCGAGCAGGCGTTCTACCCGCCGTCCAAGCCGTGGATCGGCATGACCGGCACCGACGGCCAGACGTACGGGCTCGTCTACGCGCAGGCCGGCTTCACGGCGTACGGCAACGGCAACTGGATCCAGTCCCAGCGACAGATCACGCTCGCGCCGGGTGCGTCGTTCGAGCTGGTGCGCGACCTGGTGGCCGTCAGCAACGGCTTCGGCGACCCGTGGGCGGTGCTGGACAGCCGGGTCTAGATCCAGCCCTCCTCGTAGGCGATCCGCGCCGCTTCGGCGCGGGTCGGCGCGTTGAGCTTGGCCATCGCCGAGGACAGGTAGTTGCGCACCGTCCCCGGGGCGAGGTGCGCGACCTCGGCGATGGCGCTCGCGCTGCGCCCGGCGTGGACGTGGCGCAGCAGGTCGAGCTCGCGCTCGCTGAGTGGACACGTGCCCTCGGTGAGCGCGGTGGCCGCGATCTCGGAGTCCACATAGCGGCCACCGCCGTGCACGTCGCGCAGGATCCGCGCGAGCCGGTCGGCGGGCGTCGTCTTGGGCACGAAGGCGCGGGCGCCGGCCGTGAGCGCGCGCCGCAGCACGCCGGGCCGCGCGTGCCGCGTGAGCAGCACGACCGGGACCGCCCGCCGCGCGAGGATCGCCTCCGTGGCCGACACGCCGTCGAGCTCGGGCATCTCGAGGTCGAGCACGACCAGGTCCGGCTCGTGCTGGGCGGCGAGCTCGACCGCCGCTCGCCCGTTCCCGGCCTGCGCCACGACCGTGAAGTCCGGCTCGAGCTCGAGCAGCGTGGCGAGCGCCTCGCGCAGGAGATCCTCGTCGTCGGCGAGCAGCAGCCGGATCACGGCCGGTGCGGCGCGCGGCCGCAGAGCTCGAAGCCACGCGGCGCGAGCGGCGCCGCCTCCACGCGGCCGCCGACCGCCGCGAAGCGCTCGCGCAGGCCCGCGACGCCCGTCCCGTCGCCGTCGGGCACGACCACGCGGGCGACGCCGTCGTCGATCACGCGCACGACCACGTCGTCGCCGTCGCGCTCGACCGCGATCTCACAGCGTTCGGCGCGGGTGTGGCGGAGCAGGTTCGTGGCGCCCTCGCGCACCAGCGACCCGAACAGCGGCTGCAGCGCGACCGGGACGGTCTCGGGCGCGCCCTCGACCTCGGCGTCGACGCCCGCCGCCTTCAGGATGCCGACGGCGTTGGCCAGCTCGGTCGCCAGGCCTACACGCCGGTAGCCCTGGACGAGCTCGCGCGTCTCACTGAGCGCCTGCAGCGCCAGCGCGTGCGCGTCGTCGGCGTGCCGGCGCGCGGCATCGTCGTCGCGCCCGATCAGCCGCGAGGCGAGCTGCGCCTTCAACGCGATGGCCTGCAGCTGGTGGCCCTGGATGTCGTGCAGGTCGCCCGCGAAGCGCAGTCGCTCGCGCAGCACGGCGACCTCGCCGGCCTGCTCGCGCGCCTGGTCGAGCCGCAGCGTCACGTCCCACACCCACACCTGCGCGAGGCAGGCCAGGGCGAACGAGGCCAGCACGAACACGCCGCTGAGCCCCGCGTCCGGCGTTCCCGTCGCGGCCCAGCCGACCGCGAACGCGGCCGCCAGCCCGGCCACGATCACCAGCCAGCGCCCGCGCGGCCCGGCGCCGAACGTCACCCCGCACACGACGCCGGAGAACGGCAGCACCCACATCCAGCGCGTCTCGTCGACCAGCGCGGCCCACAGCACGAGCGCGACCGCCGCGGCGGCCAGCACCACCGGCAGCGACCGCCGTGCCGCGTCCAGGCCCGCCATCCCGCCCAGCAGCAGCCGCGTCTGCACGTAGCCCACGAACGCCAGCGCCACGAACGCGGCGGACACGGCCCAGGGCTCGAGGTCGTCACGCGCGAACAGATCGGCGGCCGGGATCAGCACGACGAGGCCCGCGACGCTCGCGAGCGTCCACTGGGTCAGCCGCCGCATCCACTGCAGGCCGTTCTCGGTCCGGTCCATCCCGGGCAACCTAGCTCGCGCGCGGGATGACAAGCGCATGACATCCGGTGACAACCGGGCACTAACGAGGACCCGCCCGCGCAGGCAGGCTGCTGGACATGGCCGTGATCGAAGTGACCGACCTGCGCTGCACCTACGGCGCCCACACCGCCGTCGACGGCGTCGACTTCAGCGTCGAGCGGGGCGAGGTGTTCGCGCTGCTCGGCGCCAACGGCGCGGGCAAGACGACCACGCTGGAAGCGCTGGAGGGCCACCACGCGCCCGCGGGTGGCCGCGTCCGCGTGTTCGGGCACGACCCGCGCGCCGAGCGCCGGGCCGTGCGCCGCCGGACCGGGGTGATGCTGCAGGACGGCGGGTTCGCGGGGGAGCTGACCGTGCGCGAGACGGCCGAGCTGTGGGCGCGGCTCGGCAGCCGCGCCGGCGACGTCGCCCACGACCTCGAGCGGCTCGACCTGACCGCCCGCGCCGACGTGGCCGTGGAGCAGCTCAGCGGCGGCGAGCGACGCCGGCTGGAGGTCGCGCTCGCCATCCACGGCAGCCCTGACCTGCTCGTCCTGGACGAGCCCACCACGGGTCTGGACCCCGAGTCGCGCCGCCGTACCTGGCAGCTGATCGGCGAGCTCGTGGACGCCGGCACGACAATCCTGCTCACCACCCACTACCTGGAGGAGGCGGAGGCGCTCGCGCACCGCGTGGCGATCCTGCGCGACGGCCGGATCGTCCGCGCCGGCTCGCTCGGCGACGTTTCCGCCGCGCTCCCCGCGCGGATCTCCTTCCGTGCGCCGCCGCACCCGCTCCCCGACGATCTCGCCGCGCTCCGGACGCACGGCCGCCTCGGCGAGCTCGTCCTCGAGACCCACCACCTGCAGCGCGACCTCCGCCGCCTCCTGAACTGGGCGGACACCCACGACCTGACCCTCGAGCGCCTGCACGCCCGCGGCGGCACGCTCGAAGACGCCTTTCTCGGAGTGATCGCATGAACCGCGTGCTCGCCCTCGCCCTGTCCGAAGTCCGCATCCTCGGCCGCAACAAGCTCGTGCTCGCCACGGCGCTGCTGCTCCCGCTCGCCCTCGGCGCGATGATCGCCGCCGACGGGGAGGACGGCAGCTGGGGCGGGGTGGTCGCGATGCAGTTCGTGTTCGTGATGCTGTTCTGCGTCTACGCCACGGCGACGACCTCGCTCGCCGCCCGTCGCCGCCAGCTCGTGCTCAAGCGGCTGCGCAGCGGCGAGCTGAGCGACCCGCAGATCCTCGCCGGGCTCCTGCTGCCGTTGCTGGTCCTGGCCGGGGCGCAGTCGGTGCTCCTGCTGGCGTGCGCGGTCGCGTTCGGCGCGCCGCTACCCGAGCGGCCGCTGACGCTCGTGCCCGCGTACGTGCTCGGCAGCGTGATGTCGGCCTCGCTCGCGCTCGCGACCGCCGCGTTCACGGCCAGCGCCGAGCTCGCCCAGGTGACCGTCGCGCCGGTCTTCCTGGCCGCGATCACGAGCGCCGCGTGGGCGCTGTCGGTCACCGCCGACGCGGTCACGACGGTGATGCACCTGACGCCCGGCGGCGGGCTCGCCGACCTCGTCCGCCAGGGCTGGGAGCAGGGCGGCAGCGTCGTCGCGCCCGCCGCGGGCCTGATCGTGTGGACCGGGATCGGCTACGAGGTCAGCAGGCGCTGCTTCCGCTGGGAGCCGCGCCGCTGAGACGCAACTGTCGCTCCGGATCTCTGTATCAAACGCGAAGTCTTGACAAACAGCCTCGAGCGCGGAGAGGATGGCCTCATCCGCATCCAGCGGATCGTCGAGAGGGAGGTACGGCATGTCCGGCGCGCCCGAGACGGGCACCATTCGACTCCACGTCAAGCCTCGGAGCAGGTTCTTCGCTGAGGACGACGATCGTGCCCGTGAAGAAGCGGGCGAGGTCGAGCGGGAGCTCGCCCGCGAGCTGCCGAATCACGCTGAGCTCCGTCCGGGACCCTCGGACAAGGGCGTGATCACGGACATCGTGATCCCACTGGCATCCAGCGGCGCATTGACGGCCGCCACCGAGGTCTTCAAGGCGTGGCTCAACAAGCGCCCCCAGCATCGCTCTCTGGATGTCGAGTACGAGGTCGAGCAGGACGGTGCGCCCAGCCGCTCGGGCAAGCTGTCGATCGACGCCGAGAACGTCGACGACGCGGTGCTCGAAGCGGTCGTCGCAAACACGCTCAACGGCGAGTGAGGCCGCGTGCCGCACCGCGCGCTCATCATCGGGAACTGGGAGTACGCGGACCCGACCGGCGTGTACGCCCCGTTGAACGGGCCGCGCCATGACGTGCGGTTGATGCAGGAGGCGCTCGAGGACCCGAAGTTCGGACTGTGCGAAGAGATTCAGGTCCTCTGCAACGCCACCTGGAACGAGTTGCAGACGTCGATCGCCGAGTTCATCGATCACAACGGCCCCGACGATCACATGGTCCTCTACTACTCGGGCCACGGCGCGCGAATCGAGGAGGGACGGTTGGCGCTCTGCGGCGTCGACACGCCGAGCCAGCAGGAGTCCTATCGCGGGTTCGACACCGCGAAGCTGCGTGAGTGGCTGCAGGTCCGCAACCGCGCGCGCTCCACGGTGGTGGTGCTTGACTGCTGCTACGCGGGCGCGTACAAGAGCGCCACGCTCGAGATCAGCGACTCGCTCGGCGCCGGAACGGGCGTCCTCGCCAGCGGCGGCAACCAGCCCGCCAAGGACTCCCAGGACGTCAACGAGCCGAGCCCGTTCACAGCGGCGCTCGCCTCGATCCTCCTCGACCCCGAGGTACCCGGCCGTCCCGACGATGGCATGGTCACGCTCGAGACCGTCTACACGCGGCTGCTCGAGCATCAGCCGCGGCTGGACCCGCTCCCACAGCGCAACGTCAGGAGTCAGGGGTCCCTGCCGCTGGCGAAACGCGAGATCCCGAGCCGCGTCTCCCGTCCTGAGCTCGTGGACTACGAGGAGCCGAGGATCGACCCCATCACGCTGCGGTTCGACCGTGCCTCCGTCGTCGCTCAATCGAGCGCCGGCGAGCCGGAATCAATCGATCTGTCGGGACGCGACGACCACCAGTGGTCGGCGGTCCGGCGGATGAGCCAGCTCGCGGACGCGGTCGTGCGTGTGCCTGACTACGACAGCGACCGGTGGGCTCAGCGAGCGGTCCGGCGCGCCTGGAACTGCGTCGGCAGCACGCTCTTCGAGCGAGCGCTTCCGCCGGGCGTGCAGGAGCGGATCCGCGCGCTCGACGAGACCGAGGCCAGCCGCAGCCTGTTGAAGCTGCGGCTGCACTTCGGCGACGGTCGGGACGAGAGTGGAATGCAGCGGTATCCGTGGGAGTACCTGTATCACCAGCCAGATCCGGGCTACGACGACGACATCCGCCCCGAACCGCAGCCCATGGCGCTGCAGCCGGGGTTGCTGGTGGAGCGGGTGATCGTCGGGACCCCGCCGTCGGAGATCAAGAGCCCGGTCGCCGTCGGCCTGGTCAACTCGCAACGCGGTCAGCTCGGGGATGCCGCGGGTCGGGTCGCGGACGGCTTGACGCAGATGGTCGGGCTGAACGTCGTCTTCGACGCGCGCGCGGAGGACGCGCAGTGGGGACGCGTCCTGGATTCCCTCGGCGCGCAACGGCCGAAGCTGCTGTTGATGTGCCTGCCCGTCCGACGCCGGCCCGGCGGCGTGGAGGTGGCGTTCTGGCCCGAGCGCGAAGACGCCCCCGACTGGCGGCGCGTGCAGGACCTGATCGTCCAGTTGCGGCGCCGCAACCTCAAGTTCGACCTGATCTTCTTCAGCGCCTTCGCGGCGCGGCCGTCCACGGACTCCTACCGCGCCACGAACGAGGTGGCGGGCGAGTTGGCCCGGGCGGGGCTCGGACCGGTCATCTTCGTCTGCCACTCGGCCGCGCACGCCCGGCTCGTGCCCCCGCTCGGCAAGGACACTTTCACGCTGCTGCTGATGGACGCGGTCACCCAGGGCAAGCGGCTCGACTACGCGGTCTACTACGCCAAGGACCGCGTCGCGAGCCGCGTGGGCGAGGAGTCGCGCCGAACCTTCGGGGTCCCCGGCTACTACGTGATCGAGGACGCCAACGCGCAGGCCGAGCCCGAGCCGGAGTTCGAGTCCGAGCCGCGAACCGCTGGTCGCAGGACCGTGGGCCGGGCGGGCCCGCTGCGACGTGAGGTCAAACCGTGAGCGCTCGACTCAGCGTGCGCGCCGCGCGTGTCGAGCTCGCGCTGGCCCTCGCGGACCAGGAAGGCCGTCTCGACGACGC
Organism: Solirubrobacter deserti; assembly: GCF_027587175.1. Classification (GTDB taxonomy): domain Bacteria; phylum Actinomycetota; class Thermoleophilia; order Solirubrobacterales; family Solirubrobacteraceae; genus Solirubrobacter; species Solirubrobacter deserti. The sequence goes on from NZ_JAPCID010000064.1 coordinate 24,345, forward strand.
CATCGCCGAGCTCGGCCGGGCGCTCGAGGACCCCGGCGAGGACACGCTCCGCTGGCAGGTGCACTGGCACCTCGCGCTGCTGAGCGCGCGCGCGAACCGCCGCCCCGACGCCGCGTTCGGCCAGGCGTTCGCCGCCGCGCTCGCCGCTCCACCGGACGAAGCGGAGGAACCGGCCGAGTTTGCGCTCGATCTGCTCCGCGGCGGCAGTGTGCGGCGAGCGGTCACGCAGATCGACGACGCCACGATCGACCGGCTCGTCGAACGGGCGCTCACGCTGGACGGCGGCTCCGTGCTGCTGATGCTGGCGGGCCACATCCTGATGCTGCGCGGTGACGCCCACAAGGCGGGACGCCTGTTCGACGCCGCGCCGGACACGGGCGGCACGGCGGATGCGGCCCGCGCGGTCGCGGACGCGCTGACGGCAATTGACGACGGCGGCTTCGACGCCGCGCTCGACGCGCTGGCCGGGCTCGACGACGACGTGCCGGGCGTCGCGGCGGCCCGCGCGCTCGCGCTGTACGGCGGCGGACGCTTGGAGGAAGCCCTGGCGTGCACGCGGCGGGAGGGCGGCATGATCGACACCGCGATGGCTGAGACGGTGATCTGGCTTCGGGTTGCCGTCGCGCACGATCAAGCCACCGACGCGCTCACTCAGGCCGAACGGTCGGCGAGCGTCGCCGCTCGGCTGGATCCGTCGCAGCCCGAGGCGCTGCTGCTGCGCGCCCAGGTCGAGTTCGAGCTCGGGCGGGACCTCAGCAGCGCTCGCGACCTGCTCCATCACGCGCTCGACGGCCTCGAAGCCACGCCGGAGCGTTCGCGGTACTGGCGGCTCCAGCAGCACGTCCGAACCGACGGCCGGTTCCGCTACGTGACGCTCGAGGTGTCAGCGGCCTGCAACCGCACTGACGGGTTGCTCATGCTGAGCCCAGCGGACCTGCCGCTCGCGGACACGTCCGCGCTCCAGAACGCCGCGGCGGCGGAGCTCGCAGCCGAGGCGCAACGCTCCGTGGATCGCGTCGAGCAGGCGGCTGACCTCTACGAAAGAGCGCAGTTCTTCGCCTCCGAGAGCGAGGACCTCAGCGGGGCACTGGCTGCTCAGGAGGCCGCGCAGCGGTTGCGGCCCTCCGTGGGCGGGCTGATCCGGCTCGCCGAAGCGTGGTGGAGCGAATCCTTCAGTGCCCCGGAGACGGCCCTCGACCGGGCCGTCGCCAACGGGCTCGCGGCGTTGGACCGGATCGGGTCCGACGGGCTCCGTGTGGCCCCAAGTCAGTGCGTCGAGTCGGGGTACATGCGCGGACTGCTGCTCGCGCGGCGTGCCGCGACGGACATCAAGCCGGTGCCGGAGCGATGGGCGCCGTTGCCGTGGCTGCTGGCGGCGGCGTTGTACGACGCCGGCGATCCGTACCGCGCGGCGCATCTCGCGTGGGGATGCGACACGGCCGCGCTCTCCGGACCCGCGTGCACGCTCGCGGCGCGCGCGCTCGCCGAGGCCGAAGCCGACCCGTGGCTGCAGGAAACGTACGTGGTCATGCGCATGAACTGGTACGGCGTGCTGGACGAGCGCAGCGAGCAGGTGATCGACTCGGTGGGGGACCCCTCCTGGGCGGCGACCGTGCGCGCCGCCGACGCTCTGCACCGTGGCGACCACGCCCGCCTGCGCGAGCTGCTCGCAGACCAGATGAGCCCGGATTCGCGCTGGGCGCGAGAGCTCGTCGCCCAGTGCACGGCGATTGCCTACGGCATGGAGCGCGCGCGGCCGTTGTACGAAGCGGTCCTGGAGGAGGCGAGCACCGAGCCCGTCCGGCACCGGATGGCCTCAGATTGTGCGTTGATGCTCGGTGACCCGGCCCGCGCGCGCCGGCACCTCGCCGCTGCGAGGGAGACGGGCGTGTTGGCACCGCCGGAGCTCCGTCGCGGCGAGGTCATCGTCGACTTGGCCACCGGCGGCCGTGCGCCCTCGGACGCCGCGGTCCGTGAGGCGTTAGCCACGATCGTCCGGCCGTACATGCATCGCGAGTGGACACGCGGGTGGTTGCCGGCGCTGGCGCTCGCCTACGAGTCCGCGCCGCACGCGGCGCGCGCCTTCGAGGCGCTGCGCGGCGAGCTGCTCGCGCGCCCGGAGGCGGGCCCGCCGGTGTCTATGACTGTCGATATCGACGTTGGCCGCGAGACGTCCACTGTCCCCGATCTCGACGGGCTTGTCCGCCTCCTCCTCGGGCTCGTCGACGAGGGCGAACCGGCCGCCCATGGCGGACAGGGCGTGCTGCGTCAGGCGATCGCAGACGCCCCACCCGACCTGCGCCCCGTCCTGGCGGCCGCCCTCCACACCTGACACGGCGGCGGACGCCCGCTGCACTACGCTCCGCCGGTGCCCGAGTACCGCATGCCGCCCGAGTGGGCGCCCCACCAGCGCACCTGGATGGCGTGGCCGTCGTCCGGCTACACGCTCGGCGAGCAGCCGGACGAGGCTCGCGCCACGTGGGCGGCGGTCGCGCGCGCGGTCGTCGAGTTCGAGCCGGTGTCGATGGTCGTCGACCCGGATGCGACCGACGAGGCCGCGCGCTCCCTCGATCCCCGCGTCGAGGTTGTCGAGGCGCCGCTCAACGACGCCTGGATGCGCGACATCGGGCCGACGTTCGTCCTCGACGGCAACGCGCCGGCCGCGGTCGACTGGGTGTTCAACGGCTGGGGTGGGCAGCAGTGGGCGCAGTGGGACAAGGACGCCAACGTCGCCCGCTTCGTGGCCGAGCAGGCCGGCGTGCCCGTCGTCAGCTCCCCGCTCGTCAACGAGGGCGGCGGCATCCACGTCGACGGCGAGGGCACCGTGCTCGTCACCCGCACGGTGCAGCTCGATCCCGGGCGCAATCCGGACTGGGATCAGGCCCGGGTGGAGGCGGAGCTGCGGCGCACGCTCGGGGCCGAGCGCATCATCTGGCTCGAGCGCGGCCTCACGCGCGACTACGACGAGTTCGGCACGCGCGGCCACGTGGACATCGTCGCGACGTTCTGCGCGCCCGGCACCGTGCTCGCGCACCGCCAGGACGACCCGGAACATCCCGACCATGACGTCTCGCGCACGATCGTCGAGCTGCTGCGCGAGGCAGGACTGACGGTGGTCGAGGTCCCCGCGCCGCGCGCCACCCACGACGAGCACGGGCCGGTGGACTACAGCTACATCAACCACTACGTCGTCAACGGCGGCGTGATCCTGTGCGGCTTCGGGGAGCCGGAGGCCGACGCGCGCGCCGCCGCGATCATGGCCGACGCCTACCCGGGCCGGCGCGTCGAGCTCGTCGACGCGCGCCCGCTGTTCGCCCGCGGCGGCGGCATCCACTGCATCACGCAACAACAACCGGCGGCCTAGATGCATCTGCTGCCCAGCGAAGAGAGCCGGTTGCTGCTGTACCTGGCCGCCGAGCTGGCTCGCAAGCGCCGCGCGCGCGGGCTGGAGCTCACGCAGGCCGAGGCGGTGGCGCTGATCGCCGACGAGGTGTGCGAGGCCGCGCGCGACGGGCGCTCCTACGCCGACGTCGAGGCGTTCGGCTACACGGTGCTCGGGCCGGCCGACGTGCTCGACGGCGTGGCCGATGCGATCCCGCGCGTGGAGGTCGAGCCGCTGTTCGAGGACGGGCACCGGCTCGTCGTCTTGCACGACCCGATCCGCCGCGGCGCGCCGCCGGAGCCCGTGGCGGTGGAGCCGGAGTGGCTGGCGGAGGGCTTGGCGCTCGAGGTCGTCAACGAGGGCGAGGTGCCGGTCGGCGTCACCTCGCACTTCCACTTCTTCGAGACCAACCGCGTCCTGCGCTTCGACCGCGCCGCCGCCTACGGCCACCGGCTCGCGATCGCCCCCGGCGCCAAGGTCGTGTTCAACCCGGGCGAGCCGCTCACCGTGCGGCTCGTCCCGATCGCCGGCGCGCGCGTCGTCCGCGGCCACGGCGGCCTGGTGGACGGGCCGCTGGACGACCCGGGCGCGCGGGACGCGGCGCTCCAGCTCGCGCGGGAACGGGGGTACCGCGGTGCCTGAGCGCGTGCGGCTGGCCGACAGCGACCTGTGGCTCGAGCCCGAGGGCGAGCCGGACGCGATCGTCCCCGGATGGGGCGGCACGATGCGCGACGGGCTGTCCGCGCGCGCCGAGCGCGGCGGGGTGGAGGTCGCGATCACGGGCGGTCTCGTGATCGACCCCGTGCTTGGGGTGCGGTTCGCCAGCCTGGGCGTGAGCGGGGGCCGGATCGTGAGCGTCGGCCGGGCCGGCAACCCGGACACCGAGGACGGCATCGACGTGGTGCTCGACACCGCGACCGCCGTCCACGACGCGAGCGGGCTGATCGTCACGCCCGGCGGCATCGACACGCACGTGCACTGGCTCTCGCCGCAGGTCGCGAACGCCGCGCTCGCGGGCGGGCTCACGACGCTCGTCATCCAGGACCCCGGCCCGGTCTGGAACCTCGGCTGCAACCCACCCGAGCTGCTGCACGCCGCCTGGGCCGCGCTCGACGCCTACCCGCTCAATGCCGCCCTGCTCGTGCGCGGCTCCTCCGCCCGCCAGGACCCGATCCTGCACTCGCTGCGCGCGGGCGGCGCCGGGCTGAAGATCCACGAGGACGTCGCCGCCGGGCCGGAGCAGATCCGGACGGCGCTCGACGTCTGCGACGCCGAGGACGTCCAGCTCGCCATCCACACCGACGGGCTCAACGAGGCGCTGTCGGTCGAGGACACCTACCGCGCGTTCGGCGGCCGGACGATCCACGCCTTTCACATCGAGGGCTGCGGCGGCGGCCACGCGCCCGACCTGCTCGCGCTCGCGGGCCGCGAGCGCGTGCTCACGTCCTCCACCAACCCGGGGCTGCCGTTCGGCGCGGGCACCGAGGCCGAGGGCCGCGCGATGGTCGAGGCCGTGCACCTGCTGCAACCGGGCAGGCGCAGCGGCGACCTCGCGATCCTCGACCTGCGCGTCCGCGCCCGCACGATGGCCGCCGAGGGCGTCCTGCACGACCTCGGCGTCATCCACATGATGTCCTCGGACTCGCAGGGCATGGGCCGTGCGGGCGAGGTCGTCCGCCGCGCGTTCCAGAACGCGGATTGGATGAAGGTCGTCCGCGGCGGCGAGGGCGCGCACGACAACGCGCGCGTGTTGCGCCACATCGCGAAGGTCACGATCAACCCGGCGCTCACGCACGGGCTCGCAGGCCACGTCGGCGCGCTCACCCCGGGCCGGCTCGCGGACGCCGTGCTCTGGCAGCCCACACTGTTCGGCGTGCGGCCGGAGCTGGTGCTCAAGGCCGGGATGGCCGCGTGGGGCGCGTCCGGCGACGGCAACGCGACCACGATGTTGGCCGAGCCCGTGCGCGTCCAGCCGCAGGTCGGCGGGATCGGCGGCGCGCCCGCCCGCACCTCGCTCGCGTTCCTGGCCGGCTGCGCGATGGACGCCGAGCTCCCGACCGTCCGCGAGCGCGCCCGCGTCGAGGGCTGCCGCGACCTGACCGCCGCCGACATGCTCCACAACGACCGCCGCGGCGACGTCCGCGTCGACCCGCGGACGTCCGCGGTCACGCTCGACGGCGAGCCGGTCGAGGCGCCGCCGGTCGAGCGCCTCGCCTTCTCCGGCCGCTTCCTGCTCGGCTGATCACCTCGCCACGCACGTGTCGTTCGCCGCGGCACACGTGTAGATGCGCGCGTCGCCCTCGCGGAGCCAGATCTCGGGCGTCGCGAGCGGGGTGAAGAAGCGGTCGTTGGCCGTGTCCTTGACGTTCGGGTCGGTCGGCGGGCGGCCGTGGACGACGAAGCCGACCGGCTTGGTGTCGTCGCTGATCTCGATCCGGCGCAGCCCGCCGTACTGATCGGCCTCGTCGAACGGGAACGGGTTCGTCCACTCGGGCTTCTCGCTGTCCGGCAGGCCGTCGCCGAACAGGTGCAGTCCCCACTTGGCCAGATCGCCCTTGTAGTGGATGACGGCGGTCTCCACGCGCGCCTGCACGATCGTCGCGCTGCGCGCGGCGCTCGTGACGGTGCGTCCGGGCGCGTAGGTGAGCACGGCGCGGTAGGTCACGCGCGCGCCGTCCGGCAGGCTCGACGTGTCGTCGAACGCCGTGTGGACCGGCGACGAGTCGTCGCTGCCGATGCGGGTGAACGGGCCGCCGTCCACCGAGCGCTCGAACGCGACGACGTGGTGCGCGTGCTCGGGCACCGCGGTCGCGCGGACCTCGACCGTCCCGCGCACGCGCTGGCCCTCGGTCGGCGCCTCCAGCGTGATCGTGGGCGGCGCGACGGTCGACCGCACGGTCTGGCTCCGCCGCTCGTGGCGGGCGTTGTCGAGCACCACCGCCCGGTACTTCACCCGCGTGCCGGGGGCGAGGTCGGCCACGTCGTGGAAGACGCGGTACGGCGCGTTGTCGTCGGTGCCGATATCCACCCAGCGGTGCCCGACCCGCGCGAAGAAGGTGACGTGGTAGGCGGAGCTGCCGGCGACGTTCGCGCGCACCTCCAACCGGTCCGAGCCGCTCGCGGGCGCCGTCAGCCACACGTTGGGTGCCCGGCGGCTGCGCTCGATCCGGTCACGCGCCCGGTACACCACGGCGGAGAGCGGCGGGACGGTCAGCGTCAGCCGGGCGTCGCGCCCGCTGCGGGCCCACTTCGGCCCGTCGCCGTACACCCGCTCCCAGTCGCCGCGCGCCATGAACGTCGGGATCGCGGCGCTCGCTGCCGTCTCGGCGTTGTTGAGCGCCACGACGTACTCGCGGTCGTGGAAGCGGCTGAAGGCGTAGACGCCGGCCGCGGGCGAGGAGTACCGGTGCTGCTGGGTGCCGTTGCGCAGCGCCGGGTGGCGGCGGGTGAGCTCGGCCAGCCGCACCAGCTCGCGGTACAGCGGATGCCCGGGGTCGAAGTTGTCGTCCATCGGCGTCTCGTCGGAGCCGAGGTTGTCGTTCTTGCCCGCCCCGTCGTCCCCAGCGATCGGATCCGCGGCGTTGTTGTACTGCGGCGACTGCGAGGGGAACATGTCCTGACGCGAGTCCTGGTCGCCGCCCGCGCCGGTGAAGCCCTGCTCGTCGCCGTAGTAGACGACCGGGTTCCCACGGGAGAAGTACATCAGCGCGTGCGCGAGCCGGTCACGCTGCAGCAGCTCGGCCTCGGTCGCTCCCGGGTTGGCGTCCCGCACGAACATGCCGACCCGCCCGCGGTCGTGGTTGCCCAGGAACGTCGGCAGGTTGTAGACGTTGGAGTCGCCGTCGGTGAACCAGTCGTCGTCGACGAACAGGTTGCGCAGGTCGTCCGTCCCCACCGAGTTGGCGGCGAAGCGCATCGCGGCCGTCTGGAACGCGAAGTCGAGCACGCCCTGCACGCGGTCGTGGGTCGTGAAGTGCGACAGGATCGGCCGGCTGTTGTCCTCGGCCACCTCGCCGAACATGTAGAAGTCGCGGATGCCCTGCGAGCGTGCGTAGCGCTCGATCGTGGGCGCGAACGTCTGCCAGAACTCGTCGTTGACGTGCTTCATCGTGTCCATCCGGAAGCCGTCGATGCGGAACTCGCGGATCCACGTCTTGTAGATCTCGACCATCCCGTCCACCACGCGCGGGTGCTCGGTGAACAGGTCGTCGAGGCCGAAGAAGTCGCCGTAGAGCGAGTTCTCGCCGACGAACGTCGTGTCCCCGCGGTTGTGGTAGAGCGTCACGTCGTTCAGCCACGCGGGCACCTTGACGGTCCGCTCGGCCTCCGGCACGAACGGCCGGAACGGGAAGCTGGTCGTGGCCGACAGCGGCGGGAAGAAGCTCGTGCCCGCGTGGTCGCGGTCGTCGAACGGCGCGCCGGACGCGGTCCGGTACGGCGCCTGATCCTTCGAGCGGTACGGCATCCGGGCGCCTTCGACGTACTTGATGACGTCCGCCGTGTGGTTGGTGATGATGTCGAAGTAGACCTTGATGCCGCGGCGGTGCGCGGCGTCGACGAGCGCGCGCAGGTCCTCGTTGGAGCCGAGGTGCGGGTCGATCTGCGTGAAGTCCGTGATCCAGTAGCCGTGGTAGCCGGCCGAGTTGTCCTCCGGCTGCACCGCCTTGTTCTTGAACGACGGCGTGAGCCAGATCGCGGTCGCGCCCAGGCCCTGGACGTAGTCGAGCTTGCCGAGCAGCCCACGCAGGTCACCGCCGTGGTACCAGCCCTTGCCGGTGGGATCGAAGCCCGACTGCCCGGCGTCCTTGCCCGGCGGCAGGCCGCCGTGGTCGTTCTCCGTCGACCCGTTCGCGAAGCGGTCCGCCATCACGAAGTAGAAGGTCTGGTCCGTGACGGCGTTACGCAGGCTCGGGTGCCCGTCCAGGCCACGGTCGTGAGCCTGGGCGGTGCCGGCCAGCAGCGCGGCGAACAGGCTTGCGAGCACCATGCGACGAACGGCGGACATAGCGCGTCTCTCCTCTCCCGCGGCCTCCCGAGCCACGGCCCGAGACGAGTGATACCACCTCCTCGACGCGGCCGCTGCGACGGCTCAGGCCGCCAGCACCGTCGCCGCGCCTCCTGTTACGGCAGCGCGTCGGTCAGCGTCGGGATCTCGGCGATGATCGCGTCGAAGCGGTGCTGCTCCTGGGCGCCGAGCCGCGCGGCCAGCGCCTGCGTGGTGGTGTCGCCCGCGGTCTGGGCGATGCGGTCCAGCGCCCGGTAGTCGGCGATGTTCGCCGCGTGGGCGGCGGCCGCGTGCCGCGCGCGCTGGAGGATCCGCTCGGCCGGGTCGCGCGGGCGCAGCAGATCGAGCGGGGTGAGGCGGCGCGCGTTCGCCTGCGCCACGGTTCCCTGCACGAGCGAGACGAGGCCGGTGAGCAGCGACCCGCTGCGGTAGCCGAGCTCGTCCAGCCGGTGAGCGAGCGTCCGGATGTGCGCCCGCGTCTCGTCGAGGTGCTCCTGGAGCTGGTCCCGGTAGCCGCCGGGCGGCGCGGCCGCGAGCTGCGCCTGGATCTCCGGGACCAGCGCGCGCTCGCGCTCGTACACCTCGTGCAGACGGCGCAGGACGCGCGCGTTCATTTCTGCGTCAACGCCCATAGCCCGAGCACCAGCAGCGCGAGGGTGCAGAGGCCGCCCACCAGCGCGATCGCGCCATAGGCGGCGAGCCCGCCGGAGCGGGCGCCCGACCGGACTTCCTGCGTCCGTTCGAGGCCGAGCAGCAGCAGGCCCCAGGTGACGACCAGGCCGACGCCGCCCGCGAGCCCGACGAGCACGACCTTGCCGAGGTCACCCCAGGCGATCAGCTCCGCGAAGATCATGCCGCCACCGGGGCCGGGGAGCCCTTGAGGTCGGTGAGCTCGGTGTCGGTGGCGTCCTCGCGGCGCGTCTTGAGGAACAGCGCCACCGATCCCGTCAGCGCGAGCGCGCCGATCACGATCGGTCCGGCCGTGTCGCCGAGCAACGAGACGAGCCCGTAGGCGCCGGCGGCGACCGCTCCCGCGCCGGGGATGGTGAGGACCCACGCGATACCCATGCGACCGGCGATGCCCCAGTTGTCTCGCTCCCACCGCGTCCGATGCCCGAGCCGACGACCGCGCCCGAGACGACCTGCGTCGTGGACAGCGGGTAGCCGAAGTAGGAGGAGCCGAGGATCAGCGTCGCGCCCGACGCCTCCGCAGAGAAGCCCTGTGGCGGCGTGATGTCGCCCGCCACCTTCTTGCCGAGCGTGCCGATGATGCGCCAGCCGCCCATGAACGTGCCGAGCGCGATCGCCGTGGCGCAGCCGATCTTCACCCACAGCGGCACCGTGAAGTTGCCCGCGGAGAGGTTCCCGTTGGCGGCGAGGGCGAGCACGATGATGCCCATCGACTTCTGCGCGTCGTTGGTGCCGTGGCCGAGCGAGACCAGCGACGCCGAGCCGATCTGCCCGAGCCGGTAGCCGCGCGTGGCCGTGTCGCTGCCGACGTTGCGCAGGAACAGGTAGGCGACCTTCGTGCCGATCACCGCCACCGCGCCCGCGATCAGCACCGCGAACACGCCCGGGATGAGCACCTTCTCCACGATCCCGGACCACTTGACGCCGCCCGTCCCGACCGCCGCCAGCATCGCGCCCACCATGCCGCCGATCAGCGCGTGGCTCGACGAGGAGGGCAGCCCCAGGTACCACGTGGTGAGGTTGAACCCGATTGCGCCGAGCAGGCCGGCGAAGATGATCGGCAACGCGATCTGGTCCTGCTCGACGATGCCCTCGGCGATCGTCGCCGCGACCGAGATCGACAGGAACGCGCCGACGAAGTTCAGACGGCCGGTCACCGAACCTTCACCACGATGAGAGCGAAGTGAGCTTCATCATGGTGCGGTGATCGTCGCGGCCGTGTGGCCGACGATGCCGGCGCTGCGTGTCGTGCAGACGTTGTCGTGCGTTCCGGCTCCGTCGGCCTCGACGATGAGTGCGCGCTGCGGCCAGCGGAAGTCGGGGCGGTAGTCGCCGAGCGGGACGTTGACGAGCGGTTCCTCGAAGCCCGCTGCGCGGATCAGGTCATGCACGTGGTCCTCGAGGACGGACTCCGTGGGCACGATGTCGGCGGCGATCTGCCGCAGTGCCTTCGACCGCGCCCGCGCGGTCTCGGCGGTGGTGATCAGGTCATGGTTGAACGCGTTTCGCACCGCGCGGCGGAACGGCTTGAACGGCAGCACCGAGGCGAGGGCGTCCAGCGTGCGCAGCACGGACGTGACCGGGATGTTGTGAGGGAGCACGCGGTCGGGCCTGGTCGTCCTGTGCGTGCTGATGCCCTGTTGCTCGCGCCGCGTCGGCGCGGTCACGTCGATCCGCCGGCCGTCCCACTCCACGAGGCCCCACAGTGCCGCCGCGGCATAGTGGCTCAGTGCCGCGTCTTCGCCGCACGCCTTCACCGCCGCCAGCCACCGCCCTTCGACCGTGAGCTCGCGGTGCCCGACCGCGTAGACACCGCGATGCTTCTCGTGCAGGTGCCCGTCCTTCACCCATCGCGCGTCTCTCGATAGGTCACGCCGCACTCGCGCAACTCGGCGTTCGTCACCACCCCGCGCTGCCGCGCCGCCCGCTCCGCCACTCGCTTGCTGGGTTTCCACCGCCACGTCGACAACCCGCCACGTATTCGTCATGAACGGATGGTCGCCCGACGGCCGCACACGGAACAAGACGCACTCGCAACGACTTTGTGCCAATCTCGCGGCGTGTCCGTCACGCTCGCCAGCGGCGACCTCGAGGCGACGTTCTTCCCCGAGGCGGGGATGATCGGCGCTTCGCTCAAGCACCGCGGCGAGGAGGTGCTCGGCCAGCGCGGCGGCCTGGAGGCCTACCGCGCCGAGCGCAAGACGATGGGCATCCCGCTGCTGTATCCGTGGGCGAACCGGTTGTCCGCGCGCCGGTTCGAGGTCGCGGGCCGCACCGTCGACATCGACCCGGAGCGCACGCCGATCCGGCTCGACGGCAGTGGCCTGCCGATGCACGGCCTGCTCGGCGCGCATCCGGGCTGGGAGGCGGAGGCCACCGCGACGAGCCTCACCGCGCGCTTCGACTTCGCTGCCCACCCCGCGCTGCTGGAGACGTTCCCGTTCCCGCACACGCTGGAGCTCGACGTCACGCTCGACGAGACCATGCTGCGGATCGTGACGATCGTGCGCGGGGAGGTCCCGATCGCGTTCGGCTGGCACCCGTACCTGACGCTGCCGAACGTCGAGCGAGCCGACTGGCACGTCGAGATCCCCGTCACGGAACAGCTCGCGCTGGACGACAACATGCTCCCGACCGGCGAGCGCAGCGCGACCCATGTCCCCGCCGGCCCGCTCGGCGACCGCGCGTTTGACGACGCCTACACGGCGCCCTCTGCGCCGTTCGCGCTCGAGGGCGGCGGCCGCCGGATCGAGCTCGCCTTCGAGGACGGGTTCCCGTACGCGCAGGTGTTCGCGCCGCCGCAGGACCCGCTGATCGCGTTCGAGCCGATGACCGCGCCGACGAACGCGCTCGTGACCGGAACGGCCGCGCTGCACACGCAGTACAGCGCGGCCTTCTCGATCCGCGTCGCCTAGTTCGCCGCGGCCTTGATCGTCTGGTCGAACACGAGCTCGCCGTCCTTGACGGCGTAGACGCCGTAGTCGGTGAGCGTCGTGTCGCCGTTCTCGTCGATCGAGTAGGTGCCGAGCACGGATGTGCGGTCCTTGGTCTCGAACAGCGCCTTGGTGATCGCGTCACGCTCGGCGGTGCCGGAGCGCTCGATCGCGTCCAGCGCGAGCTTCATCGCCTCGTAGCCGTAGATCGCGTACGGGTCCGGGTTGTCGACGCCGTACTTGGCCGTGAAGTCCTTGAAGAACTGCTGGCCGTCCGGCGGGTACTGGTCGGGGGAGAGGGTGGCGATCGTGACCTTGACCTGCTTGTTCAGGCCGGCCGGGATGCCCCCGTCCTTCTCGGACACGAAGCCGGTCTCGGCGACGCCGTCCGGGCCGTAGAGCTTGGCGTCCGGCCCGAGCGCGGACGCGAAGTCCTTGAACTGCTGCACGGCGTTGTTGGCCGTGATGCCGCTGTAGAGGAAGCAGTCCGCGCCCGCCTGCTTGGCCTTCTGCGCGAGCGAGCGGTAGTTGGACGCGTTCTTGTCGATCGCGTCGTTGGCGGTCAGCGTCAGGCCCTGCTCCTTGGCCGAGAGCTCGACCACGCGCGCGAGGCCGGCGCCGTAGACCTCCTTGTCGTTGGTCATCGCGACCTTGGTGCAGCCCTCGGTCTTCATCAGCGTCACGAGCGCCGCGGCCTGGATCGTGTCCTTCGGGACGATGCGCGTGTAGGTGCGCTTCCCGGTCGGGTAGTACTTGTCCGGCTCGCCCGGCTCGGAGCCCGGGTCGTTCGTGGTCAGGCCCACGTACGTGTTGGCGGGCGAGATCATCGGGATGCCGGCCTCGTTGAGGATCGGGATCGAGATCTTCGCGGCGCCCGAGTTGAGCGTGCCGATGTAGACGGCGGTCGTGTCGTCCTGCGAGGCCTTGAGCGCGTTGGCGGACTCGGCCTCCGGCGTCCACGAGCCGGCCTGCGCGGTCGAGTCGTCGAGCGACTCGTAGGTGACCGTGTGCGGGCCGACCTTGCCGCCCACCTGCTCGAGTGCGAGCTTGGCGCCGTTGACCAGCGCCTCGCTCTGCACGCGCGACGCGCCCTGCAGCGGTACGGAGGAGTAGATCTTGAGCGTCTTGCCCTCGGCCTGGGGCGCGCTCCCGGATGGCCCTTCGGTCTCCGGATCGTCGCCTCCGCAGGCGGCGACCCCCAGCGCCAGCACCAACGTCAGGCAGCTCGCCGCTGCCATCCCACGTGACCGCATGACCCCTCCTCAGGGATGTTTGCCGGGCCTAGCTTCTTGCGCCCGGCGCGGATGTGCAACCCATCTGGGACCCACGGTCCACCGGTATCCGGACCGTTTTGGACCAGGTCACCATTGCGGATGGAGATCGTGGACGCTCACGTATGGATGAGCGCGCCTGGGCTATTCACGCGCTCGCCGGAGACCGGTTGAGTTCCGGTTATGAACACGTTACGTGCGGTCTCGTTGCTCGCGGCGACGCTCACCATGGGTTTGATCACCGGCGCCTTCGCGCTCTACGCCCACTCGATCATGCCTGGCCTGAAGACCACCGACGACCGGACCTTCGTCACCGCCTTCGCCGCCATGGACCGCGCGATCATCAACCCGTGGTTCATGCTGACGGCGTTCCTGGGCGCGCTGGTCTTCACCGTCGCCGCGACGCTGGTGAACCTGGGGGAGGACGCGTTCCCGTTCGCCGTGGCCGCGCTCGTCGCCTACGGCGTGGTGTTCGTGATCACGATGGTGGTCAACGTCCCGCTCAACGACGCGCTCAAGGCCGCCACGGGCAGCGACTTCACCGCCATCCGGGAGCGCTTCCAGGAAGGCCGCTGGGTGGCGTGGAATCTCGTCCGCACGTTCCTCTCCGGCGGCGCGTTCGTCGCGCTGTCGTGGGCGCTGCTGGTCCACGACCGCACGTAAACCTGCAAAACCCCTGGTAGTCGCCTCCTAGGATTGCCCGCCGCATGTCTAAGTCGCGCCTACTGCTGGCGATCGTCCTGGTGCCGTTCGCCGTCTGGTTGTTCCTCCCGATGCCGTCGAGCGGGCAGAGCCTGCAGGAGAAGATCGCAAAGAAGGAGCGGCAGATCGAGGCCAAGAAGCGGCGTGAGCGCACTTTGACCTCGACGATCGAGCGCTACTCGCAGCGCATCGACGTGCTGCAGGGCGACATCACGACGCTCCAGGAACGCCAGGTCAGGATCGAGGCCGATCTCGCGGCCAAGCGCGCCGAGCTGGACCGCATCCAGGACGACCTGCGCAAGGAGCGGGCGCGGATCACGCGCCTGCGCGCACGGCTGGCCGAGTCGCGCGCGGCGCTGAGCCAGCGGCTGCTGTACCTGTACAAGGCCGACGAGCCGGACGTCGTCACCGTGGTGCTCGAGTCCAACGGATTCGAGGACCTGCTCCAGCGCACGGAGTTCATGCAGCGCGTGTCCGAGCAGGACGCCCGCATCCTGGACCGCGTGCGCAAGGCCAAGGCCGAGGCCACGGCCGCCGAGGCGCGGCTGGACCGCTTCGAGGCCCGCCAGCGCAAGGTGACCAAGATCGTGTCCCAGCGCCGGCTCGAGGTCCTCGCGATCAAGAACCGGCTTGTCGACCGGCGCCAGCAGTACGAGTCCGTCCGCTCCGACAAGCGCCAGTCGCTCGTGTCCACCCGCGCGGACCGCAAGGAGCTGCAGGGCCACCTCGTCTCCCTGCAAAAGCAGGAGGCGAAGGTCCGCGCCCGCCTGGCCGGCTTCTCCTCGGTGGATGCCGGCCCCGTCCGCCAGGGCTCGGGCGAGATGATCTGGCCGACCAACGGCGCGTTCACGTCCCCGTTCGGCCAGCGCTGGGGCCGCCTGCACGCCGGCATCGACATCGGGGCGCCCGAGGGCACGCCGATCCGCGCCGCGCTGTCGGGCAAGGTCGTGTTGATGGGCTGGACCGGCGGCTACGGCAACTACACCTGCATCCAGCACGGCGGCGCGCTGTCCACCTGCTACGCGCACCAGTCGCGCTACGGCACCTCGCTGGGCGCGAACGTCTCCAAGGGCGAAGTCATCGGCTACGTCGGCAACACGGGCAACTCGACCGGCGCGCACCTGCACTTCGAGACGCGGGTCGGAGGCAACCCGGTCAACCCGATGAGCTACCTGTAGCCTGAGCGGTATGGAACTGTTGGTCGTCCTCGCGGGGGTCGGCTTCGTCTGTCTCGTGACCGCGTTGTTCGTCGTGATCGCGCGCTTCTTCGCGAAGCGCTGGCTCGACGAGAACGACGGCTCGTCGCTGTAGATGAAGCGGGTCCTCGTCGTCGACGACCACCCGGCGGTGGCGCTCGCGCTCAAGCTCTACTTCAAGCGCGACGGGCGCTTCGAGGTGGCCGCCGGCGCCACGACGGCCGCCGAGGGTCTGCGGCTGCTCGAAGGTGGCTTCGATGCCGTGCTGCTGGACCTCAACCTGCCGGACGCGAGCGGGACGGAGCTCGTGCGCGCGTTCCGCGACCGGGCGGGGGAGACGCCGCTGATCCTGTACACCGCGACCGAGGACACCGCCGCGGTGCGCGGGCTGGTCGACGCCGTCGCGGCCAAGACGGACCCGGCCGACGCGGTCGCCGCGCTGGAACGCGTGTGTTCGGCCTGACGGCGTTCGAGCTGCGCTACGACCGCTTCGGCCACGTCGCGGTGCGGTGTGCCGGCGGGGACGTGATGGAGCGCCACGTCGAGGCCGAGCCGGCCGCGGCGTGGATGATCGAGGCGCGCTGCGGGGCGGCCGCCGGCTGGCTGCTGGCGCCGCACGCTCCCGCCGATGTCGCGGGCGCGCGCGCGTGGCTCGAGGTCGAGGTCGCGCGCCGGACCGCCGCGGCCTGGGAGCGCCACGCGCGGGCGCTGGCCGCGCTCGACGCCGACCTGATCGAACGCCTCACCCACCGCCTGCGGACGGACGTGATGACGCTCGGGACGGTCGCGGAAGGCGCGCTGACCGGCGTGTTCGCCGACGAGTCCGCCGAGGTCGCGGCCGAGCTGCGCCGCACGAGCCAGGAGGCGCAGCGCCGCATGACCGCGGCCCGCGAGGTCGCGACGGTGCTCGCCGCGGGCTCCACGGGCGCGCCGGAGCGGATCGACGACACGCTGCGCGCCGAGCTCGAGGGCGCTGGCCGGGACGCGACCGTGACGGTCGCGGCCGACGAGGCGCCGTGGACGCGCATCGGCGGGGCCGGCTGGGCCGCCGCCGCCCGCGTGCTCGCCGCCGCCGACCGCCTCGCCGCGTTCACGATCGAGCCCGACGAGGACGGCTGGCGAGTGACCGCGACCGCCGCGGGGGAAGGCACCGCCGCGGGGGAACGGGGCGAGGCCGCCGCCGCGCCGCCGGGGGGGATGGGGGGCTCTGGGGGGG
>NZ_JAPCID010000065.1 GCF_027587175.1 Solirubrobacter deserti
CGGATACAGCGCGTAGTTCTGAAAGACCATCGCGATGTCGCGATCCCGCGGCGCCAACTCGTTCACGCGCGTGCCGCCGATGATCAGGTCGCCGTCCGTGATCTCCTCCAGGCCGGCGACCATACGCAACGCGGTCGACTTCCCGCACCCGGACGGGCCGACGAGGATCATGAACTCCCCGTCGCCGATCTCGAGGTTCATGTCCTTGACGGCCTCGAAGCCGTCGGGGTAGCGCTTCCAGACGTTCTCGAAGCGGATCTCGGCCATGACTAGTCGCGTGCGCCGGGGTGCCCGTCGCCGGGCCAAGGTGCGAGCACGAGCAGCAAGCGCGCGTCCGTGTTGGCCTTGACGGCGTGCCGCTCGTGCGGGTCGAACACCGCCGCGAGCCCGGGACCGCCCGTCTCGCCGGCCAGGTCCACCTCGCCGTCGATGACGACCACATACGCGCGCTCGTGGACCTCGTGCTCCTGGAGCTCTTCGCCTGCAGGCAGGTTGATCAGGATCGACCGCGCCTCGCCTCGCGCCGAGTGCAGGATCTTCGGCTGATGCGGCTGAACTTCGAGCGTCTTCAGGTCCCAGTGCTCCATGCGGCGGAGCCTACCCCGATGCTCAGGCTTCAGCAGCGTCGCGCAGGCGGTTGATCGCCTGGCGGATGATGCGGCTGACATGCATCTGGGACACGCCGACGCGCGCGCCGATCTCGGCCTGCGTGAGATCCTCGGCGAAGCGCAGGCGCAGGATCTCGCGCTCGCGATCGTTGAGCACGCGCATCAGGCGCTCGATCGTGGCCGAGTCCTCGGCGAGGCTGAAGCCCTGATCCTCGATGCCGAACGAGACGCCCAGGCCGTCGCCCTCCTCGTCGTCCTCGCGCGGGCGGTCCAGGCTCACCGCGCGGTAGGCCGCGGCGGCCTCGCGCGCTTCGAGCACCTGCTCGACCGTGCTGCCCGTGCGCTGGGCGATCTCGGCGGGCGTCGCGGCGCGGCCCAGCTCGCGCGCGAGCTCCTCCCCCACCGGCTCGAGCTTGACCGCGAGCTCCTGCAGGTCGCGCGGGACGCGGACCGACCAGCCCTTGTCGCGGAAGTGGCGCTTGAGCTCGCCGAGGATGGTCGGGACGGCGAAGCTGGAGAACGCCGTCTCGCGGGACGGGTCGAAGCGGTCGATCGCCTTCAACAGGCCCAGGCTGGCGACCTGGATCAGGTCGTCGAGCGGCTCACCGCCGCGCTGATAGCGGCGTGCCAGCTGACGGGCGAGCGGCAGGAAGCGGTCCACGAGCTGCGCGCGCGCCTGCTGGTCGCCGTTGTGCGCGCGCTCGAGCAGCGCGCGGTCGGCACGCGTTCGCGCCGCGCGAGTTTCGCCATCGGCTGAGTATGCTCGCGGTGCGTTCGCGCCCGCGGAGACTGCGTCGTCGAGTTGTCCCAAAGCCGTTCAGTAGCGGAGGTTCGCGCCGGGGTGCTGGGGCACGAGAGTCCATCCGGCGGGGGTCACGGCCGGGCGGAAAAGTGTAGAAGACCGTTAGCAACATGACCACTACGAGCGAACGCAACCTCCGGATCCTTCTCGCGAACGAACGCAAGGAGGATCTGCGCGCGCTCGGCGACGTCCTCGACCATCTCGGGCACGAGGTGACGCCGTTCGCCGTCTCCGTCGCCGAGGCCACCGAGCTGATCGCGCGCGAGGATCCCGACTTGGCGTTCGTGGTGCTCGACGGCGACGACGAGCACGGGCTGGCGCTGATCGCGGAGACCGTGTCGTATGCGTCGGGGCCCGTGCTGGTGAGCGTGCGCAAGGCTGAGTCGCCCGAGACGATCGCCCGCGCGGCCGACATGGGCATCATGGGGTACGTCGACTCGTGGGCGCCGGACGACCTCCAGGGCGCGATCGACGTAGCGGTGCGGCGCCATCGCGAGGAGCAGCGCCTCAGCGAGAAGGTGGCGCAGTTGGAGTCGGCGCTGGACCGCCGCGTGATCATCGAGCGGGCCAAAGGGATCCTGATGGAGCGCCACCGGGTCGGCGAGCGCGCCGCCTTCGAGCTGCTGCGCGACCACGCGCGGTCGAGCGGGCGACGCGTCTTCGACGTCGCCCAGACCGTGTTGGACGGGCACGCGCTGCTTCCGCCTAACTGAGCATTTGCGACAGCGCGTCAACCAGCGATGACGCGCCGGCGATGTGCCAGCGGGCGTCCCGCTGGGTGACGAGCGTCTTCCCGCCCGCTTCGGTGACCAGCAGCTCGCCCGGCAGCCAGTCCCACGGGTCGGTCTCCGGCTGGACCCAGGCGTCGAGCCGCCCGGCCGCGACCCAGGCCAGCTCGAGCGAGCCCGGGCCGGCGTGGCGGAGCAGGCCGGTGCGGTCGAGGATCGCGTGGCCGTTGGCGCGCACGCCGGGCAGCACGAGGCGGTCCTGGCGCAGGAACAGCGCGACGTGGGCCTCGTCGAGCGCGCGGCCGGTGCGGACCTGGAGCGGCTGGCCGTTGCACGTGGCTCCCTCCCCGCGAGCGGCGGCGTAGAGCTCGCCCAGCGGGTCGTGCACGGCGGCCGCGAGCGGGCCGTGCTCGTCGGCGAGCGCGACCGCGCTGCACCAGCCGCCCGGGAGGCGGTTGGCGAACGCGACGGTGCCGTCGATGCCGTCGATGTACCAGCGCCGGCTGGTGCTGCCGTCGTCGCTGGTGCCCTCCTCCCCGACGATCGCGTCGTCGGGGCGGGCTGTGCGGATGACCGTCGCGGCGGCGTGCTCGGCCTGGGCGTCGGCGTCGGTGACCAGGTCGGCGGCGACGCTCTTCGCCCGCGCCCGCAGGGGCGCGCCGCGAGCGGCCTCGGCCGCGTGGGTCGCCGCCTGCACGGCGGCAACCGCTACTGACAGGTCGGATTGGTGTGTCGGTTGCGCGGGAATAGGAGGGCTACGTTCAATTCGTTGGGAAGGGGAACGACGTGATTGGCATTCTGATCGCTGTCCTGCTGGCCGCTCTTGTCTACGCGCTGTGCGTGGCTCTGGGCTTGCCGTCCATCGTGGCCATCGTCGCCGCGATCCTGGTCCTGCTCGCGGGCATCCCGTCCGGCGGTTACGGCCTCGGCAGCCGCTTCGGAGGAAGGCGGGGCGTCTGAGCCCATCGGACAACGACCGGGGGGCTGCCGCCCCCCGGACCCCCCGCTCTTCAGCGGCCGTCACCGACGGCCGCTCCGCCGGTCCTCCGCTCGAGGGCGGTGACTTCAAGCGCGCCTTCGCGCGCTTCCGCAAGGACGAGATCACCGACAACGCGGCGGCGCTGACGTACTACTCGCTGCTGTCGCTGTTTCCCGCGCTGTTGTTCTGCGCCGCGCTGCTCGGCGTCTTCGGCCAGCAGGGCCTGATCACCGACGCCGCCGACTATCTCCAGGAGGCGGGCGCACCCGCGAACACCGTCGACGCGGTCACGGGCGCGCTCGAAGCCGCCCAGGAGCAGCGCGGTACCGCGATCGTGGCCCTGATCATCGGCCTCGCCACCGCGCTCAACGGCGCGTCCGGCGCGTTCGGCGCCGCGGGACGCGCGCTGAACAAGATCTTCCGCGTCCAAGAGGGGCGCGGCTTCGTCAAGCACAAGGCGCTGGACCTGATGTGGACGCTCGTCGTGATGGCGCTGGTGCTCGTCACGTTCGTGCTGATCTTCCTCGGCGGCGGGGTCGCCACCGACGTGTTCGACACGATCGGGCTCGGCGAGAGCGCGGCGATGGTGTGGCGGATCGCGCGCTGGCCCGCGGCCCTGGCGGTGGCGATGCTCGTGTACGCGGTCGTCTACTACGCGGCGCCCAACGTCGAGGTGCGCCAGTTCAAGTGGATCACGCCCGGCGCGGTCACCGGCGTCACCCTGTGGATCCTCGCGTCCGGGCTGTTCTTCCTCTACGTCTCGAACTTCTCCTCCTACAGCGCCACCTACGGCGCCTTCGCCGGTGCGGTGATCCTGCTCGTGTGGCTGTGGGTCACGAACATCGCGCTGCTGTTCGGCGCCGAGCTCAACGCGGTTGTGGGGCTGCGACGGGCGAAGTACCTGCCGGAGGCGTACGACGGACCGGTGCTCCCGGCCAAGGAGCCGGCGGAGGCCTGAGCGTGAGGTCCGGGGTGTAGCTGCACAGCTTGGTGCGGCCCGGGCAGGTGCCGCACAGCTCGCGGTGTGGGAACGGCGTGACCGGATACTCGTGCGTGAGGATGCCACGCGCGAGCTCGTTGATGCGCGCGACGACGTCCGGCGCGTCCTGGGCGGTGAACGTCGTCGTGAGCGGCTCGTCCGGGCGCTCAAGCAGGCAGTACGCGACCTCGACGCGCTGGGCCCCCGCCCTCAGCGCGGCGAGCGCGTACACGAGGCGCTGGGTCTCGTAGTTGCGGGCGATGTAGTCCTGCGGTGTGTCCTCTTCGGGGACGTGGTCGGTTTTGTAGTCGACGACCAGGTGCGTGCCATCGGGCTCGATCGCCAGCACGTCGACGAAGCCGCGCACGAGCGGGCCCGAGCCGTCGGGGTCCATGGCGAAGTGGAAACCCGCCTCGCGCGTGACGCGGGTCGCGTTCGTGAGGCGCTGGCAGAGCGGCGAGCGGGCGAAGGCGTGCACGAAGTCCTGGATTTCGCCCACTTCCTCGTCGCTGAGCTCGATGTCCCTCGCGAGCGCGCGGACCGCTTCCTCCGAAGGCGCCTTGGGGTCGTCGAAGTCGAGATCCTCGAGCGCGGCGTGCACGAGGCTGCCGCGGGTGAGCGGGTCGATGCCGGCGGGCAGCTCCTCGTGGGGCTGGTCGAGCGGCGGGGGCGGCTCGACGCTGGGGAGGTTCAGGACGCGCTTGAGGTAGAAGCGGTACCCGCACTTCGCGTAGTCGCTGAGCTGGCTGTAGGAGAGGCGCTGCGGCGCGGGGCGGCCGCGCTGGAAGGTGGGCGTGACCTTCGCGGGGACGCTCGGCAGCGCGGTCGGCTGGGCGTGCTGCTGGGTGCGGGGGCGTGACTCGAGCGCTTCCGGCGGGAGCGTCTCGGGCGTGATCGTGCGCGTCTTGAGGCGGGCGGGGCGGCCTTCCCAGGTGCGTTCGAGGATGTCCGGGAGCTGGAGGGTCGGCGTGAGCGCGCGGACGATCCAGTCGATCGGCGGGCCGCCGTTGCGCGGCGCGGGCCACTTCGCGGTGTCGGTGCCGCCGCTCAGGATGAGCAGCTCGCGGGCGCGGGTCATCGCGACGTAGAAGAGCCGGCGCTCCTCCTCGGCATCGGCTTCGGCGTCCTGGGCGGCGAGCTGCTCCCAGGCCTGGGTCGGAATCGTGTCGCCGCCCCCGAGCGGCGCGAGCCGCAGGCCGGCGGTGTGATCGGCGCCGACGAGCAGCTGGGGGCGGCGCCCACCGGACTGGCGGCCGAGGTCGACCACCGCCACGACGGGGAACTCGAGGCCCTTCGCGCGGTGGATCGTCATCAGGCGGATGGCGTCCAGGCCCTCGGACTCGAGCGCCGCCTCGCCCTCGCGCGCCTCGGCGAGGTCGCGCTGCTGGGCGTCGGCGAGGAAGCCGCGCAGGTCGCGGCCCTCCGCGCGCTCGTACTCGCCCGCGAGCCGCATGAGCTTGCGCAGGTTCGCGAGCCGGCGGTCCCCGCCGGGGCGGGCGAGCGTGGCGAGGTCGTAGCCGGTCGCGACGATCGCCCGCTCGAGCAGGACCTCGAGCGGCGCGCGCTCGGCGTGCTCGCGCTCGGACGCGATCAGCCGCGCGAGCTCTGCGAGCCGCGCCCCGCCCGGCACGGCCGCCCACGCTCCTTCTCCACGCTGGAGCGCGGCCCACATCGAGCCGCGGGCGCGGCCGTCCTCGGCCAGCAGCACCAGCGCGTCCGAGTCGGCGTCGCAGAACGGCGAGCTGAGCACCGTGAGCAGCGCTTCTTCGTCGTGCGGGTTCGCGAGCACGCGCAGCCAGGCGAGGCCGTCGCGGACCTGCTCCTGGGACCAGTAGCCGCGGCCGCCGACGACGTAGGTCGGCAGGCCCTGTTCCTCCAACGCCTCCTCGAGCAGTCTGAGCGACGAAGTCGCGCGGACGAGGACGACGATGTCGCCGGCGCGGCGGCCGCCCTCGACCTCGGTGCGCAGACGGTGCGCGATCGCGCGGGCCTCGGCGCGGCGCCACGGCTGGTCGCCGCCGCCCGCGAGGCCGAGGCGCGGTTCCAGCTCGTCCCAGCCGTTCGTGTCCGTGATCAGCAGCTCGACGGGCGGGTCCGTCGGCGGATCCAGGCTGAACAGGCGCAGGGCGCCGTCGTCGTCCATCGGCGCCGGCTCCTTGCGACCGGCCCGCAGCGGCGCGAAGCGCTCGCCGAACTCGGGCGCGAACGCCGTGTTCAGCACGTCCAGCAGCTCCTCCTTGGAGCGGAAGTTCACGTTCAGGCGCCGCACGACGCCCTGGGCGCGGCGGCGGAAGATGCCGACGTCCGCGTGTCGGAAGCGGTAGATCGACTGGAACTCGTCCCCGACCGCGAACAGGTTGTCGCGCTCGAGGTGCTCGAGGATCTCGAGCTGGACCGCGTTCGTGTCCTGGAACTCGTCGATCATGATCAGCCGGAAGCGCTCCGCCCAGCGCTCCCGCGTCGGCGCGTCCTCGAGCAGGTCGCGGGCGCGCAGCTCGAGGTCCTCGAAGTCGACCGCGGCGCGTTCGAGCTTGGCCTGCTCGAACGTGCGGCCGTAGCGGTCGAGCAGGCTGTCGATCAGCGTGAGCGCGGTGTGCGCGTGGTACTCGGCGCAGGCGCCGCGGTACTCGGCCCAGACCTCCCGATAGGCCTCGCAGGCGTCCGACTGGAGGGCGCGGGCGCCGCCCTTGAGCTCGGCCACGTTGAGCTCGCCCGGCCACGGCACGTCCTCGAGCCGGGCGAGGCGCGCGCACTCCGCCAGCGCGGTTCTCCCGGCCGCGACGCGCACGCCGTCGCCGGCGCGGGCGAGCTCGCGCAGCGCCACTTCCCCCGCCGCGGCCAGCGCGGACGCGTCCGGCGCCGTGGTGCGGGGCGGGATCTGCACGCGCGGACGGGCGTGGCCGCGGGCGCGCAGGGTCGAGTAGGTGCCCCGGATGAGGTCGCGCAGGTTGGGGCCGTAGGAGGCGGCGAGGTCGATGGCGGCGGCGCCGTGGATGCGGCCCCAGACTTCGAGGGCGTCGTCGTAGGCGGCGTTCGCGAGGCGCTCGGCGGCGGTCTCCTCCATCACTTCGAAGCGCGGGTCCAAGCCGGCCGCGAGCGGTTGGGAGCGCAGCAGACGCGCGCAGAAGCCGTGGATGGTGCCGATCCAGGCGCCGTCGACGGCGCGGGCGCTGTCGGCTTCGCCGAGCTCGGTGAGGCGGCGGCGCAGGCGCTCGGCGAGCTCGCCCGCGGCCTTCTCGGTGAAGGTGAGCGCGAGGATCGCGTTGACGGGGACGCCGTCGACCTGGATCGCGGCGGCGATCCGCTCGACCATCACGGCGGTCTTGCCCGAGCCCGCGTTGGCGGCGAGCAGGGACGAGCCCGTGCGGGCCTCGATCGCCGCGAGCTGCTCGTGGGTGAAGTTCGGGCGCGGGCTCATAGCGCTCGGCAGATTCCGGGGTGGGCGCAGCCGCCCTGGTACCCGCAGCGGTCGGGGCAGGGCTTGATGCGGGCGGCGCGCAGATCGGCGGCGGCCTGGGCGGCGATCGCGCGCGACTCCTCCAGGCGCTCCTCCAGCGTCTGCTGGTCGCTCACGTCGCCGTTGACGTAGCGGCCGGGGACGTCGTCGCGGACGATCCCGCGCGGGCGCTGGTCCGCGGTGCCGATCGGCTGGTAGAGCGCGCCGACGACCTTGACGTTGAGCTGCTCGCGCACGGCGAGCGCGTACAGCGCGGCCTGGATCTTGCCGTCCTCGGCCCACTTGGCGCCGGGGTGCACGGTCTTGCCCTTGTAGTCGCGGATGATCGCCTTGCTGCCGCTCGTGTCGACGCGGTCCACGCGGCCGGACACGGCGACGCCGTCGAGCATGTAGGCGTCGAAGCTCCACTCGAGCTGGACGGGCTCGTAGCCGGCGCCGGTCGCGCACTCGTGCCGGATGTAGCGCTCGAGGTCCACTTGGAGCGCGCGCGCGGCGGCGCGGGCCGGCAGCGTGCGGGCGGCGGCGATCAGCTCGGTGATCGCGGTGTGCAGCTCGGTGAGGGCTTCCTCCTCGGTGTCGGGCGTGAGGCGGGCGGAGCCGGTGCGCGTGAGCAGGCCGCGCAGCGTGCGCTCCAGCACCGCGTGGCCGAGCGAGCCACGGCGCATCGCCTCCGGGTCCGGATCCACGGGCGCGGGCTTGAGGACGTGCTCGACGAGCCACTTCACCGGGCAGCCCGCGAACGTCTCCAGCCCGCGCGCGGACTCGCGATCGCGGCTCGCGAGCAGTTGCCGGACGGGCTCGGACGTGGGCGCCTGGAGCGGCGGCGGCGCCTCGCCGGGCGTGCGCGCGGCCTGGGCGCGGCGCAGCTCGTGCGGCGTCGGCGCCTCCCCGGGCGGCCACGTGACCTCGGCCAGCAGCCGCCGGCCCCGGCCTTCCCACAGCTCGTCGGTGAAGAGCGCGCGGACGTCGTCGATGAACGGCGACGGCTGCTGCGGCCCGCCCTCCTCGTCGGAGGTCCGGAACGACAGGAACAGCGCCTCCTCCGGGCGGGACACGCACGCGTAGAACAAGGACCGCTCGCGAGACAGCGTGTCCTCGTGGCGCGGCAGCACGAGCCCCGAGGCCATCGCGAGCTGCGCCCGGTCGGAGTCGTCCAGGAACGGCTCGGGCTGCGGCCGCTGCGGCAGCTCGCCCTCCTGGAGCCCGCACACGAACACCGCCCGGAACCGCCGCGCGCGGATGTTCAGCGGGTCCGCGAGCAGCACGCCCGGCGCGCCCTCGGCCGCCTCGCTGTCGCGCACCTCGATCGCGGTGAGCGCCCCCACGACGTCCTCGACCAGCGCCGGATCGATCGCCGCGAGCTTCGTCAGCTCGCGCGCGGCGGACTTCAGCGCCCGCGCGGCCCGGGCGTCCGCCTCCGCCTCCGGCTCGAGCACGTCCGCGCGCCGCGTGTGCGGCGCCGTCCAGATCGCCTCGGCCTCGTCCACGAGCAGCTGCAACGTCGCCTCGACCGACTCAGCCGAAGCGAGCGCGTCGAGCTCCTCGAGATCCGGCCCACCGAGCCGCGCCCACAACCGCCGCGCCTCGTTCGCGCTGCGCGCCTCGGCCCGCCGCACGGCGACCTCGAGCCGGTCGGCAAGGTCCGCGGTGGCGCCCGCGCTCGGCGGCTCGACGGCTGCCTCGGGCGCCGAGATCGCGAGGGCGACCGTGGGCGGCTTCGGCTCGGGGGCGGCCGGCGAGAGCGGCGCGGCCTCGGGGGCGGGCGGCGCGGGATCGCCGGGCAGCGCCCAGAACAGGTCGAGCGGAGGCGCGACGTCCTCAGGCCCCGAGCCGGCCGGCTGCGGCGCGACCTCGTCCGGCTCGGGCGCGACCGCCTCGCGCGGCGGCGCTTCGTCGTACTCTTCGGGCGGCGGCGGCTCGTCGCCGCCCGGCGGCGGCTCGAAGAGCTCGAGCGGCGGGCGCTCGAAGTCGTCGTACGGGTCCGCGTCGGCCGACGCCGGCACGGCGAACTCGTCGGAATGGGGCGGCGCGGCGAACTCGTCGGGCGCGGCGGCATCGCCGGGCCCGTGCGGGGCGGCGGCGAACTCGTCGGACGCGCGCGGCGGCGCGGGGGCGAACTCGTCGGACGCGAGCGGCGACGCGGCGGCGAGACCGCCGGGCGTGCGCGTCGGGGCGGCGTCGCCGGGCGCGTGCGGCGCGGCCTCGCGACGCGGCGTCGCGAACTCCGGGTGCGGCCACGGCGCGCTCGTTCCAGCCGGGGCGAGCTTGCCCGGCGTGCGCAGCCAGGTCACGACGTCCTGGGCGGTCCCGCCCGGACGGGAGGCGCGGGCGAAGGCGAGGACGCCCGCGCCGAGGCGGGTCTCGGCGAACGGGACACGGCGTTCGTGGGCGATCGGGATGCCGTAGGTGTCGAACACCTGGGCGAAGAGCTCGCTCGCCGGGCGGCCACGGACGAGGACCGCGATGTCCTCGGGGGCCATGCCGTCGCGCAGCAGCTCGAGCACGGAGGCGCCGACGAGCTCGGCTTCGGCGCGTTCGCCGCCCGCCTCCAGCAAGCGAACGGCGCCGTTGGGCGCGACGCGCCGCGGGCTCGGCTCGAAGAGGCCGCGCTCGAGGTGGTGCAGGGCCGCGCGGGCGCTCTGGGCGTAGTGCTCGGAGCGGGGCTGCAGCGCGATCACCTCGCGGGCGAACGGCTTGAGCAGCTCGACGGTCGTCGCGCTGCCGGCCAGCGCCGCGCGGCCGGGCTCGTAGGTCACCGCGATGGTCAGCTCGGTGTCGGTGTGGCGGACGAGCGTCTCGACGAAGTCGAGCTGGGTCGGGAGCAGCTCGTCGAAGCCGTACAGGAACAGCGGCCGGCCGTCCCAGGCCTCGCGGGCGCTGTTGAGCGCGAGGTGGTTGAGCCCGTCGACGTCGACGGTCTCCAACGCCTCGAGCCGCGCGTGGTAAGCCGAGTACAGCGCGGCCAGCTCGCCCGCGTGGGCCGGCGCCCCGCCCGCGTCCCGCCACGCGCGCACAGCGGCGCCGAACCGCGCCGGCGTCGCCAGCGAGCGCTGCAGCTCCGCGAACAGGTCCCCGAGCGCCTCGGCGAAGCCCGGCCCGCGCGAGGAGGCGCTCAACGCGCGCAGCTCGACGTCCGCCACCGCGGCCCGGACGACCTGCGCGCGCGCCAGCCGACCCAGCGGGCGGGTTCGAATCCCCGCGGCGCGCGCGAGGTCGCGCAGCAGGTACGGGAACGTCGTGACCTCGGCCCCGAAGACCAACCCGGCGCCGGCGAGCTCGCGGGCGTAGTGCACCGAGTCGGCGGACGTCGGCACCACCAGCACGGGGTCGTGCGGGAGCGCCGCGCGCAGGCGCTCGAGGACGGCGCCCGCCTTGGCGGCGTTGGCCGGGCCGGTGATCAGCGTGAGAGGCACGATTCGGCCCCATAGGGTCGCGCGTGGACCGGACGATCCGACGGCCGGCGCGCCGCATGCCCCGCTGAATGCGCCATCAAACTGACTCTGGACGGATGTACGACAGCCAGGGACGTTAAGAGTTGCGACCCTGGCACTCCGCAGTCCGCTTCAACCCCCTGTTCCGGAGGCAGTGATGCCGACCCTGCACCTCCCCGCCGCTCACACTGACACGGATGTCGCCCTCGCCACCGAGGTGGCGCACGTGGTCGGCAGCCACGAGCTCTACGTGGCGTGGACCCACGGCGAGGGGCCAGGGCTTCCGCCGGAGGTCGAGACCTTCACGGCGCAGGAGGAACCGCGCCACGGCGCGATCACCCCGTTCGGCGAGCTGCTCGTCGCGATGGCGCAGGGGATCTCCGCGCTGTGGAACGCGTTCGTGCACCCGACCGCCGCACGCGCGGAGCTCGAGGCGCCGCGCGAGGAGCGCCGCCGCGCGCCGCAGCGACCGGCGCCCGAAGAGCCGTACGCCTAGAGGGAGGGCTCCGCGAACGCTCGATTGGTCAACCCACGGTTGACCGATCGAGCACTCGCGCAGGGGACTACGCCGCTTCGGCCGGTGAAGACGCGGCGGGAGCGTCCGCGGTGGCCGCGGCGGGCTCCTCGCCCTCGGGCGGCTTGGCGCCCTCGCGGGCCCAGGGCTCGTCGAACTCGACGCGCCACTTGCCCTCTTCGGTCTGCATCAGCGCCAGCTTCGCCCGGAAGGAACGGCCGGAGCGGCCCTTGAAGCCGGTGACGGGCTTCTCGGTCCGGCCCTTGGCGATCAGCTCGCGCGCGACGGCCGGGGCCAGCGTCTTGCCGGCCTTGTTCTTCCAGATCACGAACCCGCAGCCCGCGTCCTCGCGCGACCAGCACGAGAAGCCCTTGCGGTTCTCGACGATGTCGTGGCCGCAGACCGGGCAGGGCCCGAGGTTCGCCCGCGGGATCTTGATGTCCTTGAGCTTCTCGTCGAGCTCGTGCACGGTCGAGTTGGCGAACTCGGCGATGTCGGCCATGAACTTCGACCGCGCCTCGTTGCCCTCCTCGATCTTCGACAGCCGGTGCTCCCACTCGCCGGTCAGCGACGGCGACGTCAGCGAGTGCTCGCCGAGCAGCCGGATCACGCCCAGGCCCTTCTCGGTGCACACCAGCGAGCGGCCGTCGCGCTCGACGTACCCGACGTCGATCAGCCGCTCGATGATCGCGGCGCGCGTGGCGGGCGTGCCGATGCCCGAGTCCTTCATGGCCTCGCGCAGCTCCTCGTCGTCGACGAGCTTGCCCGCGGTCTCCATCGCGCCGAGCAGCGACGCGTCGGAGTAGCGCCGTGGCGGCTGGGTGATCTTCTCCTCGGAGCCGACCTCGCGGACGTCGGCCTGCTCGCCCTGCACCAGCTTCGGGAGCTGCTGGTCCGGCGCCTCGTCGTCGTCGCCGGCCCGCTCCTCCAGGCCCTCGCCGTACACGCCGCGCCAGCCCGGCTCGAGCAGCACGCGGCCGCGCGTGCGGAAGACGTGCTCGGCGACGACCGTCTCCAGCCGCGTGTTCTCGAACACCGCGTCGGGATGGAAGACGGCCAAGAAGCGCCGCGCGACCATGTCGTACACGCGCCGGTCGTCATCCGAGAGCTTGTCGAGCTTGTGCTCGGAGTTGGTCGGGATGATCGCGTGGTGGTCGGTGACCTTCGCGTCGTTGATCACGCGACCCAGCGGCAGCACGTCGAGCCCGGTGACGTAGGCCGAGGCGCGCGCGTACTCGCGCTGCGTCCCCAGCATCCCCGCGATCGGCTTGATCTCGGGGATCATGTCCGTCGGCAAGAAGCGCGAGTTGGTACGCGGATACGTGAGGACCTTGTGCTCCTCGTAGCAGCGCTGCGCCGCGGCCAGCGTCCGGCGGGCGGAGAACCCGAAGCGCGTGTTGGCCTCGCGCTGCAGCGACGTCAGGTCGTACAGCAGCGGCGGCTTCTCGCTGCGCTTGGTCTTCTCGAGCTTGGTGATCTCGCCGCGGCCACCCTGGACGGCGGCCACGATCGCCTCCGCCTCGGCAGCGGTCTTCAGCCGCGGCTGCGAGCCCGCGTGGTATCGGCCGGAGTAGCGCCGCGGATCGTCGACGGTCTCGAAGGTCGCGTCGACGAGCCAGTAGGGCTCGGGGACGAACGCGCGGATCTCCTCCTCGCGCCGCGCGATCAGCGCCAGGGTCGGCGTCTGCACGCGCCCCAACGACACGGCGCCGTCGAAGGACGACCGCAGCCGGATCGTCGCCGCGCGCGTGGCGTTCATGCCCACGATCCAGTCGGCCTCCGAGCGCGACCGCGCCGCCTGCTCGAGCAGATCGAACTCGGACGCCGGCCGCAGCGCCGCGAACGCGTCCTTGATCGCCTTCGCCGTCATCGACGACAGCCACAGCCGCCGGACCGGCTTCTTCGCGCCCGCCTTCTCGAATGTCCAGGCGAAGATCAGCTCGCCCTCGCGCCCGGCGTCGCAGGCGTTCACGACGTCGGACACGTCTTCGCGCTTGAGCATCCGCGTGATGACCGTCATCTGCTTGCGCGAGCGCTCGTCACGCACGACGAGCTTGAAGCGGTCCGGCACGATCGGCAGATCGGCCATGCGCCATTTCTTGTACTTGGCGTCGTACTCGTCGGGCTCGGCGAGCTGCACGAGGTGCCCGACGGCCCACGTGATGACGTGCGTCTCGGACTCGAGGTAGCCCTCGTGCTTCTGGAAGGCGCCGGGCAGCGCCCGGGTCAGGTCGCGTCCGACGGACGGCTTCTCGGCGATGACGAGGGTCTTGCTCACTGGGCGGGTGAGACTAGCGCTACCCGGTGCACGGACCCGTGGACACCCCGTTCGACACCCGCGCGCGTTCCAAGGCGGCACGCGCGATTGCGTTGGGAACACCGAACCCGCCGCGCGGCCCGGAAGTTGTCGCCGCGAAGACCGTCGTGACCACCTGGCCGTCCTTGTCGACCATCGGGCCACCCGAGTTGCCGGACCGCACCGCGCCGCGCAGCGACGTGATCGAGCGTCGCACCGGACCCTGCCCGTAGGCGTCCTGGGTGATCACCTCGCGCGTCTGCCCCACGCGCCCCGCGCGCACGTCGTACGGGCCGTTGCCGGGGAAGCCGAGGATCGCGGCGGACGTGCCCGAGCGCGGATTCGAGGCCAGGGTGAGCGCCGGCGCGTCGAGCCCGTTCACGCGCAGGATCGCGAGGTCGTTCCTGGGATCGAACGAGACCGCGACCGCGTCCAGCCCGGGCTCGCGGCCCCGCACGAACACGCGCGTGTCCTCCTGGCCCGCGATCACGTGCGCGTTGGTCACGACCAGCCCGTCGCCCGCGACCCAGCCCGAGCCCTCGACCCCCAGCCCGCACGCGTTGCCGAGGATCTTCACCACCGACGCGGCGGCCGCACGGACGCCCTCAGCGCGCGCGATCCCCGCCGTGGGCGCCGGCACGCGCGCCTCCGGGCCGTCGATGCGCGGGAACGGATCCAGCCGCGCGAGCGTGTCCAGCAGCCCCGAGGACGGCGGCATCACGGTGTTGATGGCCTGCAGGATCGTGGAGCGCTGGACCTCGCGCCGGGCGTCGCCGCCGTTGGCGAGCGCGAGCGCGCCGAGAACCCAGACGATCCCGATCCCGACGCACGCGGTCAGGACCGAGCCCAGGAAGCCGTCGAGGGCGGTGGCGGCGGGCGATCGCACCCGCCCGCGCAATCGCGCCCCCAAGCCCTCGAAGCCGATCGCGAACACCATGCCCGCGATCAACGCGCCCACCAGGGCGAACGCGGGCGACCACGGCGAGCGCCGACCCTCTTCGAGCACGAGCGGCCCGATCCGGGTTCCGAGCCAGGCGCCGACCGCGAACCCGAGCAGGGCGAGCGCCCCGGCGACGAATCCCTGCGCCCAGCCGAAGAGGCCCAGCAGCACGATGACGCCCACGATCAGCCAGTCGATGCCGGTCACTCCCTCCGAGCGTACTGACGAACACCTACAGTCCACTTGGATGGCCCGTAGGCACGTGATCGCCAGCCCGAAGCGCTTTGCTCCGCTCGCCGCCGCGGCTGTGATCGCGCTCGTCGGCGGCGTCGCCGTCGGCGCGAGCTACGAGCCGCCCGAGAAGCGGACCGTCACGGCCTTCACGCAGGCGTGGGAGCGCGGCGACCACCGCGCCATGTACGCGCTGCTCTCCGACGACGCCCGCAAGCGCACCACCTACGAGCGGCTCCAGCGCACCTACCGCCGGGCAGCCGACACGCTGACGCTCACCCGCGTCCGCGCCGGCGCGGTCGAGCAGACCAACCGCGTCGCGATCACGCTGGACACGAAGGTCTTCGGTGCGCTGCGGGGCGTCCTCGTGGTCCCCATCGGCGAGCGTGAGGGCCAGGACCCGGGCGTCGACTGGCGCGCGGAGCTCGTCTACCCCGGCCTGCACGCGGGCGAGACGCTCAAGCGCGAGACCTCGCTGCCCGAGCGCGCGTCGATCCTCGCCCGCGACGGCAAGCCGCTCGCCGAGGGCCCGGACCGTCTGTCGGAGCTCGGCCCGCTCGCCTCCGAGATCGCCGGTCGCGTCGGCCCCGCGCCGGAGGAACGCAAGCGGGAGCTGGCCGCGCGCGGCCTGCCGAAGGACGCGCAGGTCGGCCTGACCGGGCTCGAGCGCGAGTTCGACGAGCGCCTGGCCGGCACGCCCGGCGGCGTGCTCTACGCGGGCGGCCGCGTGCTCGCCCGCAAGGCCGCGATCCGCGGCGCCGACGTGCGGTCCTCGATCGACCCGGAGCTCCAGCGCGCCGCGATCGAAGCGCTCGCGGGCCGGCTGGGCGGGATCGCCGCCGTCGCGCCCAAGACGGGCGAGGTGCTGGCACTGGCCGGCATCGCGCAGTCCACGCCGCAGCCGCCCGGCAGCGTGTTCAAGATCATCACGCTCGCCGGCGCGCTCCAGCACAAGGCCGTCAAGCGCTCGGACACGTTCGAGGTCACCGACCGCGCGACGATCGAGGGCGTCGACATCCAGAACGCCAACGGCGAGTTCTGCGGCGGCACGCTGCGCAACTCCTTCGCGCACTCCTGCAACAGCGTCTTCGCGCCAATGGGGGCGAAGCTGGGCGCGCAGAAGCTCGTCGAGACGGCCGAGGCCTTCGGTTTCAACCAGCCGCCCGGGCTCGCCGGCGCGGCGCGCTCGACGATCCCGCTGCCGGACGAGATCGGCGACGACCTCGCGATCGGCTCATCCGCGATCGGCCAGGGCAAGGTGCTCGCGACGCCGCTGCAGATGGCGCTGGTGGGCGCGACGATCGCGGCCGGCGGCGTCAAGCCCAAGCCGACCCTGCTGCGCGGCGACGACGCGCAGGGCACGCGCGTGCTGCCCAAGGGCGTCGCCAGCACGGTCAAGAGCTACATGCGCAGCGTCGTCACCGACGGCACCGGCACCGCGGCCGGGCTCGACGGCGTGAAGGTCTCGGGCAAGACGGGCACGGCGGAGCTGCGCACGACCGTCAAGGAGGAGCCGCCGCCCGAGGACGTGGACCCGAACGCGCCGCCGGTCGAGGACGACACGACCGACACCAACGCCTGGTTCGTGGCCTTCGCGCCCTACAGCGACCCGGAGATCGCGCTGGCGGTGCTGTTCGTGGCACAGGGCACCGGGGGCGACACCGCCGCCCCCGCCGCGCGCGTCGTGCTCGACGCGGCGTTCTAGAGATCGAGGCTGATCTCGGACGGCTCGGAGCCGGGCTGCTCGATGTGCAGCACGAGCGGCCGGTTCTGGAGCGAGTCGTTCGAGAGCCGGAACAGGATCAGCGAGCCCTGGATCGGGCCGGACGATGCGGCGGTGTCCGGCAGCGGGTACACCTGGTCGGCGCCGAGCGGGCCGGGGTTGTACGCGAACGCGCTGTCCGGGAGCTCCACGGGCTCGAAGCGGTCCTCATCGGTGTCCAGGATGAAGATGTCCTCGGCCGGCTGCAGCGTCTCGTTGGTGTAGTTCTTGACGCGCATCCAGACGCCGAACCAGGTCTCGTCGGACGTGAGCGGCGGCGTCCCGGACGGCAGCCCGGCCAGGTACTCGCGGTCCTCGCGATCCGACGGGTTCAGGAAGCGGGACATCTGGACCTGGTAGACGAGGTTGCCCACGTCCACGTACTCACCCTCGGTCTCGGCCTCGTGGTTGTACGCGTGCGCACCGCACCCGGAGAGCGCCAGGGCGGCGAAGGCGAAGATGATCAGAAGACGGCGCATGGCGAGCGGTGGACCTTACAACCCGCCGACCGTCACGCGTGCTCCGCGGTCCATGTCCTCCTCGAGGATGGACTGCATGCGGCTCAGCGCCTTGCGCAGCTGGCGCTTGTACCAGCCGCGGCGGCCGGTGACGGCCTCGATGAACTTGTCCGTCGGCAGCGCGGACTTGGACTCCGTGGTGACTTCCACGCGCGTGGAGCTACCCGACGGGGCGAGCGTCCATGTGGTCCACGTCTCGTTGCGGTTGAACTTCCCACCGCGTCCGGCGGCCACGATCCGGTAGGGCGGCTGGACCTCGATGAACGTCATGTCGCCCCAGGAGAAGCGGTCCAGCGGCGCATCGAGCTTGAAGCGGGCCCCGGCGCCACGGCCGTAGGACTCGACCCGCGTCAGCCGCCACTGCTTCATGAAGTGGTCGGTGAACTCGGGGTGGTTGGCGATGTCCGCGAGGTACTCGAAGACCTCTTCGCGGGGGCGGTCGATGACGACGTGGGCGGTGATGGGGTCCATCGCCCGCCCAGTTTACGCAGCGAAACGGCGCCTCACGGTGTGGTCGCGCTCGATCGAATGCACGATCTCCTCGCGGCCGGGCGCCTCGCCGCGGCGCAGCGGCCGGCAGAGCTCGCACACCATGCGCTCGCCGTACATGTAGACGGTCTCGCCCAGCAGCGGGGTGCGGTGGCAGTGCTCGCACCCGCGGCGGCCCGTCGCGAGCGCCCGCATCGACGCGCGCACGAAGGACAGCTCGGGGGGACCGAAGGGCTTGAGGGCCGTCAGACGGGACATGCCGCGGCTTTCGCTGGGCCCGCCTCGGGACCTGCTTGCTGCAAGGGGTTATGCTTCCGACCGGAGGGGTCGGTCGGACCCAGGGAGGAAATGTTGATGGACCCAAGATTCGACGACACCACGAGCACCGGCACCCTTGCGGGGTTCGGTCCTCCGACGGAACGCTTCGAGACGTCACGCCGCGAGCCGCCCACATGGCTCCAGGAGGCGCGTTCCGGCCTGTCCGGGCCCGGGCGCTACGTCGCCTACGAGCAGGACGGCGAGGTGAAGGTCGTCCCGGTCAGCCGCGAGTGGACGCGGATCGGCCGCTCGCTGGCCGCGGACATCCGCTTCGACGACGCGACCGTCTCGCGCCGCCACGCCCTGATCGCCGTCGAGGAGCACGGCGTCCGCGTGCTCGACGACCGCTCGCTGAACGGCATCCAGGTCAACGGCCGGCGGGTGGAGTGGAGTCCGCTGGCTGACGGCGACGAGATCCTGATCGGCCGCCACACGGTCTATTTCATGGACACGACGAAGGTCACGAGCCCCGCCGAACCGGCCGCCGTCCACGAATAGGTGGCCGCCGACACCATCGCTGTCCTCTCGCTGAAGGGCGGCACGGGCAAGACGACGACGGTCCGCACCCTCGCCGACGCGTTCGGACGCGCCGGCCTGAGCGTGCTGACCGTCGACCTGGACCCGCAGGGCAACCTCTCGGACTACTTCGACGTCCCCCGCGAAGCCACGCCGACCGTCGCGGAGGTTCTCGCGGGCGACGCGAAGGCCAAGGAGGCGGTCCACGAGCCGGGCATCATCCCCTCCTCGCTCCACCTCGCCGAGGTCGAGCGGGCGCTGAGCGGGAAGATGGGTCGCGAGGTCGTGCTCAAGAAGGCGCTCAAGGACGCGCGCAAGGGTTACGACGTGATCCTCGTCGACTGCCCGCCGGCGCTCGGCCTGCTGACCATCAACGGGCTCGTCGCCGCCGATCACGCGCTGATCTCCTCCGAGGCGCAGTACTTCGCGCTGCAAGGCGTGAACGGAGCGATGGAGCTGATCGAGCAGGTGCGGGAGTACTACAACGACGAGCTCGAGCTACTGGGCGTGCTGCTCAACATCGCGGACATGCGCACCACGCACTCGCGCGACGCGTACACGCAGCTGCAGGAGGTGTTCGGCGAGAAGGTGTTCCAGACCGTCATCCGGCCGTCGATCGCGTACGCCGAATCCGCGGAGAAAGCGCTTTCCATCCTCGACTACCGACCGGACCTCGGCGACGACTATGTCCGGCTCGCCGACGAGGTTCTGTCTCGTATCGGGCGCGGTTAAGCCCTAGACTGACGCGTCGGCATGGGGATCCGAGTGTTCCACTGCGATGACTCCGAGGCGTTCACCCGCCTCGTGGCGTTCTGGCTCTCCGATTACGAGGACATCGAGCACGCCGGCCAGGCCCACACCGGCGAGGGCGCTTTGAAGGCGCTGCCCGAGGCGCGCGCCGACGTGGTGCTGCTGGACACGCTCGGCAAGCCGGGTGACGACGCCCTGCTCAACGACGTGCGCGCCGTGGCGCCCACGGCGAAGGTGATCGTGTACTCGGGCTATGTCCGGTTGATGCAGGAGGGCGCGCTCGGCGACGGCGCCGACGCCTACCTCGAGAAGAGCGACGACGATGGGCCGCTGATCGCGGCGATCCGCGCCGTCGTGGCCTAGCGCCGCCGTGCCGTTCATCCACCAAGCGGTGCGGTACGCCGGCACGGGCGGGCTGCTCGACGGCGTCCTCCCGCACATCCGTGAGGGTGTGCAACGGGGTGAGCCGGTGCGCGTGGCCGCGCGCGAGCAGACGCTGGCGCCGCTGCGCGAGGCGCTCGGCGACACGCCGGTCGAGCTCGTCGAGGTCGACCACAACCCGGCGCGCATCATCCCGTTCTGGCGCGAGTTCGTGGAGTCCCACCGTGGGCCGGTGCGCGGCGTCGGCGAGCCGATCTGGCCCGGCCGGAACGCCGCCGAGCTGGTCGAGTGCCAGCTGCACGAGTCGCTGCTCAACCTCGCCTTCGAGGAGGACTTCAACCTCCTGTGCCCGTACGACGCCGAGGCGCTGGACGAGGGGGTCCTGCACGAGGCGTGCTGCAGCCACCCGATCGTCGACGGCGCGCCGAGCCCGCACTACCGGGCCGAGCCGCTGCCGCTCGCGCCGCTGCCGCCCCCGCCGTCGGGCGCGCGCGTGCTCGGGTTCGAGATCGAGACCCTGTCGGAGGTGCGCCAGCTCGTGCGCGACGCGGGCGGTGACCCCGACTTTGTGCTCGCCGTCGACGAACTCGCGATCAACAGCGTCCAGCACGGCGGCGGCCGCGGGATCGTGCGGCTGTGGAAGGAGGACGACGCGCTCGTGTGCGACGTCCGCGACCAGGGCATCATCCGCGACCCGCTCGCCGGCCGGCTGCGGCCCGAGGTCGACGCGTTCGGCGGCCGCGGCCTGTGGATCGCCAACGCGGTCTGCAAGCTCGTGCAGATCAGGCCGGGGCTCGTCAGGGTTAGAAGCGGGCCTCTGCTCCCTGCCCGGTAAAGGGTACGCGCAGCACTTGAGCCCAGCCGTCGGCGTGCTCGTGCAGGCGCTGCGCGACCGCGCCCGAGCTCTCCATGTCGCACCACACGAGCACGGTCGGGCCGGCGCCGGAGATCGTCGCGCCGAGGGCACCCAGGTCGCGCGCCTGCTGGACGAGCTCCCACGAGCGCGGGTACAGGTGCGCGCGCCGCGGCTGGTGGAGCCGGTCGCCGAGCCCGCGGCTGACGAGCGCCAGGTCGCCGCGGGCGAGCCCGAGCACGAGCAGGGACGCGTGCGCGACGTTGAACACCGCGTCGCTCATGGGAATCCGCGACGGGAGCGCCTCGCGGGCCTTGGAGGTGCGCACGGCCTGACTGGGGACGACGAGCAGGCACTCGAGGCCGGACGGCGGCTCGAAGCGCTCGGCGTGCCCGTCCACGCACAGCACGAACCCGCCCAGCAGCGCGGCCGCGACGTTGTCCGGGTGCCCCTCGATCTCGGTCGCCTGCGCGAGCACGTCGGCGCCGAGCTCGAAGATCGAGTCCGCGGCCACCAGCCCGGCCACGATCGCCGCCGCGCTGGTGCCCAGGCCGCCCGAGAGCGGGATGTCGGACCGGATCGTGAACTCGAAGTCGTCCGGCGGCGCGAGCGCGGCGAACCCGCGCACGATCAGGTTGCGCTTGTCGCGCGCGATCCGCAGGTCGGTGTGGACCGCGAAGCGCCCCGTCTCCACCACGTCGACCTCGAGGTGCAGGTCGAGCGCGGCGCCCATCACGTCGAACCCCGGCCCGAGGTTGGCCGAGGACGCGGGAACGCGGACGGTCCTGCGTCTATTCACCGAGGGTCCCGTTGAGGAATACCGGCACACCGCCCGCGGCACATCCGCGGCGCCTCGCGCCACCCACTCGGCTCACGTGGCAGAGCCACGCATCGCTCTCGCGTGCGGCCCGAGGCATCCACGGCTGCACCACGTGAGGTGCACCGCCCATTCCTCAACGAACCCCCAGGACGGCCTTCTCGACCGCCGCCATCTCCGGCTCGCACGGGACGACGGCGCCCGCCTGCGACAGCGCGGTCTGCGGGTCCTTGAGGCCGTTGCCGGTGAGCACGCAGACGACGCGCTCGGCGCCTTCGACGCCGTGGTTGAGCAGGCCCGCGACCGAAGCGGCCGAGGCGGGCTCGCAGAACACGCCCTCGTGGGCGGCCAGGAAGCGGTAGGCGTCGAGGATCTGCTCGTCGCTGACCGCGGCGACGCGGCCGTGCGAGGTGGTGAACGCGTCCATCGCCTCCTCCCAGCGGGCCGGGTTGCCGATCCGGATCGCGCTCGCGACGGTCTCCGGGTTCTCGACCGGCGCGCCGTGCACGAGCGGCGCGGCGCCCTCGGCCTGGAAGCCGAACATGCGCGGCGCGGCGCCCATCTCCTTGAAGCCCTTCCAGTAGGCGGTGACGTTACCCGCGTTGCCGACCGGGATGCAGAGCGCGTCGAGCTCGCCGAGCGAATCCAGCAGCTCGAAGGCCGCGGTCTTCTGGCCTTCCAGCCGGAACGGGTTGACCGAGTTCACGAGCCCGATCGGGTGGCGCTGGCAGAGCTCGCGCACGAGCTTGAGCGCCTCGTCGAAGTTCCCGCGCAGCGCGACCACGCGCGCGCCGTGCATGAGCGCCTGGGCGAGCTTGCCCGTGGCGATCTTGCCGTCGGGGACGATCACGGCGCCCTTGATCTGCGCGCGGGCGGCGTAGGCGGCCAGCGACGCCGCGGTGTTGCCGGTGGAGGCGCAGATGACCGCCTCGGCGCCGTTGCGGACGGCGTCGCTCACCGCGCACGTCATCCCGCGGTCCTTGAACGAGCCGGTCGGGTTCGCGCCCTCGATCTTCAGCCACACCTCGGCGCCGACGCGCTCGGACAGGCGCTCGGCGAGCACCAGCGGCGTCGAGCCCTCCTCGAGCGAGATGACCGGGTCGCCCGGGGCGAACGGGAGCCGGTCGGCGTATCGCGTCATCAGGCCCATCAGTCGGTGAACTCCTCGTCGAGGACGCGGATCGCGCGCGGCTCCGCATGGACGAACGGCATCCGCGCGAGCAGCTGGACGGCGCCGTAGAAGCGCGACTCGAGCAGCGGGTGGATGACCATGACCAGCCGCGCGCGCCCGGCCGGGATGCCGCGCTGGACGACGGACTTGATCGACGCGCCCTGCATGCCGAGGATCTCGGCCACCTGGGCGAGCACGCCGGGCTCGTCGTCGACCTCCATCGCGAGGTAGAAGGCGGACTTGACGTCGGCCACGACCGGCAGCGACTGCGTGGTCTCCGGCGTGGAGGCGGGCGGGATCATCGCGCTGATCACGTCGCCCAGGACGGCGCTCGCGGTCTGCGGGCCGCCGGCGCCCGGCCCGGACAGCGTGATCTCGGTGATCGCGTCCGACTCGACCGTGACGGCGTTGAACGACCCGTTCACGGACGCGAGCGGGTGCCCCGGGTACAGGAACGCGGGATGGACGCGGACGCTGATGCCGCCGTTCACGCGCTCGGCCGTGCCGATCAGCTTCAGCGCGAGCCCGAAGTCGCGCGCGTAGGCCATGTCCTCGCCCGTGATGTGCTCGATGCCCTCGTAGATGACTTGGTCGAGCGTGACCGGGGTGCTGAACGCGAGCCGGGCGAGGATCGCCATCTTGGCCGCGGCGTCCTCCCCGCTGACGTCGCCGGCCGGGTCGGCCTCGGCGTACCCGAGCTCCTGCGCACGGGCCAGCGCGGCCTCGTAGGACGTCCCGCCACGGGCCATCTCGGTGAGGATGAAGTTCGTGGTGCCGTTGACGATGCCGTGGATGCGGTCCACGTGCGCGGCCGCGAGCGACTCCTGCAGCACGCGGATGACCGGCACCACGCCGGCCACGGCGCCCTCGAAGCGCAGCTGCACGTTGTGCTCGCGGGCCGTGCTCCACAGCTCCTCGCCGTGGCTGGCCAGCAGCAGCTTATTGGCGGAGACGACGTGCTTGCCGGCGCGCATCGCGCGCAGTACGTAGTCTCGCGCGGGCTCGATCCCGCCGATCAGCTCCACGATCAGGTCCGAGTCGGCCAGGATCGCGTCGAAGTCACCGCGCGAACGCGTGAGGACGCCCGACACCTCCGGGCGCACCCCCGTCACGTGCGCGATCTGCTCCGCGCGCTCGGACAGCAGCTGCTCGAACGCGGCACCGACCGTGCCGTGCCCCAGCAGCCCGACCCTATACGTCTCGGCCATGCAGGTCCTCGAAGGTCTCGCGGCGCACGACCAGGCGGGCGTCGCCGTCTTTGCAGAACACGACCGGCGGCCGCGGGACGCCGTTGTAGTTGTTGGCCATCGCGTACACGTAGGCGCCGGTGACGGGCGTGACGAGCACGTCGCCGGGCTTGGGCTCGTGCAGCGCGATCTCGCGGATCAGCACGTCGCCGGACTCGCAGTGCTTGCCGACGACGGTGCACGGCGTGCCGGTGGCGCCGACGCGGTCCACCAGATCCGCCTGGTAGGGCGCGTCGTAGAGCATCGGGCGCAGGTTGTCGCTCATGCCGCCGTCGACGCCGACGAAGCGCACGTTGCCGTCCGGCAGGTCCACGTCCTTGACCGACTCGACCGTGTACAGCGTCACGCCCGAGCTCGCGGTCAGCGAGCGTCCGGGCTCGATCGACAGCCGCTTGCCCTCGCCCAGCAGCTCGGTGGCGGACGCGATCATGGCCGAGACGTACTCGGCGACCGAAGGCGGGCGGCGGTCGGGCGTGTAGGCCACGGCGAGGCCGCCGCCGAGGTCGTACGCGGGGAAGTCGCCGAGGGTGGCGATCGCCTCCACGGCCAGGCGCCACGGCTCGAGGTCGAACAGCTGGGAGCCGATGTGCATGTGCAGGCCGTGCAGGTCGGCCCAGGCGGCGTTCTGCAGCCGCTCGATGGCGCGCGGCGCCTGCGCGAGGGAGAAGCCGAACTTCGAGCCCGCGTGGCCCGTGAGGATCGCGGCGTGGGTGTCGGCGACGACGCCGGGCGTGACGCGGATGAGCACGCCGGCGGGCTTGCCGAGCGCGTCCAGCTTGTCGATGTCGTCGAAGTTGTCGACCACGATGCGCGCGCCGACGTCGGCCGCGGCCTCCAGCTCGCGCGCGGACTTCGCGTTGCCGTGCAGCAGGATGCGGTCGCCCTGGAAGCCGGCCTTGCGCGCGAGCGCCAACTCTCCCCCGGACGCGACGTCGACGCTCAGGCCCTCCTCCTCGAAGACCCGCAGCACGGCGGTGCACGGAAAGGCCTTGGAGGCGAAGATCACCTCGCCGTCGCCCATGGCCGCGCGGAACTC
This sequence comes from Solirubrobacter deserti, assembly GCF_027587175.1. Lineage (GTDB taxonomy): Bacteria > Actinomycetota > Thermoleophilia > Solirubrobacterales > Solirubrobacteraceae > Solirubrobacter > Solirubrobacter deserti. The sequence continues at coordinate 24,824 of NZ_JAPCID010000065.1, forward strand.
GCGGGCACGGCCGCGCAGGTCGTCCTCGGCGATCGCGTACAGCGGGGTGCCGAACTCGCGCGCGAGCTCGGCGGCGTCGCAGCCGCCGATGGTCAATCGGCCGTCATCGACGGCGGAGGCTTGCGGGTACAGGTGGCTGGCCGTGGTTGGCACGGCGGACCATGCTAGGCAGTGCGCGTTGCGGGTGCGCTCACGCGGTCACGCCGGAGCCACACGAGCAGCAGCGCGCCGGCGATCATGAACCCGACCGAGACCCACTGCGCCTGGGTCAGTCCGAGCGCGATCGGCTCGTTGCGGCGCAGGAACTCGACCAGGAAGCGCTCGACGCCCACGCCGACCAGGTAGATGCCGCTCAGCACGCCCGGGCGGAAGCGGTCGCGCAGGCGCCACAGCACGATCGCGAACGCGCCCATGGCCAGCGTCTCGTAGATCGGCGTCGGGTGCACGGGCGTGTCGATCGGCACCGTGCCGTCGGGATAGGACATCGCCCACGGGCCGTCCCAGTCCTTGCCGTAGTCGCCGTCGCCGGCGAACTGGCAGCCGATCCGCCCGATCGCGTACGCCGCGGCCAGCGACGGGACGACGGCGTCGGCGAGCTTGAGATCCAGCGCGCCGCGGTAGCTCGTCCACGCGATCACCGCGAGCGCGCCGCCGATCAGGCCGCCGTAGAAGGTGAGGCCGGTGCCGCTGAACAGCGGGCCGCCGTTCTCGGCCAGGTACCAGAGCTTCGCGCCGACGATCCCGCCGACGAGCGCGGCGAACACCATCTCGTACGCGAGATCGGCGGGCCGCCCGAGCTCCTGCAGCCGGCGCGCGACCATCCAGCCCGCGACCAGGAAGGCGATGCCGAGGAAGAGCCCGAACAGCTGGATGTCCAGGCCGAAGAGATCGAGGGTCGGGTACACGCGCGCACCAACGTAGCCGATCGCCCGGAAACCGCGTGTGACCGGGCTAAATCTTGATAAGCCCAGGTCTCATCCTGCGAAAATGAGAGGCCAGATGCCCAGACCCACATCATTCGGCAAGGACACTGGCCTCCAGATCCGGATGGCCACCACGATGCTCCTGCTCGGCGCCGTGTATGTCGCGCTGGGCGCGGTGCTGTTCCTGTTCCTCGAGAGCGCGATCTTGATGATCGTGATCCTGGGCGGCCTGGCGGCGCTGCAGTTCTTCACCTCCGACAAGCTCGCGCTGGCCGCCATGGGCGCCCGCGTCGTGTCTCCGCAGGAGGCGCCGCAGCTGCACGCGATGATCGAGCGCCTGTGCGTGCAGGCCGACCTACCCAAGCCGAAGGTGGCCGTGGCCAACATGGCGATGCCGAACGCGTTCGCGCTCGGCCGCTCGCCCAAGAACGCGACCGTGTGCGCCACCACGGGCATCATGGAGCTGCTGACGCCGGCCGAGCTCGAGGGCGTCATGGCGCACGAGCTCTCGCACATCGCCAACCGCGACGTGATGATCATGACCGTCGCCTCGTTCTTCGCGACGATCGCGGCCTACATCGTCCAGTTCGGCTTCTTCTTCGGCGGCGGCTCCAGCGACGACGACGACAGCCCCAGCTTCCTGGTGCTGTTCCTGGCCTCGCTGGTCGTGTACTTCATCTCGTTCCTGCTCATCCAGGCACTGTCCCGGTACCGCGAGTTCGCGGCCGACCGCGGCGCGGCGCTGATCACGGGCCGGCCAAGCGCGCTCTCGAGCGCCCTGTACAAGATCTCCAGCGGCATGGCCCAGATCCCCAAGCAGGACCTGCGCTCGACAAGCGAGATGAACGCGTTCTTCATCTTCCCGACGAGCATCGGCGGCCTGTTCGCCACGCACCCGCCGATGGAGAAGCGCATCGAGGCGCTGTCCCGGCTCGAGGCGCAGCTGCAGGGCACCCGCGCGTAAGCTTCACCGCATGGGCTTCTTCGACATCCTCCGCGGGAAGCGGGAACTCAAGCAACCCGCGGCGGATCGTCTGTTCGCCATGTCCACGGCGTACATCAAGCTCGAGATGGAGCTCGAGCTGACGACCACCGGCAAGGCCGCCATCGTCTTCCAGCCGCTCGCGACCGCCGACTTCGAAGGCATCGTGAAGGACATGGAGGAGGTCGTGAACGCGACCGGCGAGGAGACGGGCACCACCGTCTCCTCCGACGACGACGAGTTCGGCTACCGCTGGATGATCCTCAACGATCCCGACATGGAGGACCTCGTCGTCGGGATCAACGCCGTCTCGACGGCGATCCAGGGCGGCGGCTACGGCGACCGTGTGCTGTGCGCGGTGTTCGCGCTCAAGGACACGCGCGACCGGCCCGTGTACTGGATCTACAACTACAAGCGCGGCGCCTTCTACCCGTTCGTGCCGTCCGGTGGCGCCCAGCAGCGCGACAACGAGCGCGAGCTGCGCCTGAAGGCCCAGATCGGCGCTGACCTGCCGATCGAGGCCGAGCTCGAGCGCTGGTTCCCCCTCTGGGGCATCCCGATCTAAGCCAGCAGTAACTTCGTCACGCGTTCGCTCTCGTCGCGCAGATTCCTGGCCTGATCGAGGTCGCCGTTGCGTTGTGCCAGCGCCGACATGAAGCGAAGGAGCCCGACCAGCGCCGGCCCGCCCACCAGCGGCCGGACAGCGGCTTCCTCGCGCAGCAGGTCCACTGCCTGGGCGCCGACTTCTAGCGCCCGACTGTCGTCCCCTACGCGCGCGTATCCCGCCGCCAGGTTACGGAGCGCGCTGGGCAGGTTTAGGACCGCGTCCTCGTGGCCTTGTTCGGCGACACGCCGCCACAATGCCACAGCTTCAGCGTTGGCGGCAAGTCCGCCAGTCTCATCTCCAAGTCGCCAGAGGTCGACCGCGAGATTGTTGGTAGCCATCGCCAGTTCAGCAAGTGAGTCGCCATCGCGCGTCGCCTCCCGCAGCAGCTGAACTGATTCTTGTGCGTCGCGCACTGCGGCCTGGGGGTCAGAGCCACCCAGTGCCGTCGCCCGTGCGCGCAGTGAAAGCGCGAGCCCTGTGAGGGCGCGTGCGCGATCCTGCTCCGCGAGCCTCCGCCAAATCGCCACTGCCTCGCTGGCCGCGATCACCGCGGCATCCGCATCGTCGGCCTCGGAGAAGAAGCCGGTCAGCTGCATGAGCCCGGTGGCCAGCTCCATCGTCGCCTCGAACGAGTCGTCCTCGTTCAGGGCTCGCAGGACTTCGACGGCTTCGCGCTGCGTCTGGGCCGCCGCTCGAACGTCCCCGGAGTTTGACTCGTCAACGGCCAGGTTGTGCAGTGCGCGCGCGAGCTCGGCTCGTTCGCCCGGATCCGTCTCCGCGAGCGTGCGCAGCAACGCCACGGCCTCGAGGCTGGCCGCTCGCGCCGCGGCGTGATCGCCCATCGCGGTCAGGTGGTAGCCGAGGGTGTTCAACGCGACCGGCAGCAGTCGCGACGCTGCCTCGGGGTCGGCCAGCGCCGCCTCCCGGAGCAGAGCAACGGATTCGCGTGCAGCCTCCACGGCCACGGCCGGGCCTCGTGTGTGTTGCCAGTGCTCCGACAGGCTGGTCAAAGAGATCGCGAGCTCGGTCAGATGAGAGCCGGGGTTCGCGGCGACCATGTCTCGCCACAGATGATTGGCTTCTTCCGCCGCTTCAGCGGCCGCCTCCATGTGCCCCATGGCAGCGTGGGCGACGGCGATTGCGTCCATCGCGGTCGCGAGGCCGACCGGCTCAGCGGCAGGATTAGCTGCGCGCTGTGACCGATAGAGCGCCACGGCCTCGCTGAGCGCTTCGACGACCCTCGCGGGTTCTCGCTCGACGTGCAGATGGGCAGCGAGCCGAAGCAGCGCATCGGCGAGCGCCGGGGCGTCGCCATCGTCCTCCTCCGCCAAGGCGCGCCATAGCGTGAGGCTTTCGCGGCTGACTGCAATCGAGTCCTCACGGCGCCCGAGCGCGTTGTAGACGACGGCGAGATTGCCGAGGGAGATCGCGAGCTCGCGCCGCCCACGCGCTGGATCTCGCTCCGCGGCTCCGCGCCACAGGCTCACGGCTTCTTCGGCCGCTTCGACAGCGGCTCGGTGCCGGCCGAGCGCCTGGCGCACGATAGCGAGGCTATTGAGCGCCGACCCGAGCGGTAGGTTCGGACCTTCGTCAGTCGGCAGATCCCGCCAGATCTGGACGGCCTCCTCGGTTACTTCGTGCGCACGCTCGTGTTCGCCGACGTCGCTGAACCCTCTGCCGAGATTCATGAGCGCCACGGCCAGATCGCCGCGGAGGGTCGGGTCCTGTCGCGCCATGGCCCGGAGCCGTTCCACCCTGCGGGCGAGATCGCTGTCCCGGCGATCCTCCGCTTCCGGCTCCCGGGTGAGCCGATCGCCACGCCCCACGGAGACCTCGGCCTGGCGCGCGAAGAAGCGCGCCACGTGCTCATACTCCTCCGGATCCGACGAACTGCCGAGTGCGCTGGACGCAACCTCTTGCACGACGCCCCCGAGCAGGACCTCTGCAAGCCGCAGGTAGTCGACGTGCAGGGCCGTCATGTCCAGGACCTTCGAGCGTGCGAGAAGCAAGACGTCCCCGGCCACGAGCCGCGGCTCGCTGTGCAGCAGGTGCACCCGGTCGACCGTCAGCGTCATCCGCAGAGGTTCGGCCGGCTCGCAGAGGAACTCGCGAACGCGCGCCACCTGCGCCCTCTCCGTGTCCGTCATCTCGTACGCGCTGACGTCGGGGGTCCGTGCCGCCACACGGCTCAGCACGACGTGCAGACCGAGCGAGTCGCCACCGCTCATCGACGTCAGCGGCGTCAGCGACCGCATGACGGAGCGTGTTCCCTCCAGTTGCTCAGGCGTGTCCAGCGACAGTGCGACCACATGGTCCGCGAGTACTCGCGTCGAGACGCGGTTCGTACTGCTGATACCGGTGCGCGCATCGATTAGCAGGAGGTCGGGCTCGATGTCCTCAGTGATCTGGCGCTTGAGCTCGACGAAGGCGTCCACACCGACTCCGGTGGCGATGCGTTCGTCCAACTTCAGATAGGCGAGCTGCTGAAAGTAATTCACCGACGGCGCGCGGCCGGCCGTGATCAGCCGGATCCACCCCCCGTGCACGAACGGGTCGGTCACGGGCACATCGATCAGGAAGTCGCTGAGCGTCGCCGGCGGCTCCCCGGTCGCGAAGTAGTCGCGCAGCCATCCGACCAGGCCGTCCGAGTGCGTCGGCGGTCTCTCAAACAGCTTGTATCCGAGTCCTGGCGCTTCAAGGTCCGCATCGACTACCACCACCCGCCGACCCATCCGTGCCGCGAGCGAGGCGATGTTGGCCAGCAGCAGCGTGCGGCCCGTTCCTCCCTTGTACGAGTAGAACGTAATCGTCTCCATGACGGTCAGGAGACGAGCAGCATGCGCTGCCGGGCCTCAGCTTTCTGCGCGTCGGCCGGAGGCGCGACGGCAGGCGTCAGCAACGGCGCGTTGTCGAGCTGTTCGAGAAAATCGAGGATCGCGGTGTAGACCTCGTCGTCCGCCTTCGCCGCCGGGGCTCGTAGCAGGCTATGGGCGACGCGCCGAGGACGCAACACATCGCCTTGGACGTGCATCCGGGCCGCGTGACGCAGGACCCGGCGCAGGTCTTCCGCGTCGAACTCCTCGAGCTCGTCGCGCTGCGGCAACTCCAGTGTGGTCGCCAGCTCCTGGCGGGCCCGATCCACGTCCGCCCAGCTGTCGCACACGCGGTCGATCCGCTCGAACCCGTGCTCCGCAACCGCGCGCCGGAGCACGACCGTGTCGATTCGCTCCGGTCCAGGAACACCTGGCGGGGTGATGAGCCACAGCACTCCGTGGTCGTCGCGCGCGATGTAGGTCTCCCCCGAAGGGGGCATCGCCACCAACGTGAAGCCCTCTCCAACGGGCTCGGCGACCGAACTCACGCCACCGCCTCCACCGGCACACCGTGCAGCCGCCGCCACCGCTGCAGCGCGTGGAACGCCGACAGCTCCCAGGTCTCCGTCTCCGTCAGGGCCTCACCCGCCAGCTTCCGGAACTCGAGCGCCTCAAGACGCTCGAGATACGTCCCCCGGCAGCGGGTGGCGGTGAGTTGGCCGAGCTCCGGCCCTGGCGCGATGACCACTTCGATGAAGCGATCCTTCGAGCACACGATCTCGCTCCAGCGGTGCCGGTGCGCTCCAAGTACTCCGGGTGCAAGTTCGAGGATCGCGACGGCGGCGCGCTGCTCCCACGGCCCGATCTCCCGGTCGATCCGATCGCGGTCGACCACGCCGGCGAGCGACACGTACCGTTCAGCGGTGTTTCCCGGGAAGACGCCGATCGCGGTGGGGTTGCAGCGCATCGGATCCGCGACGGTCAGGCAGAACGGCCCGTACTTCTCGTCCGGCCCCAGGCCGCCGCAGTTCATCGCGCCGTAGATCAGCTTGCGCCCGTCCACCCACAGCGCCTCGAATCGAACGCGCCTGGTGAACCACTCCGCCTGCGATGCGCGGAAGGCGCGCAGTCCCGCGGCTCGGTCCCCGCCGGCCTTGTGCGTCGCGAGCGAGCGCGCGTCGATCACGCGTTGATACTCGTCGAAGACCGCGACCTTGTAGGCGCTGATGTTCGTCGACAACACCGCGCTGTCCACGAACTGCCGAAAGCTGGCGAGCGTTCCACTGCGATCATGGCGAACCGCGCCGGCCGCGCTTCGCGAGAGCCGTGCGCAATTCCTTTTCGCAGCACTCAAGAGACTTTTCGGCATACGCGCGAAGGCTAACCGATCCTCAGCTTCGCGCAACGAGCATGAGCCGGGTGCCCACGGACAGCGGCTCGTACTCGAAGCCGCCCCAGCACTTCACCTCGGCGAAGCCCGCGGCTCTGGCGAGCGCGACGAGTTCGGTCGCGGCGTACACGCGCGCTGACCAGGTGCGGGATTCGCGCGTGCCGTCCGGCTCGACGAGCGTCTGCGTGGTCTGCGCCACACCCTCGGCTGGATCGAACGTGCGCTGCTCGAGCAGCACGCGGCCCTCGCCCATCAGCCGCCAGCCGTTGTCGCTCCACGTGCGGACCATGTGGTCGCGGTGCATCGTCTCCAGCACGAGCTTGCCGCCGGGCCGCAGCACGCGCCGGATCTCCGCCAGCACCTTCGCGTCCTCCTCGTCGCCCAGGTAGCCGAGCGAGGTGAACAAGTTCAACGCGGCGTCGAAGCTCGCGTCGCCGAACGGCAGCTCGCGGTAGTCGGCCTGGGAGAACTTCGGCCAGCGCTCACCGGCCGCGCGCCGGCGCGCCTCGTCCAGCAGCGCGCCCGAGCGGTCCACGCCGGTCACGCGGTAGCCCGCGCGGGCGAGCGGGACGCAGTGGCGGCCGAACCCGCACGGCACGTCGAGCAGCTCACCGCCTTCGGGGCAGCCGCTCAGGCGCGCCGCCGCGAGTGCCTGCGCCTCGGCCGCGGCGTCGCGCTCCTCGCTCGCGTAGGCCCGCAGGTAGAAGTCGCTGAAGAACGCGTCCCAGACGTCGGTGGTGCTCGTCCCGCGGCTCACTGCCGCAGCAGGCTAACCGCCGTAGTCCACGACTGCGTCGCCGGAGTTCGTCTCCGCGCGCAGGAAGCGGGTGGAGCGGTCGTCCTGGAGGACGCCGACGTCGGTCCCGCCGCTGCCGGACTCGACGCCCACGTTGTAGCCCTCGCGGCCGGGCGGGACGAGGATGCGAACGTCGCCGGACCCGGTCAGCGCCTCGGCCGCCTGGGGCGCGACCGCGAAGCGCAGGTCCACGTCGCCGGACCCGGTCTCGGCCTTCGCCATCCGCGAGCGCAGCCCGCGCGCGATCGTGTCTCCCGAGCCGCTCTCGAGCGCGATGTCGCCGGCCGCCCCGTCGACGACGACGTCGCCCGAGCCGGTCTTGAAATCGCCGCCGCCCGGGAGGTCGCGCACGACGATGTCGCCCGAGCCGGAGTCGACCCGGACGTCGGTGGACGCGGGCACGTGGACGACGACGTCCGAGCTGCACTCGCCGAAGCCCCAGACCGGGCAGTTGGCCGCGACCAGCACGCGGCCGCCGTCGATCTCGATCGACGGCGCGGGCGTGTGCAGGGTGCCCTCGGCGCGCGCGTCGATGCGCACCCGCTCGTCCACTGACCGCAGGACCGTCACGTCGCCAGTCGGGCTCTCCACGAGCAGCTCCTCGAAGCGCCCGGAGAGGACGCGCTGCGTGCTGCTCTCGGTCTCACCGACGCTCCAGGCCGCGACCTGCACGGCGGAGATGATCGTGAACAGGAAGGCGAGCCCGCCTCCGACGAGCAGGGCGAGGCGGCGATCGTTGCGGCGGGTCATGGCGTTTTAGTGGTCCGTCCCGTGCTCGAGGTAGCGCAGCACCGCCAGGACGCGGCGGTGCGCCTGGTCGGCCGGCGGCAGGCCGAGCTTGTTGAAGATGTTCGTGACGTGCTTCTCGACGGCGCCCTCGGTGACGACGAGCGCCTCGGCGATCAGGCCGTTCGTGCGGCCCTCGGCCATCAGGCCCAGCACCTCGCGCTCCCGCGGGGAGAGCTGCTCGAGCGGGTCCTGCTTGCCCGAGCGCACGAGCAGCTGGGTGACGACCTCGGGGTCCAGCGCGGCGCCGCCCATCGCGACGCGGCGCAGCGCCTCCAGGAACTCGCGCACGTCGGCGACGCGGTCCTTGAGCAGGTAGCCGATCCCGCGCGAGTCGCCGGCGATCAGATCGACGGCGTAGCGCTCCTCCACGTACTGGGAGAGCATCAGGATCGCGACGTCCGGCCACTGCTGGCGGATGACGAGCGCGGCCTTGACGCCCTCGTCGCTGAAGGTCGGAGGCATGCGTACGTCGACGACGCACACGTCCGGCTGGTGGCGCTCGACGGTGCGCAGCAGCGACTCGCCGTTGTCGACGCAGTCGACGACCTCGAAGCCGCCTTCCTCGAGCAGGCGCACGAGGCCCTCGCGCAGCAGCACCGCGTCCTCGGCGATCACCGCTCGCATGGCAACTCCACGCGCAGGTTGGTTCCGTGTCCAAGTGGGCTCACGACGTGCATCTCACCATCCACGGCCCGCACGCGGTCGCGCAGCCCCACGAGGCCGTTGCCGTTGAGCTCGGCGCCGCCGATCCCGTTGTCGAGCACCTCGACCACGAGCCGGTCGCCCTGCAGCTCGGCGGTGAGCCACGCGCGGGACGCCTCGGCGTGCTTGGCGACGTTGGTCAGGGCCTCGGCGACGAAGAAGTACGCGATCGCCTCCGTGCCGGGCGAGCAGCGGCGCGGCAGGTCGACGTCGACCGCGACCGGCACCGGGCAGCGGGCCGCGAGGGCGGAGACGGCCGCGTCCAGTCCGCGGTCGGTCAGCACGGCGGGATGGATGCCGCGCGCGAGGTTGCGCAGCTCCACCAGTGCCTCCTTGGCCTCGCCGTGCGCCTCGGCCACGAGCCGCTGCGTGTGCACGGGGTCGTCCGTCGCACGGGCCCGGCCGAGCGTCATCGCGAGCGCGACGAGCCGCTGCTGCGCGCCGTCGTGCAGGTCACGCTCGATCCGGCGCCGCTCGGCGTCGGCGGCGGCGACCATGCCGGCGCGGGTCTCCTCCAGCGTGTCCACGCGGGCCGACAGACGCTCGCGCTCGCCCGGCTCCAGCAGCAGCCGGGCCATCGCGAGCTGTACGGCCGCGACCCCGCGTGAGAGCCACGGCGCGGCGCCCAGCGCGGCGATGCCGAGCAGCACGTGCAGGAAGAGCGCCGGGATGTAGCTGAAGCCGAAGATGTCGTCGCCCGGCGTCGCCCAGCCCCACAGCGGGTAGCTGAGCAGGCCGATCGCGGCGCCCCAGGCGCCGAACACGAGCGTGCCGCCGAGCCAGCCGACGAACGGCAGCGCGATCAGCGCGTACACCATCTCCAGCCAGGAGCCGCGAGAGCTCATCCAGGAGACCGCCCTGACCGGCACCGACCCTTCGCGGGGGAACGCACGGGTGGGGAACTCGACGCCGAGCAGGGCGGCCGCGCGGCGCCGCTCCAGGCGCGCGAGCAGGTGGGCGTAGGCGAACGCGCCCGCGATCAGCGGCGCGCCGGCCAGGGCCAGCAGCAGAAGGGGGACGCCGGCCGCGAGGGTCGGCACGAGGATCAGGAACGAGATGAACCCGATCGCCGCGCTCAGGGCGACGTAGGTGCTCGTCTCGATCATGCGGCGCACGTTCATCGTGGTGAACCGTATGCGCCGAGCGGGGTGGCTTCCAGACCGGCCACCCCGCTTCTTTCGCCTCCGGTTAGCCGGAGGTGGCCTCCCTAGTCCGGGATCAGGCCCTCGCCGCTGAACTGCTCGCCGGCCTCGGCGAACGTCAGGTCCGGCGGCGGGAGGATGATGTCCGACTCCTCGAGCACGTCGTCGGCGACGGGCTTGCCGTCGGAGCGGATGAGCTCGATCAGCGACTGGAACACTTCCTGGAAGCGCTCCTCGTCGCCGGCCTCGACGATCGAGACGAGCTCGTTGTCGAGCTCGTTGAGGCGGTCGACGTCCTCGTCGGGCAGCTCGTACTGCCCCTCCGTCGCGATACGGACGATCACGCGGGCTTCTCCTCGGACTTGGCCGGAGCCTCTTCGCCGGCGCCGAGCGCCTGCTGGGGGGTGCTGCCCTGCCCGAGCTCCGCGCGCAGGCGGGCGAGGTCGTCGTCGACCGCGGACTGCGAGCTGAGCTCGTGCAGCTGGCGGTCGAGGTCGTCCTGGCCGGCCGTGAGGCTCAGCTGGTCGTCGAACGCGCCGGCGGCCTCGAGCTCGTCCATCGCGTTCGCCCGAGCGCGCATGTTCTCGGTCTTGTCGACGGCACGCTGCATCGCCATGCCGACGTCGGCCATCTCCTCGCCCACGCCGGACGCGGCCTCGGAGATCTTCACGGAGGCCTCGGCGGCGGAGTACTGCGCCTTGATGACCTCCTTCTTGGTGCGGAACTGGTCGATCTTCGCGCGGAGCTTCTGCTCCTTGTCGACCAGCTGCTGCTGCTGGTTCTCGAGCTCCTGGACCTGCGTGTCCAGGCCCTGCAGCTCACCCTGGGCGAACTGCTTGCGCTCGAGCGCGACGCGCGCGAGGTCTTCCCGGTTCTGGGCAAGCGCCTGGCGCGCCTGCGTGTCCAGCTTCACGACCTGCTGCTCGAGCTTCTGCTGCTGGAGCTGCAGGCGCTTCTTGGAGGTGACGACGTCGGCAATGCCCTTTTTGACGTTCTGCAACAGCTCCATCTGCTTCTGGTAGCTGTATTCGAGCGTCTCGCCCGGATCCTCGGCTTTGTCGAGCATCCGGTTGATCTTGGACTTGATTACCGTGGAGAACCGCCCGGACATGCCGGCCACGGCACCTCCCTTCCCTGTGTGGTCGGACTTGGTAAGTCCGACCAAGCGTACCCGTCGCGGCTAGAAGCCGACAGGATGGCGCTTCGTGTACCCGCGGGAGGGGCGCTTCCAGGGCCGCCAGCGCGGGCCCTTCTCCATCGCTTTCTTGTGCTGGGCGGCGAGTTTGCGGTCGGCGCCGCGCGGTGAGGAGCCGATGCTCGTATCCAGGCGCAGGCCCGCGATGACGGCGTAGGCGTGGCCCGGGTTGGCGTAGACGGTGATCCACTGACCCTCGCCCGGCTCGCCCCAGCTCATGAAGTTGCCGGAGGGCAGCGGAGCCTCGAGGCCGAGGTCGGCGTGGGCGAGCAGCGCGTACGAGACGGTGCCCGAGCAGTCGTAGCCCTTGTCCTCGACCTTGGCGTGGCCGCCGCCGTAGATGTACGGCTTGTTCTGGATCCGGTTGGCGGCGAAGATCGCCTGCTGGACCTGCGGCGGCGCGTCGGCCGGAGCGGCGGCGCTGCCGTCCGGCAGCAGCTGCGCGACGGCGCCCGGGACGACCATGTCCGCGGGGGCGGGCGGCGGGGTCGGGACCGGGGTGGGCGCCTGGTAGACGGCGCCGCCCGATTTGTCGGGGGCCGGCGCCTGCGCCGCGGCAGCGACGGGAAGCACCAGCAATAGCAATGTCGAGATCGCAGCCGCGATCGCCCGCAGGGCAAACAAATGTTCCTCTTTCGTCGGCCTACGGGGTTAGCTGACGGGCTGACGCTGAAAGAGCCTGCGTCTCGCGTTTGCACGCGACTCGCCCCAACTGCAAGTGGGTCCCCCGTCCTCCGGCGACCAACCGGAGGTTCGGCTTAGCGCGGCAAGTTATACAAAGCCGCGGTCACTGTCCAGTTACAAATGCCCCATCTGGGGGGCGTCTTGGATCCTAGATCGGCCGGCCGGGCCCGGTTCTTGAGCAGTTGGCGCGCGGGCGCTGGGCGCGGGTCGCGTTCGACACGGTTACCATCGATCAACGTGCGCCTTGCCTTCGCCGCGCTTCTGACGCTGCTCGTCGTCGCCGTCGGCTGCGGTGGGTCCGGCAACGACGACCCGCCCGCACAGGGCACGCCGCCGTCCACCCCGCCCGTCACGGGCCAGTCCGGTGGCGAGGTGCCCGCGACGGGGCCGCCGCTCGGCTTCCCGGTGTTCGCGACCAAGAACACGACGCGCGTCGCCGGCGGGGACGCGGTCGCCGACGCGGCGGGCGTCGCCCTGGCGACGTATCCCGCGCGGACGCCCGAGTCGCGGCCCACCGCAGTCGTGCTCGCCGAGGTGCGCGCGTGGCAGACCGGGATCGCCGCGTCCGTGCTGGCCGCCAAGCCGATCCGCGCGCCGATCCTGTTCGCCGACGGCGACACGATCCCGGACGCGACGAAGGCCGCCCTCGACGCTCTGCAGCCGACGGGATCCAAGGAGGCGGGCGGCGCGCAGGTCATCCGCGTCGGGACCAAGGCACCCGTCGAGGGCTACAAGACCACGGACATCCCGGCGGCCGCCTCGCCCGCCGCGCTGGCCGCGGCCGTGGACCGGCTCCAGACCTCAGCCGTGGGTTCGGCGTCGAACGCGGTCGTGGTCGTCTCCTCCGAGCATCCGCAGTACGCGATGCCGGTCGCGGGCTGGGCCGCCAACTCGGGGACGCCGGTGCTGTGGGTGACGCCGCAGGGCGTCCCGCCGGAGACCGAGGCGGCGATCAAGACGCACCGCGGCGCCGCCATCTACGTCGTCGGCCCCGAGGCCGCGGTGCCCGAGCCGGTGTTCGACGCGCTCGCCAAGCTCGGGACCGTCAAGCGGGTGACGGGGACCGACCCGGTCAGCACGGCCATCACGTTCGCCCGCTACCAGGACGGGGCGTTCGGCTGGGCGGTCGTCGACCCCGGGCACGGGATCGTGGTCGCGAACGCGCGCCGGCCTCAGGACGCGGCCGCGGCCGCGCCGCTGAGCGCGCACGGCAAGTACGGGCCGCTGCTGTTGCTCGGCGAGGACGCGGGCACGCTTCCTCCGGCGCTGCAGGACTACCTGCTCGACATCCAGCCCGGCTACGACGAGGCGACCCCCGCCGTGCGCGGCGTCTACAACCACGGCTGGATCATCGGTGACGAGAGCGCGCTGGCGGCGGCCGTCCAGGCTCGCATAGATACCCTGCTTGAGATCCAGCCCGTCGAATCCGGAGCCGAGTAGACAGCACCATGGCCGAAGCCGAGCAGCCCGAACGCCTCCGGCGCGACCGCGAGGTCACCGTCGACGACATCCGTCAGCTCGTCGCGTCCGCCACGCCGCACTTCTCGTACCAGATCCGCAACCGCATCCGCAAGCTCGTCGCGGGTCTGCCGACCGACCACCCGGTCCGCGTGTACGCCGAGGCCGAGATCGGCAAGCTCGAGCGCCTCGGCTTCACGGGCGAGGTCCGCGGCACGCCCAATGAGGACGGCATCGGCCCGCTGGCCTCGGTCAGCGACCACGAGCAGCCTCGCTACCTGCCCGGAGCGACGAAGGGTTGACCGAGCTGCTCGTCCTGGCGCTCCGCGCGACCTCCGGTCGCCACGCGGAAGCCGCTCGGGACGTGCTGCTCACCGTGATCTTCCTGCAGGTGCTGGCGGCCTCGGACCATGCCGGGCCGCCGCACGTCTCGTCGCGCGCGCCGCGGCGGATGTTCGCGCCCCGGCCGCGGATGTCGGCGCGGTCGTCGCTGACGGGCCGCCGCCCGCGCGGCTGAACCCGTCCACCACTGCGTCTAGCGTCAAGCCTCAGATGGACGGCATCCCCGGCTCGACCCTCACCGGCCCGTTCCCCGTCGGCCAGTACGCCGCGGCGCTCAAGGACCGTCTGCGCGGCTTCACGCGCGTGCAGGTGTTCGGTGAGGTGTTCGGGTTCAAGGCGGGCCGGGCCAAGGTGTGGTTCGAGCTGCGGGACGCGAGCGGCGCGCTGCCGTGCTCGATGTGGCGCGAGGACTTCGACCAGCTCAAGGTCGGGCCGCTGACGGACGGGGCGCAGGTCGTGGTGGCGGGCGGGTGCGACTACTACCCGGGCTCGCGGACCGCTTCGCCGCAGTTCTCGTTCCAGGTGACCCGGTTGCGCGTCGCGGGCGAGGGGGACCTGCTCGCGCAGCTCGACCAGCTGCGCAAGCGGCTGCACGCCGAAGGGCTGTTCGCGCCGCAGAAGGACCTTGCGCGCCCGCGCCTGCCGAAGTGCATCGGGGTCGTGACGGGCGAGTCCGGCAAGGCGCGCGACGACGTGCTCGCCGGGCTGCGCCGCCGCGGCTGGGCGGGCCGGGTCGTGTGGGGGTTCGCCCCCGTGCAGGACCGGCACGCCGCGCCCGCGATCACGCGCAAGCTGCAGGACCTGGCGGCGTGCGAGGAGGTCGAGGTGATCGTCGTCGCGCGCGGCGGCGGGTCGCTCGCGGATCTGTTCGCGTTCTGCGACGAGACCCTGTGCCGGACGGTCGCGCTGCTGCGCGTGCCGGTGATCTCGAGCGTCGGCCACCACACGGACCGGACGCTGCTCGACGACGTCGCGGCGGTCGCCTGCTCGACGCCGACGCACGCCGCCGAGACCGCCGTGCCGATCGACTGCACCGCCGCCCGCGCCGCGCTCGGCCAGACCGCCGCGCGCCTGCACCGCCAGGGCCGCCGCGCGGTGATCGAGCGCGCCCGCGCGCTGTCGCGCCTCTCGCGCGCACCGGGCCACCACGTCGCGCGCCACCGCACCCGCCTGCATCAGCAGCTGCGCGAGCTGCGGGCCGCGACCCGCCGCGCGATCGCGACCGGCGAGCGCACCAACGCGGCCCGCGGCGCCGCTCTGTCGCGCAAGGCCTCCGCGGCTGCGTTCGGCGTCGAGCGCGCCGGCCGCCGCGCCCGCGCGGACGCCGCGACGCTCGACCGCACCTCGGCCGCCGCGCTCGAACGCCGCCGCCGCGACCTGGACCGCATCCTCGCGACGCTCGCCGCCCACGACCCGCAGCGCACGCTCGAACGCGGCTACGCCCTGCTCGAGGACGAGTCCGGAGAGCCGATCACCAGCGCCGCCGCCGCCCGCGAGCAGGCCGCGCTGACGATCCGCCTCCACGACGGCCGCGTCCAGGCCCGCCCGGAGAGCGACGCGCCGGCGGGTGACGAGCCGGCGGCGCCGGCCGGCGACGGCGCGGCAAGGACCGGCGAACTCGCGCAAGCGGGCGGCGAAGGCGCGGCGTGGGCCCGGGACGAGCCGGCAAGCGACGACGGCACGGCAGCCGGCAGCAACCGCCCGGCGGGCGGCGCCGGCGCGCCGCCCCCCGCGGGCACGCCCCCGCGCGGGGGCCGGCCCGCCACCCCGGCCGGAC
>NZ_JAPCID010000066.1 GCF_027587175.1 Solirubrobacter deserti
CTGGCGCGGCCGGCCGGACGCTGCGGGGCGCGGAGGCGCGCGCCGTCGTGCGCGAGCGCGGACGGCGCACGCTCGCGCGCCGCCAGCTCGCGCACCGGCACGCGCAGCTGGAGCGGGTCTCGCCCGAGGTCGGCCGGCTCGACGAGGCCGCGCTGCACGAGCTGCTGGGCACGGACCCCGATGCGGCCGTCGCGCTGCTCGCCGACCTCGCGGCCGCCACCGACCCGCGACTGCGCGCGCACGCCCGGCGGCTCGCGGCGCGGTTGTTCGTACGCGCCGGTCGCCTCGGCCGGGAGACGACGAGCGGCTACCGGCGGCTCGCGCCGGGGCGGGCCGGGCAGGACGGAGACCTCGACCTCGACCTGACCTTCGAGGTGGCGGGAGGCCGGCCGCGGCACGCCGACGAGCTCGTCGCGCGGCGATGGGTGGCGCCGCAGCGGGCACTGTGCCTGCTCGTCGACCACAGCGGCTCGATGCACGGCCACGCGGTCGGCCTGGCGGCGATGGCGAGCGCCGCCGTCGTGCTCACGCACACCGAGCGCGCGACGACGAGCGTGATCGCGTTCGCCAAGGACGCGCTCGTGCTGCAGGCGCAGGACGAGCCGCGACCTCCGGCGGCGCTGGTCGACGATCTGCTGTCGCTGCGCGGACAGGGCCGCACGGACCTGGCGCTCGCGCTGCGGACGGCGGCGGCGCAGCTCGCAAGCCGGCCCGCGGCCGACCGCCACGTGATCCTGCTCTCGGACTGCCGCCGCACCGCCGGCGGCGACCCGCACGGCGCCCTCGCCGGGCTCGACCGCGTCGATGTGCTCGGCACGAGTGCGGACCCGGAGGCCGTCGCGGCGGGCCGTGCGCTGGCCGCGCGCGCGAGGGGTTGTTACCGGCTTTCGACGAATTACGTCACGTTGCGAGCCGGACTGCTTACGCTGCTCTCCTAGAGAAAGCGTGTAGGCATCTGGACGAATGGTGGCTTGACCCCCTGCACAGCGCGGGATACGGTCGCTCCCACTCGGGGTGTATCGCGCCTCACCGGGGAGAGGTGCGTCCTACGATGCTCCGCTCGGTCAACTACGGGTCCATGCAGTTTGCAGGAGGGAGAGTGGCAGAGATGCCCTCAGCAGGTCGGATATTGCGGATGTCGATAGCGGGAGTCATCGCCGCCGCGATCCTGGGTGTGTCCGCCGCCAGTGCGTCCGCCGCCCCAGTGTGGCTCTGGGCCTGCCACGGCCCCGCCGGCGAGGCCATCCCGGCGTCCCCGGCCTCCGACAAGGTCGAGACCCTCACTGCCGGCAACACGGCCGACGGAAGCAAGCCGAGCCTCGACGGCTGCGGCACGCCCGGCTCGGCCGGCGTCACCCTCTCGGTCCCGGCCGACACGCCGGCCGCGGGCAGCACCTCGACCCTCACGGTCACGCTGCCGGCCGGCCTGAGCGCGACCGCGGCCAAGGTCAACGGCGCGGTCCGCGGCGGCGGCACGTTCCGCGTGATCCCGGAGGGCCCGGCGGTCACCAACCCGGCCATGGGCTCGGTCATCGAGAACCTGCCGCCCTCCAACGCCGTGACCCTCGAGCTGAGCTGCACGTCGAGCTGCGCGACCGCGGCGGTCGACGTCACGAGCGTGGTGCTCCGCGTCGACGACTCGGTGGGCCCCGAAGGCGCCGTGAGCTGGAACACCCCGGTCGACAAGGTCATGAAGCTCACGCCGGCCGCGACCGACCAGGGCGTCGGCCTCGAGCGCGTCGAGGTCACCGTCGGCAACCGCACGGAGACCGCCTGGTTCGGCAACTGCCGCGACCTCACGGCCGATCCCGCCACCAACGACCGCCGGCTGGACACCACCGCGTGCCTGCGTGGCCGCAGCGACGGCATCAACAAGCCGCTGCGGCTCCTCGAGGCGCCGATCACCGTGTGGGAGACCGCGGACGGCGCCACGGAGCCGGACCCGCGGACGCTGCCGGAGGGCATGTACACCCGCACCGTCACGGTCTACGACGCCGCCGGCAACAGCGACGTGATCAGCGGTCAGGTCGAGGTCTGGCACCCGCCGGCGCCGATCTCCATCCGCACCCTGAACATCTCGACGGCGTCCGTCTTCGAGCAGCCCGGCAACAACAACCCGAACACCCCGCCCGGTGGCGGCGTTCAGGGCGACCAGGCCACGCAGTGCCGCACGCCGCGCCTGTCGGTGATGCTCGACTCCAAGCCGGTCCGGGTCTCCAAGGGCACCCCGGTCCTGCTGTACAAGAAGGCGTACCGCTTCACGGGCCGCCTCACGTGCGTGATCAATGGCAAGCGCCGTTCGGCGCCCAAGCGCACCAAGCTTTCCGTGCTCAACAAGGTCGGCCGCAAGACGGTCCGCAAGCCCAACACGACCATCCGTGACAAGGGCCGGGTCAACGTCAAGCTGGCCTTCGTGAGCTCCCGGACGGTGATCTTCCGCTACACCAATGCGGCGGGTCAGAAGTCCGAGGTCAAGATCAAGGTCCGCGTCACCAAGAAGAAGAAGTAAAGGCGCTCTGAGCTGAGCATCAGAGTGCGGGAGGAAGAGGGAATGAAGCGAGTCATGGCGCTGGGCGCCGCAGCACTGGCGGTGGGCGCCGGCGCCGCGGCGTACGCCCACAAGGCGACGGCCGGTGGGGCGGCCGCCGCACAGGCGGACGGAGGCCTCGCGGTCTCGTCCGGCACGATCGACGCGCCGGCAAAGGCCGGCGCGTACGGCCCGATCAAGGTCTCCAACCGGTCCGCGTCTGCGCTGACGGTCACCGTCGCGCCGCGCCAGTGGACCCAGGCCGCCGACGGCAAGGTGTCCCCGAACCGGCGCGGCGGCCTCGCCGGCGTCAGCGTGAGCGCTCCGAGCTTCACGCTCCAGCCGGGCGAGGAGCGCGAGCTCACGGTCAGCGTGGCCTCGCTCCCGGCCGCGGGCTCGCTGTTCGGCGCGCTCGAGGTCGTCGGCCTGCCGGCCGACGTCGCCACCCGCAAGGGCGTCGTCCTCGGCTACCGCGTCGTGAGCGCGATCCGCCTCAAGCCGGCCGCGCCGAAGCTCGGCGTCACGGCGGGCACGATCAAGGCCAGCAAGGGCACGGCCGTGCTGCCGATCAAGAGCACGGGCAACACGCTGGACCCGGTCAGCGGCACGATCGCCGTCAAGGACTCGCGCGGCACGCGCAACCTGAGCGTCCCGGCGACGAAGATCCTGCCGGGCAAGACCATCAACGTCCCGCTCGGCACCAAGCTCCAGAAGGGCAGCGCGACCGCCAAGATCACGCTGCGTCAGAAGGGCAAGGTCGCGCTCTCCCTGACCAAGAAGTTCACGGTCAAGTGATGCGCTCCGAATCGCCCCTCCGCGTGTTGATTGAACCGATGGTCACGAAGCGAGCTGTGGAAGGCACGAAATGAAGCTGCGTACGTTCATCGCCGTGTCGGCGGTCGGGGCTGTGGCGGTCGCCGCACCGCTGGCCTCCGCGCAGACCCCGCCGGTCTCCGGCGGCACCACGATCGGCGCGACCGTGCCGAGCATGCTCGAGCTGATCATCACGCAGCCGAAGGCGACGCTCGCCGCGTTCCCGAAGGCCAAGACCTACTCGACGTCGTTCGACGTCGCCGTCACCACCACCGACAATGCGGCGCAGCTGTCGCTCACGGACGGTGAGGTCAACAGGGGCTCGAAGATGGGGCGCCTGGCGAGCGGCAAGAAGCTGCTGCCGCTGCCGCTGGAGGCCCGCGTGGGCAAGTCGGCGTTCGCCGCGCTCAACACGCCGGTCGAGTCCCAGCTGACCAAGTGGAACCAGGCCGTGGCGCGCTCGAAGGCGACGGTGAACCTGCGCCAGAAGGTCAAGGCCAAGGCGTCCGGCAACTACCGCAAGGTGCTGCTCGTCACGCTCTCGACGGACACCCCGTAGGCGCACTGCGCCCCGATTCACAAGCAGAAGAAACGCAAGGAGATACCCGAAGTGAAGCTCGTTAGGAGTCGGCTGGTAGCCGGCGCCCTCGGCCTGGCCGTCGCGGGTGCCGCGACCGGCAGCGTCATCGCCCGCGCGGACGAGTCCGCGCCGGTGGCGCAGGCCGCGCAGCAGGGCGGCGTGTCCATCACGCCAGCTACCGTCGAGCGCACGGCCAAGCGTGGCGCCGTCGGCACGATCACGATCAAGAACACGACGAAGGACACCATGCGGGTCACGGTCAACGTGCGCCCGTGGATCCAGAACCGCAACACCGGGGCGGTCGCCCTGAACACGCGGGCGAGCCTGTCGCCGTACGTGCGGGCTTCGCCGCAGACGTTCAATCTGCGGCCCGGTGAGCGCCGCGTCACGTTCAACATGCGCCGCATGACGGCTTCGGGTTCGCTCTACGCCGGCTTCCAGGTGTTCGCGAAGCAGACCAAGGCCAAGGCCCGCAACGGGATCATTCCCCAGTGGGATCTGCGCGGGAAGATGCGTCTGAACCCGACGCGCAAGAACCCGAACCTGCGCATCGGCGCGGCCGACGTCGTCGGCCGCGGCAACAACCGCTCGTTGATTCTCGCCGTCCGCAACACCGGCAACACGCTGGACCCGGTCGGCGGCACCGTGTCGATCACGGGCCCGACGTCGCGCAACGCCACGATCCCGCAGGTCGGCGTCGTGCCGGGGCAGGTCGTCTACCTCAAGGGCGGCGCGCTGCGCGGCATGCGTGCCGGCAACTACACCGCCACGTGGAACGTCACCATCGGCGGCAAGCGCTTCACCCAGAAGCGCACCTTCAGGCTGTAGCCATGTCCGCGCCCCCGCCTCCGCTTCACGAGCTCGAATCCGAGATCATGGAGGAGATGTGGGGGCGCGATGAGGCCACTGTGCGTGACGTGCAGATGGCGCTCAACGCGCGCGGCGAGAAGACTCGCGCGTACACGACGCTGCTGACGGTCATGACGCGGCTCGACAACAAAGGCCTGCTGGTCCGGCGCCGGGCCGGCCGTCACGACGTCTACGCCCCCGCCCTGTCGCGCGAGGCGTACCTCGCAGCGCGCGCGGAAGCGTCCGTCGAGGCGCTGGTGGAGGACTTCGGCGACCTCGCGCTCGCCCACTTCGCCCGCCACATCGAGGATCTGGACTCCGAACGCCTCGAGACGCTGCGCCGACTGGCACGCGGTGAGTGACAGCCGCGGACTCCGCCGGGCGGAGTTCGCGGTTGCGGCCTTTGGGCTCACAGCGTTCCTGCTCGCGCTGCTGTTCGTGATCGACGGCGTGCGCTTCCACAGCGACCTGCTGCTGCACGCGCTGTCGGACATCCCGCGCGGGCAGTTCCACCACGGGCACGAACTGCTGCTGATGGCGCTGGTCCTGTTCGACGTGGTCGCGCTGGCTCGTAGCGGGCGCTCGCTGTGGCGCGGGGCGAGCGCGCACCGGCGGCTCGCGGCGGCCCTGCCGGTGAGCGAGGAGCGTGCGGTCGGCGGCCGCACCGTGCTGGTCGTGCCCGGCGCCGCGCCGCGCGCGTTCTGCGCTGGGCTCGCGCGGCCGCGTGTGTACGTCTCCGAAGGTGCGATCGGGCGCCTGAATGCGGCGGAGCTGGCCGCCGTCGTCGCGCACGAGGGCCATCATGCCGATCGCCGTGACCCGCTCCGGATCTTGGTCGCCCGCGCGATCGGCGACGCCTACTCGCTACCGGCGCTGCCGCGGCGCGAGCAGGCGCTGTCGGAGCTCGCCGCCGACGCCGCCGCGGTCCGGCGCGGCGGCACCGCGCCGCTGGCGTCCGCGCTGCTGGCGTTTCCCGGCGGGATCGCCCCCGAGCGCGTCGACCGGCTCGCCGGCGCGCGCCCTGTGGGCCAGGTGCCGACCGCGATGGTCGTCTGCGCCGCGCTCGTGATCGCCGCGCTGTCGCTGGGCATCGCCGCGCAGCTGCTGGTGTCCGGCCACCCGCCGTTCTGCGTGCCGCTGGCCGCTCCCGGCTGGATCCTCGTCGCGGTGATCGCGCGCTTCGTCGCGCTCGGTCCCGCGTGGCTGGGGTGGCGCCGGGCGGAGCGCTTCCTGCGCCCGGCGCCCTCCACCTAGGAGATCCGCGAAGCGATCTCCGAGCGGAGGTGAGCGCGCGCCGGCGAAGCCGGCCGCGCGCACGAACCGCCCTAGCCGCGCTTCTTCTTCTCGCAGTCCCCGCTGACCTGCACACGGGCGCGATTGCCCTTGAACTTCGAGACGATCACGGTGTCGTCGCCCGGGCCGCAGCTCACGCGCGCGCGGCCGCTGGCGGTGATCGCGGTCACCGTGTCATCACCCGGGCCGGCGTTCACGGTGGTGCTGCGGCCGGAGATCCGGATGTTGTCGGCGCCGTTGCCGCCGTGGATCGTCGTGGAGAGCCCGTTGCCCTGCAGGTAGTCGTTGCCGTCGCCGCCGAGCACGCGCGTCTTGCCGCGGCCGGCGTAGATGGTGTCGTCGCCCGCGCCGCCGTCGGCGAGGTCGTTCTGGCCGCCCGCGCCACCCTTGTGGCGGGCGTCCGCCCACAAGATGTCGTTGCCGCCGTGGCCGTAGAGCTTGTTGGACCCGCCCTGGCCGTTGAGCCGGTCGTTGCGGTCGGTGCCGTTCTTGGTGCCGTTGCCCGACCAGGTGATGCCGCGGGTGGGGTCACGCTCGGCGGCCAGGTCGATCACGTTCTCGCAGTCGGGCTGCGCCGCGAGCAGCTTGCGGTTCGTGCGGCCCATCGGGGCCGGCGAGTTGTAGACGGTGTCGTTGCCCTCGCCGCAGGTGATGCTGCGGATCGCGCTCGGCGGGTCGGAGTTCAGGTGGACGGTGTCGTCGCCGGGGCCGGCGTCGATGCGGTCAGGACCCGTGTCCGAGTGGATCGTGTCGTTGCCGTTGCCGCCGTTGAGGTCGTCGCCGCCGGAGCCGCCGTCGACGACGTCGTTGCCGTCGCCGCCGTTGACGATGTCCGGCGCCTCGTCGCCCTGCAGGCTGTCGTCGCCGGGACCGCCGAGCAGGGTGTCGTGGCCGAACCCGCCGAGGCCCTGGTCGTTGCCGTCCTCGCCGATCAGGCGGTCGTCGCCCGAGCCGCCGTTCATGTTGTCGTTGCCGGCGCCGCCGTAGGTCTCGTCCGGGCCGGTGTCGCCGGTCAGGATGTCGTCGCCGCCGAGGCCGCGGATCGCGTCGCGCCCGCCGAGGCCGTTGATCACGTCGGGGCCCTCAGTGCCGCTGAGCCGTTCCGCAGCGTTGGAACCGACGATGTTCTTTGCGAACGCCGTCGCCGCGAAGACGAGCGCTCCAGCGATGGTCAGGGCTAGCAAGGTACGGATTTTGGACACATGCATTCCTTTGCCCGGAGCGTCCAGGCGGATAACGGGTGAAAGGCGCCAACAGTGGCATCCTTGCCCTCATGAGCGAGGCTTCTGTCGAGCCGATCGTCCGCGCGGAGCGCCCGCTCCCGCCCGGCACACGCATCGGCCATGTGCATCTTCGCACCGCGAACATCGACCGCGTCCGCGACTTCTACGTCGGCGTGCTCGGGTTCGACGTCATCGCCGAGCTGCGTGACCTCCCGGGCTGGGGCACGACGGGGGACGCGCTGTTCTTGAGCGCCGACGGCTATCACCACCATCTCGGCTTCAACACCTGGAAGTCGGCGGATGGACCGCCGCAACCCGACGGCGTCTGCGGCCTGCACCACGTCGCGATCCTGTTCCCGACGCGCGCCGGGCTCGCCGAGGTGGTGCGGCGGCTGCTCGAGGCGCAGTGGCCGCTGCGGCAGACGATCGACCACGGCACGCACGAGGCGGTCTACGTCACCGACCCCGACGGCAACGACCTCGAGCTCTACTGGGACCGCCCGTTCTCGCAGTGGCCGGTCGACGAGGCGGGCCACGTGCGCTTCGTCGGCGGCGAGCTCGACCTCCAGGGTCTCTTGGCTACGCGGTGAGCTCGCCCGCCAGGTCCTGCGCGAACAGCGCGCGCACCTCGTCGGGCGCGCGGCCCTCGCTGAGCAGCACGACCAGCTTCGCGTAGGCGGCCTCGGTGGTCATGTCGAGCCCGCCGACCGCACCGGCCTCGATCAGCGGCGCGCTCGTCGCGTACGCGTTGAGGTCGACGCGGCCGTCGACGCACTGGGACACGACGCCGACGACCACGCCGCGCGCCGCGCCCTCCGCGAGCACCTGCAGCAGCTCGTCGTCGGCGCTCGGCACGGTGCCGGCGCCGTAGGCCTCCAGGATCACGCCGCGGGCGGGCGGCGCGAGCGCCGCGCGGAGCAGAGCCGCCGGCATGCCCGGGTACAGACGCAGCAGGTTCACCGGCGCGTCGAGCGTGATCGGCAGCCCGACCGCGCCGGGCTCCTGGTCGCGCAGGCGCGCGACGTCGACCTCGATCTGCACGCCGGCCATGCCCAGCGGCGGGAGGTTGGGGGACGAGAAGGCTTCGAAGCCCGACGCGCTCGCCTTCACCGCGCGGCATCCGCGCAGGATGTGCGAGCCGAACACCAGGCACACCTCGCGCACGTCGTCGCGCGCGGCCACCAGCACGGCCGTCAGGAGGTTCTGGCGGCCATCGCTGCGCAGGACGCCGAGCGGGATCTGGCTGCCGGTGATGACCACGGGCTTGCCGAGACCTCGCAGCAGGAAGGCGAGCGCCGAAGCGGTGTAGGCCATCGTGTCCGTCCCGTGCAGCACGACGAAGCCGTCGTAGTGGTGGCGGTGCTGCGCGAGGTCGCGCGCGATCCGCAGCCAGTCCGACGGGCGCGCGTTCGCGGAGTCCAGCAACGGCTCGTACTCGCAGATCGAGAGCTCGGGCACCTCCGCGGTGTGCAGCTGCGGCTGGTCGCGGATCTGCTCGGTCAGGTGCCCGGGCACGGGCGCGTAGCCCGTCTCGGTGGCCTTCATGCCGATCGTCCCGCCGGCGTAGGCGACATAGATGCGCTTGCGTTCGGTCACGTGAGCGCGTCGAAGTGTCGCTGGGCGGCGGGCGCCCACGCTTCGTGGCGGGCGGTGAACAGCGCGTGCGCCCGGCGGCGCGGCCAGTCGGGCGGGAGCAGGTCGTCCGGCAGGTCCGGGTCGATGAACGGGAAGCGGCGCCACGCGTGCACGAGCGCCGTCTGGGCGGCGAACGCCGCGGCGTCGTCCTCGGGCTCGAGCTCGTCGAAGTCGGCGACGAACTGGTCGTAGTGCGCGCGCAGGTTCGCGAGGTCCCAGGCTTCGTCGATCACCCGTTGCGTGCCGCCGAGCGCGCCCAGCTCCGCGCGGAACGTGAGCAGCTGCGCGGGTTCGGTCGCCTGCACCATCGTCTCCCGGTCTACGTGCGGCGTGATCCAGAGGCCGCCGCCGAGGGAGCCGAAGCCGGCCCACGCGAGCTGGGTGGTGAGCCGGTGGCGCAGCTCGCGCCGCTGCTCGGGCACGCGCAGGACGAGCAGCAGCCAGCGCCCGTCCCAGCTCACGGGCCCGCCGAAGCCGTAGATCCGGCGCGCGCCCACGCGCAGCAGCTCCGCCGACTTCGGCGTGAGCCGCATGCGCGAGCGCCGGCCCACGCGCTCGCTGGCGATCAGGTCCTCACGCGCCGAGCGCACGACGGCCTGCCGAGCGGCGCTCGGGGTGAAGCCGAGCAGTTGCAGCCCGGCGATCAACGCCTCCTGCCAGGCGCCGTCCGGGCGCGGCAGCAGGAACTCGCCGAGCACGGTGAGCAGGGTCGAGCGGGCGGCGGGGGCGCCGACGGAGGCGCGGCGGAGAACGTCGTCCAAGGCCGTGGAACATATCCTCCGGGGATGCAGGCTCTCGTCGGCGCGACCATCGCGGACGTCTATACCGGGACGTGGATACGCGCGAACGTGGAGTTCGACGACGGCGTGATCACCTACGTCGGCCCGCGCGCGCCCGCGTGTGAGGCGACCGACATCACCGGGAAGCTCCTGGTGCCGGGCTACATCGAGCCGCACACGCACCCGTGGTGCCTGTACTCGCCCGCGTCGTTGCTCGAGGTGGCGGTGCCCGACGGCACGACGACGCTCGTCTACGACAACCTGTTCTTCTTTTTGTCGCACGGGGTGGACGGGCTGCGGCGGATCGTCGAGCAGATGCGCGCCGCGCCGGCGCACATTCGCTGGGTCGCGCGAATCTCGCCGCAGTCGGCGTATCCCGACGAGGCCGAGCGGTTCGCGATCGACGTCATCGAGCCGATGCTGTCGTGGCCGGAGGTCGTGGCCTCGGGCGAGATCACGAACTGGATGTCGGTCGCGCGCGGCGAGCCGCGGGTGGCGGCCGGGATCGCGGCGGCCAGAGCGGCGCGGCGGCGCGTCGAAGGCCACAACGCGGGCGCGTCCTACGACCGGCTCAACGAGCTGTCGCTGGCCGGCATCTCCGCCGATCACGAGGCCATCACGGCGGAGGAGGCGCTGAGCCGGCTGCGGCTGGGGATGTGGACGATGCTGCGCCAATCGTCGCTGCGGCCGGACCTCCCGGCCTTGTTGGACGGCCTGCGCGACGTGCGTGGAGGCGCGCGCCGGCTGATGCTCACCACCGACGGCGCCACGCCGTCGTTCTACGAGGAGCACGGCGTGATCGGCGGAGCGCTGCGGATCGCGTCCGAGCGCGGCGTGGAGCCGATGCGCGCGCTGCAGATGGCGACGATCGACCCCGCCACGTTCCTCGGCCTCGACGAGCGGCTCGGCGGGATCGCGCCGGGGCGCGCCGCGACGTTCAACGTGCTGCCGGAGGTCGGGGAGTGGCGGCCCGAGACCGTGTACGTGCGCGGCGAGGTGGTCGCGCGGGAAGGGCGCCTGTGCGGGCCGCCGCCCCGGATCGACTGGCCGGCCGGCCCGGGGCTCGTCGCGCCCGACGCAAGCCTGTTCGCGCCGTTGACCGGCGTGCAGCCGGTTGCGCGCTATGAGTCGGCCGTGATCAACCGGCGCGTGGACCGCGCGGTGGAGCCGGATGACGTCCACGCCGTGCTCGTCGGCCGCGACGGCGCGTGGGCGGCGAAGGGCGTCGTGGAGAACTTCCTGGACGTCGACGGCTTCGCCACGACCGCGACGACCTCGCTCGAGCTGCTCGTGGTGGGGCGTGATCCGGCGGCGATGGCCCGTGCAGCCGCGCGCGTGGCCGAGCTCGGCGGCGGCTTCGCGTTCGACGGCGGCTGGTCGGCCCCGCTGGAGGTCGACGGGCTCATCTCCGCCGGAACGTTCGACACAACAGTTGCGATCGATAGTAGGCTGTCTGACGAGATGAGGAGAGCCGGGTACCCGTTCCACGATCCCCTCTACAGCCTGCTGTTCGCGTCGGGCGACTTCCTGCCGGAGCTGCGCGTGACGCCGAGCGGTCTGCTGGAGGTGAAATCGCGGACGGTGCTCGCTGGTACGGTGCGGCCGTGAACAACTCCGGGACGCTGGTCGACCGGCGGTTGGAGGCCGGTCACTCAGACAAGGTGGCAATCCGCTGCGCCGGCGAGTCGATCACCTACGCGCAGTTGCACGCTCGCATCTGCGCGGTGGGCAACGTGCTGGAGGAACTCGGCGTCGGGCGTGAGGATCGCGTGCTCATGGTTCTCGACGACTCACCCACCTTTCCGGCGCTCTTCCTCGGTGCGATGCGTGCCGGTGCGGTACCGGCGCCGGTGTCATTTCTCGACAGCACCGAGAACTTCGCCCACTACGCACGTGACTCCTACGCGAAGTTGATCGTCGCCGAGGACGGTCTGCTGGAGCGACTGCCCGCGGGGGCGATGGGACGCTCACAGTTCGAGTCGTTGCTGGCGGACGCTCCGGCTGAGAGGGCGCCCGCCGACACGCACCGTGACGACATGGCGTTCTGGCTCTTCAGTGGCGGCTCGACCGGGTTTCCCAAGGGTGTGGTGCATCTGCACCACGACATCGAGTACACATGCGAGACCTATGCCAAGGAGATCCTTGGCATACAGGCTGACGACGTCACCTTCTCCTCGACGAAGCTCTACCACGCGTACGGTCTCGGCAACAACCTGACGTTCCCGTACTGGGTGGGCGCCACGACCGTGCTCCGCCCGGGCCGTCCGGAGCCTCGCGGCCTGCTCGAGACCGCCGCCGCACAGCGTCCGACCCTGTTCTTCAGCGTGCCGACGCTGTACGGCGCGATGGTGAACCTGGACGACGCGTTCTCCTTCGACCTGAGCTCAGTGCGCATGTGTGTGTCGGCCGCCGAGCCGCTGGCGCCCGAGGTGTTGCGGCGCTGGCAGAACTGCTTCGGCCTGGACATCGTGGACGGCATCGGCTCCACCGAGATGTTGCACATCTACTGCTCCAACCGCCTGGGTGAAGTGCGTCCCGGGACCAGTGGTAAGCCGGTGCCCGGCTACGAACTGGTGTTGCTCGACGAGTCCCGCGCTCCGGTGTCCGATGGGGAGGTGGGCAACCTGTGGGTGCGTGGGGATTCCGCGCTCGCGTATTACTGGCACCAGCACGAGAAGACCAAGGCCGCGATCCACGGCGACCTCTTCTTCACCGGCGACCGCTACCGGGTCGACGAGGACGGTGACTATGTGTACGAGGGCCGGGCCGACGACATGATCAAGATCGGCGGGCTGTGGGCTTCGCCGATCGAGATCGAGAACGTGCTCGTCGAGCACCCGCGCGTGCAGGAGGCCGCCGCGGTGGGGGTGGACGCCGACTACACGACCCGCGTGAAGGCGTTCGTGGTCGTCCGCGCCGAGCCGGGCGACCACGAGCTGGTCGCCGAGCTGCAGGAGTGGTGCAAGACGCGCCTGCGCCGCTACGAGTACCCGCACTTCATCGAGTTCGTCGACGATCTCCCCAAGACCCCGACCGGCAAGATCCAGCGCTACAAGCTCCGAGCATGATCTTCACGGCCCCCGAAGTGCAGGACTTCGCCGGCGTCGAGACGGCGCTCACCGACGCGTTCCGGCGCTCGCAGGCAGCCGCGCAGGCCCAGGAGCCGATGGTGTTCGTGCTGCGCAACGAGCACCTGCTGGGCCAGGACGGCGCGCCGGGCGCGATGCTGGCCAACGCGCTGCTCTCCGGGATGCGCACGCTGGCCGCGGAGGGGCACGCGGCGAATGCGGTCGCCGTGGGGGACGAGCACTCCCCCGAGGACCTGCAGCACTGGATCGAGGTGCTTTCTCAGGGCCGCGGCGTGATGGGTGAGCTCGTCCACGTGGGCGCCAAGCACGTGGGGAAGATCCAGGCATGAGCCGGGCGGTCGTGACCGGCGCGGCGCGCGGAATCGGGGCGGCGGTCGCCGATCGCCTGGAGCGCGACGGGTTCGACGTCCTGCGCGTCGATCTGGCTGGCGGGTTCATCGCTGACGTGACGAACGCCGAGGACCGGGCCCGGATCGTCGCCGAGGCCGGCACGGTGGACGTGCTGGTCAACAACGCCGGGATCACGCGGGACGCGCGGATCGTCAAGATGACCGAGGAGCAGTTCCTGGCCGTCATCCGCGTCAATCTCGGAGCCGCCTATGAGCTTTCGCGCGCGTGTAACTATGGCGACGGCGCCTCGATCGTCTCGCTCGCCTCGCGCGCGTACCTGGGCAACTTCGGCCAGTTCAACTACAGCGCCTCCAAGGGCGGCCTCGTGGGCATGACGCGCGCGCTGGCGCTCGAGCTCGCCCCGCGCGTGCGCGTGAACGCCATCGCGCCGAGCCTCACGGCTTCCGAGATGACGCGCGCGATGCCGGAGAAGGTGCTGGAGAAGATGATCGCGAGCATCCCGCTCGGCCGCCAGGCCGAACCCGAGGAGATCGCCGAGACGATCGCCGCGCTGGCGTCACCGGCCGCGGCGTATGTGACGGGCCAGGTCCTGGTCGCCTGTGGCGGCCGCAGCCTGGCTCCTTGACCCCAGGGAGGAACGCAACGTGACCGGAATGCTCATCGCCGGCGAGCGCACCGAAGGTGCGGCGGGCGAAGGGATCGACGTGGTCGATCCCGCCACCGAACAGACGCTCGAGAGCGTGCCGCGCGGGACCGCGGCGGACGTGGACGCGGCCGTCCAGGCGGCGGACAAGGCCTTCGCCGAGTGGCAGAAGACGGACGCCGAGGAGCGCGCGACGCTGTTGCGCAGGGCGATCGCGCTGATCGAGCGCGACCGCAAGGACCTCACAATGTCGCTCGTGCACGAGCAGGGCAAGCCCGTGACCGAGGCCGGCGGGGAGATCCACCACCTCATCCACGGCCTCAACTACTACGCCGACCTCGCGACGAAGGTGCGCGGCTCCTACCAGCCGCTCCCGAGCGCGCTGAGCAAGGCCTACGGCATGGTGATCCGGCGCCCGATGGGCGTCGTGGCGGCGATCGTGCCCAACAACTTCCCGTTGACCCTGCTGGGCACCAAGCTCGCGCCCGCGCTGATGGCGGGCAACACGGTCGTGGTCAAGCCGGCCGCGACCACGCCGCTCACGACGCTGAAGATCGCCGATCTGCTGCTGGAGGCCGAGTTCCCGCCCGGCGTCGTGAACGTGATCACGGGCAAGGGCTCGGAGGTCGGCGACGCGCTCGTCACGCACGACAAGGTGCGGCGCGTCGCGTTCACGGGCTCGACCGCGGTCGGGCGCCACATCATGGGACTGGCGGCGCCCAAGCTCAAGCGGATGACGATGGAGCTGGGCGGCTCGGACCCGGTGATCGTCGCGCCGGACGCCAACATCAAGGCCGCCGCGCGCGGGATCGCGATCGGCCGCTTCTGGAACTGCGGCCAGATGTGCCTCGGCGGCAAGCGCATCTACGTCTTCGACGAGGTCTACGACGAGCTGCTCGAGCAGCTCACCCGCACTGTCGGTAAGTACGAGCCCGGCCTCGGGTGGGAGAAGGCCGAAAAGCCGGCGATCCGCGTCGGCCCGCTGCACACCTCCGACGGGCGCGACGAGATCATGGAGCAGCTGCAGGACGCGCTGGACACCGGTGGCGAGCTCGTGCTCGGCGGTGACAAGCCTGAGGGCTCCGGCTACTTCATCAACCCGACCATCGTCACCAACCCCGCGCTCGACTCCCGTGTGGCGAAGGAGGAGACGTTCGGTCCGCTGCTGCCGATCTGGCGGGTGAGTGACCTCGATCAGGCGATCTCGCTCGCCAACGACAGTGAGTACGGTCTCGGGGCGTCCGTGTGGACCAACGACGTGCGGATCATCCACCGCGTGGCGAACGAGGTGGAAGCCGGCATGAAGTGGGTGAACCAGTTCCACTACGGCTATGACGAGTTGCCGTTCGGCGGTGTCAAACAGTCGGGGTACGGCAAGGAGCACGGCGTCGAGGGGTTGGACTATTACCTCGAGGACATCTCGGTTGTGGTGGGAGGGCTCGAATAGATGGCCGTGTCATTCGAGGCCGACGGCGCGGTCGGTTACATCACGCTGGACAAGCCGCCCGCGAACTCCTACGACAAGGCGTACATGGAGGAGTTCCAAGGTGCGGTGCAGTCGGCGGCGGACGACTCCGCCAAGGTGATCATCGTTCGGAGCGCGTCCAAGAAGTTCTTCTCCGCCGGTGCGGACATCAAGGCGTTCGCGGCCAACAGCACCGACGACAACATGGCGATGATCGAGCGCGGCCACGAGGTGCTCGCTTCGATCGCGCGGATCCCCAAGGTGTTCATCGCCCAGGTGGAAGGGCACGCACTCGGGGGCGGGCTGGAGATCGCGCTCGCGTG
The DNA here is from genome assembly GCF_027587175.1 of Solirubrobacter deserti. Taxonomy (GTDB): domain Bacteria; phylum Actinomycetota; class Thermoleophilia; order Solirubrobacterales; family Solirubrobacteraceae; genus Solirubrobacter; species Solirubrobacter deserti. The sequence continues at coordinate 15,571 of NZ_JAPCID010000066.1, forward strand.
CGATCTGCGGTTCGGCGCGCGCGGCACGTACAAATTGGGCTTGCCGGAGGTCACGCTCGGCTTGCTGCCGGGCAACGGCGGCACGCAGCGGCTGCCGCGGATCATCGGCGTGCCCAAGGCGCTGGACCTGATGGTCACCGGGCGGCCGATCTCTCCGGGCGAGGCGCACGGCCTCGGCATCCTCAACCGGCTGTTCGCGGCCGAGGAGACCGCGGAGCAGACGCGCGCGTACGCAGAAGCGCTGGCCGGCGGCGCCACGGCCGCGATCGGGGAGATCAAGCTCACCACCTACGCGGGGGTGGAGAAGCCGATCGCGGATGCCCTGGCGCGTGAGCGTGACGGCATCCGGCGGCTGTTCGACACGGCCGACTCGGCCGAGGGGTTCGCAGCCTTCGCCGAGAAGCGCAAGCCGGAGTTCACTGGTGGCTGAGCGCGAGATCGAGTTCCTGATCGTGGGCGGCGGCGACGCTGGGTTCTCGGCCGCGCGCACGCTCCGCGAGGAGGGGGCGGACGGCTCGGTGCTGGTGGTGTCGCGCGACCCTGACCCGCCGTACGACCGCACGGCGGTGTCAAAGGGATATCTGGGCGGTGAGAAGCCGCGCTCCGAGGTGCTGCTCGGTGGTGAGAACTGGTTCACCGAGAACAACGTCGAGCTGCTCACCCGAACCAGCGCGATGAAGCTTGACACCGAAGCTCACAGTGTGACGCTGTCCAACAAGGACGTCATCCGCTACGGCAAGCTCCTGCTCGCCACCGGCGCGAACGTTCGCCGTCTGCGGATCGAGGGCGCTGACCTCAACGGTATCCACTACCTGCGCGCGCTCGGCAACGCCGATGCCATCCGTGACGATGCCAAGGGCGAAGTCGTGCTGGTGGGCGGCTCCTACATCGCCACCGAGGTGGCGGCCACACTGACCTCGATGGGCCGCAAGTGCTCGCTCGTCATGCTCGAGAACGTGACGCTGGAGCGCACCTTCGGCAAGACCGCCGGCGCGTTCTTCCAGAAGGCCCTCACCGAGCACGGCGTTGATGTGTACCCCGGCGAGGAGGTGGAGCGCTTCGAAGGTCAAGGGCGAGTCTCCGCGGTCGTCACCAGGTCCGGCAAGCGCATCTCCGCCGACGCGGTGATCGTCGGCGTCGGTGTCACACCAGACGTGTCACTGGCCAAGAAGGCCGGGCTCGAGCTCGGCGAGGCCGGCGGCGTGTTGACCGACGCGAAGCTGGCCACCAGCGCGGTGGACGTGTTCGCCGCCGGTGACATCGCCGAGTACGACTCCGTCGTGCACGGGCGGCGGGTGCGAATCGAGCACTGGGACGTGGCGGAGAACCAGGGCAAGACCGCCGCGCGCTCGATGCTCGGTCACACCGACCCGCACGACGTCGTCCCGTACTTCTTCTCCGACCTCAGCGACTGGACATGGTTCGAGTACGTCGGGCCGGCCTACACCTGGACCGAGGAAGTCGTGCGCGGGTCGGTCGACGAGGGCCAGTTCACCGTCTGGTACCTGGACGGCGACCGGCTCGCGGGCGCGCTCAGTGTCGATCGCAGCGACGACCTGGACCGCGCGCGGGAGCTGATCAAGTCCCGCGAGCCCGTCGATCGTGAGGAACTCGGTCAGACATAAGTCGCAGTTGTACCGGACGCCGCGCGGGTAGAGGCTCGCCCAGTGGAGGACTTCGTCGTAGACATCACGCGCGGCAACCCCAGCTCGGTGAAGACGATCTTGGCGTCGGTCGTGCTGGCCCTTGCCGTGTACCAGTTGCTGCTGGCCGCCATCGGCTATCGCAAGCTCCCGGTAGGCAAGCCCGAGCCCGCCTTCTTCACCCATCGGGCATCGGGTGACATGCTCGCCGTGCTGATCGTCGTCGTCGCCCTCATGTGCCTGTCGGTGTTCGGCTTCGACGGTGACTACATGCTGCACATGGTGGCCGCGATCGGCGCGCTCCTGGTGCTCGCGGTGAAAATCGCGGTCGTCCGCTCCGGCAGGGGCGGACGGTTCCTGCCCTACCTCGGCACCCTGCTGTTCCTGCTGCTCGCGATCACCTGGTTCACCGTCGCGCCGGAGTTCCTGGCGGGAGAGGACGACTGATCATGCAACTCATCGGCTCGCTCGTCGCCGCCCTCGCGATCATCGCGGTCACCATCGCGGTGGTCACCTCACAACTCGGCCCGTACAAGGAGGACACCGAAGCGCGCGAGCAGCGACAGGAGCAACAGGAGGAACGCCTGGAGCAGCAGGAGGAACAGCGCGAAGAGGCCGAGGACGGGCGCGAGGACTAGCGAACGGCGGCGGTTCTCGACGAACTGGCTACGCCACGCGCGGCTTGCCCGCTCGAGCGATCACGGCGGCGATGACAAGGCACATCACATTGGCGGCAAGGCCGTAGTGACCGAGCACGGCGATGGCAGCGAGCAGCTCGTCTGAGCGAACAACGAGAAGCGGGACGAACAGCGCCAGCGTGAGGAGCGCGATGCCCAGACCCGCGAACCCTCCCGCCGCGAGCTGCGCGCCACGGCGAGCATCATGGATTCGACCGATGATCGGGAGCACGCACGTAGCGCCGAGCGCGAGCATGACGACTGCGAGCACCAGACCGGCGGTCATGGACCGAAGATCGCGCCGATCGACGGTTCCGATGGCGCGAATCGACCTGGTGCGACCGATTCAGGCAGAGGACGCGCCGGCCAGGTAGCGCAGGCGCTTGGACTGGTACTCACGCGCGGCGGTCTCGACCCAGCGCTGCGACTCGCCCGCGATCTCCTTCTTCACGCGCGCGGGGATGCCCGCGGCCAGGACGCCCGGCGGGATCTCGACGCCCTCGCCGACCACCGCGCCCGCGGCGACGAGCGACCCCGAGCCGACCCGGGCGCGCTGCAGGACGATCGCGCCCATCCCGATCAGGCACCCATCCGCGATCTGGCAGCCCTCGAGCATCGCCATGTGGCCGACGGTCACGTTCGCACCGACGACCGTGGGGAGGTCCGCCGCGCAATGGATGACGCAGTTGTCCTGGACGTTGGAGCCCTCGCCGATGACGATCGCGCTGTTGTCGCCGCGCAGGACGGCGCCGAACCAGATCGACGCGCCCGCGGCCACCGTGACGTCGCCGATCAGCACCGCGGTAGGGGCGATGTACGCGTCGTCCGCGATCTGCGGGGCCTTGCCGTCTAGCTCGATGATCGTCGCCATACCGCCTCCTTGTGCTCCGGCGTGCCGATGAGCGCGCTCTGGGCGAGCCCTTCGGCGGCCATTCCGCTCTCCAAGTCCACACTGGCGGCCAGCCACAGCAGCCGCTTCGCCGCCGCGTAGGCCTGCGGCGAGCGCTCCAGCATCCCCTCGAGGCGCGAACGCGCCGCGGCCACCACGTCGTCCTCCACCGCGGTGACCATCCCCAGCCGCAGCGCCTCGGTCGCCCTCACCTCCTCGCCGCCGAGGATCACGTCCTTCGCGCGCGCCAGCCCGATCAGCTTCACCAGCCGCGTGATGCCACCGTGCGACGGGATGATCCCGAGGCGACCCTCGCGATAGACGAAGCGCGCGTCCGGCGCCATCAGCCGCACGTCGCACACGAGAGCGAGTTGCGTGCCGGCGCCGGTCGCGACGCCGTTGATCGCCGCTACCGTCGGCTTCTCGAGCCGCTCGACCGAAGTGATCAGCTGCGTGAGCCGGTGGGAGTCGTGGCGGAACTCGCGCGGGTCCCAGTCGCGCTCGAAGCGGCTCAGGTCCCCGCCGGCGCTGAAGGCCTTGCCCTCGCCGGTCAGGATCACGGCCCGCACGGCGCCGTCCGTGGCGGCACGCTCGAACGCGTCCCGCAGCGCGCCGGCCATCGCGTCGTCGATGGCGTTGCGCCGGTCCGGCCGGTTGAGGGCGACCAGCAGCACGCCGTCGTCGCCGAGCGTCGTCGTCACGAGGTCCACAGAGCCCGATGGTACGGTCAGACGCCGTGATCGCGGGGTACCAGCACTTCCTGCGCCTCGCGGACCGCATCCAGTGGGACGACGAGGCCATCGACCTGACCACGGACGCGCGCAACTGGCCGTCGGTTGCCGACGCGCGGATCAAGGAGCTCGTCGCGGGCTTCATCGTGGGCGAGGCGGGCGTGGCCGAGCACCTGCACGCGTTCTTCGACGGCGACGCAGCCGCGACGTTCGAGGCCCAGCGCCGCGACGAGGAGCGCCACGCGCGCTTCTTCGCCCGCTACGCGCGTGCCGTCGGGCTCGACGACCCGCGCGCGCACGTGTCCGCTGAGTTCATCGACATCTTCGAGCGGCGGCTGCCCGAGGCGGCCGCGGAAGCGGGTGTCGAGGCGGTCGGGCTCTACCACATGGTTCTCGAGGGGGTCGTGTTCACCGCCGGCCAGTACGCGCTGCTGGAGCTGGTCGACGACCGTCTTCCCGGCCTCAAGACCGGGATGGAGCTCGTCCTGCGCGACGAGAAGTGGCACATCGGCTTCGGCACGCGCTGCCTCAACGACGCACGGCTGACCGAAGCCGAGATCGACGCGATCCTCGATGAGGGCGAACGCGCCGCCGCCCTGTGGGCGCCCGAGCAGGCGGAGCGGGTCCTGCGCACACTGCGCCGGCGGATGGCCGCGGTCCGGTGAAGCTGGAGACGAAGGAGCTCGCCGGCACGGAGCCGGCGCTCGTCTTCCTGCACGAGGGCCTCGGCTCGGTCGAGCTGTGGCGGGACTTCCCCGACCGGGTGCACGCCGCGACCGGCCGGCGGGTGTTCCTGTACTCGCGCGCGGGCCACGGCTGGTCGGACGTCCCGGACGCGCCCCGCACGCCGCGGTTCATGCACGAGGAGGCGCTCGACGTCCTCCCGGCGCTGCTGCGCGAGCACGGCATCGAGCGTCCGGTCCTGATCGGGCACAGCGACGGTGGATCGATCGCGCTCATCCACGCGTCCGAGCACCCGGCGGCCAAGCTCGTCCTGCTCGCGCCGCACGTCTTCGTCGAGGACGTGTCGGTCGCCGCGATCGCCGAAGCGCGCGGTGCCTTCCCGGCGCTCCGGGAGCGGATGGACCGCTATCACCGGGACGCCGAGCGCACGTTCCGGCTGTGGAACGACATCTGGCTCGCGCCGGAGTTCCGGGACTGGAACATCGAGGACGTGCTGCCCGCGATCAGCGCGCCGACGCTCCTGATCCAGGGCCAGCGCGACCAGTACGGCACGCTCGCGCAGCTCGACGCCATCGAGGCCGGGTTGGGCGGCGCGACGACGCGGTGGGTGCTCGACTGCCGCCACGCGCCGCATCTCGAAGCGCCCGAGCCGACCCTCCACGCCATCACGGAGTTCCTGTGAGCCTCGAAGAGCACTTCGTCGTCCCGTTCGAACGCAGCTTCGACGCGCACTACGGCCTCGAGTACCTCGAACCCGCCCGCGGGCGGATCGAGGTCACGCCGAAGCTGCTGGGGGCCGACGGCACCGTCTCCAGCGGCGTCTACGCGTCCATCGCGGAGTCGCTGGCGTCGACCGGGACGGCGGTCGAGGTGGTCCCGCAGGGCCTCGTTCCGTTCGGCCTGAACAATTCGACCCAGGTCGTGGGGCAGGTGCGTGACGGCACGCTCGAGGGCGTCGCCCGCTGTCGCGCGCGCGGCGAACGCGAGTGGCTGTGGGACGTCGAGATCGGACCGCCGGGCGGCGCGCCGAGTGCAATTGCGACCGTCTCGATCGCCGTGCGCCAACAACGGGTTTAGTCACCTCTACAACGGGTAGCGGCGGCACGTGCCCCATGCCGCGTGGTCCTTCGCTGCCGCGCGTGAAACTCCGATGCAGGCCCGGCGCACAGTCGTCGACTGGGCGCAGACGCACGTGGAGGATCGCGCGATCCTGAGCGATATCGCGTTGGCGATCACGGAGGCCGCGACGAACGCCGTCCTGCACGCCTACAACGACCACGGCGGGACCGGCACCGTGCGGGTTCAGGCCGAGCTCGGCGGCGACCACGTCTGCTTCACCGTCCGCGACGAGGGCAGCGGCCTGCGGCCGCGCGTGGACTCACCTGGCCTCGGGCTGGGGCTCAGCCTGATCGCCCAGGTCGCGGACTCGGCGGACATCCGCACGCCCGAGGACGGCGGCACCGAGGTCGTCATGCGCTTCAACGTCTCGCGCGCCGCCTAACCTCACACCGATGAGATTGCTCCGCACCGGGGAGGCCGGCTCGGCCGCCCTCGAGCTGGCGATCTCTCACGCGCTGCTCACGCGCGTCTCCAAAGGGGAGTTGCCAAGCACGCTGCGCGTGTACCGGCCGCGCGCCGCCGTGGCCTTCGGCAAGCTCGACCGGCTGAGCCCGGGCTACGACGCAGCCGTACGCGCCGCACGCACCCACGGGTACGAGCCGGTGCTGCGGCTCCCGGGCGGACACGCGGCCGCCTACAACGCGCAGTCGATCGGCATCGACGTGGTGTGGGCGCTCGCCGACTCCGCCACCGGCACGCACGATCGCTTCGCGCGCGAGGGAGAGCGGCTGGCGGGCGCGCTGCGGACGCTGGGCGTCGACGCGCGGGTGGGGGAGGTGCCGCGCGAGTACTGCCCGGGCGACTACAGCGTCAACGCGCGGGGGCGGGTGAAGCTGATCGGCACCGCACAGCGGCTGGTGCGCGGTGCGGCGCTGCTCGGCGCCTCGGTCGTGGTCAGCGGCGGACCGGAGATCCGCGCGGTGCTGCGCGACGTGCTCGGGGCGCTCGCGTTCGAGTGGGACGAGGCCACGGCGGGCGCGCTCGACGAGGAGGTCCCGGATGTGACGCTCGACGCCGTCGAGGCCGCGATCATCGCCTCATACGGCGACCTCGAGCCGGCGGACCTGGACAGCGACACACTGACCCTGGCCCACCGACTCAAGCCGGAGCGCGAAATGTAAAGGGGGACTGTCCCTCTTTAGGAACGCGCGCTCGAGGCCGCTTCCTGCGCGTGATCCTGGGCGCTGCCCTTGAGCTCCTGCGCGTGCTGCTGCCCGCTGTCCTTCACGGTCTCCTGCGCGCTCTGGGCCGCTTCCTGCGCGACCTGCTTGCCGCGCTCGAGCGCCTCCTGGCCGGTCTCCTTGGCGCGATCGATCACGTCGTCGGAGATCTGTCCGAGCTTCTCGTCCTCGATGCGCGTGGCCGGGGCCAGCATGCCGGCGAGGAAGCCGACGGCGACGGCGCCGATGGCGAGTCCGAGCGGGTTCTGCTGCGCGACGCTCGCGGCGCGCTTGGCCTGGCCCTTGACCTGCTCGGTGTCCGGCGTCTTGTCGCCGACGGTCTGGCCGGCGCCGACGAGGCGCTCTTTGGCCGATGAGGCGACGCCCATCACGCTCTCCTTCTTGTCCTGGATGGAATCCTTGGCTCGCGCCTTGACATCGGTCTTGTAGCCGAGCGCGTCGACGGTCTCGCCCATCTCCGCGCGGGTCTGCTCTATCTCGCGGCGGATCCGGTCTGGGTCTTCGCCCACTGGATGTCCTCCTTCACGGTCTCAACGGTTTGGGGTGCGGGCGGCGTGGCCTTCTGGATCGCGTTCTTGCCCGCGAGTCCAAGCACGGCGGCGATCGCCAGCCACAGCAATGTCACGATCAGCGCTGCCAGCCAGAGCGGCAGGAAGCTGTCGAGAACGATGATCAGGAACGCGGTCAGCGCGCCCAGGCCGAGCAGGGCCACGACGCCGGCGGCGGCCAGCATGCCGGCGCCCTTGCCTGCGACCTTGCCCTTCTGCGTGACTTCGGCCTGCGCCAGCTTGATCTCCTGGCGGACGAGGGTCGAGGTCTGGCTCGCCAGATCCTTGACCAGCTCGCCGAGGCCCTTGTCCCGCGGGTCCGGCTCGACGGCGCGTGCGCCCCCGTTGGTGGGGTCGTGAGTCGCCATAGGACTCAGCGCGTGTAGTCCTCGCGGCGAATCGGGATGTCCCCGCCCGCGGCGCTCGGATCGGTGACGACCGTGCCGGACGTCGGCGGATGGCCGGTGCCGGTCACGGGCGGCACGCTGGTGGCCGTGCCGGGCACCGCGATGTCGTCGGCGGCCAGGCCCGTGCGGCTCGTCGGGGCGCCGGCGGTGAGGCCGGGGCTCGTCCGTGGCGCGCCGTTGGTCGTCCCGCGCGCCTCGTAGCGGCGCGATGACGACGCCTTCAGGAAGCGCGAAGCGGCGAAGCCGAGCGCGAGTCCGCCGGCGATGACGGCCCACGGCTGGCGGCGCCCGAAGTCCTCGAGGTCGCCGAGGATCGCGTCGCCGTCGGAGCGCTGCAGGTAGTCGCCGAGGGTCTCGGCGCGCTGAGCGGCCTGCTCGGCGAGCTTCGCCGGCTGGTCCTTGCCCTGCTCGCGCAGCTGGTCGGCGACGGAGCGGATGTCGGAAGCGGTCGAGCTGACCTGCTCGCCGGCCTGCGTCGAACGCTGGTCGACCTGGTCCTTGACCCGGCTCGCGGCCTGGCCCTTGGCCTGCTGCGCCTTCTCGGCGGCCTTCTCTTTGGCCTGCTCCGTGCTGGAGTTCGGCCCGTTCGCCGAGGTGGTTCCCCCAAGAGTGCTCATGATCGTCAGGGCTTGCCCAGCGATTGGTGAGGCATTCGCGGGCTGCGTCCGCCCGTCACAGGCATGACCCCCACCGAACGCCGCGTTGACGAGTGGGTAGGGCGGAAGAATGTTCCTTCGAATCGATCGTTGGCAGACGGAGCTTCCGCCTCCGTCGACGCCCGACCCCGCCGGCGCCGCGACCGTCCAGGAGTTGATGGGCGGCAAGTTCGGCGAGATGTCGACGCTGATGAACTACACGTTCCAGTCGTTCAACTACCGCTTCCGCCAGGGCACGCGGCCGTTCTACGACCTGATCGCGAACATCGCCGCGGAGGAGTTCGGCCACATCGAGCTCGTCGCCGCGACGATCAACACGATGCTCACGGGCGTCGACATCCGCGACGTCGACAGCGAGGCCTACAAGCACCACTACAACTTCGGCGGCAAGGGCGCGCTGCCCGCCGACTCCCATGGTGCGCCGTGGAACGGCACGTACGTGCACTCCTCGGGCGATCTCGTCGAGGACCTCACGCACAACTACTTCCTGGAGACGGGTGCCCGCTCGGGCAAGCTGCGCGTCTATGAGATGTGCGACCACCCGGCCGCCCGTGCGCTGACCGGCTACCTGCTCGTCCGCGGCGGCGTCCACCAGGTCGCCTACGCGCGCGCGCTCGAGAAGCTGACCGGCGCGAACATGTCCAAGCTGTTCCCGACGCCGCGCATCGAGACGGCGAAGATCCCGGAGTGCGCTCCGCACCTCGAGGCCGGTGAACACCTCAAGCTGTACCGCTTCTCGCCCGAGGACTACCGCGAGATCGTGGCCGTGTTCAACGGCCCGCACCCGGAGACGGGCGAGGACCTGCAGGTCATCGACCACGCTCCGGAGGGCTTCCCGCCGCAGGATCTGCCGCCGGAGACCGACGTCTTCGCGCCGGACTACGCGCCGGAGGAGATCGCCGAGATCGCCCAGAAGCTGCGCAAGGCCGCCGGCCTGCCGGACAAGGTCACCGGCGTCGTCGCCAACGACGGCAACGGGGGCGTAGTGTCCAAGGTCAAGGACGCACTGTCCTAATCAGGAGTCGAAGCCGAGCCCGAGGCGGTCGAGCGTTCGCAACCAGAGCCCCCTGCGGCCCTGGTTGCGGTCGGCCGCCGCGAGCCGGTTGCGCGTGAGCTGGACGACGGCGTAGCGCAGCGGCTCGGGCGGGAACGGCACCGGCTTGGTGCGGACGTAGCGCGTGCGCGTGGCGTCCGTGTCCCTGCCGTCGAGCAGGTCGACGGCGGTGCGCCCGCCGAAGCGCGTCGCCGCCACGCCCAGCCCCGTGTATCCGGTCGCGTAGGCGAGCCGGCCCCCGTGGCTGGTGCCGAAGAACACGCTGAAGCGGCTGCTCGTGTCGATCGCGCCGCCCCAGCGGTGGGTGAAGCGCGTGCCCTCGAGTTGCGGGAACGTGTGGAAGAAGTGCTGGGCGAGCTTGGCGAACGTCGCGTCGTGATCGTCGTAGCGCGCGCCGACGGGGCCCTTGTACCGGTAGACGGCGTCCCATCCGCCGTAGAGGATGCGGCCATCGGTGGTCGGACGGTAATAGTGGAACTGGTTGCCGCCGTCCCCGATGCCCTGCCGGTTCTGCCATCCGACCTTGTCCATGTCGATCGGCTCGGTCATGAGGGCGTAGTCGTACACCGGCACGACGTAGTGCTTGATGGTGTTGATCAGCGGCGGATAGGCGCTCGTGGCGAGCAGGACCCGGTCGGCTCTGACGCGTCCCTGCGGCGTGATCACCGTCAGCTCGTCCGTCACATGCTCGACCGACGAATACTCGTATAGGCGCACGCCTTTACGTACGGCGACATCTTTCAAACCGTGGGCGAGCTTGCCGGGGTCGAGGATTCCGGCACCGGTGTGATCCCACACGCCGCCGAGATACGTGGGTGAATTCACCTGTCCGCACATGGCGGTCTGGTCGAGGAGGGTGACCTCGTGCCCGAAACGGGTGAGCTGCTCGGCTTCCTCTTGCAGCCACGGAAGTTGATGTTCGTCCGTGAGCGCCAGCAGCTCGCCGGTGAGCTGGAAGTCACAGTCGATTCCGTAGTGAGCGAGGTCGCGTTGGATGCCCTCGAAGTTCTCCAGCGCGAGCCGCTCGAGCGTCGGCATCTCGTCGGCGAACCGCGCGAGGCCGTTCTCGATGCCGTGGGTGAGCGAGGCGACCGCGAAGCCACCGTTGCGGCCGCTCGCGCCGAACCCGGCGGTCTCGGCCTCGAGGATCACCACGTCTTTGCCCTGCTCGGCGGCGTACAGCGCCGCCCACAGGCCGGTGAAACCGGCGCCGACGATGCACAGGTCGGCGGTGATGTCCTCGGTCAGCGCCGGCGAAGGGTCCTTCGGCTCGCGGAGCCAGAAGGGGCGCGGCTCGGCGTCGGCGTAGCTGGCGCGGTGCTCGCGCGTCGGTGGGGTGGTCGGCCACGGCATGGCTTCAGCGCAGGGCTTCCGCCAGCTGAAGCAGTTGCAGCTCGCCTCGGTGGCGACCGACGAGCTGCAGGCCGACCGGCAGGCCCGCGGCGGTGATGCCGGCGGGCACGGAGAGGGCCGGGTGGGCGGTGACCGTGATGCGGCTGCACGAGCGGAACCACTCGAGGTAGCTGCCGAGCTGGACGCCCGCGATCTCGGTCGGGTACTCGAGGTCGACGCTGAACGGTGGCAGCTGCGTCGTGGGCGCGGCGAGCACGTCGTAGCGGGTGAGGAACTCGCGCATGCGCGTGAACAGCTCGCCGCGGTGGGCGATCGCGTTGCCGATGCGGGTCGCGTCGAGCTGCTGGCCGAAGCGGATGTTCTCGCGCAGCGTGGGCTTGACGTCGTCGGCGATCGACGCGAACGCGGCGGCGAACTTGACGCCGCGCAGCACCTCGAAGCACTCGTCGGCGCCGGTGAAGTCCGGCTCGTCGTCGATGACGGTGCAGCCGAGAGCCTCAAGCGCCGCGCGGGCGTGCTCGAGCACGGCCGTGACCTCGGCGTCGACGGGCAGGCCGCCGAGATCGCGGCTCCAGGCGATGCGGAGCGTGCTCGGGTCGGTACGCAGGTCGCCCGGGGTGGGCCACGGCTCCTGGATGGAGAACGGATCGCGCGGGTCCGGGCCCGCGAGGGCGGAGAACAGGAGGGCGACGTCAGCGGGGGTGCGGGCGATCGTGCCGAGCACGGGGAGCGGGTCGAACGGGTCGCCCGGGCCGTGGTCCGGGATTCGGCCGGGCGTCGGGCGCAGGCCGTAGAGGCCGCAGAACGCCGCGGGGTTGCGGACGCTCGCGCCGAGGTCTGAGCCGTCGGCGAACGGGATCATGTTGGCCGCGACGGCCGCGGCCGCGCCGCCGCTGGAGCCGCCGGGCGTCTTGGTCAGGTCGTGCGGATTGCGCGTGGCGCCGAAGAGCGGGTTGAAGGTCTGGCTGCCCGCGCCGAACTCCGGCGTGTTCGTCTTGCCGACGATGATCGCCCCGGCCTGCTTGAGCCGTTCCACCAGCAGGGAGTCGGTGGCCGGGACGTGGTCCTTGAACAGCGGCGACCCGTAGGTCGTTCGCAGGCCGGCGGTGTCCTCGAGGTCCTTGACCGCGATCGGCAGGCCCTGGAGCGGGCCGGGCGGCGCTTGATCGGCCGCGGCGAGCGCCCGTTCGGGGTCCTCGAGGGTGACGATCGCGTTGACCTGCGGGTTCATCTCCTCGATGCGCTCCAGGTGTGACGCGACCACCTCGCGCGGGGTCACTTCACGGGCGCGGATCGCGGCGGCGAGCTCCGTCGCGGTGCGGTGCCACATCGCGCCGAGTCTATTAGCGTGCCGGGCGATGCCCGCCTTCACCCACGAGCTGCGTGTCCGCTACGGCGAGTGCGATCCGCAGGGAATCGTCTTCAACGCGAACTACCTGGCGTACTTCGACCACACGGTGTCGGAGTTGTGGCGGGAGACCATGGGGTCCTGGAACGAGATGGTCGCGAAGGGCGTCGAGGCGGTGGTGGGGGAGGCGAACGTGAAGTTCCGCGCTCCGGCGCGCTTCGAGGACGTCGTGGTGGTGAGCGCTTCAGTCGTGCACCTCGGCACGACGTCGATGAAGCTCGAGCTGCTCATCCACCGCGGCGAGGAGCTGCTGATCGAGGGCTGGCTGCGCCACGTGTTCGTCGACGCGAAGACGTGGGTGAAGACGCCGATCCCGGAGTGGGTCCGGGCGGCGCTGGCGCCCTACACCGCGATCGCCGACGCGGGCGCGTAGACGGGCGCGAACCGCAGCTGCGACACGTCCGCGGCCTGCTCGCGTGTGAGGAACTCGACGGTCGCCCAGCCTTCTTCGTGCAGCCCGCCGTCGGCGAGCAGCTGCTGCCAGTCCGCCACCTGGCGGTCCATCTCGGCCTGCGAGACGGTCCGCCCGCGGGCGCGCTGACCCGCTTCGGCGGCCTCGCGGTCGGCGTGCATGAGGATGATGTGCGCCGGTCGGCCGCGGAGCTTGGCGAGCGCGAGGATCGTGCGGCGGGCGACGGTCTTCGTCCCGCGCGAGTGGATCACGGCGGGCTTGTTGAGCGCGATCGCCGCCGCGATCCGCGCGTAGTGGCCGAGATACAACAGCGGCCCGCGCCGCGTGCGGTCGTCGGTGTCGACGACCCTCGCCTGCTCACGGTCCACCGCGCGCCGCAGCAACGTCGTCTTCCCCGCCCCGGGAACGCCGGCCACGACGATCACGGAATCTGCGGGGAAGGTGAGGTCCATGGCCCCCATTGTGGGGGCCATGCATAACGGCCAGCTTTAGCGCAGGCGACGAACGATAAAGAACAGCACCGCTGCGGCCGTCGCCGCGATCGCGATCTTCGCGGGCTGCCGCTTGACGCGCTCGAGCGCCCCCGACGGGCTGGATCCCGCTTCCCCGCCGAGCCCGGGCTTCGAGGACGGCCAGCCCGAATCGCTGCCGGGCGCGGAGCCGCCCGTGGTCGTGGCTCCGTGCGGCGACGCGCTCGGCCCATCGGGCAGCTCGTCCGGGGTCACCGCCGGCGCGGGCGGGTCGACCGTCCCGGCGTGGGGCGACAGCGCGGACGCCGAGCTCTCATCCTCACGCCCCGACGTGTCGTCGGCCTCGGGCGTGTCCGCGGTCACCGGCGGCGCCGGTACATCCGCGCCGATCGACGTGGCGGGCGGCGTCAGCGAGGATGGGCCGTCGGTGGGCGGCGCCAGTGCCGGCGGCTCCTCGGCGCGCTCGATCCGCGGGGTCTCCGCTTCGAACGTGCTCGTCGTCGGCGCCTCGAAGCGCTCGGTCGTGTCGTCGGTGAGGAACGCCGCGGCGGGATCTTCGTCGCGCGCCGGCGAGTCCGGCGTGTCGCTGGTGGGCGGCTCGGAGCGCTCGGTGGTGTCGTCGCTGAGGAACGCGGCGGCCGGATCGGACGCGACCTGCGAGGTCGGCGGCTCGTCGCTCTCGCCCGTGGTGGTCGGCGTGACGGCACCGAACGGCGCGGTCTCGTACTCGCCGGCGCGATCGGACGCGGCCGGCGGCTCCGCCGGGATGTGCGCGGCCTCGAGCTCAGCGGGGGAAGGCGGCTCGGCGGGCGGCGGCGCGTCGATCGTCGGCTCCGGCGCGGGGCTCGCCGCGCTGGTGCCGGCGGCGTCTTCGGCGCCCCAGGCCGTCGGCGGGGCCGACTCGGCCGTCCCGCTCGGGGCGCGCTCGGGGTCCGCAGCGGGCGTCGCGTCCGCGCTCGGCCCGGCCTGGCCGGACGTGAACGGCGACTCGTCCGCTTCGCCCGAGTAGCTCGAGAAGGTCGCGTCGTCGCCGCGGCGCCACGGCGGCGTATTCGTGTCCGTGCCGCCGCTGGTCGGCGGCGGCGAGAAGACGGCGGGCCGGTCCGCGTCGGCGGCCGGCGAGGTGGTCTCGCTGTCGGTGTCGGCGGACAACGAGTACGCGGCAGGGCGATCGATGTCGGCAGCCGTGGTGGGGCGGTCCGTGTCGGTGGCCGGCGGGGTCGCGTCGCGGTCGTCGTCGGCCAACGAGTACGCCGCGGACCGGTCCGTGTCTGCGCCCGTGGTGGGCGGGGGCGAGGACGTGGCGGCGCGATCCGGGTCGGCGCCCGTGGTGGGCGGCGAGGACGTGGCCGCGCGATCCGTGTCGCTGCCGCCGGTCGTCGGCGGCGGCGAGAAGACGGCGGGTCGGTCGGCGTCCGCCGCCGGCACGGCGGGGCGGTCCGAACTCGGTGGGGCGGGGTCGCTCGAGGTCGGGCTACCGCCGCGGGCCTGCCAGGACGGGCCGGGTTCGTCGGCGTCGCCGCCCCAGCCGGTCGGGGTGGGCGCGGACGCGTCCGGGTCCGGAAGGCCGCTGCCGGAGTCGTGCTCGGAGTAGCCGAGCCCGTAGTGCGCGTAGAGGCGGCGCTCCTCGGCCTGGTCGATCCGGGGTTCGGCGCCGATGCCGGGGGCGGCCTTGACCTTCTCGGCGGTGTGGGCGACGCGGATCGACGAGGACTCGACGTCCGCGTTCGCCAGCGGCACGAAGCGGGCTTCGGAGTCGTCGATGTCCACGAGCACCCACTCGGGGCGGCCGGTCTCGCGGTCGAGGTAGATCTCGCGAACACTGCCGAGCCGCTGCCCGCCCGAATCAAGGACGTCGCGGCCAGGCCATTCGCTGTAATCGCCGAACTGGGACTGGGTGGGCAGCTGAGCCATAAAGAAGCTGTGCCCGTCAGAGGCTACGCCCATTCCTCCGGTAGGGTCGCGCGGTCATGACCGACCCCCGCACGCTGCTCGAGCGGCACCGGCCGCGTCTTGTCTATGACGCGCAGGAGGAGTACTTCGCGGACTCCGCGGCGATCTGGACGGACTCGCCGACCAACGTCCTGCGGCGCGCGGACGGGACGCCGATCGCCAAGCCGCCGACGCTCTCGCTCGACTACCTCGGCACCTACCAGGCTCAGCGCGGCGACGTCATCGGCGACACGAAGCGCGACTACGAGGAGACGGCGGCCAAGCTGCACGCGAACCCGCGCTACGCGAACCGCGTCTACGGCCACGCGCGGCGCGATCGCAACGGCAAGCTGTGGCTCCAGTACTGGCTCTTCTACTACTACAACCACTTCCGCATCCTCGGTTCCCTGGTCTCGGGCGGCAAGCACGAGGGCGACTGGGAACTGATCCAGATCGAGCTCGACGAAGACGAGCGCCCGCTGCGCGCCGTTCTCAGCCAGCACCGGGAGGCCGAGGTCCAGCCCTGGAGCGAGGTCCGCACGCACGGCCCGCGCCCGCTGATCTACATCGCCCGCGGCTCGCACGCGAACTACTTCGGCGCCGGGACGCACTGGACCGGCCACTGGGTCGACCGTGCCGACGGCAAGGGGCCGCGCATCGACCCGACGCTCGAGATCGTCGAGACCGACAAGCCGAAGTGGCTGCTCTGGCCCGGCCGCTGGGGTGACACCACCGCCGGCGGACCGGTCGACGCCAACAGCCCGACCAGCCCGGGCTCGCGCCGCCACTGGAAGGACCCGCTCGAGCTGATCGAACGCGCCACGCCGACCAAGAAGGCGCCGCAGACCCCGGCGCCGACCGCCAAGGTCACGCGCGCGGCCGACAAGCACGTGGTCCGCTTCGAGGCGCCGCCGGAAGCGACGGAGCTCGTCGTCGCCACGCGCCCTCGCGGCACCGGCGCACCCGCGCAGGTCAATACGTTCAAAATCGACCGTACAAACGGGCAGGTCGAGGTCCCCGCCCAGAGTGACGACGACGAGGTCTGGACCTCCGCCGTCGCGCCCGGGCAGGGAGCATCCGAGACCGTCTAGCCCGTGTTCCGCATGCCGGCCGCGATACCCGTGATCGTGGCGAGCAGCGGCGGCCGGGCCTCGTCGCGCCCCGCCCGCAGGCGCCGCAGCAGCTCCACCTGCAGGTGCGAGAGCGGATCGATCCACGGGTTGCGGTGTTCGAGCCGCGCCTGCAGCGCCGGCGTCTGCTCCAGCAGCCGCTCCTGCCCGGTGATCGCGAGCACGCGCTCGACGACGCTCTCGTGCTCGGCCTTCAGGTCGTCCCAGAAACGCTCGGCGATCTCATCGTCGACCAGCGACAGGTAGCGCTCGGCGACGCCCAGATCGGTCTTGAACAGCGCCATCTCCAGGGTCCCGATCAGCCCCGTGAAGAACGGCCAGTCCCGCCACATCTCGCGCTGCATCTCCAACTCACCCGAGCTGAGCGACGTGCCCGCCCCGTACCACGACGGCAGCAGCACGCGGTTCTGCATCCACGCGAACACCCACGGGATCGCCCGCAGCGACTCGACCGCGTTCGACTTCTTGCGCGACGGCGGCCGCGAGCCGATGTTCAGCTGCGAGAGCTCCGCGATCGGCGCGATCTGGTTGAAGAAGCGCAGGAACTCCGGGTCGTCGTAGACGAGCCCGCGGTAGCGCTCGCGCGAGACGAGGGACAGCCGCGCCATCTCCTCGCGCCATTCGGGCTTGATCGGCGGGTTCGGCAGGGCGCTCGCCAGCAGGACGGCCGACACCGTCTGCTCCAGGGACCGCTGCGCGAGCTCCTCGTCCGCGTAGCGCGCCGCGATCGTCTCGCCCTGCTCGGTGATGCGGATGCGCCCTTCGACCGTGCCCTCCGGCTGGGCCAGGATGGCGCGATAGGTGCGCCCGCCACCGCGCGACGGTGAGCCCCCGCGGCCGTGGAAGAGCTCCAGCTGCAGGTCGAGCTCCTTCGCCTGCGCCGCAAGCCGCTCCTGCGCCTCGTACAGCGCCCACGTGGACGCGACGTAGCCCGTGTCCTTGCCCGAGTCCGAGTAGCCGACCATGACCGTCTGGCGATTGGCCTGCGTGCGCAGGTGCGTCAGGTACGGCTCGATCGCGTACAGCGCGGCCATCGTCGCCGGCGCCTCCTCGAGCGCCTGGCGCGTCTCGAACAGCGGCACCATCCGCAGCGAGGTCGCCCGCGCCCGCTGCGCCAGCCAGTGCGCGGCGAGCACATCGGACGGCCGCTCGGTCATCGAGATCACGAACGCCGGAACGGTCTGCGGCCCGTACGCCTCGGCGCTGAGTGCCACCGTGTCCAGCACCCGCAGCAGCTCGCCCGGCTCGCCGCCCGGATCGTGCGTGATCCCGCGCCGGCCCGAGACCAGCGCCTCGGTCAGCAGCGCCTGGCGACCGGCCTCGTCCGCGTCGGCGAAGCCGGGCAGCAGCGCGCCGGTCGCCTCGCGCACGACGTTCGCGCCCTGGCGGATGTCGATCCCGGCCAGGTGGAAGCCGAACACCTCGACCTGCCACAGCAGCCGCCGGATCGAGCCCGTCGCCACGTGGCGGGAGTTCACGTGCGCGAGCACGAGCCGCAGGTCGTTGGCGAGCGCCTGCGCGTCGGCGTAGCCGGGCTCACGCCCGCGCGGCGTCAGCGTGTTGCCGAGCCGGTGGTGCACGAAGCCGAGCTTGGTGCGCAGCGGCTCCCACTCGCGGTGCGGACGCTTGAGCACGGCCGCCGTCGGCAGCTCCTCGGCGTCCCGCGCCAGCGAGTCCTCGAGCTCCTGGGAGACCGGCACGCGCAGCGACGAGTGCGAGAACGTCTGCGCGAGCTTGTCCACCCGCGCCCGCAGCAGCCGCAGGGCCGTGGAGCGGTGCAGCGCGAGCGCGCTCGTGAGCGTGTCGGCGCCGACCTCCGGGTGGCCGTCCATGTCGCCGCCGGTCCAGGAGCCGTACGAGAGCACGGGCTGGACGAGCCGGACGCCGAGCTCGTGCTCGATCTCGTCCAGCACGGCCGGGATGGCGTCGAACAGCACCGCCTCGAAGAAGAACAGGTTGCGCCGGACCTCGTCCTCGACCTTGGGCCGCACGCGCCGCAGCTCGTCGGTCTGCCACCAGATCGTGAGGTCCTCGCGCAGCTCGCTCAGCAGCTGGCGGCGGCGGCCGTGGCCGGTGCGCGGGTCGTCGAGCTTGTCCAGCAGCGCCGCGACGTCCCACTGGTGGTCGAGCACCGAGCGCCGCGTGGCCTCCGTCGGGTGCGCGGTGAGCACGTGCTCGATCTGCAGCTGGGCCATCAGCGGCCCGATGTCGATCTGGCGGTCGCGCAGGATCTGCGCCGTCTCGGCCAGCGACTCACGCTGGATCGCGCCCGTCTGGTCGTACTGGCGCCGGCGCCGCGCGCGCTCGCGCTCCTCGGCGATGTTCGCGAGCTGGAGCTCGAGCGAGCACGCGCGGATGATCGGCTCCACGGACTCGTCCGGTACGCCGCGCAGGTACGCCACCAGGCGCTCTGAAGCGCCCTCGTCACCCGCCCGCACGGCGGCGGCGGTCTTGAAGAGCCACTGCAGGCGGGACGCGAACACGCGTCCGGCCTGCTCCTCGAGCACGCTTTTGAGGGCGTCCGAGAGGAGCGCCGTGTCCTGGGCAAGGCCATCCGTCGCCTGCGCGGGCGCAGGGCTGGGCACATCGAGCCGCGTCATGTGTCCGAAAGGCTACGAGACCATGCCCGCGGCGACCGTGTCCAAGCTGGACTCGTCGACGAGGATGAACGCGCCGGTCGCGTGGCAGCGCGCGTAGGCATCCGCCGCGATCTCACCGCCAAGGCGAATCTTGACGTGAGCGATGTCGTTCAGCCGCAGTTCCTCGGCACCGGGCCACTCGAGCGACTCGAAGTCGATCCGGCCGTCGACACTGTCGAGCTTGGCCGGGACCGAGCGCGTCCCGTGCTTGAGCTGGAAGCGGTCGCCGGGCCGCGCCGGGCGGTCGCCGAGCCAGCAGACGGTCGCCGTGAGCTCGCGGGTGGGGGAGGGGGCGTCGTCCGCAGCGGCGATCAGCTCGCCGCGCGCGAGGTCGACCTCGTCCTCCAGCCGGACGGAGACGGAGAGCGGCGCGTCCACGACCTCGGCGAGCCCGTCGGCGTCGCGCACCTCGGCCACCCGCGTGCGCGTCCCGGACGGCAGCACGACGACCTCGTCGCCGGCCTTCAGCGACCCCGCGGCGAGCCGGCCCGCGGCCCAGCGCGTGCCGCCTTCGCCGCGCAGCACCAGCTGCACCGGTAGCCGCGCGCCGTGCACGGCCGGCGGCTCGACCGGCACCGTCTCCAGCCGCTCGAGCAGCGGCGGCCCGTCGTACCAGGGCATCTGCGCGGAGCGCTCGACGACGTTGTCGCCCTTGAGGGCGCTGATCGGGATGAAATCCGTCTTGTGCAGGCCGATCGCGGCGCCGAGCTCGATCACGTCGCGCACGATGCCGTCAAAGACGTCCTCGGCGTAGCCGACGAGGTCCATCTTGTTGACGGCGACGATCACGTGCTCGACCTCGAGCAGCGCGGCGATCGCAGCGTGGCGGCGGCTCTGCTCGGTCAGGCCCTGGCGGGCGTCGACGAGGAGCAGCGCCAGATCGGCCGTGGACGCGCCCGTGACCATGTTGCGCGTGTACTGGGCGTGGCCGGGGCAGTCGGCGAGGATGAAGCGCCGGCGCGGTGTCGCGAACGAGCGGTAGGCGACGTCGATCGTGATGCCCTGCTCGCGCTCGGCCCGCAGGCCGTCGGTGAGCAGCGCCAGGTCCAGCCCGTCGACGGACCGCTCCTCGACATGGGCCAGCTGGTCGGCCAGGACCGCCTTGGAGTCGTACAGCAGCCGGCCGATCAGCGTCGATTTGCCGTCGTCGACCGAGCCCGCGGTCGCGAGTCGCAGGAGGTCCATGGCTAGAAGTACCCCTCGCGCTTGCGGTCTTCCATGGCGGCCTCGGTGGCGCGATCGTCGGCGCGGGTCTCGCCGCGCTCGGTGATGTTGGTCGCCGCGATCTCGGCCACCACGTCGGGCAGCGTGCCCGCCGTGGACCGCACGGCGCCCGTGCAGCTCATGTCGCCGACCGTGCGGTAGCGGACCGAGGCCGTGAACGGCTCCTCGCCGTCCATCAGCGTGATGAAGTCGCTCGTCGCGTACAGCATCCCGTCGCGCTCGAAGACCTCGCGCTCGTGCGCCATGTAGATCGACGGCAGCTCGAGCTCCTCCTGAGCGATGTACTGCCAGACGTCGAGCTCGGTCCAGTTGGAGATCGGGAACGCGCGCAGGTGCTCGCCGGGGCGGACGCGGGCGTTGTAGAGGTCCCACAGCTCCGGGCGCTGGCGGCGTGGGTCCCACTGGCCGAAGTCGTCGCGCAGTGACAGAACGCGCTCCTTCGCCCGCGAGCGCTCCTCGTCGCGGCGCGCGCCGCCGAAGCAGGCGTCCAGGCGGTGCTCGGCGATCGCGTCCAGCAGCGTGACCGTCTGCAGGCGGTTGCGTGAGGCCCTCGGGCCGGTCTCCTCGCGCACGCGCCCGTCGTCGATGGACTTCTGCACCGAGCCGACCAGCAATGTCAGGTCGCTCTCCTGCACGAGCTTGTCGCGGAAGGCGATGACCTCGGGAAAGTTGTGGCCCGTGTCGATGTGCAGCAGCGGGAACGGGACCTTGCCCGGCGCGAAGGCCTTCTGGGCGAGCCGGACGAGCACGATCGAGTCCTTGCCGCCGCTGAACAGCAGCGCGGGGCGCTCACGCTCGGCCGCGACCTCGCGGATGACGTGGATCGCTTCGGCCTCGAGCGCCCGCAGGTGCGAGAGCGCGGGAGTGGAGATGGCGGTCATACGTGCAGCCCACATTCGGTCTTGGCGAGGCCGGCCCACCGTCCCTCACGGCCGGAGCCGGGGTTGGTGCACGGCGCGCAGCCGATCGACGAGTACCCCTGATCGTGGAGCGGGTGGTACGGGAGATCGCGTTCGAAGATCCGGTTCCAAAGATCCTTCTCGGTCCATTCGACCAGCGGGTTGTACTTCCAGAGTCCCCGTTTGTCGTCGAACTCGATCGTCTGCGCGTTCGCGCGTGTCGGCGACTGCTCGCGCCGGATGCCGGTGATCCAGGCGTCCGCGCCGTCCAGCGCGCGCTCGAGCGCCGCGACCTTGCGGTCGCCGCAGCACTGCTCGGGCCCGGTCCAGGCGCCGCGCGCCTCCTCGATCTGGACGTCGATGCCGTAGCGCTCCTCGAACGCCCGCCAGGTCGCCAGCGTCTCGGGGAACAGGACGCCGGTGTCGATCGTGACGATCCGCGCGTCCGGCTTGATGCGTACGAGCTCGTCGACCAGGATCGACTCCTCCTTCTGGAAGGAGCAGAGCAGCACGAGGCGGTCGCCGTGGCGCTCCACGGCTTCCGTCAGCACCTCGGCGATCGTGCTCATGCGACCGGTTCTTCGACCGGGGTCAGCTCGTCCGTCCACCACTGCGGTTCGGTGCGCGCCGCGAAGTCGCGGAACGTCTCGCCTTCGGCGTGGTGGGTCTCGTAGAGGGTGAAGATCCGCAGCAGGGTGTCGTTGAGCTCCCAGTTCGGGACCTTCTTGATCACGACGTCGCCGAACTTCGGGTTCTCGCCCAGGTGGCCGCCGATGCGGATGTCCATCGCCTCGACGAACTCGCCGTCGACCTTCTTGAGGACGCCCTCGATCCCGACATCGGCGATCTGGTGCTGGGCGCAGCTGGACGAGCAGCCCGCGAAGTGCAGGCGGAAGTCCTCGCCGTGGCCGTTCGGGCGCACGTGCTCGTCCAGGAACTTGGCGATCTCGACCGCTCGGCCCTTGGTGTGGACCTTGGCCAGGCCGCAGAACTCCTTGCCCGTGCACGTCTGCAGGCCGCGCTGGAACAGCGTCGGCGTGGGGGTGAGCTCCTGAACGAGCGGCTCGAGCAGCAGCGCGTCCACGTTCTCGGCCGGAATCCACGGCAGCAGGACGTTCTGCTGGTGGGTGAGGCGCAGCGCGTCGTCCTCGCGGGCGCCGTGCTTGCGGGCCAGGTCGCCGAGGCCCTGCAGCTGGCTGGCCTTCAGGCGGCCGACCGGGACGACCATGCCGACCGTGCGGTAGGCGTCGTCGGCCTGGGGGAGGACGCCGATGTGGTCGTCGCCGTTGAGGCCCGGCGCCTTCTGGACGCCGGGGCGCAGCGGGCGGCCGACGCGGCGCTCGAGCTCCTCGCGCAGCGCCTCAGGGCCGACGCGGTCGACGAGGAACTTCAGGCGGGCCTTGCCGCGCGCCTTCCGGTTCTCCTCGGCGTCGCGGAAGATGCCGGTCATCGCCGCGATGACCTCGGGGCACTCCTCGGGGGTGAGGAAGACGTCCATCCAGCGGGCGAAGCGCGGCTGGGTGGAGAGGCCGCCGCCGACGCGCAGGTTGAAGCCGCGCGTGCCGTCCTCGGCGATCGCGCCCGACAGCGCGATGTCGTTGATCAGGCCGCGGGCGCAGTCCTCGGCGCAGCCGGTGACGCTGATCTTGTACTTGCGCGGCAGGTTCGAGTAGAGCTTGTTGTCGAGGAAGTACTCGTGGATGGCTTCCGACGTGGCGTAGCCGTCGACGATCTCCTCGTGGCCGAGGCCGGCGAGCGTGCAGCCGACGACGTTGCGCGTGATGTCGCCGCAGGCGCCGGATGACGTGAGCCCGACGCGCTCCAGGCGAGCGAAGATCTCCGGGATGTGCTCGAGCCGGATCCAGTGGATCTGGAAGCACTGGCGCGTGGTGCAGTCGATGATCCCGCGCCCGAACTCCTCGGCGATGCCGGCCATCGTCTCGACCTGGTCGAGCGTGAGCTTGCCCTGGATGACCTTGGTCCGGAGCATGAAGTGGCCGTCGCCGGTGTTGTGCGCGTACAGCCCGTACCACTTGAGCAGGCCGACGTGGTCGGGGCTCAGGGTCTCCCACCCCTCGCGCGCGGCGCGGAGCAGTTCCGGCAGGACGTCGAGGCCGTCGGTTTCGGCCTTTATGCGTTCGATCTTGCTCATGGGGTCCCATGACCGTACCGGCCGAACGCGTTATTCACAAGTAACCGGATCAGGTTTCGGGTGAATCTAATCCGATCGCTTTTGTGGAGATTACACGAGGTCGTCCTCGGGGGCGAGCCCGGGTCGTCTTTGCGGCGGATCACAGATCGTCAGGCGGGCCGACGACACGCGACGCCGTGTCCCGGAGCCTTGTCGCTCCCTCCCCAGCGACTCAAGGACTTCGGAATGGCTCTCAGTGGACAGATCATCGACAACCCGGTCAGCGGCGAGCGGATCACGTTCATCAAGACCGCGGCGGACACCGGCGGCGAGCGGCTCGAGTTCGAGCTCGAGCTGGCGGCCGACGGGCGCGTGCCCGGCGCCCACGTCCACCCCGAGCAGGAGGAGCGCTTCCACGTGCTCGAGGGGACGATGACGTTCCGCCTCGGGCTGCGGAAGATCGTGGCCGAGGCGGGCGAGACCGTGGTCGTGCCGGCGGGCCGGGTGCACAAGTTCACCAACGGCGGCGACGGCGTCGCGCGGGCGCGCGTCGAGGTCGTGCCCGCGCTGGACATGGAGGACCTGCTGACGACCACGACCGAGCTCGCCCTCGAAGGCCGCGTCTGGCGGTCGGGCATGCCGAAGCCGCTGCACCTGGCGCTGTTCGTGTCGCGCTTCCGGCGCGAGGTGCGCGCGCCGTTCCCGCCCGCGTGGATGGTCCGCGCGCTGCTGTCGCCCCTGGCCGCCCTCGCCCGTGCCCGCGGACATCACGCGCGCTACGCCATGGCATAGTTCTCGCGCTGTGGCGCTGATCGCGTCGACCCGCGAGCGCCCGTTCGACCCGTCCGAGTCGTTCGCGTTCGCCTTGGACGGCTCCGGCCGCTTGACGGCGCTCGACCCGGTCTTCGCCCGGCTAAGCGGCGCGGCGGTCGGCGACGCGTTCGACGCGCTACGCCACCCGGACATCCCGTACGCCGTGCTGCGCGCGCTCTTCGGGCGCGTCGGCGTGGCGCCGCTGCGGCTCGTCGCCGACGACGGTGCGTGGTTTCGCGCGCTGATCGTCGCGGCGCCGGCCGCGGGCGGCTGGGTGGCGGTCGGCGTCAAGCCCACGCTGCCCGAGCCCGAGCTGGTGGGCGCGCTCCGCGCCGCGGAGCTGGCGGGCGAGGACGTGGCGCCGCTGCTCGACGAGTACGCGCGGGCGATGCAGGCCGCCCTGGTGGCCGAAGTGGCCGCGCGCGACCCGCGCCCGCCCACCCGCGACGCCCGGCCCGCCCACGGCGGTTCGCCGCCCGCACCCGGCCGGCCCGCCCACGGCG
>NZ_JAPCID010000067.1 GCF_027587175.1 Solirubrobacter deserti
CCGCCGGCGAGGTCGTGCGGCGCGGCGGCGGCCGGCGCGGCGCTGCCCTCGGCGAGCTGCGCCGCGTCGGCGAGGCGGCAGCCGTTGCCGAGCACGGAGGCGGCCTGCACCAGCGCCCTGGCCGCGGGCGTGCACGCGGCGAGCGCGCGGCCGATCTCGGCGATCACGACGGCCGGCGCCGGAAGCGGGGCCTCGGGATCGGACGGGACGTGCGCGGCGAGCGCGCGGACGTGGCCCGGGAGTCCGCCCGTGTGCTCCCACAGGCGGCGGGCAGGGCCGTCGGCGAGGCCGGTCAGCGCGCGCACGTCGGCCTGGGTCAGCGGCGCCAGCGTCAGTCGGGTGTCGGCCAGGCGGGCGAGGCCGCGCAGGTCCGCGCCCGGGCGGGACGCGACGATCGTGAGCAGCGGCTCGTCGACGAGCCGGCGCAGCGCGAACACGAGCGCGTCGATCGACTCGGGGTCGGCCCACTGGGCGTCGTCGAGCACGAGGACGCCGGAGCGGACGGTGTCGAGCTCGCCGCCCGCGCGCCGGCGCAGCACGTCGAGGACGCCGTGCGGGATGTGGGTCTCGGTCGGCTCGCCGCTCACGCGCAGCACGCGGGTTGCGCGCGCACCCGCGAGCCAGTGGTCGATCAGCGCCGTCTTGCCGCCGCCCGCGGGCGCCTCTACCAGCACGACCCGCGGGCAGGCAGCGGCCCGGGCAGCGTCGAGCGCCCGCAACTCCGCGTCGCGTCCGGTGAGCGTCACCACGGTCGCGCCAACTATCCCGTACGCCGCAACCCCTATGCGAGCCGGGAAAAGTGTGGGGAAATCATTGATGCGTCAGTTTCGCTCGACCAGTAGACACACGTGCTGGTTCGATCGGTTCGGTTGCGTTAGGCGAGCAAACCGATCAAATGCGAGCGAGGAGAGCAATGCGAGTGAGGAGAGCGGCCGTCGCAGTGTGCGCGGCCTTGGCGGTGAGCGCCGCGCCCGCGTACGGGGCGAGCGTCCAGGTCACCGGTTTGGAGACCAACGCGGCGGCGACGCCGCTGGGCATCGACGACGCGACGCCGGAGCTGCGCTGGCGGCTGGAGAGCGCGGATCGCGGCGTCAAGCCGACGAGCTACCGCGTCGTCGTGGCCACCACCGCCGCGAAGGCCGCGGCCGGCGACGGAGACGTGTGGGACTCGGGCACCGTGGCGTCATCGGCGTTGAGCACGGACTACGCCGGCCCGGCGCTCAAGTCGCGCACGCGCTACTTCTGGTCGGTCAAGGCGGCCGGCTCGGACTGGGCGCCCGCAACCTGGTTCGAGACCGCGTACCTCACCCCCGCGGAGTGGAAGGGCACGTGGATCAGCGGCCCGGCGCGCACGCCCGCGCACCTCACCAACGCCGAGGCGAGCGCGGACGACGCCTGCTGCCTGCAGGGCAACACGACGCTCACGCAGGCCGCCGCGGCCGGGGACAAGGTCCTGCGGATCGCGTCCAACGTCGGCTTCGCCCCGGGCAAGACGATCACCGTCGGTGACGAATCGGTCACGCTCGAGGCTGTCGGCACGGGCGCCGGTTCGACCACCACCGCAGCACCGGTCGCCGCCGGCGACACCAACGTCAAGGTGGTCTCCGTCAACAACTTCGCGCCCGGCGCGCAGCTCACGATCGGCAGCCAGACCGTGACGGTCACCGAGGTCGGCACGGCCGCGGGCAACGCGACCACGCTGTTCGCGCCCGTCGCAGCCGGCGCCACCAACGTCAAGGTCACGAGCACGAACGGGTTCGCCGTCGGCGCCGCCGCCCTGATCGACGGCGAGGTGCGCACGGTGACGGCCGTCGGCACGCAGGGCCGCGCGACGACGCTCGCGGCGGCCGTGCCCGCCGGTGCCACCAACATCCGCGTGGCGAGCGTCCAGGGCTGGAACGCCGGTGACACCGTCGTCCTCGGCAGCGAGTCCTACACGGTCGCGACCGTCGGCTCGGCCGGCGCCGAGGGCAGCGGCGTCACGCTCACCGCGCCGACCACGGCCGAGTACGCCAACGGCGCCGCCGTACGCATGCTCGGCACGGGCATCACGCTCAGCGCGCCGCTCACCTCCGCCCACGCCCAGGGCGCCGCCACGCGCGGCCTCGGCACCGGCATCACGGTCAGCCCCGCGCTCAACGCCGCCGACGCCGGCGCCACGGTCACCACGCCCGGCACGGGCCTCGCCCTCACCGCCGGGCTGACCAAGGCGCACGCGAGCGGCACCGCCGTCGTCGGCCCCGCGCCGACCGACTGGTGCCGCCCGTCCAACGGCGCCACGCTCTCAGGCACCTGCAAGGAGATCCGCCCGGTCCCGTACCTGCGCAAGGCGTTCACCGTCTCCTCCGAGCACGGCGCCGTCACCAAGGCCCGCGTCTACGCGTCCGGCCTCGGCTGGAACGACATGACGCTCAACGGCACCAAGACCTCCGAGCGCACGTTCCTGGACCCGGGCTTCACCAGCTACGACAAGACCGTCTTCTACACGACCGACGACGTCACCGGCCTCGTCAAGCCGGGCGAGAACGTGCTCGCCACCCAGCTCGGCTCCGGCCAGTACGACAACGAGACGACGTCCGGCAACTGGGGCTGGTCGAGCGCCGAGTGGCGCGCCAACCCGACGCTCAAGGCCGACCTCGTCATCACGTTCGCGGACGGCACCGAGCAGGTCATCAAGTCCGACGAGACGTGGAAGACCAGCGACGCGGGGCCGATCCGCTACGACAACCACTATCTGGGCGAGACCTACGACGCTCGCAAGGAGATCAGCGGCTGGTCGGCCCCCGGCTTCGACGCGTCCAACTGGGCCGACGCCCGCACCGTCCCCGGCCCGACGGGCAAGCTGATCGCCCAGGAGCTCGAGCGCACGTCGCTGATCGCGAACCACCCCGCGGGCACGCGCTCCGAGCCCCGTCCCGGCGTGATCCTCTACGACACCGGCCAGCAGTACGCGGGCTGGGCGACGACCACCGTCACCGGCGCCCCCGCGGGCACCGTGATCCAGATCCGCTACGCCGAGAAGCTCGGCACGGACGGGCTGGTCTCGATCTCCGGCTACGCGCCCGCCGGCCAGATCCAGACGGACTACTACATCTCCAAGGGCCCGCAGGCCCAGACCTGGACGCCGCGCTTCACCTACAAGGGCTTCCAGTGGGTGCAGATCAGCGCCGTCGGCGGCACCGCGCTGCCCGACGGCGTCAACGTCACCGTCGACTCGGTGCAGGAGATCCGCGAGCCGCTGGCGCCGACCGGCGTCTTCAGCTCCTCCAGCGACCTCGTGAACCTGATCGAGCGCAACATCCGCTCCTCGATCGCCGAGAACTACGTGTCCGGCGTCATCACCGACACGCCCACCTACGAGAAGAACGGCTGGGCCGGTGACGCGCAGCTGTCGGCGCCGATCGCGTCGCTGCAGTTCGACACCGAGCGCCACTTCGAGAAGTCCTCGATCGACATGGTCGACGACCAGCGCGAGTCGGGTGAGGTCCCGCTCGTGTCGCCGGGCACCAAGAACTACGGCTACGAGGGCGGCCCGGCGTTCAAGCCCGCGAACGCCGCCGCGACCCCGATCTGGGACGCGTACTGGTTCGTCGTCCCGTGGGAGGGCTACCTGCGCTACGGCGACAAGGAGTCGCTCGCGCGCACCTATCCGGGCATGCGCCAGTACCTGCTCAACTGGCTCACGAAGTGGTTCTCCTCCGACGGGGACCAGTACGCGTACACGCTCAGCTCCGGCCTGGGCGACTGGTGCGTCCCGACCGGCGCGGACGCCCCGCTGGGCGCCGGCACGCGCTTCAACACGCCGACGATCATCGCCCCGTCCTCGACCGCGTACGTCGCCTACATGGCGAAGATCGCGGCCGACTCGGCACGCGCGCTGGGCAAGGATCCGGCCGAGCTGGACGCGCTGTACGAGAACGTCAAGGACGACTTCAACGCGAAGTGGTGGGACGCGTCGGTCGGCTACTACCGCGAGAACGGGACGCAGCCGCTGGTGCAGTCGATGCAGGTGCTGCCGCTGGCGTTCGGGCTCGTCCCGCCGGAGCGCCGCCGCGCGCTGCAGGAGAAGCTCGTCTACGACGTGCTGGTCACCCGTGAGGGGCACCAGATGACGGGCATCGCGGGCGCGCGCTGGATCTACCCGGTGCTGCAGGAGGCCGCCGAGGAGGGCGTGCCGGATGCGGCCAAGGCGGCGTACACGATCGCGCAGCAGACGACCTACCCGTCCTACGGCCGCTGGGCGGTGGAGCTGGGGTGGACGTCGCTGGGCGAGTACTGGGAGCAGTCGAGCCGCACGCGCAATCACCACATGTTCGGCTCGATCGGGCAGTGGTTCTACGAAGGCCTGGTGGGCATGAAGCCGACCAAGCCGGCGTACGAGCAGATCGAGTTCAAGCCGCTGATCGCCGACGACGCGAAGCTCAACCAGGCGTCGGCGTCCTACGAGTCCGTGCGCGGCACCGTCGCCTCCTCGTGGAAGAAGACGGCCGGCGGCCTGCAGCTGAACGTGAAGGTGCCGGCGGGCGCGACGGGCCGCGTGTACGTGCCCGCGACCGATCCGGCCAAGGTCGGCGAGGTCGGCTCGGGCACGCCGCTGGTGGCCTCTGAGGCGCCGGGCGTCGACCTGGTCGGCATCTCGGGCTCGCACGTGGTCTACGAGGTCGGCTCGGGCGCCTACGCGTTCCGCACCGGGCCGGGTGAGTTCGCCGCCACGTCGGTGGACGGCAGGGTCGGCGGCACCGTCCCGGCGACGCTCGCGCTGACGCTGGACGGGGCGGCGACGTTCGATCCGTTCATCCCGGGCACGGCCAGGGACTACACGGCGAAGACGTTCGCGAACGTCATCTCCACCGCCGGCAACGCGACGCTCTCGGTCAGCGATCCCGGCCGCATGACCAACGGCGCGTTCACGCTCGCCGAGCCGCTGCGCGTGGCGTTCTCGAAGTCGTCGTGGACCGCGCCGGTCTCCAACGAGAAGGTCGACGTCGAGTTCAAGCAGCTCATCAAGGCCAACGACCCGCTGCGCACGGGGACGTACAGCAAGACGCTGACGTTCACGCTGTCGACGACGCAGCCCTAGTCGCCACCTGCACCGGCGGCCACGTCCATTGCCAGACGTGGCCGCCGGGCGGGCGGGTGAAGCGGATCGTGCCGCGCGTGCCCTCGACGGTCACGCGCGACCACGGCGCACCCGTGCGCAGCTGCTCGGCCAGCACGAGGATCGCGTCGTAGCCCTCGAGGGCGACGAACGAGGGCGCGCCGCCCAGGGCGGCCTCGACGCGGTCCCCGAGCGGCGTGAGCCGGTCGGCGCGGTAGCGCAGGAACGGGATGGCGGCGCCCCACTCGGCCAGCTCCGGCTGGCCGGCGGGCGCGCCGATCAGGATGCCGGAGAGGCGCGAATCTTCTCGGATGGCCGTGACCAGTGGCTCGGCGTCGCCGACCAGCAGCAGGACGGCGGTGGCGCCGGACTCGCCGAGCGCGTCGAGGTCCAGCTCGATGACGGTGCCGCCGCGCGCGGCGAGGTGCTCGCGCAGGATGCGGGTTCCGGCGGCCCAATAGACGCTCGGCTCGGCGATGACGGCGATTCGGCGGTGGCCCGCGGCGAGCAGGAAGTCGGCGTAGATGCGCCAGCCGTGCGACTGCGCCGGCGCGAGGCGCGCGACGTGGTCGGTCGGGTGATCGGTGAGCGCGTCGATGACCGCCGAGGAGCACAGGAACGGGAGGCCG
Organism: Solirubrobacter deserti; assembly: GCF_027587175.1. Taxonomy (GTDB): domain Bacteria; phylum Actinomycetota; class Thermoleophilia; order Solirubrobacterales; family Solirubrobacteraceae; genus Solirubrobacter; species Solirubrobacter deserti. Next base: position 5,728 of record NZ_JAPCID010000067.1, read on the forward strand.
CGGGCGTCGGCGCGGGCGGCGGCCGCGCGGGCGACGACGCTGTGGAACTCGCCCGCGACGGCCGCGAGGCCCAGGTCGGCGAACTCGTCGACGGCCGCCGCGGCGCGGGCGGGGTCGCCGGCGGTGTCGCGCACCACGAGCTGCACTTCGAGCTCGCGCGCGGCCAGCTCGAGCCCGGTGAGCAGGTGCCGGCCGTGCTCGGCCCAGCCTGGGGGAGAGAGGGGAACCAGCGCGCCGATCATGCCCGGCGATGGTCGTGGACGCCGTGTCGATCCACCAGTGCCCTGGCGGTCGACGCTCGTCAAGATCCGGCCGACTCGCCGATCCTGACGCCGCGCAGCGCGATGCGCATCAGTGCTGGGCGCGGCGCGCGCGGTAGGCGGCGACCGCGTTGCGGTTCGCGCAGATCGTGCTGCAGTAGCGGCGCGAGCGGTTGCGCGAGAGGTCGAGGACCAGGCACTCGCACTCGCCGTCGATGCACACCGAGAGCCGTGAGAGCTCGTCGGCGCGGATGACGTCGATCATCGCCATCGCGGCCTCGACGGCGATGCGGCGGTCCAGCGGCGCGTCGGAGGAGATCGCGTGGATGTGCCAGTCCAGGCCGTCGTGGCGGCGCAGCTGCGGGACGGCCTGGGCGTCGGCGAGCAGCGTGTTGACCAGCTCGGCGGCGTCGTCGCGCTCAGCCGTGAGCAGCTCCCGCAGGACGGGGCGCAGCGCGCGCATCGCCGCCAGCTCGGCCGCGTCGCCGTCGTGGCGGCCGGTGAACTCGTGTCGCTTGTAGAAGGCGTCGAGCTGGGCGAGGTCCGTGAGCGTGTCCGGCGGCTCGGCGCTGTTGACGAGCGCGACGGCGGCCCGCAACGACAGCTCGGTGTCATTGACAAACAGCACGTTGACATCTTACAGGCATCTGAGTAGTGTCATTTGCCATGGAGTCGGTGACGAATGACAGGCGCGCGGATCTCGGCGTCGGACTGCTGTTCGCGATCGCCTCGGCCGCGGCCTTCGGCCTGTCCGGCCCGCTGGCGCGCGGGTTGCTCGACGCCGGCTGGTCGGCGGGCGCGGTCGTGCTCGCCCGGCTGTTGATCGGTGCGCTGGTCGTGACGCCGTTCGCGCTGCGCGCGCTGCGCGGCCGCATGGACGCCCTGCGCCGCAACGCCGGGCTGATCCTGATCTTCGGCGCGGTGCCGGTCGCGGGCACGCAGTTCGCGTACTTCTCGGCCGTCCAGCGGATGGACGTCGGACCCGCGTTGCTGATCGAGTACACCGCCCCGGCGGCCGTCGTGCTCTGGCTGTGGCTGCGCCACGGCGAGCGTCCCGGCCCACTCACCGTCGCGGGCGCGGGGATCGCGGCGCTCGGCCTCGTGCTCGTCCTCGACCTGCTCTCGGGCGCCGACCTCGCGCCCGCCGGCGTGGCCTGGGCGCTGCTGGCGATGGCGGGCGTCGTCTCCTACTTCGTGCTCGCCGCCAAGCCGCGCGAGGACCTCCCGCCGGTCGCGCTGGCCGGCGCCGGCCTGCTCACCGGCGCGGTCATGCTGGCCGCGCTCGGCGCGATCGGGCTGCTGCCGATGGACGCGACCACCGCCGCGCCCGAGTACGCGGGCGCCACCGTCCCTTACTGGCTGTCGCTGGCCGGCCTCGGCGTCGTCACGGCCGGCTTCTCCTACTGCACCGGGATCGTGGCGAGCGTGCGCCTCGGCTCGCGCCTGGCCTCGTTCGTCGCGCTGCTGGAGGTCGTCGCGGGCGTCGTCTTCGCCTGGCTGCTGCTCGACCAGATCCCGGGCGCGCTCCAGCTCGCCGGCGGCGCGCTGATCCTCGCGGGCGTGATCGTCGTCAAGCTCGGCGAGCGCCCGCCCGCGCCCAGGCCCCACACGCGGCTGGCCGCCGCCGAGGCGTGATCAGTAGGACCGCGGCAGCCCGAGGACCTTCGTCGCCACGAACGCGCTGATGAGGTTGTCGTTGACCGGAGCGACCCGGTACAGGCGCGTCTCGCGGAACTTGCGCTCGACGTCGTAGGCGTCGACGAAGCCGTTGCCGCCGTGCGTGTCGAGGCAGACGTTCGCGGCCGCCCAGCTGGCGTCCGAGCTCAGCCGCTTGGCCATGTTGGCCTCGGCGCCGCACGGCTCGTGCGCGTCGAACCTCCGCGCCGCCTCGTAGCGCATCAGGTCGGCCGCGCGGACCTGCATGTAGGCGTTCGCGATCGGGAACTGGACGCCCTGGTTGACGCCGATCGGGCGGCCGAAGACCTCGCGCGCGTTCGCGTACCGCACCGCGCGCTCGGTGAACCAGTAGCCGTCGCCGATCGCCTCGGCGGCGAGCAGGATGCGCTCGGCGTTCCAGCCGTCGAGCACGTAGCGGAAGCCACGGCCCTCCTCGCCGATCAGGCTCGACGCGGGCACGCGCAGGCCGTAGAAGCGGACCTGGTTGGTGGCGTAGTTGAACATCGTGCGCACCGGCTCGACCTCGAGCGCCTCGGGCTGGTGCTCGCGCACGGCCCGTAGGTCGATCAGCAGCAGGCTCAGCCCTTCGCCGCGCGCGCCCTCGCCGGTCCGCGCCAGGAGCAGCAACAGGTCGGACTGCTCGATCCGGCTCGTCCAGTTCTTGGCGCCATCGATGACGTACTCGTCGCCCTCGCGGCGCGCCGACGTCACGATCTGCGTCGTGTCCGAGCCCGCCTGGGCCTCGGTGATCGAGAACGCCTGCAGGCGCAGCGCCCCGCTCGCGATCGCGGGCAGGTGGGTCTGCTTCTGCGCCTCGCTGCCGTGGCGCAGCACGGCGCCCATCGTGTACATCTGCGCGTGGCAGGCGGCGGAATGCCCGCCGGAGCGGTTGATCTCCTCCATGATCACGCTCGCCTCGCTGACTCCGAGGCCGAGGCCGCCGTACGCGGTGGGGATCAGGGCGCCGAGCAGGCCGGACGCGGTCAGTGCGTCCACGAACGCCTGCGGGTACTCGCGCGCCTGGTCGCGCTCGCGCCAGTACGCGTCCGGAAATTCGGCGCACAGCTCGCGGACCCGGGTCCGCAGCTCGGGATACGGCTGGTCGTGGGTCATGTGAGCGTGGCGCGGGCGGTCTGGCGCCCGCCGAGGTCGCGGACGCTGGCGTGGCGGTCGGCGAAGCCGACGACGAGCCCCTGGTGCTCGAAGAGCGGCGCGACGAGGCGGTACTCGCAGACCGTCGCCGCCATGCCCCGGGCCCGCGCGAGCTCGGCCATCGCGAGCGCCTGGAGCGGACCGTGCGTGACGAGCCCGGGGTGGCCCTCGATCTCGCGCGCATAGTCGCGGTCGTAATGGATGCGGTGCCCGTTGTAGGTGAGCGCCGAGAAGCGGAACAGCAGCGGCGGCGTGATCTCGATCGCCCACTCGTCGCCGGCCACGGGCACCGGCTCCAGCGGCTCGGCGACCACCGGCTCGCTCGGCAGGTCGCGGTAGACGATGTCCTGGCGCTCCTCGACCACGAGCGCACCGCGCTGGAAGACCTGCTGGCGCACGGTGTTGAACGTCAGCCGCCCACTGCGGCCGTGCTTCTCCACGGTGTCGACGACGTCGGCGCGGCGCTCCGCGGGCTCGTCGAAGCGCAACGGCGCGAGCGCCTCCACCCGCCCGCCGGCGAACATCCGCCGCCGCCCCGGCTCCACGCCGGCCGCGCGGTGGCCGTCGCGGCCGAGCTCGGCCTGGGCGGGACGGTCGAGCAGGTAGACCCAGTGCCAGAACAGCGGCAGCTCGTCCTCGGGCACCGGCACGCCGAGCAGGCCGGCGAGCGCCTCGGCCGGCCCGCGCTGGATGAGCTCACTCATGGCCACATTGTTCTTGACCGCGGGTTGACCTGCGCGTGACGGACGCTTGACGCGCGCCGCCGACAGCAAACCCATGGCGCAATTCGATTCGACGCCCGAGCCGCTGCTGATCCGCAGCAGCGCCGGCATCTACGCGGCCGCCGCGGCGCTCGTCGTGATCGAGCGGACGCTGCCCGGCGGCCCGGCCATCTCGCTCGCCCCGGCGCTCGCCGCGCTGCTGGTGGCCGGCGCGGTGCTGCTTGCCGGCCCGCGGCTGCCGCGCCCGGCGCTGGTGGCGCTTACTCCGCTCGGCACTGCGCTGATCGCGTACGGGCTGGCGACGAGCTCCGGCTACACCGACGCCGCGATCCTCTACTCCTGGCCGACGCTGTGGGTCGCGTACTTCTACGGCACCCGCGCGACCGTGCTCTCCGTCGCCGGCACCGCGGTCGCGCACGCCGTCGCCCTGGACGCGATGCCCGCCGGGCTCGGCTCGGTCGACCGCTGGATCGACGTGGTGGTGTCCGTCGCGATCATCGCGGGCGTCGTGCGCGTGCTCGTGCACCGCCGCGACCAGCTGGTGGAGCAGCTGCGGGCGGAGGCGCGCAAGGACCCGCTGACCGGGCTCCTGAACCGGCGCGGGCTCGACGAGCGGCTCGAGATCGAGCTTCAGCGCGCCCGCCGCGAGCGCCGTCCGCTCGCCGCCGTCGCGCTCGACATCGATCGCTTCAAGGACATCAACGACGAGCACGGGCACGAGACGGGCGACCGCGTGCTGGTACGGGTCGCGGACACGCTGCGTGGGGAGAGCCGCGCGAGCGACCTGGTCGCGCGGCTCGGCGGCGACGAGTTCCTCGCCGTCCTGCCCGCGGCCGACCCCGCCACCGCCCGCGCGTACGCCGACCGGGTGCGCGGGGCGCTGCGCGAGGACGCGCGCACGCCGCCGGTCGCGGTCAGCGCCGGGGTGGCGGTCACGGCCGGGCCGTCGTCGGCCGACGCGCTCGCCGAGGCCGCCGACGCTGCGCTCTACGACGCCAAGCGCGCAGGTCGCGACACGACCCGGGTCGCCGTCTAGGCCCCGAGCTCGCGCAGCAGGGTCGTCATCGCCAGCTGGATGGCCTCCTCGAGCGGGAGGTGGCCGCCGACCACGTGGATTGCGAGCCCGTCGAGCATGAACAGCATCCGCCGCGCGAAGGCCGCGACATCCTCGGGTGCGCGGAACGGCTCGACCGTCGCGACGAGGTCCGCGTGCCAGCCCGCGTGCGCGGCCTCGCCGACCTCCGCGAACGCGCTGTGGGCCGTGGAGCGCAGCCACCCCTCGACCCACAGCTTCCACGCGGGATCGTGGCGGTCGTCGGGCAGGTACTCGGTGACGAACGCCCGCAACCGGTCGACCGGATCGGGGATCGCGCGCAGGCGCTCGGCACGCCCCTCGGCCAGCGTCTTCTCCACGTGGGCGGCGGCCGCGACCAGCACGTCGTCGCGGGAGGCGAAGTAGTAGAGGACGTGGTTGGCGCGCATGCCGGCTCGCTCGGCGATCGTCCCGAGCGGGATGTCCGCCACGGACGAGCCGCGGATCGCCTCCAACGTTCCCTCGATGATCTGCCGGCGCCGATCCACGGCGCGCAGGCTAGACAACCGTCACGCGCTGAACCCGGCGGAGAGCAGCCACAGGCCGAGGCTCGTGAACACGACCATCAGCCCCAGCATCGCCATCTGCGAGCGGGCGGCGGCGCGGGCGTCGCCGTAGACCTCGAGCGCGCGGTCGTGAGCGAGCACGAGCGCCGCCACGTGCCCCGCGACGAGCGCGATGATCTGCACCCACCAGATCAGGTCCGTGCTGAGCGCGGCGTAGTCGATCTGCGCCGCCGCGCCGCCGAACAGGTCGGCGCCGGCGCCGAGCGGGTCGTTGGCGAGCGGCCACAGCGCCTGCCCGCCGACGACCGCGAGCGAGAAGTAGTGGGCGACGAGGTAGCCCGCGGCGATCGGGATCAGCGTGTGCGTGAACGCGCGCGCGTGCCGGCGAACCGGGGCGATGCCGGCCAGCCAGATCGCGACGACGATCGCGACGCACAGCGCGAGCAGGACGACGCGGCCGGTCTCCAGCGCGAGGTCGCTCGGCAGCCCGAGGCTCACGCCGACGTCCTCCAGTGCCTCCGTGAGCGGTCGCAACGCGGCGGCCTCGCGCGCGCCGTCGAACGCCGTCGAGCCGATCGCCACCAGCAGCAGCGCGACCGTGCCCGCGACGCGTGCGTCCACCCGCCCGCGTGCGCCGAAGAGCCCGAACAGCACGCCGAACGCGTCGCCGTGACGCAGCCACGGCTCGACGCCGAACAGGCTCATCCCGACGAGCATCGCGACGAAGTAGACGAGCATCAGGATCGCGAGCGCGCGCGGTTCGCCGGCGGCCGTCCAGCACAGCTCGCAGACCGCGAACGCGAACAAGCCGACGGCGGCGGGAAGGCGGCCGAGGCGCTCCGGGTAGGCCAGGGGGTCCGAGGCGAGCCCGAGCCGCCCGCCCACCCAACCCGCCGCTCGGCCCACGGCGCGCCACGGGCTCACGTACTTGAACACGTCACCCAGCAGCAGCGAGGCGAACGCGAGCCCGACCCAGAACCCGACGTAGACCGCGGTGGGGGCGAGGTTCTCGTTCGGGAGCGCGGTGCCGGCCAACCCGGCGTACGCGACCACCGCGAACGCGGCGACGCCCGCGAAGCCGAGCGCGACCTCGAGCGGACGTGGAAGCGAGCCGGTGGCGGGACGCTGCCACGCGCGCAGCCGCGGGCGCGTCCAGCCGAACGCGAGCACGCCGAACGAGAGCACGAGCACGAACGCCGCGGCGGCGGCCGCCACGGTCATCGGGATCGGGACGTCCGCACCGGCGGCGATGCCGTGGGCCAAGAGTCCGGTCATAGCGTCACCTCCACCCGCCCGACGATCCGGTCGGTGGGTACAAAGCCGTGTGTCGAGGCGTCGGCGAGCCCGCTCGAGTCGAACGAGCGGACGCGGTCGTCACCCATCATCCAGTAGCTGCCGTCGGGCACGACGACGTCGAACGCGAGCGGGAACGGGCGCCGCGACGCGTACGGCTCGGCGAGCGGCCGGCCGTTGAGCACCAGCGCGCCGTCGGGCGCGCAGCACACCACGCGGTCGCCGCCCACGCCGATCACGCGCTTGACGATCAGCGTGTCGTGCGTGATCGCTCCCCGGCTGCGGGCCGAGGCCTCGGCCCAGCCGCCGGGATCCTCGAAGACCGCGACGTCGCCGCGCCGCAACGGCACGATCTCCGGGACGAGCTTGTTGACCAGCACGCGGTCCCCGACCGCCAGCTCGGGCTGCATCGACGGTGTGACCACCGTGAGCAGGCCGATCGTCCGCAGCGCGACGACGACGATCAGCGCGACGCCGACGGCGCCGCCGAGCAGGCGGGTGCGGGGACGCGTGCGGGTCACGGACCTACTTGACCTTCAGCGTCTTGGCCTTGGTCGAGGCGGCCCAGGTCGTGGTCGAGCCGAGGTAGCTCGCCGTGACCTTGTAGGCGCCCGCCCTCAGCTTCGGCAGTGCGGCGGTCGCCTTGCCCTGCTTGAGGGTCAGGGTCTTCACCGTCTTGCCGTTGACCTTGAGCGCGACCTTGCCCGCGGCGGCCTTGCCACCCGTCAGCACGGTCACGCTCGCCTTGCCGTTGGCCAGCTTGAGCGCGACCGAGGCCGTCGCCTTGCGAGCCGCGGTCGGGCCGACCTGCAGCGTGGCGGTCGCCTCACCCGTCTCCGCCGCCGCGCTCGTGCGCGTCGCGGGAGCCGGGGGAGGCGTGGTGGTCGCCGTGGGCGTGGCCGTCGCCCCCGGCGTGGTCGTCGGCGTCGCCATCGTGGTGGGCGTCGCCGTGGCGGTCGACGTCGCCGTCGCCGTCGCGGTGGCCGTCGCGGTCGCGGTGGCCGTCGCGGTCGCCGTGGCCGTAGCCGTCGCGCTCGGCGTCGGGGTCGGCGCCGCCGGCATGTTGCGGCCGTTCCACGCGGAGCGGACGGCCGGCGCCTGCGAGTTGTTGGAGTGCCAGTCGCGCGGGTAGAGGCTGAAGCCCTGCCAGTGGATCGGCATCGGGCTCTGGTCCTCGTCACGCGGCACGTGGTGGAAGCCCACGTTCACCCAGGCGACCGGGTTGGTGAGGTTCTCGCCGTCCAGGTAGTCGAGCGTGGTCTTGTCGCCGCAGCCTGCGACCGCGGTCATGTTCCGCATCGGGAACTGCTCGCACGCGCGGTACTGGGAGAACGCGAGCTCGTACTTGAGGTGCGGGTACGACGAGTACGGGTCGTTCTTGCCGTACACGAACTCGTACGAGCGCGGATGGTTGTCCGCGTTCAGGCTCGCCGGCGCGAGCACCCGGAACCAGCGCCGGTTGCTCAGGTTCAGCGCCTTCTCGGTCGGCAGGTCGGTCTTGGTCGTGTTGTAGATCGCCGACTGCGAGCCGCGCTGGCCCGTGGGCGCCGTGTCCCACTGCTCGGCCTTCATCTGCGCCTGCCCGTCGAGCCCGAAGTCCACCCGCCAGACCGCCGAGTGGTAGTGGTTCATCAGGAAGTCGGCCTCGCCCGTGCCGACCGGCCAGCCGTTCTGGTAGCCCTCGCCGAACGGGATCGCTTCACCCGTCGCGCCGAGGTTGGCGTCGATCTGGCCGTCGTCGTGGAACGAGTAGCGCATCTCGTACTCGTAGTTGCCGATCGCGGCCGTCGCGGAGACGATCAGGTCGGTGCCCTGCTTGGCCAGGATCTGGCTGTTGGAGCGGTACTGCGAGCGGTACGCGGTGCCCGTGTCGTCCTCGCGGATGCACAGCGCCGGGCGCACCTCCTCGCGGTAGACGCTCGTCGACGTCTCCCAGTTGACGGTCGCGTTGCGCAGCTCGCCGTCCGGGCACTCGCTGACGTCGAGGCCCTTGAGGTAGTTGCCGCCGAAGCCGTACTGGAGCACGTCGTCGTACTCGATCGCGCCGTTGTCGTACGGCACGTTCATCTGCACGGTGTTGATCGCGTCCAGGATCAGCTTGGGCGCGGTGTCCTTCGGGCCCTGGAACGCGACCTTGGAGATCACCAGGCCCTTGAGCGAGTGGTGACCCCAGCACATCTCCCACTTGGCTCCGTTGCGGAGCTTGTAGGAGATCAGCGACTCGCCGGAGCAGAACGCCGCGGTCGGCGTCGTCGTCTGCGCGCTCGCGCCCGGCGCTCCGGCCAGCGCAACGCCGGGCGCCACCGACGCGGCGGCCCCGGACCTCCCCGCCCTCCCGGCCTGATCCCCCCCCTCTTGGCCGCGGCGGGGTGGGGCACCCCGACCAGCATGATCAGGCCCCGACCGTCCTCGGTGCGGATCTGGAAGAAGACGCAGCGGTGCTCGCCGCACTGCTCGCCGCCTTCGCTCTTCTCGTCGGCGACCCAGGCGCCGCCGGCGTAGTCCAGCTGGTCCGGGCTCGTCAGCGCGACGCCCGTCGTGGCCTTGTAGTCGTCCTTGAGCGCCTGGCCCTCCGGGTCGGCCAGCAGGCGCACCATGGCGGTGTCGACCTCACGCTTGGACGGCGGCAGCTGCACACCCTTCGCGCGCTTGGTGTCCACGGCGCCCGACTGCAGGTCGACGACCTGCGTGACGAGCTCGTCGGTCGCATAGTCGTACGAGTTGACCGTGACCGCGCGCTTGGGCGCCTCCGCGTCGCTCTCGGCCAGATCGGTCGACAGGTACTGCAGGCCGGCGGAGCCGTCGACGCGCTCGCCGCCGGTGCCGGCCGCGGTGAGCGCGAGCCCGCGCGCGTAGCCGACCTCCTCGCCGCTGAGCGGGTCCAGCGGCTTGCCGATCGCTTTCGGCTTCTCGGTCGGCATGCCCTCGGGCAGCGGCGTCTGCGGCTTCGCGAGCGCCTCCTCGACCGGCACCTCGGGCTCGGCCTGCGCGCTCGCCGGGCCGCTCTGGCCGCTCACCGCGCCGCCCGTCGCGAGCAGCGCCGCCACGAGCCCCACGGTCGCCGCCAAGCCGACCATCACGGCCAGCACTGAGCGACGGGAGAGCCATGCCGCGGCCCTCCCGTCTGATGGGTCCTTCATCCCCTCATCCCTCGCTGAAGAACGCTCCGCGCCGCCCTCTCGTGCGCGGATGCGCTGGCGCCGCACACGGCGCCTGAAAGCGATTCAAGGAGAGTTCAACGCGTTTCGATACCGCCCAGCGGGAGTGAAGAGGTCGCCGCGCTTTCGACCGCTGGTACAGGGAGCTTCAGCGTTGCTGTCCGTAGCGTTCGGCGGCATCGACCAGTCGGCTATTTCGGGGATGAGCGACGGCCTCATCCGATCGCTCGTGGACAGCGCCGCGACGCTCGTGTTCGTCAAGGACCCCGACGGGCGGTACCTGTTCGTCAACCGGCGCTTCGAGGCCCGGTTCGGGCTCGCGCCGGGCGAGGCCGTGGGCTGCACGGACTTCGACCTGTTCCCGCACGCGGCGGCCGCGGCGTATACGGGCAACGACCGCGCCGTGCTGCGCTCCGGACGCGCGCTCGAGGTCGAGGAGCCGACCGAGGCCGGCGACGGGCGGTGGCTCTCCAACAAGTTCCCGCTGCTGGACGAGGGCGGCGCGGTGTACGCGCTCGGCGGCATCGCCAGCGACATCAGCGCCAGGACCGGGCGGCTGTTGCACGTCAGCCACGAGCTGCGGACGCCACTGAACGCGATCCTCGGCTTCGGGCAGCTGCTGGCGCTGGAGCCGCTACCCGCGACGGCTCAGTCGAACGTGGACCGGATCCTGCACGCGGGCCGGCATCTGCTCGCGGTCGTCGAGGACGTGTTGGAAGCGCCGCGCGTCGCGATCGAGCCCGTGCACGCGCCCGAGCCGCTGGCCGAGGCGCTCGAGCTGGTGCGCCCGCTCGCGCGTGAGCGCGGCATCGAGCTCTCCGCCGACCTCCACGGCGGGATGCACCGGTGGTGCGCGGCCGATCGCCGGCGGCTGGCCCAGGCGCTGCTGAACCTGCTCGCCAACGCGGTCAAGTACAACCGGCGCGGCGGGGTCGTGCGGGTGACGATGCGCGTGAGCGGTGGGACGCTGCGCTACCTGGTGACGGACACGGGGCCGGGGCTCGATCCCGCGCAGCAGCGACGCGTGTTCGAGCCGTTCGCGCGGCTGGCGCCCGACGATGAGGGCACAGGGCTCGGCCTGCCGCTCTCGCGGTCACTCGTCGAGGCGATGGGCGGGCGGCTCGGCATCCAGCACTCGGCGCCGGGGGAGGGCTCGACGTTCCTCGTCGAGCTGCCGCTGGTCGCCGCACCGCCCGCTGCGACCGACGCGGGCGTTGCCGGCGACCTCCCGCCGCTGAAGGTGCTGTACGTCGACGATGACCGTTCCAGCCTCGAGCTCGTGCGCGACCTCCTCACGACCGCGGAGCTGACTCCCGCGATGGAGGGCGCCATCGTCGTCGACCGGGCCGCGCGGCACCGGCCCGACGTGATCCTGCTCGACCTGCACCTGCCCGACGTCGCGGGGGAGGAGGTGCTGCGCCGGCTGCGGGCCGACCCGCGCACGCGCGCGATCCCGGTCGTGGTGCTGAGCGCCGACGCGACGCCTCCGCGGCTGGACGTCGAGGGGTACGTCACCAAGCCGCTGGACGTCGGGGCGTTGGTCGACGCGGTGCGGGCGGCGCTGAAGGCGTGACGCGCGTGACCGTGCTCGTCGCCGAGGACCACCCGGTGTTCCGGGAAGGGCTGACGCGCGCGATCGCGCAGCGCCCGGACCTGTCGCTCATCGCGGCCGTCGACGACGGCCGCCGGGCGCTCGACGACATCCACGATCTCGCGCCCGCGGTCGCCGTGCTCGACCTCGGCCTGCCCGGCCTCGACGGGCTGACCGTGATCGAGACGATCGCGCGCGAGCGCCTGGCCACGCGCTGCGTCGTCGTGTCCGCACTCGATGACAGCGCCACCGTCTACCGCGCGATCGCCGCCGGCGCCCGCGGCTACGTCCCCAAGACGGTCGCGAGCGCCGACATCTGCGACGCGATCGAGCGCGTCGCGCGCGGCCAGACCGTCCTGCGCCCTGAGGTCCAGGACGGCCTCGCCGACGAGATTCGCCTGCGCCGCGAGCGCGGCGACGAGGGGCCGGTCCTCACCCCGCGCGAGGCGCAGATCGTCCGGTTGGCGGCCGACGGCTACGCGAACGCCGAGATCGCCCGCGAGCTGCACGTGAGCACCGCGACGATCAAGACCCACCTGCAGCACATCTTCGAGAAGCTCGAGGTCTCCGACCGCGCCGCCGCGGTCGCCAAGGCGATCCGCCGCGGCCTGATCCCCTGACCTCTACGGTTGTCGGCTCGCATGCCGCGCCTGACCGTCACTCCCACGTTCGTTGCGGCCATGGCGGTGATCGGCCTGCTCGCCGGCCGCCACGCCCGCGAGACCGAGGTCGTCGACGCGCCCGAGGTGCCGAGCCTTCCGAGCACGCCCACGCCGGAGGAGATGAGCGCGTGGCTGGACGTGGTCAACGACTTCGACTACCCGAGGTACGCCATGCCGTGGGGGTGGGTGCTCGTGGCGGGCGTCGGCGCCGCGCTGATCTTCGCGCTCTCGATCGTGGCACACGAGCTCGGGCACCTGGTCGTCGCCAAGCTCGCGGCCGCCGACGTCACGGGGCTCACGCTGCACGCGGCCGGCGGGTTCGTGGAGCTCGCGCACGACGGGCGGCTGAGCCGCGCGGAGTTCTCCCTGATCGTCGTGGCCGGGCCGCTGGTCACCGCCATCCTCGCCGCCGCCGGTTGGGTGCTCATGGGCGTCGAGTGGCCAGACGGCCCGGGCGGCATCGTCGCCGACGATCTGGTCCCGTTCCTGGTGTGGACGAACGCGCTGGCGCTCGTGGTCAACCTGCTGCCGATTCGCGGGCTCGACGGCTGGCTCCTGCTGCGCGGCGCGGTCCGATAGGCGGTGGCCGTCTTGGAACCTAGGTCGGCCAGCGCTCGCTCGGTTTCAGTGGCATGCAGGACAGGAAGAGCGGGGCTCGCGGGTCACGATTCAATTGGTTGTGGAGCAAGGCGGTCAGCTCGTCGGCGGCACGCGCGACATCGCTCTCGGCGAGCGACACCGTCCATTCGTCGTCATCGCGCGGGGTTTCGGGCGACAAGATCATCTCCCCGTCGCGCACGAACGCCCACGCCCAGGTCTCGGCCGGCTGCCCTCCCTCGATTGAGAGCTTCCCGCGGCCCACGTGGGCGAGCGCGCGAAGCGCGAAGCCGATGTGCGCGGCGTGCGACGCCTCCAGTGCAGGCGGATCGACATCGCCGATGAGTCCCGGATGGACCAGGACCTCGACCAGCTCGGCGTCCGCACGAACGCCCAGCCCTTCGCGCAAGGCGTGGTCGAGCGTCTCGGAGCTCGCGCGCGCGGAATAGGAGATGCCGACCGGTTTGGCCCAAGCGTCGACGACGTGAACGAAGCCGTGGTCGCGCAGCCACGCTTCGCCGCTCCTGCGCCGGCCGCGATGCCGCCACCCGCCACCGGGCTCGCCGACGCGCAGTTCCAAGGACCCGTCGACGGCGGCGCAGATCGCGCACCACTGGTCCTCGTTGTCTGCTGCCGCGAGCATCACGGTCCCGCGCAGGTCGACGGCGCGCTTCACCGCTCGCTCGATTGCTGCGACGCTCACCGTACGGCTGCTACCCGCAAGAGCGGGCCACCGCTCCCCTGGGTTCGCGCGGCGTCGCGGCGGGTGGCGGAACCACACGCGCGGTCGCCATCCGCGTGCCGCGCAGCGGTTAGAGTCGCGCCGACATGAGGAACGCATAGTGCTGGTGGGCTTGGTGCTCGCCGCGGCGACGATGGGCGGCGCGCCGGCGGTGGCGGCGGAGTCAGTCACGGTGGGTACGACCGAGCCGGCTGTGGCGCTCGATCCCGCCGGCGCCTACGAGCTCGGCTCTCAGCAGCTGATCGGCAACGTGTTCCAGACCCTGCTGAGCGTCCCGCCCGGGGGCCATCGGCCCAAGCCGGACGCCGCCCGCCGCTGCGCCTTCCGGAGCGCGAAGACGTACGTCTGCAGGTTGCGCGGCGGGCTGCGGTTCTCCAACGGCGACCGGCTCACCGCAGCCGACGTGAAGTTCTCGCTCGACCGGGTGATCAACATCGCCGACCCGACCGGGCCGTCCACGCTGCTCAGCAACCTCAGGCACGTCGACGCCGAAGGCCAGACGGTCACGATGCACCTGCGCCGCGCGGACGCCACGTGGCCGTCCGTGCTCAGCCACACCGTCGGTGCGATCGTCCCGCGGCGGGTGTTCCCGGCCCGCCGCCTGCTCGCCGACCGCAAGGTGATCGGCTCCGGGCCGTACAAGCTGGACCGCTACATCCCCGATCGGCAGGCCGTGCTGTCGCGCAACGCGCGCTACTCGGGCTCCACGAAGCCGAAGACCAAGACGGTCACGGTGACCTACTTCCCAACCGGCGCCGCGCTGAAGACGGCGATCGAGCAGGGCGCCGTCGACATCGCCTTCCGCGGGTTCGCCGCGGCCGAGATCGCCGCCCTCCGTGCCCAGCCCGCAGTGCAGGTGCTGGAGGGACCCGGGGCCGAGATCCACTACCTCGTGTTCGACCTCGCCAAGGTGCCGAACGTCCTTGTCCGCCAGGCGGTCGCGCAGGTGGTCGACCGGTCCGCGCTCGCGAGCGCGGCGTACGCCGACACGGTCACGCCACTGCCTTCGATGGTTCCGGCGGCTGTCCCGGGGTCCAAGCCGTCGTTTCAGGCCATGTACGGAGCGCCCGACGCGGAGAAGGCGCGGAGGCTGCTCGCGGCCGCGGGCCTCACCCCGCCGGTCGCGCTCGACGCCTGGTACACGCCCTCCCGCTACGGTCCCGAGGAGCAGGCCGGCATGGCCGAGATCCGCCGTCAGCTCGAGGCCACCGGCCTGTTCACGGTCACACTCGGCGCGACGCAGTGGGACGCGTTCAAAGAGGACGCGTTCTCCCGCCACCGGTACTCGAGCTACGCCCTCGGCTGGTTCCCCGACTACCTGGACGCCGACAACTTCCTCAGCCGTTCCTGCGCGACGGCGGCTTCCTGGCCAACGGCTACGAGAACGCGACCGTCAACCGCAACCTCGACCTACAACTGCGAACCACCCGCGAGACGGCGCGACTGCAGATCATCGGCGAGCTCCAGGACGCCGTCGCCCGCGACGTCCCGCTGCTGCCGCTCTGGGAACGCAAGCAGATCGCGGTGGTCCGGCCGGGCGTTGCAGGAGTCCGGGAGAGCTTCGACGCCTCGCTCCAGCTGCGGTTCTCGCTCCTGTCGAAGCCCTAGCGAGTTGGGAGGCAGCTGTCGGTCACGGCGCCGGACGCTTGCCGGGGGAGACCACGCCGCATTCGTAGGCGATGATCACGGCGTGGATCCGGTCGCGTGCGTTGAGCTTGTTCAGCACGTTGCGGACGTGACTTTTCACGGTCGTGTCCTCGACGGTCAGCGCGGCGGCGATCTCACGGTTGGAGCGCCCCTGGGCGATGAGCAGGAACACCTCGAGCTCGCGTGGCGTGAGGTCGGCCAGCCGGGTATCCGGGGAGGAGCCCACGATCGGCTGCTCGATCACCCGCTCGATCACGCGTCGTGTCACCGCGGGTGAGAGCAGCGCGTCGCCGAGGGCGACGACATGGATCGCACGCAGCAGATCCTCGGGGGTGCTGCGCTTGAGCAGGAAGCCGCTGGCGCCGGCGCGCAGTGCGCCGACGACGTACTCGTCCTCGTCGAAGGTCGTGAGCATGAGCACGCGAGCGTCGGGCACCCGTGCGATCAGCTCGCGGGTCGCGGTGATGCCGTCCATCTGGGGCATTCGGACGTCCATCAGCACGACGTCGGGGTGCTGGTGTGGCGCGCGGCGCAGTGCGATGTCGCCGTCCTCGGCCTCGGCGACGACCTCGAGCGTCGGGTCGCTGGAGAGGATCAGGCGCAGGCCGCGGCGGACGAGGTCGTCGTCGTCGACCAGCATCACGCGGATCGGACCGTTCGCTTCGGTCACGGCGCGCTTCGGCGGTAGGGCAGCGCGGCGCGGACCTCGAAGCGGTCCCCGACGCGGCGAGCGTCGAGCGTGCCGCCGAGCAGAGCGGCACGCTCTCGCATGCCGGTCAGGCCGTGGCCGCCCTCGGCTCGCGCCGTCGCGCCGGCGGCGACGGGGTTGGAGACGGTGAGCGCGAGCACGCCGTCGCGGCACTCGAGCGTCAGCTCGGCGGCGCCGGTTCCGTGGCGCGCGGCGTTGGTCATCGCCTCCTGAGCGATGCGATAGGCGGCGCGATCGATCGGTGGCGGCAGTCGCAGCTCCGGGCTCGTGCGGTCGCGCAGCGAGAAGTCGAGCCCGGCGGCCCGGTGGCGCTCGACGAGCGCGGCGATCCGGTCGATGCCGGGCAGCGGCTCCAGGTCGGCCGGCGCGCCGTTGCGCAGTCCGCCCAGGATCGCGTCGAGGTCCTGCATGCTCTCGCGCGCGAGCGCCTCGATGGTCGCGATCGCCTCGCGGCTGCGCTCCGGCTGGCTGTCCTGGACGAGCCGCGCCGCTCCGGCTTGGATGAGGATCGAGTTGATCGCGTGTCCGGCCGAGTCGTGCAACTCGCGAGCGATCCGCGTTCGCTCCTCGGCGACCGCGAGGCGCTGCTCGCGCGCAACACGCTCGCGCTCCTGCGCGGCGCGCTGCCGTGTGAGCCGGCGGCGATCGCCGACGATCCAGCCGCCCGCCCACAGCAGCGCGGTGATCGCGTACTCGCCCGGCTCGGGGTCGAAGCGAGCCCAGGCCAGGGCGACGAACGCGGCGAAGCCGACGACGCAGACGATCAGGATCGAGACGGCGTCCTGTCTGCGGTGGCGCTCGGCGAGTGTGGCGAGGATGATCGCCGGAGCGAGCACGGTCAGCGCCGCGTAGTCGAGCGCGACGAGCACTACCGTGCCGGCGAGGACCGCCACCAGCGCCGCGCGCGGCGTCCGGTGACGCGCCAGCAGCGGGAGCGTGGCGAGCAGGCAGACCGCGACGCCGACCACGTCGGCTTCGCGCGCGTCGCCGGCCTTCGCGCCGAACGCCTGGCTGGCCATCTGCACGACCGAGAACGCGAGTACGGCAGCCGTCAGCGCGATGTCGAGCGCGAGTTGGCGCGAGCTCGGCGCGGGGCTGGTCGTGGACACGAGGCGAAGGCTAGTGCTGTCCCGGCGGCCCGGATACCTCCCGCGGCAGGAGGCGTCTCCTCCCACGGGAGGAGACCGAGGATCCGTCGAGCGGACGTTTCGCGCGGACTGGAGCCGATCTAGCTTCGCCGATCATGCGAACGACACCGATCTCTCCGCCGCCGATCGACCGCACCGGACGCTGGCTCGCGGCCCTCACCCAGTGGGTGCTCGCCCACAAGCGCCTGGTCGCGGTCGGCTGGCTCGCGCTCACCTTGCTCGGGTTCTACGGGTCCACGCAGGTCACCGGCGCGCTCGACGAGAACTTCACGATGCCCGACAGCGCGAGCACCGTCACGAACGAGCGGATCGTCAGTCGGTTCGACTCGGGCGGGGCGACCCCGCCGCTCGTCGCCGTCGTCACGCTGCCACCCGGCACGACGGCAAGCTCGGCGGCGGTCCGTGCCGACCTGCGCGCGCTCGAGCGGGACATGGCGCGCGCCGTCCCCGGCGCGCGCATCGCGTCCTTCGGCTCCACATCCGAGTCGGCCTACGTCTCAGAGGACGGCCGCACCACGTTCGCGATCGTGCATCCGCCGTCGGCCGCGGTCGGCGACAACGGCCCGAGCGGAAGCGAGATCAGCGAAGAGACGCTGGCGCGCGCCGAGCAGGCCGCCGCCGACGCGCGCGTGGGCGGCGCCGAGGTACGGCTCACGGGGAACGCCCTGCTGGCCAGCGAGGCGCCAGGCGAAAGCGGTCCCGCCTTCCTGAGCGAGACGCTCCTCGCCGGCGTCGGCGCACTGATCGTGCTGGTGTTCGTCTTCGCGTCCGCACTCGCCCTCGTGCCGCTGCTGATGGCGATCGTCGCGATCCCGGTCACACTGCTGGCCGTCTGGGGGCTCACCGCGCTGACCGAGGTCAACCTGGTCGTCGTCTTCCTCGTCTCGCTGATCGGCCTCGGCGTCGCGATCGACTACGCGCTCCTGGTCGTCATGCGCTGGCGCGAGGAACGCGACCGCGGGTTGAGCAACGAGCAGGCGATCGTGCACGCCGCCGGAACCGCCGGGCGCGCCGTGCTGTTCAGCGGCACCACCGTGGCGATCGGACTGCTCGCCGCGCTGGTGCTGCCCGTGCCGTTCCTGCGCTCGATGGGCTTCGGCGGCCTGCTCATCCCGCTCGCGTCCGTCGCCGTCGCGCTCACGCTGC
Source organism: Solirubrobacter deserti (assembly GCF_027587175.1). Taxonomy (GTDB): domain Bacteria; phylum Actinomycetota; class Thermoleophilia; order Solirubrobacterales; family Solirubrobacteraceae; genus Solirubrobacter; species Solirubrobacter deserti. The sequence goes on from NZ_JAPCID010000067.1 coordinate 23,831, forward strand.
TGCCCGTCGTGCTCGCCACGGTCGGACCGGTCGCCGACGCCCGCCGGCTGCGCCGCACCGACCGCGCCGAGCGACACTGGGCCGCCTGGGCGCGCCTCGTCATCGGCAACCGTGTCGCCGCCACGCTCGGCGGCGCCGCCCTGCTCGTCGCGCTCTGCGTGGCCGCGCAGGGCATCCTCCTCGGCAGCCCCGAGGCCCGCTCACTCGGCGGCACCGGCGCCCCCAAGGCCGCGCTCGAGCAACTCGAGCGCTCCGGCATCGGCGCGGCGCCGCTCACGCCGGTCGAGGTCCTCACCCCGGCCAACCGCGCGGCCGACACCGTCGCCCGCCTCGCCGCAGTCGACGGCGTCCGCGCCGCGAGCGCACCCGGTGGCGCATGGCGAGCCGGCGATCAAGCCGTCGTCGAGGTCCTCACCCGCAGCGACACGAACTCGCAGGCGGGACGCGCGGCGATCGGCGCCCTGCGCACCGCCGCCGCCACGCTACCGGCGACGACCATCGGCGGCAGCACCGCGCAGACGATCGACTTCATCGACGGCGTCTACGGCTCGTTCCCGCTGATGCTCGCGCTGATCTCGATCGTCACGTTCGTGCTGCTCGCACGAGCGTTCCGCTCCATCGTGCTGCCGGCGAAGGCGATCGCGATGAACCTGCTGTCCGTCTTCGCGACCTGGGGCGTGATGACGCTCGTCTGGCAGCACGGCGTCGGCACCGAGCTGGTGTTCGGCGTCGGCCCCGACGGAGCGGTGCAGTCGTGGGCACCGGTGATCGTCTTCGCGTTCATCTACGGGCTCTCGATGGACTACGAGGTGTTCATCCTCGCCAGGATGCGCGAGGAATACGACCGCACCGGCTCCACCGACGAGGCGGTCGTGCGCGGGATGGCCGGCACCGGGCGGCTCGTGACCAGCGCGGCGCTGATCGTCTTCCTCGCGTTCGCCTCGATGGCGACCGCCGGCGACAGAGACCTGCAGGTGCTTGCCACCGGACTCGCCGCAGGCGTCCTGATCGACGCGCTCATCGTACGCTCGCTGCTCGTCCCCGCCACCGTCTCGTGGCTCGGCCGCTGGAACTGGTGGATGCCCGAGCGTGGCCGACGGCTCCTGCGCCTGCCCGCGATCACGCCGGCGGCCGAATCGTGACTACCAGCTCGGGTCGTGCACCCGGCAACACGCACTAAGCCTTCGATTGCGCGCGGGTGTTGTACGGCGGCCTGCCCGAAATCGCCGGCGGCCTTCCGTGAGCGCGAGTCACTTGCGGCGGCCAACGGTCAGTGGTGGCATCGCGCGTGCGGCGCTTGCGCGAGGACCCAAGGAAGAGCGGACCGTCGATAACCGCTTCCACTTGGGTCCTGAGCAGTCCGCGGGCTTTGCCGCAGCTGCCGTTGCGCGCTCGAGTGTCCGATCACGCGCGCCTCGGGCGGCTGACCCGACGGGCGGGTGTCCTGTGCCCCCTGATGATCCTGATGCACGTGCTCGTCGACGATCAGCGTCTTAGCCGTCGGCCGGCGGAGCGCTTCGGCCGCTCGCTATGAACTCAGGAAGCGGAGCCGACCGCGTTGGTTGTCGCGACTGAGCCAGCCATCGGCTTTCTGTTCGGCGATGAAACGTTCGAGGCGCTGCTTCTCGTGAGCGGGAAGCAGCGCCGCCGCTGCATTGAACGCCTGCACCGCGTCCTCGCTGCCATGAGCGAGCTGCCCCAGGACATCGCCGGCCCTCGTCTCCGTCCGTTCGAGCACACCGCTGATCGCCTCCGCGATCAGGCGCCCCCGGCGATCGTCGTCTACCCGAAGAAGCGTCTGGTGCACGGTCTCGTAAGCGCCGTAGTCCTCTTGGTCAATCAGCGTCTCGAGGACGGCGTGAAAGAACCTGTCGTCCTCGTCGCCCCGTAGCATTTCGAGCATCTCGATCAACCGCAGAAAGCGACGTTCGCCGACAACGGCATCGCCTCCATCGCCGTCCTGCGCAATCACAGCTACGTCGCGCAGTTCCTGTCGCCACCGATCGAAGTCGTCCACTTCGGCGAGTATGCCGCTCCGGCTCCGTGTGCCGCTCAACAGGCGGCCCAGTCGTGGGAAAGTTCGCCGTCGTGAAGGGACATCGCCAGTGCGGCGGAGTGCGCCTCCGTCGAAAAGGACCATTCGCCGACGCAAGGTGCTCGGTGGTCCTGAGGGAGCCTCTCGTCGACAGACACCACTTCCGCGGCGCGCCATCGGGCCGGCTGTTCTTGCTCCGCGGGCGGGAGCGTGACTTCGAGCAAGTACTGCGGTTGCTGGTCGCGGCGAGCGAGTCGGGCGTGCAGGACCACAAACTCTCCGCGGAAACTCGCAGCCTCCACGGTCGTCGCGTACGGCCCCGCAGGGAGAGTGCCGACGCGTCCTGTCCGATGAGAACGGTGAGGCCGTCCGCGCCGGGCTGCAGCCAGGCGACCAGAACTGCGATGGAGGGGACCCGGGAGCGCCCGGCCTCGTGGATGCGCTCGAGTCGGTCCTCGTTCCCGGCGTCTAGCCGGACGCGGCTCCAGCGGTCCGTGAGCGGCAGCACGTAGAACGCCGGCGCCGGCGGTTCGAGCCACTCCGGCCGAGACGGGGCATCAAGCTCGTGGTCGCGGATCGCTCGGGCTACGCCGATGCCGACGCGGCCCAGCGTCTTCAGGCCCTCGACCCTGGCGTCGCGGCGGTCGGCGGATGTGTCCCACAGGTGGTCGAGCGAGTGTTCGACCGCGGACGGGCTCATCGTCGCTCCGCGCCGCGCCAGTTCTCGTTCGAGCAGCGCACGCAACTCGTCCCGATCACGCCCGCGGCCGGCGGCCTTGACCGCGCTCACCGCCGCGCGCTGGGCCCGACCTTCGGCCAGGGTCTTCCTGAACGAGGGCCGCTTGCCGTCCAGCTGCGACGGTGGAGGCGCGGAGGGCAGCAGCGCATCGTCGCCACGACTGTCGATCCAGCGGCGCAGCTGGAAGGCCGTGCGTTGCTCCTCGCGGGCGAACGAACCCGTGCCCGGGACCGGCTCGTAGCGCGCGAGCGCGACGGCCGCCTCGTCGAAGCGCCCGGCAGCCGCCAAGAGCGCGGGCCGCTGGAGACCGCTCACCACCTCGAGCAGCGCGTCAAGACTCATGCTCGGCTCGGCGCCCTCGATCAGCGTCGCGAGCTGCTCCACCGCGGCCGGAACGTCATCCGGCGTGGAGATCTCGAGAAAGTCCTCTACCTGGTCGTCGCTCGTTTCCACCAGCGCCAGCGCGAACCGCTCCCCGAGCAGCGGCCACCAGCGCCGCAACGGCTCGTACGTAACGCCGAAGCGGATGCCGGAGATCGCGACCGGCAAAGAGTCCGGGATCGACACGGGCTCGGTCACCTCGGCCGTCACTGCCATTCCGCCCTCCAGCGGCCGCACGAACCCAGCCACGGACAACCCACCGGTCCAGGTGACCTCCCGCCAGCCCGCCCCGGCCAGCCGCTCCGTCAGACCTTGCCGCAGCGCTGCGCGCAATTCGTCCGCTTTGCGTCCCATTCCCTTTCATCCTCCCAACTCGGGCCGCGCTCCGCGCGACATCCGCAACGAGCGAGCCGGCCCGGACAGCAGCTGGCCTGCGGCGCGCAGCTCCACAGACGCCTCGACGCAGGCCACGAGACGCTCCCATCTCCCTGTGAGCGTCAGTTGAAGGCGCCGATTCGTCGAGAAAGACCACGTTGCGTCGCCTCGGTGAAGGAATGAGGTAGCGCCCTTTGACGTGGGACGTGCCGGCTCGAGGGTAGGTTCCCGGTATGTCTTCAGCGGGCGGGAGGGGGCCGGCGCCTCGTCCTCGGTGGGGCGCACGCATACTCGTCGCGGTCGCAGGTGCTTTGCTGCTGGTTTACGGGGCGTTGACGCTCTTTGTTGCATCGGCTTGGGGTCCGGGCAACAGCGACGAACTGGTGCATGGCGGGCCAGCACTGATCCCCTGGTACGGGCTCTCCGCGGTTGGGACGTTGGCCGCGGTCGCCAGTCTTGCGTTCGTGCCGTACCCGCGGATCGCTCGGTGGGCTTTTGCTCACTGCAACGACGAGCCATCGGCTGGACGGCGCTCCTAGTTGCCGGCACAGACTGAGCCGAACCCGAACCAATCCTGATCCGCGCCGCATGACTCGCGTGACTCGCACTCTCGGCTTACACAACCGTCATGCGCCCGATGAAGGGCGGCGACCGATCCAAGCGGGAGTCGGCCAGGCGAAACGCGCGGAACCGTCGAGAACCTACTTCGCCGCTTCCGCGGTGCGCGGCCGTGAGGTTTCGCTGAACTGCACGGTCGAATCTCAAGGCCTCGGACACCGGTCTGGCGCTCCGTCACCGGCTTGCGAACCAATCGCCTCTGAGCCGCATGGTGGTCCGCCACGATCTCGAAGGTCCTTCGATCCTCGAGCGCGGCGTTCATTTGAGCCGTTCGCGAGTCGTCGACGACGTGCGGCCGCACCGCGCTGGCTATGTGGCTGGCCCGATCACGAGCGAAATGCGGCCGCTCCCGCTGAGCCCGACGCGCACGAGCCGGTCCCCTACCGGTACGTCCGCTAGCACGCAGAAGCCGGTGCTGACCTGCGTTAGCGACACCGCCTGCTCGAGCGCCCGGCCGAGCTCGTCGATCTGCTCGGGCGTGGCGACGAGATCGTCGAGCACATCGCCGTGGGCAACCGTCACCCGCAGGTGTCCCGAATCGGTGGGTGTGATGTGCAGAAGCTCCACGTCACCGTAATCATCGGCAGCATCCGTGTGATCCTGCACCTGCTGGCCCCTTCGTCGATAAGTTGCTCCTATGTCAAGCAGGCAACGTTCGGGAGTGCGGTGACCGGCGTCGGGGCTGGGTCGTCGGGCGGTTCGCTGAGCAGGCGGTGGAAGCGTCGGGCGAGGTAGCGCTTGAGGCAGCGGATGGAATCTTTGCGGGTCTTGCCCTCGGCGATCTTGCGTTCCAGGTAGGCGCGCGTTTCGGGGTCGCGTTGAGCGCGGGGTGATGGCGATGGTGTGCAGTGCCCGGTTGAGTTGGCGATCGCCGCCGCGGTGTAGTCGGTGGCGGTCGCGTTGGCCGGAGGAGACCGGGATTGGGGCGGTGCCGGCCTGGCGGGCGAAGCGGGCGTCGGTGTCGAAGCGCTCGGCACCGGCAGTGCGGCCGATCAGGGTCGCGGCCGTTAACGTGCCGCAGCCGAGCTCAGCGAGCAGGCGAGGGCGATAGGCGCGGACCAGGGTGCGCAGTTGGGCTTCGATGTCGTTGGCTTGGCGCGTGAGTTGCCGGATCGAGATGGCGAGTTGGCGCGCGATCCGTACTCGTGCTTGGCTGGCAGGCAGCCGTTGCAGCTTGCGAGCGATCTTTCAAGCCACACCGGGTGATCGAGGCATCGGGCGGGCACCTGCGCTTCAAGCTGCGGGCACAGGTCGACGAGATGCCAGCGCAGCCGGTTCACGATGCGTGTGCGCTCGGCGACCAGGTCGTTGCGGTGATCGGCGAGCAGGCGGATCTCCATCGCGCGCTCATCCAGAAAGGCCGCGGGAAAGTGCTCAACGCCTCGCGCAGCACTGCACGCGCGACCGCCAGCGCGTCGATTTCGTCCGACTTGCCGGGACGACGCTCAGCCTCGCGCGCCTGCCCCATCAGCTGCGGGGCGACCCGAACCACACGCTCGCCGGCTGCGATCAGCGCGAGCTCGAGTCGACCGGAGACGTGACGGCAGTCCTCGATCGCCCACACGCGCTCCTCATCGAGGCCGCGCGCTCACCGCAGCGCCTGCAGATGCCCAGGCTCATCAGCGGTGATCGAGCGCTGTCCGCGGACGGTGCCGCTGCCGGCGTCAACCGCCGCCAGCGCATGCGTGCGCTTGTGAGTGTCGGCACCGAGCACGATCATCGACCACCGTCCCTTCGAGAGCTGACCGCCAGACAGACCACCGACGGATAGACCTCAGTGAGGGCACGATTGCCAGGCTCCTATCGAGTCACGCCAGTGATCCTCGGGCAGCGACGGACGACATGACTTTTCCTAGCCAGACTCGCGTCGACTCGCTATTTCAGAGTCAGTCCGTCGCCCTCCCGAGACCCAACCGAGTCCACCGGACAGACCGCCGGACCCTCGGCGACGATGACACTGACGCGCTATTTCGTTGCCGAGTCCGCGCGGTAGGTCGCGATGAGCTCGATGCGACCGACGATGTGGTCGTTGAATACCGACAGCGGGATGAGAGTAACGAGTACGGCGTGCTGGTGCTCGTCAATCACCGACTGCAGCAACTTCGGCGACTGCACGGATGGAAGGTGTACGTGCTGAACGCGCGGTCGCCCCTTCGGGGCTCCGACAGACATTGCGCTCGCTCCCCGGGCTGACGAGAGCCGCCGTCGGCAGCCGGGCGGCCCGGCTGCGGCGGCCCGCGGACCGCACCGCGCACTGACAGCCGGCCAGTCGTCGGTTTCGGACTCGAGCCTGTTTGCTTTGCGACAACTCAGTCGATCAGGAGCTCAGAATTGGGTTAAGGTTCGTGCGGGCCGGCTGGCTGGCGCTTGAGCGGGTGGCAGAACCTTCTGCGGCGGCACATCTTCCTAGGAACGGGATGGTCGATGGGATCTGTGACTTCGGTGGGCACGGGCGGCGAGGGGAACCTCAGCAGGCGGCTCGCCGGTACCGCGGCGGCGTTGACGCTGGCGGTAGCCGTGCTGGCCAGTGCGGGAGCGGCGAGCGCTCGGGCGCAGCTGTTCTGGGTGAATGCCGGAGGGTCGGCCCTAGGGCGCGCGAACCTCGATGGCAGCGGCGCCGATCATCGGTGGCTGCCCGTTCCGGATGGCAGCCAACGAGGCGTTCCGTTCATGCGAACGGTGGCGGTAAGCACCAGTCACGTGTACTGGAGCAATAGCCGCGTGGGCATCGGGCGCGCGAACCTGGACGGTAGCGGCGCGAACTCGCAGTTCATCCCCACCTCCAACGCGTTCGGGGTGGCCGTCGATGGCACGTACGTGTACTGGTCCAGCTCCGGGGCGATCGGGCGGGCCAAGCTGGATGGCAGCGAGGTCGACCCGACATTCATCACCGGGGTCGCCGCAAGCGGATTGGCGGTTGACGGCACGCACATCTTCTGGGCCAGGAATACCAACCCCGGCACGATCGGGCGGGCGAACCTGGACGGCAGCGGAGCCGATCCGAATTTCATCCAGACCGATCGGCTCGGGGTTGAGAGCGTGGCCGTCGACGACGCTCACGTGTACTGGACGGTCTCCACCGCGAAGCGCATCGGGCGCGCCAACCTCGACGGCAGCGCCGTCGATCTGGACTTCATTGCCTCCGTCGGCAGCCCGGCCGCGGTAGCGGTGGACGACGCCCACCTGTACTGGACGACGAGCGGTCCCAACTCAATCGGACGAGCTGAAGTCGACGGCAGCGGAGGCGAGGAGACCTTCATCGCCCCACCCACCACCGGCTCGTTCCTTCCTTTCGGAATCGCCGTCAAGCCCACGACGGAGCCGTCGGTGCCGACAGGTTGGCAGACGCTGCGCTTTGCGCATAGCGAGCACGGGTTAACTGTGAGCGGCGCCAGCGAGGCGCCGGGCGCGGCGATCCTGCAGTGGCCGGTGAGCACGGGCGACTACCACTCACAGTGGCAACTGAAGCTCCGCGGCGAGCGCGGCTTCGAGGTCGTCAACCGCCACAGTGGACAGTGTTTGGACATCTGGTCCGAGCGTCCTGGCGCGCTGTTGCAGTGGCCGTGCGACGGCGGACTGGGTCAGCGCTGGGAGTTCGAGACGGCCGCTCCAGACGGTTCCCATCGGACGCTCAAGAACGTTTACAGCGGCCTCGTGGTCAACCAGGCCGGAGCCACCAGTGCACGAGGGGGCGCGGTGATCCAGTGGCCGCGGACGCAGGGAGCAGCCAACGAGCAGTTGTCCATCACGCCGGCACCGAGCGGGGGCCCGACGTCTGGGCCGACGCCCACTCCAGCCCAGACCTCCACCGAAGTGCCAACCGGGTGGGTGTCGCTGGGTTTCCTGCACAGCGGCCAGGCGCTGAGCGTGAGCGACGCGAGCGCCGAACGGGGAGCGCCACTCGAGCAGCGCCCATTTGTCGTGAACGCAACTCACTCGCAGTGGAAGCTGGTCCCTGTGGACCAACGAGGCTTTGAGATCGTCAACCGCTCCTCCGGCCAGTGCCTGGACATCTGGTCAGAGGAACCTGGAGCGCTGCTGCAGTGGCCCTGTCACGGCGGGCTCGGACAGCGATGGGAATTCGACGCGGCCGCCTCGGGACCATTCTTCAGCGTCGTGAAAAACGTGTACAGCGGCTTGGTCCTCAACCAAGCGGGTGCCACGACCGCACCGGGCGGCGCTGTTTTCCAGTGGCACCAGACGCCCGCAGACAACGAACGTCTTGTCATCGCACCCGCACCACAACCGGGCCGCCGCTAGACGTCTGGTCTTCCCCGCTTTCCGGAAACGACGGGCGTGACAGGCGCTGCTGCGAACGGGCACGGAACGACGCCGAACCTTTCGATCATGAAGCGCCAGAACAGAGGAACCGCGGCGCCGCAGCCCTGCAATGCGGACGCTCCGGGTAACAGAGCGCTGTGGAGGTCACCGTCTTCGCTGAGCGGTATCGCGCCGTTCGTCGCCTGGGACATGGGGGCACCGCGACCGTGTTCTTGGCGCAGGACGAACGCCTGCAGCGCGAGGTCGCCATCAAGCGGGTGCATGGCGCGGAGGTCACGGCCACGACGGCGAAGCGGCTTTGGCGCGAGGCGCGCATCATGGCGTCGCTGCGCCACCCGAACCTCGTGGCGATCTACGACATCGTGGTCGACGACGAGGACCTGCTGCTGGTCATGGAGTACGTCGAGGGTCGGACGCTCGCAGACGTTCTGGCCTCGGCGCCGTTGACCTGGCAGCGCACCGCGGAGTTGTTGGAGCCGATTGTGTCGGCGCTCGACTACGCGCATTCAAAGGGCGTCGTGCACCGTGACCTCAAGCCCGCCAACGTGCTGGTCGGCGACGACGGGTCGATCAAGGTGGCCGATCTCGGTCTGGCGACCGCGGCGGAGATCACCAAGATCACGCCGCCCGGGGCGATCATGGGCACGCCCGCGTACATGGCTCCCGAGCAGGCACGTCCAGGCACGCCTACAGCCGCCGCCGACGTGTTCGCGCTCGCGACGATCGCGTTCGAGGCCTTGAGCGGCAGCCTGCCTCGATGGGGTCCCGGCGTAGCCGCGATCTTGGCTCAAGCCACACGCGAGCCGCCAGCGGATCTGCGCGAGCACTGGCGTGACGCGCCTGCCGGTGCAGCCCGCGCGCTGATCCGCGGCATGTCGCCCATCCCGGAGGATCGCCAGCAAAGCGCATCGGATCTGCTGAGAGAGCTCACCGCCGGATTCACCGAAGCGCCCACGACCGAGCCGGCACCAGCGAGCGTGCCATCGCCCACGCGCCCGGCCCCGGCGGTCCAGTCACACCCGCAACGCCACCGACGTGCGCGGACGCTCGTTCTGACAGCTCTCGCGGTCGCCGCCCTCGTGACCGTCGCGGTCTTGGCGAGCCGGCGTGCCTCGCCGCCATCCACAACGGCGCCGCCGCTGGCCAACGCGACGCCGGACCGCACTCCTCGCGTCACGCCCTCGCCTGCGGCGTCCCCCGCCGCGACACCCTCGCCCGCGTCCGCGACCGCGACCGCTGCTCCCCGCCCGAGCCGCTCGGCCACGGCGACCGTCCGGGCCTTCTACCGTCGCGCGGCTGCCGGCGAGTACGCCGGCGCCTGGAGCCTGGCTGGACCGCGGATGCGGCAAGCGTTCGGCAACGACCTCCAGCGCTTTACCCGGGACCTCTCCTCGCTGCAGCGGATCGAGTTCGAGCGGATCACCGTCATCGCCCGCGACAAGGCCGGCGCCACGATCGCCATCCGATCCATCGCCACGCACGCCAACCGCGTCGACCGATGCGCCGGAACACTCCGCGCCGTGCGTCGCCCAGGACGGGGCTGGCTCGTCGAGCCGGCAAGCCTGCAGTGCACCTCGAGCTGATCGCCCTCGAGGGCGTCGCAGGCGGACGCACAACTCCGGATGCAGACCTGGGAGACGGCTCCGGACTGGGTTCAACAAGCGGTCGATCAGTGTCTACACGACATGCAGCAGCCCACGGCCATCGACGTGCCTTTGGACTGGGTGGTCCGCGCGCTCTTCCCGGAGCCGGAAGATGGTGGCGACGAGTTCGCGGTCTTCGACGCGGACCATGCTGCAGAACTGGTGTCGCATGCGCAGACCTACTGCAAGAACACGCCTTCCCGGAGTCAGAAGGTTCGAGCGCCAGAGTGGGGGACGCGCCGGCTGCTCACGATCAGGGCGCTCAACTGACGCCAGGCGCGTGCGTTGACGAGACCCATGCGGGGTACTGGGCCGGCGTGTTTGACCTCCGGAGGGACTGAGCCGTGGAGCGGGTGTTCTCGATCGCGTTCGCGGTCGCGATGATCGCCGTCCCGGTCGGCTTGTGGGTTTGGAGCTTGCGCCGGCACGCGCGCCAGGGCGGCATGTTCGATTGGGCCAAAGCGAGGGTCGCGCGACTCGAGGTACCCGGCTCGACGCAGGACACCCGCGAGCTGGTCTACCGCGGGCTCTATGAAGCCCTGGGCACCCGGACCCCGCCGCGCAAGAAGCACCGGGAGGACTTCAAGATCAGGTCGCACCTGGACGGGGATTTCGGGCTGGGCTCCGCACTGTTTCGCTTCGAGTTGCAGGCGCTCAACGCCGAACGGACACAATTGACGATCTCATTGCCGACGATGCACACCGGGCAGGGACCGCCGCACCCGGACGAAGCGCCGGCCCGTGTCGAGCAGGTCGACCGGCTGGCGCGCTGGTTCGTCGATACGGCTGGATGCCGCTTGCTCGAGACGCGATGGGGAAAGGGATAGCGACTTCGTCGAATCGCGCTACTTCGCGTTCGGGCACACTCTGGGCGATGGAGGAGATCCCCGAGTTCCGGGTCCGGCTTGAGCCCGTCGGCGCTGACGCGAGAGCGGTGCTCGGCTTTGCTGCGGCCGCCGACGAAGTCGGCCACCGCCACCAGCTCGGAGGTCGACCGACCTGGTTGCAGGACGATCAAACACCGACATGTCGCGATTGCGGCGAGCGCATGACGTTCTACGGGCAGCTCGACTCGATCGGCGACGACATCAGCCTCGCCGATGTCGGGATGGTCTACGTCTTCGTGTGCTTCAACGACTTCGAAGCGCGCGCGATCCTGCAATCTGGTTGAGCCGGGCGCTGAAGCGTCAGTTCGTCGATAACCGCTACTTCGCTGTGTTCACAGCGCACGATCACCCGGTGGGCACTGACAAGAGCTCCATGACGTCGACCGCGTTGCCCGACAGTAGAAGAACATGCGGATGGTGAGTGAACATCGCGGCGGCCTCGGCGGCGGAACTTGCCTCGACGATCATCCAAGCGACCAATTGGTTGGTGAACGTCTCGGTTCGATCATGGATGACTCGAAGGTTCGGTCCGAGCGGAGAACCGGACTCGATGATTGCGTCGGCATGGTCGGCGTGCCACTCGCCCCATGCCTTCATGAAGCGTTCGGACACCTCATCGGGGACGGCCTCCTTCTGCTGCGAATCTCCCGCACCTACGAACAGCGCCATATACCGGCTCATGCTGGCTCGCTCCTGGTCGCGATGAATGCTGCAGTCTTGCGGATAGGCCGGCCAGACGCCCGATCGCGCCGGAGCGGGCGGTCTTGCAGCCGCCCGAAGGTGCCAGATCGTCGAGGAGCGCTACTCCCCTGAAGCACATGTGACGTGTCACAGAGGCCTTCGCCGCGCGGTGGCTGGCCCAGCGTCGGAGCCCTACGGAAGCGAAGCGCGATGGACCTAGAAGTGCGGGGCGAAATCAGGCCTGACCTCGAGCCGGACGGGTACCAGGAGGAGCTGGATTCGCCGTACGCTCCTCCCAAGGTGGGACAGGCCCTATGCGACTACGTCGCCCAAGCGCCTGACGGATACGTGGTGATGGAGCGGTTCTGGCTCGCGCTCGCCAGGCGTCTTCACTTGCGGCTGCGCGTTCCGGTGCTCGTCTGTGACGTCGACGTACCGATCGCCGAGCAACTCGCGCGCCAGCAGAACTTGTCGCCCGCCGATCCGCTCACGGGACTCGATGTCGCGGTCTCGCAGCGAATCGATGAGCACCGCATCGCCGTGGTGTGGGCCGCCGAGAATGAGATGGCCTACGTCGCCTCCTCAAGGGCTCCCGCCGACCCGACCTGGATCTCGTTGAACACCGAACTGAGCCGCGACCCCGAGGTTCGTGCAGGAGTGCTCCCTGCTGGTGCGGCCGGCGCGTTGGTCCAGGACCGCAGCGCTACTTGGCACAGCGCTCCCATCGGCCGCAACGTCTGGCTTGCCGTGCTGCCCCAGCGCAGCGGCCAAGGCGAACCTGCGCTTCGCTATCTCGACGTCGAGGGCGCCCCGTTCGAGCTGACGCTTCCCTTTGCTGGTGTGCCGGCGCTCTGGCCCCAGCAAGCGCCCGGGTCACCGAAGCTGGGGCTCACCGGCCCCGACCTCGTGACCTACCGTGCCGGCGACTGGACGGTCACCGTCACCGGCGAAAGCGGATACACGGAAGCGGTGCTCAAGCCCATTCCGGGCACCGTGCTTGGACACGTGCACGGCTTCGGCCTCAAGACCGTCGACGACGGCTGGAACGCACGCGCCGAGTGCGGCAACTTTATAGTGAGGGTCGAAGGCATCGGCGAGACGCCCGCGCGTCTGGACCTTGTCGAGATCGCCAAGAGCCTGAAAGGGTTCATAGAGCGTCGACAGAAGCGACGACGACCCCGCAACGGAGCGGATTCGTCGAAACCCGCTACTTCGCTGCGTCACCCCGTGCGACCTTCTGCGTCGGCGCGTGAGATCGGATAGCAGAGCCGGAACCGTCGCTTGTTGACCGACCGACGTGTACGTTCGCGTGGGATGAGACGGCTTGGCTTGATCGCGCTCATGCCCCTGGCGGGTTGCGGTGTGCAGACCGATCCGTCGCCCACGCCCACGGCGACGGCGACGGCGACGCCGCTCGCGACCCGGACCGAGCCCACGTTGACGCTGACCAGCTCTGATGGCGTGCGATTCGTGCCCGGGACGAAGAAGCCAGCGGCAATGGAGCTGCAACCGATCCCGTGGCACCGCATCCGATTTCGGGACGGATCGGTGACGCTGAGCCTGGCTCCAGAAGCCGCGCCGGAGCAAGTGCCGTGCTCGGTGAACCATGTTGAGGTCGGACCGGCCGATGGTGTGCTGCGACGTGTGACCGTATGGGGGAAGCGGCTCAATCCCCCATGCCCGCACGGACCGAAGCAAATTGAACTCAGCGTCCCGGGATGGACGCGCGCCACAATCGCGGCGCCCGACGAGCTCGATGTGCCCGATGCCAGCCTGACGGGCTCCCAGCAAGTAGTCGTAGTCCCGGGCTCGGCCGTCCTGCAGCCAGACCGTCGTTCGATCGTCGTCGGCTACACGCACAGCCGCTGCAACGCCCTGGCCAAGGTCACCGCAAAGCAAAACGGCCCGGCCGTGCGAGTGGTGGTGACCGTTGGCACCGAGCCCAATCCCGCCAGCACCACATGCCTCAGCCCCGGTCTCTACGGGCACACGCTGGTCCGTCTGCCGACCCCAGCACCACCACGCGCCACCGTGACAGTCGTCCGATGCGGCCGCGACCGCCAACGCTGCGTCAGCTGGCTCCAATCGCGCTAAGCGTCAGCTGTCCTCGGCCCAGCCAAGATCAGCGGTGGACCCGCACGCCATGAGGCGTCCCGAAATGGACGGATTCGTCGAGAAGCGCTACTTCACAGGCTTGTACGCACCTGGCTTCGGCGTCCGAAGCGGCGGCTAGCTCGTGATGTCAAAGACCAGAACTCGTTCCGAGAACGGCTGCACGAGCGCGCTCCGTGGAGCGTGCTAGGGGTGCGGTGAAGCGCGCCGCCTCGAGTCAGGCTTACGACGAACCTAAGGCCAGAAGAACGACGTGATCGACCACCCCGGCCACGGTACCGCGGCAGCGCGCCGCGCATAAGAGCGCAAGGACGATTAGCGTCCATGGCGCGTCTCGTCCGCGCGTGTACGGTCGCAACTGGCGGATTGACGGCTCGCTCCTTCAATCACCCATTTAGCAGTCTTGACCGAGCAGGATTGACCCACGATAGTGGCCTTGATGGACGCGACGCAGCATGACTCACCGCAGCGGCCGGTGAAGCAGGCGGCCTCACGGCCCATCGCCGAGCCGGGCCTCGCGTCCTTCCCTACCTTCGGCGGCTCGGTGCCGATCGGCGCGTCCCTGGCCACCATGGGCGATGAGACACGGGCACAGGTCACCCGAGCCCTCCAGCGCTCCGCGGGCAATGTCGCCGTCACGCGCATGGTCACCCAGGCGCGCGAGCACCACGGCGCTGCGCGCGTGCGACAGGTCCAGCGCTCACCCGAGATGGTGCCGATCGTGGTCGGCGGCGCCAACCTCGGCATCGGCAGCTATCTCGCTGCCGGCGGCACCGTGGCCGGCTCGACCGCGCTCGCCGAGGGCACAGCCGTCATCGCGACGGGCGCGCTCGCCGAGGGCGCGGCCGTGATCGGGACGACGGCCGTGGCCGGCGGGGCCTCGGTGGGTGCCGGGGCCGCCGCCACGGCCGCGGTCGCCACCGGGGGGGCGGGGGCGGGGGGGGCGGG
>NZ_JAPCID010000068.1 GCF_027587175.1 Solirubrobacter deserti
GCCGCCGCCACACGCCCCGCCGCCGCCACACGCCCCGCCGCCGCCACACGCCCCGCCGCCGCCACACGCCCCGCCGCCGCCACACGCCCCGCCGCCGCCACACGCCCCGCCGCCGCCACACGCCCCGCCGCCGCCACACGCCCCGCCGCCGCCGCGCCCTTCGCCGCCGCCGAGCGCCGCTCGGCCGGTTCGTCGGGCTCAGCCCGACAAACTGACCTTGGGTGACGTGGTGGGCGCTGACCCGGTCTACGGCTTCGTGGTGGACAGCGTGTAGGTCAGGGTCTTGGCGTAGGAGCCGGTGCGCAGCGCGTCGGACGCCGCGATCGGCTGCTTGAACTCGAGCGTGACCTCGTCGTTGGAGACCGGTGCGCCGTAGGTCAGGAGCGTGAGCGGCGCGCCGGACACGGTGCCGAACGGCGTGCCAGTGTTCAGCGCGTTCAGCGCGCGGGCCTGGAGCGGCTGCGGTAGGACGAACGTCCCGTTCACGAGGTGGCCGGGCGCGACGGCGCCGGCGTCGACGACGCTCAGCGCGGCTTCGCCGGCCGTCGAGAGGACCTTCGCGGTCGAGGAGGCGACGTAGTCCTGGGGCACGCCCGGGACGAACGGCTCGAAGGCCGCGGCCGTGCCGACGCTCAGCGACAGGGCGGGTGCGACCGAGCCGGTGACGTCGCCCGTGGTCGACGAGCTCACCCGCGGCACGTCGAGCTCGGTGGAGACGACGGTGGTCTGGCCCGAGGAGTCGGTGATCTTCGCCGTCAGGACGACGTGGTCGCCGATGTGCTCGTAGGCGGGGCGGTACTCGAACTCGTAGGGGGTGCGGCCGACCGCGCCGACCGGGATGCCGTTCGCCGTGAGCTCGACCGACTTGACGCCGAAGTCGTCCGCGGCGACGACGACCGGGTAGATCGTCTCGTCCCAGGCGACGGTGGTCGGGCCGAACGGATCGACGATGGCGCCCGTCGGGGGCGCGTCGACGACGGCGCCGGGGGCACTCGGCGCGGTCGGTGCCTCGCTCAGGACGTCGCCCACCTCGACCGGGCCGGTCGTGGTGCTCGTACCCCAGAAGTTGCCGCCGACCGCGGCCGCGACCGTGCCGGTGTTGAGGAGGCCGCCGAGCAGGCTCGAACCGGACGCGGACCAGGCGCGCACGACCGGGTTGCTCGGATCGGGCCCGGTCTCGGCGTCGGTGAGCGTCACCGCGCCGGTGATCACGCTCCCGGTGATCGAGCCGCGCTGCCCGTACGTGTAGCTGACCGGTCCCTCGACGCGCGAGCCGGTGATCACGCCGTAGGCCTTGATGCCCGACCGGACTGTGGTGGTGGCGGTGCCGTCGGCGCCGCGGGCGTCGTCGAACAGCACTGAACCGGTGACCAGCGACTTCTCGAGCACGACCTCGCGCCGGACGCCGGCCTCGGCGCCCTGGAGCGAGTTGGTCATCACGACGCCGTACGAGTAGGGTCCACCTTCTGCCTTGATGGTGCCGATCCGGCTGTTGAGCAGCAGCCCGCTCGTGTTGAAGAACGCGAGCCCCGCCTCCGCGTAGGTGTGCGGGGACTCGATGGTGACGCCGGAGATGTCGACGAAGTTCTCGTTGTCGTCCGTCGCGCCGAGCGACTGGCGCGCGACCGTGACCACGTTGCCGCCGCCGTCGCGCAGGTACGGCGCGGTGCCGGCGAGTGAGGCGCCCAGCGCCGACGCCGGCCGGATGAAGACCTTATTCGCCCCCGCGCCCTTGAGCGTCAAGGGCTTGGTGATCGTCAAGCCGTTGCGCGAGCCGGCCTGGCTGGGCGTGTTGTTGCCCGACGTCGGGACGGACTGCTCCTCGTAGATCCCCGCGCAGATCACGACGGTGTCCCACGGCGCGGCCTGGTTGACGGCCGCCTGGATCGAGGTGAAGGCGGCGTTCGGGCAGTCGGCCTTGTCGTCGTCGACCGTCCAGGTCGACGCGTAGGCGCTGGTCGGGGCGAGCGCCGCGATCAGGGCGGCGGCCACCACGGCGGGGACTCGGTTCATGTGAACGGTGGGACCTTTGTCGAAGGTGATCGAGCCGCGCAGCCGTCAGTGGCGCGCGGTTGGAGCGGCCGCAATCTACGTGGACCGCAGGTCCCCTTGTTATGTGAATCCGGTCGGTCGTTGCCTGGTCACCTTTCTACCGGCGGTCCACACATGAGGACCCCGTCGCGGACGTACGATGCCGCCGCTTCGCCGCGCACGGCTGGTCGCCGTGCCAGCACGGACGCACTCATGAACCGACAGCACGGAGACCTGGTGACCCCTGCCCTGAAGGCCATCGCCCTGGCGCTTTTCCTCGCGGTGCTCGCGCCGGCGACCTCCCTGGCCGCACCGCCCGACCCGATGACGCGCGGCCCGTACAGCGTGACGACGCTCGATCCCTTGCGGATCGGCACGGTCAACCTGCAGGAGCCCAACGCGGCCGGCGGCGGCCTCACCAACCAGGCGTCCGCCGTCACGCTGCAGCTGCGCGGCTCGATCTACTACCCGGCCAACCGGGCGAGCGGCTCGCCCGTGATCGTCCTCGTGCACGGCAACCACGCGAGCTGCGACACGGGTTCGGCCCCGAACTGCACCGCCTTCAAGCGCAACGACCGCGGCTATGCCTACCTGGGCGAGAACCTCGCGAGCTGGGGCTACACGGTCGCGTCGATCGACCAGGACCAGCTCATGTACTACCAGGACAGCGCCTTCGGCAAGGGCATGCACCAGCGCCGCCTGATCATCGCCGCGATGCTCGACGCGCTCTATGACGCGAACGCCGGCGCGATCCCCGACAGCGCCGACAGCAACATCGGCGGCGCGCTCGTCGGCAAGCTCGACTTCTCGCGCGTCGGCCTGATGGGTCACTCGCGCGGCGGCGATGCCGTCTCCAGCTTCATCGACTACAACCGCACGCGCCCCGCCCCGGGCCGCAAGTACAACCTGCGCGGCGTGATCGCGCTCGCACCCGTCGACTACGAGCGCCGCGCGCCGTATGGCATGCCATACATGACGATGTTCGGCTACTGCGAAGGTGACGTCACGAACCTGCAGGGCGCGCGGCTGTTCGAGCGCAGCCAGTACATCCAGCCCGACGATCCGTTCCCGCGCATCCAGATCTCGCTGCTCGGCGGCAACCACAACTGGTTCAACTCGGTCTGGTACGCCGACGGCGACGACGCCAGCGGCACCGACGCCGCGTGCGGCACCAGCCAGCCGAACAACACCCGATTGAGCGGCGGCACCTACGACCGCGACACCCGCGGCTCCGGCGACCCTGCCCTGATGGGCGACCAGCCCAAGATCGGCCTGGCGCTCATGAGCGCGTTCTTCCGCCGCTACGTCGGCGGTGACGTCGCGTTCGATCCGTACATGACGGGCGAGCTCAGCGAGAACGGCGGAGCGCCGCAGATCCCGGCGTCCGCCTGCCCGACCTCCGCGTCCGGCGTGCGCATGCCGTGCGAGGAGCGCGTGCTGACGACGTACTTCGCCGAACCCGCGGCACGGCGGGACGTGCTGCGCCCGGAGACGGACAATCCGCTGACGGTGAGCGCGCTCGGCACGTCGATCACCGGCAGCGGCTTCTCGAACCCGTACCTGACGGGCGGCGGCATCAACCCGATCCCGCCGACCACGGCCGGCGGCTTCGACTGGTGCAACCCGGAGCCGCTGCACTTCACGCCCTCGCTGGTCGGCGTGACCGGACTGCCGACCGCCACCAAGGGCTGCCCGCTCCCGGCGGCCAACGCGCTCGGCGGCCAGAGCGCGACGCGTGAGGGAGCCCCGGTCAACCACTCCTACGGCCTGCAGCTCGCGCTGGCGTGGGACCAGCCCGCGACGATCGGGACGCGCATCCCGGCCGCGTCCGGCGACGTCCGCGCCTTCAAGGCCCTCGCGCTGGACGCCGCGGTGAACTTCTTCGACCCGCGCAACCCCGCCCGCACCGGCGAGGCGATCTGGAACCCGGCCGCCACGACCCAGGACTTCTCGATCGTCGTCGCCGACAAGGCCGGCAAGGAAGGCGTCGTGTCCGCCGCGTCGCCGCGCTACGGCAACGCGCTGCACCAGACCACCGGGTCGACGACCACCCGTACGCACATCGTGCTCAACCAGATCCGTGTCCCGCTGAGTGACTTCGCCGCGCAGGGTGTGGACCTGGCGAACCTCCGCAAGCTCGAGCTGCGCTTCGGCGGTGCCGGCAAGCCGGCGACCGGCTCCATCCAGCTCGCCGACGTGCGCTTCCAGGAGGCCGCAGCGGGATCGGCCGTGTATACGGACAAGCTCGCCGACGTCCCGCCGACGGTCGCCCCGGGCGCTGCGGCCGAGGCGGCGGCTGCCGGCGCGACCCCGCAAGCGGTCGCGGCCCCGGCGGCCAGGAGCGTCGCCGCGGCGGCCCCGGGTGCGAGCTGCACCGCGGTACCCACAGTCACCGCGGTCAAGGTCACCCGCGGCAAGCTGGTCGCCAAGGGCAAGGCGGGCTGCGCCGCCACGGTGAACGTGGCGATTGCGAAGGTCGGCCAGGCGAGCAAGAGCAAGGCGGTGCGGGCCAGGGTCGCGGCCGGCCGCTGGACGGCGACCGCAAAGCTCGCCCAGGGCAAGTACAACCTGAAGGTCGCGGCGGGCAAGGCGAAGGTCTTCACCGTCCGGTAGTCGCTGGTCACCGCTGAGGTGCCGACGCCGCCGAGGGAGACCTCGGCGGCGTCGGTGGTTAAGCGGCGCGAGCGCAGCCGCGACCGGCGCGACGAAGCGGCCGCGTAGGCGCGGCGGGGACCGAGGGGTCGACGAACGGCGCAGCGAGGGTCGAGCGGGTCGACGAACGGCGCAGCGGGCGCCGAGGGGGTCGACCAACGGCGCAGCGGGCGCCGAGGGGGTCGACCAACGGCGCAGCGGGCGCCGAGGGGGTCGACCAACGGCGCAGCGGGCGCCGAGGGGGTCGACCAACGGCGCAGCGGGCGCCGAGGGGGTCGACCAACGGCGCAGCGGGCGCCGAGGGGGTCGACCAACGGCGCAGCGAGGGGTGTGGCGAAACCGCAGTCGCGCAGAGGCCGGGTCCGCGCATCGGGCGTGGAGAGCCACGGCAACGCGCGTCACGCGTGGGAGAACCACGGCGGCCCGCACTAAGCGTGGGAGAGCCACGGCGCGGAGAGGCCGGCGAACTGGGCAGCGAGGGGGCCGCAGCCGAGGGCGCGTAGGCGTCGGAGACGGCGCATCGAGGGATCTCGGACCCGCCACGCGGTGGCGGCGGTCGGAAAGGTCCGCTCAGCGACCGTTTGCGACCTCACCCCCGCTGGGCGCGCGTGCCAGGCGCCTCGGATCTCGCCGCGAGGAGACGGCGGCTCGCTCGTCGAGACGAAGCGGAGATGGCGGCGGCCTGCGAGGCGGGCGGCGCGGCAGCGCGCGACGCGGCCGGCGCCGATCACCCCCGGCGTGCGACCGCCGCGGGCGAAGCACGGCCCGCCACGCGTTCGGCGGTGATCCCGCATCGCGATCGCCATACTCGCGGGCGGAGGCGTTCGCCCCTCAGCCGGCCCGATCCGGTCCGCGCGGCCGGCGCGGAAGCGTATGCGGCCCCTAGAACGCAAAAGAGCCGCCCCACGGGGCGGCTCAGTTATGTAAGGACCGGCGGCGACCTACTCTCCCAGGCCCTTTCAGGCCAAGTACCATCGGCGCTACGGGGCTTGACTGCTCTGTTCGGAATGGGAAGAGGTATTTCCCCCGTGCAATAGCCACCGGAAACTTGTCAAGACCACGCCTCGCGTGGACCTTCAAAACTGCACAACCCGCCAACGAACGGGCACCACTAAATCTGTATCCCCTGCGAAGGGGTAAATATATCCGTCAAGCCCTCGACCCATTAGTACCGGTCTGCTACGGACATTACTGCCCTTCCACATCCGGCCTATCAACCTGGTGGTCTACCAGGGGTCTTACCCTCTCGAGGAGGTGGGAGAGTTCATCTTGAGGCCGGCTTCCCGCTTAGATGCCTTCAGCGGTTATCCGATCCGCACGTAGCTAACCTGCGGTGCCCTTGGCAGGACAACAGATACACCAGAGGTGCGTTCATCCCGGTCCTCTCGTACTAGGGACGAATCCTCTCAACTCTCCAACGCCCACGGCAGATAGGGACCGAACTGTCTCACGACGTTCTGAACCCAGCTCGCGTACCGCTTTAATGGGCGAACAGCCCAACCCTTGGGACCTACTTCAGCCCCAGGATGCGACGAGCCGACATCGAGGTGCCAAACCGAGTCGTCGATGTGGACTCTTGGACTCGATAAGCCTGTTATCCCCGGAGTACCTTTTATCCGTTGAGCGACGGCACTTCCACTTGCTACCGCCGGATCACTAAAGCCTGCTTTCGCACCTGCTCGACCTGTCGGTCTCACAGTCAAGCTCCCTTGCTGCTTTTGCACTCTACGTACGATTTCCAACCGTACTGAGGGAACCTTTGCGCGCCTCCGTTACATTTTGGGAGGCGACCGCCCCAGTCAAACTACCCGCCTGGCACTGTTCACTGCCCGGATAACGGCGCAGTGTTAGAAGCACAATACATCAAGGGAGGTATCTCAAGGTTGGCTCCACGCCAGCCGCAGCCAGCGCTTCAAAGCCTCCCTCCTATCCTGAGCGAGATGCACCGCACTCCAATACCAGGTTGTAGTAAAGGTTCACGGGGTCTTTCCGTCTAGCCGCGGGTACTCGGCATCTTCACCGAGACTGCAATTTCACCGAGCCCATCGTTGAGACAGCGTTCAACTCGTTACGCCATTCGTGCAGGTCGGAACTTACCCGACAAGGAATTTCGCTACCTTAGGACGGTTATAGTTACCGCCGCCGTTTACCGGGGCTTAGTTTCAGTGCTTCGGCTTGCGCCTAACACCTCCACGTAACCTTCCGGCACCGGGCAGGCGTCAGCCCCTATACGTCGTCTTACGACTTAGCAGAGACCTGTGTTTTTGGTAAACAGTCGGTTGAACCTATTCACTGCGGCCCTCTCGGGCTCCGCACGCGAGGTGCTTCACCCTACTGGGGCGCTCCTTATCCCGAAGTTACGGAGCGATTTTGCCGAGTTCCTTAACGATGGTTATCTCGATCACCTTAGTATTCTCTACTTTCCCACCTGTGTCGGTTTTGGTACGGGCACGTATGCTTCTCCCTAGAGGCTTTTCTTGGAGGCATGGCGTCCGGGACTCGCCGGCTTACAGCCAGCTGTCATCGCGCCTCAGGTTATGGAGCTCCGCATTTTTCATGAGCTCCCCCTACACGCTTGACCCAGGACTACCGTCGCCTGGGTTCCCATAACCTTCCCCGTCCCCCCATCGGTCAAATGAAGATCCGTGGTACAGGAATATCAACCTGTTGTCCATCGACTACGCCTTTCGGCCTCGCCTTAGGTCCCGACTAACCCTGAGCAGACGAACTTTACTCAGGAATCCTTAGGAAATCGGTGGAGGGGATTCTCACCCCTCTTTCGTTACTCATGCCGGCATTCTCACTTCCCAGGGCTCCACGGCTGGGTTCCCCCGCCGCTTCACTGCCATGGGAACGCTCTCCTACCGCTCGCTTGCGCGAACCCGAAGCTTCGGTGTCTAGCTTGAGCCCCGTTACATTATCCGCGCCCGGACACTTGACCAGTGAGCTGTTACGCACTCTTTCAAGGATGGCTGCCTCTAAGCCAACCTCCTGGTTGTCTATGCACCCGGACATCGTTTGCCACTTAGCTAGAACTTAGGGACCTTAGCTGTCGGTCTGGGCTGTTTCCCTCTTGACGCTGAAGTTTATCCCCCAGCAACTGACTCCCGGAGTAGCCGTGACGGTCTTCGGAGTTTGCCTGATTTCGGTAAGCTGGTAGGCCCCCTAGACCAAACAGTGCTCTACGGCCGCCACGGAATTGATCCGAGGCTATACCTAAATATATTTCGGAGAGAACCAGATATCTCTGAGCTTGATTAGCCTTTCACTCCGACCCACAGGTCATCCGCCCAGTTTTCAACCTAGGTCGGTTCGGTCCTCCACGCGGTCTTACCCGCGCTTCAACCTGCCCATGGGTAGCTCGCTCAGTTTCGGGTCTACCGCCTACGACTAAATCGCCCTATTCGGACTCGCTTTCGCTTCGGCTCCGCTCATCGCTTAACCTTGCCGCAGACGAGTAACTCGCCGGCTCGTTATGCAAAAAGCACGCCGTCACAGAACAAGTCTGCTCCGACCGCTTGTAGGCACGCGGTTTCAGGTACTATTTCACTCCCCTTCCGGGGTACTTTTCACCTTTCCCTCACGGTACTTGTCCGCTATCGGTCACCAGGGAGTACTTAGCCTTGGAGGGTGGTCCCCCCAGATTCAGTCCGCGTTTCACGGGAGCGGACCTACTCAGGTACCTCATCGGGAGATCAGCTCGATTTCGCTTACGGGACGATTGCCCTCTATGGTGCGCGGTTCCACGCGCTTCAGCTATCGACTGATTTGGTAACTCCCGCCGAGAAACGCACTTCTCGGACAGAGGCCCTACAACCCCGACCCGGCAACGCGTGCGCGCTTACACCGGTCCGGTTTGGGCTATTCCCCTTTCGCTCGCCACTACTCGGGGAGTCTCGGTTGATTTCCTTTCCTCCGGGTACTGAGATGTTTCAGTTCCCCGGCTTGCCCCCTGCCCGCCTATATATTCAGCGGGAGGTAACGCCGTATTAACAGCGCTGGGTTTCCCCATTCGGGAATCCGCGGGTCACTGGCTATTCAGCGCCTCACCGCGGCTTATCGCAGCCGTTCACGCCCTTCATCGACTCCTGGTGCCAAGGCATCCACCATGTGCCCTTCCTATCTTGACGGTGATCCGCAATTACTTGCGTAATTGCAGGTGATACCCGTTCATACCGGCCACTTTGCGATGGCCGGTACTTCGTTGGCATGATTGTGCAGTTTTCAAGGTCCGCTTCGAGGCGTCGCCCGGATTGGGCGGACGGTCTCTCAAAACTCAACAGCATGCCCGTGCTAGGCGCACGAGCCAGGTCCGGTCGACGTTAGGTACCGAGTCAAACTCGAGAAGGACGTTGTGCCCTTCTGGTTGTCGCCGGCGCTCCAAGTCCTGGAGCTTCCCTAGAAAGGAGGTGATCCAGCCGCACCTTCCGGTACGGCTACCTTGTTACGACTTCACCCCAGTCACGAGCCCCACCTTCGACGGCTCCCTCCCAAAAGGGTTAGGCCACCGGCTTCGGGTGTTGCTTGCTTCCATGGTGTGACGGGCGGTGTGTACAAGGCCCGGGAACGTATTCACCGCGGCAATGCTGATCCGCGATTACTAGCAACTCCGCCTTCATGCAGGCGGGTTTCAGCCTGCAATCCGAACCGAGACGCGCTTTAAGGGATTCGCTCCACCTCGCGGTATCGCAGCCCTCTGTACGCGCCAATGTAGCACGTGTGTAGCCCTGGACATAAGGGGCATGATGACTTGACGTCATCCCCACCTTCCTCCGGTTTGTCACCGGCAGTCTCGCATGAGTCCCCAACTAAATGCTGGCAACATGCGACGGGGGTTGCGCTCGTTGCGGGACTTAACCCAACATCTCACGACACGAGCTGACGACAGCCATGCACCACCTGTGATCCTGCCCCGAAGGGAAGCCCTGTTTCCAGGGATGTCAGGAACATGTCAAGCCCAGGTAAGGTTCTTCGCGTTGCGTCGAATTAAACCACATGCTCCGCTGCTTGTGCGGGCCCCCGTCAATTCCTTTGAGTTTTAGCCTTGCGGCCGTACTCCCCAGGCGGGGCACTTAATGCGTTAGCTTCGGCACGGAGGGAGTCGACACCCCCCACACCTAGTGCCCATCGTTTACAGCGTGGACTACCAGGGTATCTAATCCTGTTTGCTCCCCACGCTTTCGCGTCTCAGCGTCAGTAACGTCCCAGCGAGCTGCCTTCGCAATTGGTGTTCCTCCTGATATCTGCGCATTTCACCGCTACACCAGGAATTCCACTCGCCTCTTCCGTACTCAAGCCCGACAGTATCCACCGGCATCCGAGGGTTGAGCCCCCGACTTTCACAGCGGACTTACCGGACCGCCTACACGCGCTTTACGCCCAATGATTCCGGACAACGCTAGCCCCCTACGTATTACCGCGGCTGCTGGCACGTAGTTAGCCGGGGCTTCTTCTGAAGGTACCGTCACTCCACAGGGCTATTAACCCTGGAAGCTTCGTCCCAACTGAAAGGGGTTTACAACCCGAAGGCCTTCTTCCCCCACGCGGCGTTGCTGCGTCACGCTTTCGCGCATTGCGCAAGATTCCCCACTGCTGCCTCCCGTAGGAGTCTGGGCCGTGTCTCAGTCCCAGTGTGGCTGATCGTCCTCTCAGACCAGCTACCCATCGTCGCCTTGGTAGGCCGTTACCCCACCAACAAGCTAATGGGCCGCGGGCCCGTCCCGATGCGAAGGCCGAAGCTATCTTTGCTGAATCCCCTTACGAGAAGTCAGAACATCCGGTATTAGCCCGAGTTTCCTCGGGTTGTCCCGGTCATCGGGGTGGGTTACCCACGTGTTACTCACCCGTTCGCGGCTCTGCCACGGGCCGAAGCCCGCTTCGTCGCTCCACTTGCATGTGTTAAGCACGCCGCCAGCGTTCGTCCTGAGCCAGGATCAAACTCTCCGTGAAGAACTTCACAAAGAGTGTCTCTCGCTACTCGAGAGCCGGCCAGTACACATGAGGCCGGCTGAGCGATTGACAGGGTTACTGCTCAGTACTGCTGGTACTTCTTACTACTTGATTCCTTATTCCGTCCGGAGCTCGGGTAGAGCCCCGCCGGAGTAACGAAACCTGGACACTCCGATGACAAGGAAAGTCATCAGAAGTGCATGCTGTTGAGTTTTCAAAGACCGCTGCGCCTCGCTCGGGCGGGGATTCCGCCGGGTGCTGCGCTATGTTGAGAGCCTAGCAGCCCTCTGTGCCGTTGCCTTTCGGCTTCGGCCCGAAACCTTGGCGGCTCCGGGACGAGAAGCTTAGCGCTTCCGTTCCCGGCGCCTTTCGGCTCCGGCCCCAGAGCTTAGCGCTCTGAGCGGGCGGTGAAGTCTAGCGCACCCGGGGCCCGGAACACAATCCAGTCGGCTCCGGCCGGGCTTGCCGCCCCCAACCGCGGCGCAGAAGAGTAGCACCGGCCTTTCGGCCTACAAGAGGTTGGCCGAAGAAATTTTGATTCGGCGGAATTGGCGCTTGCCGAGCTGCATCACGCGGCCGTCCAGCGTGGACGCCGGCACGTCGAGCGGATCGGCGGGCACAGGCTCGCCGTCGAGCTTGACCCCGCCCTGCTGCAGCCGGCGCCGTGCCTCCGACCGGGAGCCGCCGAAGAGCTCGACGATCACCGCCGGCAGATGCAGGTCTCCCCCGTTGGCCGAGAGCACGACTTCCTCGATCTCGTCGGGCATTCCGCCTTCGCGGAAGACGGCGTCGAAGTTTCGTTCCGCGGCGTGAGCCTTTTCCTCGGAATGGAACCGGGCCACGAGTGCGCGCGCGAGGGCGCGCTTCGCGTCGCGCGGGCCCAGTTCGGGCGGCGGCTCGCTTCCGAGCAGCAGCCCGTACCAGGACTCGATCTGCTCGTCGGGGATGCTCAGCGTCCGTCCGTACATCGTCCCGGGGTCGTCGGTGATCCCGATCTGGTTGCCGAAGGACTTCGACATCTTGCGCGTGCCGTCGAGCCCGTTGAGCAGTGGCATGGTCAGCACGATCTGCGACGGCTGCCCGTAACTGGACTGCAGGGCACGGCCCATGTGCAGGTTGAACGTCTGGTCGGTGCCGCCGAGCTCGACGTCGGCCTTCACCGCCACCGAGTCGTACCCCTGAAGCACGGGGTACAGGAACTCCAACAGTGAGATCGGCTCGGCCGCGGCCATGCGCTTGGCGAAGTCGTCGCGTTCCAGCAGGCGGGCGATCGTGACCGTCCGGACGATCCGGAACAGGTCCTCCATCTCCATGTCCAGCCACTCCGAGTTGCGGCGGACCTCCAGCCGCTCGTCGTCGGCGAGCACCTTGGTCGCCTGCGCGAGGTAGGTCTCGGCGTGCGCGTCGATCTGCTCCGGTGACAGCACGGGGCGTGTCGCCGAGCGCCCCGACGGGTCACCCACGCGGGCGGTGTAGTCGCCCACGATCAACACCACGGTGTGGCCGAGGTCCTGGAACTCCCGCAGCTTCTGGAGCACCACGGTGTGGCCGAGATGCAGGTCCGGGGCGGTGGGGTCGAGGCCGAGCTTGACGCGCAGCGGCCGGCCCGCCTCCAGGCGCTCCTTCAGCGCCCCCTCAGGCGAGACCTCAACGGCGTTGCGAGCCAGAAAGAGCGCTGGGGAATCCATCCGCCCCAATGCTAGAGTCCGAAGCCCGGCCGGGCCTGGTCCGCCCGCCGTGATCGGCCCGGTTCGAGCCCTCTGCTTGGCACCGGGGCCCCGCACCTGTCATGAGTGACGAGCGAACCACCACCATCCCGAGCGAGGACGAAGGCCTCAACGGGAACGGCTCGGTGGTCCAGTTCCCGCGCTCGCGTACGCGCGCGCGTAAGCAGGAGCGGCGGCGGATTCGTCTCTGGCTGCGCCGCAAGCGCAAGAAGCGCTTCCGCATCCGCAAGCTGCGGGTCCTGATCGTCCTGTTCTTCCTCGGCGTCCTGGCCGCGATCTCGACCGCCTTCGGCATGTTCATGGCGCTCGCGGCAGACCTGCCGAAGCTCGAGAACGCGCCCGACGTCTCCAAGCCGTCGGTGCTGCTCGACAAGCGCGGCGAGGAGATCGGCACGCTCACCGGCAACGAGCGGCGCATCTACCTCGCCGAGGACCAGATCGCGGACGTGATGAAGCAGGCGATCGTCGCGATCGAGGACCGGCGTTTCTGGACGAACTCCGGTGTCGACGTCAAGGGCATCGCGCGCGCGGCGTTCCAGAACACGACCGAGGGCCGGACCGTCTCGGGCGCCTCCACGATTCCGCAGCAGTACATCAAGATCTCCCTCGCGGCCGAGAACAACCGCACGGCGTTCCAGAAGCTGCGCGAGGCGGCGCTCGCCTACCAGCTGACGCGCCGGTGGTCCAAGGACCGCATCCTGCGCAACTACCTGAACACGATCTACTTCGGCAACGGCGCGTACGGGATCGAGTCCGCGGCGCGCACCTACTTCGGGTACAACCACGACAAGTGCGAGCCGGAGTGCGCGAAGGAGCTGCTCCCGCACGAGGCCGCGATGCTCGCCGGCATCGTGGCCTCGCCGAGCGCCTACGATCCGGCGCAGCACCCGAAGGCCGCCCGTGAACGCCGCGATCTCGTCCTGCAGCGCATGTTCGAGCAGGGCTACATCCCGCGCGACGTGTACGAGTACGGCAAGGCGCAGGCTCCTCCGAGCCGGTACGACCTGACGTATCCGAAGGAGGACACGAAGTACCCGTACTTCACCTCCTGGGTCAAGCAGCAGGTCGTCGACCAGCTCGGCGGCGGCCAGCAGGGCGCGCGGCTCGCGTTCGACGGTGGCCTGAAGGTCAAGACGACGATCGACTCGCGCCTGCAGAGCGCCGCGCAGCGGGCGATCAAGGACTGGCTGGGCGAGAGCGGCCCGCGCGCATCGCTCGTCGCCATCTCCAACAAGGACGGCATGGTGCGCGCGATGGTCGGCGGTGACGACTCGAAGTTCGACTCGAGCCCGTTCAACCTCGCGACGCAGGGTCAGCGCCAGCCCGGGTCGGCGTTCAAGCCGTTCGTGCTGGCCGAGGCGCTCAAGCGCGGAATCAGCCCGGGCTCGACCTGGGAGTCCAAGAAGCGCACGTACATCCTCAAGGGCGGCGAGCGCTTCACCGTCAACAACTACGACGACTCCTACCTCGGGGTGACGACGCTCGCGAACGCGACGACGTTCTCCGACAACGCCGTCTATGTGCAGGTGGCCAAGGAGGTCGGGACCAAGCGCGTCGCGCGGCTGGCCCGGGACATGGGCATCCGCACGCCGGTCTCGACCAACCTCGCGGTGGCGCTCGGCGGCCTGCGGCAGGGTGTCACGCCGCTCGACATGGCGCACGCGTACCAGACGTTCGCCACCGGCGGACTGCTGGTCACCGGCAGCCTCTCGCCCGGGCAGAGCGAGAAGAAGCGGCCCGTGCCCGGCCCGGTGGGCATCGAGCGCATGCAGCAGGGCGAGGGCAAGAAGGCCAAGGTCGTGGAGACCGCTGACGGCCGGCGCATGGTCAACAAGCGCGAGCGCCGGCGGGTGCTCAAGCCCGAGATCGCCTCGGAGGTCTCGCGCATCCTGCAGACCGTCGTCAAGGACGGCACCGCCGAGCGGGCGCAGATCCCCGGCGTGATGGTGGCGGGCAAGACCGGCACCACCGAGTCCTACGGCGACGCCTGGTTCGTCGGCTGGACGAAGGAGTACACCGTCGCCGTCTGGGTCGGCTACCCGGACGAGTTCAAGCCGATGGAGACCGAGTTCCGGGGCGAGCCGGTCGCGGGCGGCACCTACCCCGCCGCGATCTGGAAGAGCTTCATGATGTCGCTGCTGAAGGTCGACCCGCTGCCCAAGGCCGACGGCGGTGACGGCCGCGCGAAGCCGTCCCCGACGCCGGGCACGGTGACCCCGGGCGTGACCCCGGCGCCCACCGCGGTCCCGCCCTCGGCCAACGACACCCAGCAGACCCCGCCCACGGAGGAGACGGCGCCGCCGCCGGCCACCGAGCCGGAGGTCACCCCGCCGCCGGTGGCGACGCCGCCCCCGACGGCCACCGAGCCGCCGCCCACCGACCCAGGGGCCGGCGGGGTCCAGCCGCCGGCCACCGACGGCGCCGGCGCGACCGGCTGACTTACGCCGCGAGCGAAGCGCGGAACCCGGGCGGCCAGGGCCGGGACACGTCGCGGACGCCCAGGGCGCAGAACCGCCACGGCAGCTCGGCGGCCTTGGTGATCCCGATCCGCGTCCCCGTGACGTACTCCAATGGCTCGCCGCGACGGATCACGATCGGCCCGTCGACGAGCGAGGTGTCGTTCTCGGTCAACCCGATGCCCATCGCCTGAGTCAGCTTGCCCGGCCCGTTGCACAGCTCGGCGCCGCCGCGCCGCTCGCGCATCGCCGCCAGGCCCTCGAGCGGTTCCAGCGCGCGGATGAGCACCGCCGCGCCGACGTCCTCCGGTTCGCACACCGCGTTGAGCAGCGCGTGGATGCCGTAGGACCGGTACACGTACGCCGTGCCGGGGCCGCGGAACAGGACCGACGTGCGGGCGGTCAGGCCGACATAGGCGTGGCAGGCGGCCTCGCTCATGTGGTAGGCCTCCGTCTCCACGATCCTGCCGGCACAGCCCTCGAACTCGACGATGCAGCCGAGCAGATCCGGCGCCACCTCGAGCACCGGCCGGTCGTAGAACGCGGTCTCTAAGAGGTCCGATCCAGCGCTGCCTTCGCGTGGGCGAGCTGCTCGCGCACGCGCGCCAGCGCGGTCCCGCCCTCGCTCTCCTTGGACTCCAGCCACGCCCCTTGGGATAGCACCGCGTAGAAGTCGTCGTCCAGGACCTCAGAGTGCTCGCGGAGCTCCTCGCGGGTCAGCTGGGAGAGCACGCGGCCCGACTCGACCGCGGTCCGGACCAGCCCGGCGACCACGCCGTGCGCCTGCCGGAACGGGACGCCGCGCTTGACGAGCATGTCGGCGACATCGACGGCGGCGAGCATCTCGTCCGTCGCGGCGGCGGCGAGCCGCTCGCGCTTGAACGTCATGGACTCGAGCATCCCGCGGGCGGCGGCCAGGGACAGCTCCAGCGTGTCCACGGCGTCGAACAGGTGCTCCTTGTCCTCCTGCATGTCCTTGTTGTAGGTCAGCGGCAGCGCGTGCATCACACCGTGGAGGCCGCTCAGATGGGACACGATCCGCGGCGCCTTCGCCCGCAGCAGCTCCGCGGCGTCCGGGTTCTTCTTCTGCGGCATGATCGACGACGACGAAGCCCAGTCGTCGCGCACCTCGCAGAAGCCGAACTCCTCCGAGCTCCACAGCACGATCTCGGCGCCGAGCCGTGACAGATGCGTCGCGCAGGTGGCGGCCGCGTTCAGGTAGTCGAGCACGAAGTCGCGGTTGGAGACCGCGTCGATCGAGTTCGGCACCACGCCCGCGAACCCGAGCTCGGACGCCACCAGCCGGCGATCCGTCGCGAAGTTCACGCCGGCCAGCGCGCCCGCGCCCAGCGGCAGCTCGCTCGTCCCGCCCAGCACCAGCTCGAACCGCGCGGCATCGCGCCGGAACATCCAGAAGTAGGCCAGCAGGTGATGCGAGAGATACACCGGCTGCGCGCGCTGCAGGTGCGTGTAGCCGGGCATCGGCCAGTCCAGGTGCGCCTCGGCCACGCGCACGAGCACGGTCTGCAGGTCCTGCAGCGCCTCGATCGCCCGCAACGCGTGCGCGCGGGTGAACATCGCCATGTCGGTCGCGACCTGGTCGTTGCGCGAACGCGCGGTGTGCAGCTTGCCGCCCACCGCGCCGACGATCTCGGTCAGCCGCCGCTCGACGGCCATGTGGATGTCCTCGTCGTCTTCGAGGAACTTGAACTCGTTGGCGTCGAGCTCGGCCTGGACGCGATCGAGGCCCTTGAGCAGCTCGTCGCGGTCGGCGTCGGTGATGATCCCGGCCGCCGCGAGCATCGTCGCGTGCGCGCGCGACTGCTCGACGTCATAGGGATAGAGGCGCCAATCGAAGCCGATCGACGCGTTCATCGTCACGAAGACGGGATCCGGAGGCAGGGAGAAGCGGGACATCGCCCGCCATCATGACCAAAGATGGATTTGCTCGTCCGCCCCGCACGCCCCGAGGACGCCGCCGCGCAGCTGCTCTTCGAGTCGGCGAAGCCGTACTACACCGCCTACGCCGGCAGCGAACGCGGGGCGCTGCGGCTGCTGCAGCGCGTGTGGGCGCACCGAGGGCACGCCGCCAGCTACGAGTACGCGCTGCTGGCGACCCATCAGGAGGAGATCGTCGGCGTGATGGCCGGCTTCCCCGTCCGCGACGGTGATCGCCTGAGCCGGCGCTTCATCCGCCTCACGCTCCCGCGCGTGGCCCCGTGGCGCCTTCACCGCACGTTCGCGCACCTGTACGCGGCGGGCGGCGTCGCGCCGCACCCGCCGCTCGACGCCTACTACGTCGACGCGCTCGCGGTGCACGCCCACCACCGCCGCCAGGGCGTCGCGCAGCGCCTGCTCAAGGCTGCCGAGGAGCAGGCCGCACGCGCGGGTTGCATGCGGATCGCGCTCGACACGGGCCTGCAGAACCGCCCGGCCCGCGCCCTCTACGACGCGTACGGCTTCCGGGAGCGCGAGATCCGCCGCGCCCCCAGCGACCGCATCGCCAAGTTCCTAGGCGGCCCCGGCTTTGTGGGCTACCTGAAGGACGTCGCCTAGCTTCTCCGCCACCTCGGCGACCTGCGACTCGGTCAGCTCCGGGAAGAAGGGCAGCGCGATCGACCGCGCCGCGACGTCCTCGCAGACCGGAAACTCGCCCTCGCGGTGGCCGAACGCCTCGCGGTAGAAGCTCATCAGGTGGATCGCGGGCAGGTACGGCTTGGACTGCACGCCACGCTCCAGCAGCGCCCGGACCGTGTCGTCGCGGTCCACGCCGCGCGGCAGCTGGACGACGAACACGAACCAGCCGCGTACGTCACCGCCCAAGTCCTCGCACGGGAGCTCGAGACCCTCGACGCCGGCCAGGGCCTCCCGATACCGCGCCGCCACCCGCGCGCGGTCCGCGAGCATCCCGTCCAGCCGGTCGAGCTGGGCGAGCCCGAGCGCGCACGCGATGTCCGTGAGGCGGTAGTTGAAGCCGAGCCGGTCGTGGTCGAGCCAGCCCATGTCCGGCGCGCGGCCCTGGTTGCGCTCGGAGTCCACGCGCACCTTCATGTCGGCCGAGCCCATGGTGAGCATCCCGCCCTCGCCCGTGGTGAGCTGCTTGTTGGCGTAGAAGCCGAACGCGGCGGGATGGCCGCGCCCGCCCACCCGCACGCCGTCGGCGTGGACGGCCCCGAGCGCCTCGCATGCGTCCTCGACGATCGGCAGTCCGTGCCGCTCGAGCGCCGGCGTGTCGGCGGGGTAGCCGAAGATGTGCACCGGCAACAGCGCGGTGGTCCGCTCCGTGATCGCCGCGGCCGCCGCCTCGACGTCGAGGTTGAGCGTCACCGGGTCGATGTCGACGAAGACGGGGCGCGCGCGCTCGTACAGGATCGAGTTCGCGCTCGCGACGAACGAGAACGGCGACGTGATCACCTCGTCGCCCTCGCTCACGCCGACCGCCCGCAGCGCGAGGTGCAGCGCGGCCGTGCCGGACGAGACGGCGGACGCGTGCGCGGCCCCGACCTTCGCCGCGAACCCCCGCTCGAAGGCGGGGACGCGCGGGCCCAAGGACAGGTACCGGGAGCGCAGGACCTCGACGACCGCGTCCTCCTCCTCGCGGCCCAGGACGGGCCGGGCGACCGGGATCACGACGCCTGGACCGACGCCTGCGAGCGCAGCATGCCCGCCTCCAGCGAGTCCACCAGCGCGTCCCACGAGGCCTCGATCACGTTCTCGTGCACGCCGATCGCGCCCCACGTCGACGTGCCGTCGGACGCGTCGAGCAGCACGCGGGTGGTCGCGCCCGTCGCCTTCCACTCGTCGAGGATGCGGACCTTGAAGTTGACCAGCTTGATGTCGCGCAGGTGCGGGAAGCGCTCGCCGATCGCGGCGCGCAGCGCCTGATCGAGCGCGTGCACCGGGCCGTTGCCCTCCGCCGTGCGCACGAACCGCTGGTTGCCGACCCAGACCTTGATCGTCGCCTCGGTCTCCACGCGGCCGTCGGCGCGCTTCTCGGCGATCACGCGCCAGGACTCGAGCGTGAACAGCGGCTGGTAGTCGCCCGTCTCGCGCTTGATCAGCAGCTCGAAGGAGCCGTCGGCGGCCTCGAACTGGAAGCCGCGGTGCTCGAGCTCCTTCACGCGCTCGACCACGCGCGCCGCGGCGGCGTCGTCCAGCGCCCCGCCCGCGTGCGCGATCACGGTGCCCTTGCCCGACAGCTCGCTCACCAGCACCTCGCGAGAGTTGCCGACCACCGTCGGGTCGATGTGCTCGAACGTGGACGGGTCCGCGTTCACGCCCGCGACGTGCATCCCGCCCTTGTGCGCGAAGGCGTTCTTGCCCACGTAGGCCTGGTTGGCGTCGGGCTGCAGGTTGAGCATCTCGGCGACCATGTGCGACGCCTCGGTCAGCCCTTCCAGCGACGGCAGGCACTGGAAGCCCATCTTCAGCTGCAGGTTCGGGATGATCGAGATCAGGTTCGCGTTGCCGCAGCGCTCGCCGTAGCCGTTCATGGTCCCCTGGACCATCGAGCAGCCCTCGGCGATCGCCGCCAGCGAGTTCGCGACCGCGCATTCGGCGTCGTTGTGGGTGTGGATGCCCAGCGCGGCGGACGGCAGCGCGGCGCGCACCGCCCGCACGGCCTCGGCCACCTGGTGCGGCAACGTGGCGCCGTTGGTGTCGCACATCGTGAGGTTCTCCGCGCCCGCCTCCAGTGCCGCGGTGAGGCACTCGATCGCGTACGCGCGATCGTCGAAGAACCCGTCGAAGAAGTGCTCGGCGTCGTAGATCACGCGCTTGCCTGACGCCACCAGGAACGCGACCGACTCGGCGATCATCCGCAGGTTCTCTTCGCGGTCGACCTTGACGACCTTCTCCAGGTGCAAGCCCCACGTCTTGCCGACGATGGTCGACACCGGCGTCCACGACTCCGCGAGGACCCGCAGGGCGGCGTCCTCCTCGGCCGACACGCCGCGCCGGCGCGTCATCCCGAAGGCGCACACGTCCGCGCGCAGCCCGGCCTCGCTCAACCGTTCGAAGAGCTCGAGCTCCTTCGGGTTCGAGGTCGGGAAGCCGGCCTCGATCATGGGCACGCCGAGCTCGTCGAGGATGCGCGCGACGCGCACCTTCTCCTCGACCGAGAGCGACATCCCCTCGCCCTGCATGCCGTCGCGCAGGGTGGTGTCGTAGACGATGACCTGGCTCATGAGACCGCGGCGGGCACCCGGTCCAGCCAGTGCGCGTAGCGCTCCGAGCGCCCGTGCAGGGCGTCCTCGAAGATGGCCTGGATCTCGGTCGTGACCGGGCCGCGCGTGCCGTCGCCGACCGTCAGGTCGTCGACCTCGCGGATCGGCGTCAGCTCGGCCGCGGTGCCGGTCATGAAGATCTCGTCGGCGCGGTAGAGCTCGCCGCGCGCGATGTCGCGCTCGATCACCTCGTAGCCCTGGTCGCGCAGGATCTCGATCGCGGCCGCGCGGTTGATGCCCTCGAGGATGTCGTTGGCAAAGCCCGGCGTGTGCACGACACCGTCCTTGACCAGGAACAGGTTCTCGCCCGTCCCCTCGCACACGTAGCCGTTGGAGTCGAGCAGGATCGCCTCCTCGTAGCCGGCCTTGTCGGCCTCGATCTTCGCCAGGATCGAGTTCAGGTACTGGCCGCCGGCCTTGGCCGTCGGGATCAGCGCGTCGGAAGAGATCCGCCGCCACGAGGACACCCGCGCGCGGACGCCGGACACCTTGCCCTCTTCGCCGAGGTACGCACCCCACGCCCACACGGCGATGATCACCTCGACCGGGCAGTCGAGCGGGTACAGGCCCATCGGCCCGGCCCCGCGGAACACGAGCGGCCGGATGTAACACGACTTCAGACCGGATGCGGTGATCGTCTCGAACGTCGCGGCGCGGATCTCGTCCTTGGAGTACGGGATCTCCATGTGGTAGAGCGCGGCGGACCGGAACAGCCGGTCGATGTGGTCCTGGTGGCGGAACACGGCCGAGCCGCCTTCGGGCGTCTCGTACGCGCGCACACCCTCGAACACGCTCGTCCCGTAGTGCAGCGCGTGCGTGAGCACCCCGACCTTGGCGTCCTCGTGCGCGACGAGGTCGCCGTTCATCCAGATCTGATGGCTCACGTCACAGCTCCTCCAGCACCGCCTTGGTCACCTCGGCGGTGGTCGCGGTCCCGCCCAGGTCCCTGGAGCGGATGCCCTTGTCCAGGGCCTTGTCCACGGCCGATTCTACGGCAGCCGCCTCGTCCTCCCGGCCGAGTCCGTGGCGCAGGAGCAGCGCGCCGGAGAGGATCATGCCGATGGGGTTCGCGACGCCCTGGCCGGTGATGTCGGGCGCCGAGCCGTGGACGGGCTCGAACATCGACGGGCCGTCGCCGCCGAGCGAGGCGGTGGGCAGCATGCCCAGCGAGCCGGTGAGCATCGAGGCCTCGTCGCTGAGGATGTCGCCGAACATGTTCTCGGTGACGATCACCTCGAAGTGCCGCGGGGCCGCGACCAGCTTCATCGCGCACGCGTCCACGAGCTCGTGCTCGAGCTCGATGTTCGGGAACTCCTCGGCGTGCACCCGCGTGACCACCTCGCGCCACAGCCGCGAGGTGTCCAGCACGTTGGCCTTGTCCACGCTCGTGACGCGGGACTTGGCGGCGCGGAAGCCGGCGCGGACGATCCGCTCGATCTCCTCGACGGTGTAGACCATCGTGTCGTACGCGCGGCCGTCCTTGGTGCCGCGCTCGCCGTAGTAGAGCCCGCCGGTGAGCTCGCGGACGATCAGCATGTCGACGCCCTCGATCAACTCGCGCTTGAGCGGGGAGGCGTCGTAGAGCGCGCGCAGCGGCCGGATGGGACGCAAATTCGCGTACAGGCCGAGGTCGGCGCGCAGGCGGAACAGCGCGTCCTCGGCGCGCACCGCGCCGGACTCGTTGGTGTCCCACTTGGGACCGCCGACGGCGCCGAGGAAGACGGCGTCGGACGCCTTGACGGCGGCCACCGCCTCGTCGGTGATGGCGACGCCGTACTCGTCGATGCCGGCACCGCCGACCTTGTGCTCGTCGTAGGTGAGGTCGAACGCGACGGCGTTCAGGACCTCGACGGCGGCGGTGGCGACTTCCGGACCGATCCCGTCACCGGGAAGAAGGGCAATGTTCGGCATAAGTTGCGGGACCCTACAGATTCAGGGTGACCGGCCCGGGCCGCTCACGCGTGGACTCGTACTCGCCGATCTCGTCGGCGTTCTGCAGCGTGAGCGCGATGTCGTCGAGCCCGTTGAGCAGGCGGTGGCGACGATCGGCGTCGAGCTCGAACGGCACGGCGCGGCCGGCGAAGCGCACTTCCAGCGCCTCGAGGTCGACCTCGGCCTCGCCCGCCTCCATCACGGCCTTCACGTCCTCCTCCGGGAGCACGACCGGCAGCAGGCCGATCTTCGTGCAGTTGGAGAAGAAGATGTCGGCGAAGGAGGACGCGATGATGGCCTGGAAGCCGTAGTCCTGCAGCGCCCACGGTGCGTGCTCGCGGCTCGACCCGCAGCCGAAGTTCGGGCCCGTGGCGAGGATCGGGTTCTTGGGCAGCGACCAGCCGGGTTCCTGCGCCCAGTCGTAGAACAGGAACTCGCCGAAGCCGGTGCGCTCGATGCGCTTGAGGAACTGCTTGGGGATGATCTGGTCCGTGTCCACGTCGGCGCGCGCCAACGTCGACACCTTCCCGGAGACGACCTTGACGGGCTCCATTTAGTTCCACTCCCGGATGTCGACGAAGCGGCCCTCGATCGCGGCGGCGGCGGCCATCGCCGGGGACACCAGGTGGGTGCGCCCGCCGCGGCCCTGACGGCCCTCGAAGTTGCGGTTGGAGGTGGACGCGCAGCGCTCGCCTGGGTCCAGCGTGTCCGGGTTCATGCCCAGGCACATCGAGCAGCCCGCGGTGCGCCAGTCGAAGCCGGCCTCGCGGAAGATCTGGTCCAGGCCCTCCTGCTCGGCCTGCTTTGCCACCTGCACCGAGCCCGGCACGACCATCGCGTTCTTGACCGTGGACGCGACCCTGCGGCCCTTGATCATCTCGGCGGCGGCGCGCAGGTCGCCGATGCGGCCGTTGGTGCAGGAGCCGATGAAGACCCGGTCCAGCTTGAGCTCGGTGATCGGCGTGCCCGCCTCCAGGCCCATGTAGACCAGCGAGCGCTCGTCGGTCTCGGTCTCCGGCGCGGGCACCGCCTCCGCGACGCCCACGACCTGGCCGGGCGTGGTGCCCCAGGTGACCAGCGGCGAGATCTGCGACGCGTCGACGGTGATCTCGCGGTCGAACGTCGCGCCCTCGTCGGTCTTCAGCGTCTTCCAGTACGCGACGGCCGCTTCGAAGTCCTCGGGCGCGCCGACGCGTCCGCGCACCCACTCGAACGTCGTCTCGTCCGGCGCGATCATGCCCGCGCGGCCGCCGCCCTCGATCGTCATGTTGCAGATCGTCATCCGCTCCTCCATCGAGAGGGAGCGGATCAGGTCACCGGAGTACTCGACGACATGGCCGGCGGCGCCGTTGGTGCCCATCTGGCCGATCGTGCCGAGGATCAGGTCCTTGGCGGTCACGCCGTGGCCGAGCTCGCCCACGTAGTTGATCCGCATCGACTTCGGCTTGGGCTGGGAGAGGGTCTGCGTGGCGAGGACGTGCTCGACCTCGCTCGTACCGATGCCGAACGCGAGCGCCCCGAACGCGCCGTGCGTCGCCGTGTGGGAGTCGCCGCACACGATCGTCATGCCGGGCTGGGTGACGCCCAGCTCCGGGCCGATGATGTGCACGATCCCCTGGCGGTCGGAGCCGAGCGAGTAGACCGGGATGCCGAACTCGTCGCAGTTGGCCTCCAGCGCCTCCACCTGACGGCGGGAGAGGGCGTCGCGGATCTTCGCGCTCACCGGCGTGCCGTCCGTCGGCACGTTGTGGTCGGCCGTCGCGAGCGTGCGGTCCGGCCGGCGCACCTCGCGCCCGGCGAGCCGGAGGCCCTCGAAGGCCTGCGGGCTCGTCACCTCGTGCACGAGGTGCAGGTCGATGAAGATCAGGTTCGGCGCGATCTCGTGCGCGGACCAGATCTTGTCGAACAGCGTGGTGGGGGTCATGAGCGGCGCAGGCCCGCCGACACGATCGCCAGCAAGACGGCCTCCTCCTTCCCGAGGTTGGCGAAGTGGTGGGGTAGATCAGCGTCGAAGGTCACGCAGTCACCCGCGTGCAGCTCGTGTTGAGCGTCTTCGACGTGCAGGGTCAGGGTGCCGCGCTCGATCAGCGCGGTCTCGCGCGCGCCCGCCTCATGCCGAGGCGGGTCGCCCGGGCCGCCGGTGACGGCGCCGGGAGCGAGCGTGTGACGCGTGACCTCGGCGCGCAGGCCGGGCAGCGGCGGCGTGAGGAGCTCGTACGCGTGGCCGCCCGCACCGCCGCGGCGACCTTCGCCCCGACGCACGATCGACACGGCGCTCTCCTCGTCCAGGCGCAGGAGCTGCGACAGGCGCAGCTCCAGCCCTGAGGCGATGCG
Organism: Solirubrobacter deserti; assembly: GCF_027587175.1. Taxonomy (GTDB): domain Bacteria; phylum Actinomycetota; class Thermoleophilia; order Solirubrobacterales; family Solirubrobacteraceae; genus Solirubrobacter; species Solirubrobacter deserti. The sequence goes on from NZ_JAPCID010000068.1 coordinate 24,307, forward strand.
GCTGGCCACCTGCAGCGTCGGGCTCGTCTCTCCGCGCTCGACCTGGCTGAGCATCGGAGCGGAGACGCCGGAGCGCTCGGCGAGGTCGCGCAGGGAGAGATCCATCGCCTCCCTGAGCGCCTTGACGCGCGGACCGACGGCCGCGACGGTGGGATCGGCAGCTGCCGCCATGTCGCCTGTACGTTATCACGTACAGGCGTTCGCGGATCAGCACTTCACGTGCACTAGTTGCGCCAGTGGTCGAACATCTCGCGGCCTCTCTCTCCTGAATGGCCGCGCGCGTTCCCCGGCGCACGGTACGTCTCAACTGGTTGACAATCGACGCTTCTCGGGCCGTCGCTGCCTAAGGTGGGGATTTCCGGACCCTCGCGTCAACAAACACACGCCGGAGTCCGAACGTGCCCATTCGACCGACCCGTCCGGGTCGCCGTTGCGTATGGGCAGGGAAGGCCGCGGCACCGGCCGGTCAGCGTTCCCCCTGACCGCTTCTCACCTCGGTGCTCGCGGCCTTCCTACTACCTTTGAGCCCGTGCTTCCGGATGCTCTGGTGCTCGGCGCGGGCGGGACCCTCGGCGAGGCGTGGCTGCGCGGCGTGCTGAACGGGCTGGAGGTGAGTTCCGGGTTGGATTTCCGCGAGTGCGAGTACCTGCTCGGCACGTCCGCGGGCTCGATCGTGGCCGCGACGCTCGCCGCCGGGCAGCGCCCGGACGCCGGCGAGCGCGCCGCGGACGAGTGGGCGCGCGCGGTGCCGGACGAGATCGAGGAGGAGCCGGAGACGGCGCGCTTCGAGGTGGTCGGACGCGCGGCTCGGGCAGCCGCGACGCCGTTCGCGAACGTCGCGCTGTCGGTCACCGCCCCCGCCGGCCGGCTGGCCCGCGCCGTCGTCCTGCGGCGCGCGCCGCGGCCTGACCGCACGCTCGGCGGGCTCGGCCCGCACATCGAGGCGCTTGACGCGCGCTTCGACGGGCGCCTGCGGATCTCCGCCGTGGACCGCTCGAGCGGCAAGCGCGTGATGTTCGGCGCGCCGGACGCGCCGCGCGCGACCGTCGCCCAGGCCGTGCTCGCCTCCTGCGCCGTCCCGTGGCTGTTCGCACCGGTCGAGATCGGCGAGCGCGAGTACGTCGACGGCGGCGTCTGGAGCCCGACGAACCTGGACGCCGTCCCCGCCGGCCGCGGCTCCCGCGTGCTCGCGCTGATCCCGACCGCCGGGGCGACGATCGCGCCGCTGCGGACGGCGACGTCGCTCGCGCTCTCCCGCGAGGCGTCCGCCCTGCGTGGGCGCGGCGCGCAGGTGACGACGATCGTCCCCGACGACGCCAGCCTGAGGGCGATCGGCCCCAACCTCATGGACGCGAGGCGCCGCGAGGCGGTCGCCACCGCCGGGTACGCGCAGGGCCGGCGCGCAACTCCTGAGTAGACCGGCCGTTTCAAGACGCGGATGCTCCCCTGTGGTCCCGCCGACGTCGACGAGCTCGCGCGCACCGCGCACACTCGCGTGTACCGGCACGAGGGCGAAGTCCGCGGCTGTCATCGCGGCCGGGCGTCGTTCACGCTCGGCCAGCGGGTCGTGCGCGTGTACGTCCGTGGCCGCTTCGCCGCGGTCCAGCGCAAGGTGGGCGAGCGCGAGGCGCTGCGCGTGTACGACCTGCGCGCGCGCCGCCCGCGCGGCGACGAGGACCGCGCCCGCCGGTTCGTGGCCATCCGGTTCTCCGCCGGCACCGCGGTCTACCTCGCGGAGGAACCGGACGGGACGACGACGGTCTCCGACACGGGCGAGGGCTATTACGGCCACCGCGCCGCCGGCACGAGCTTCCTCGCGTTCAAAGGCACGGTGATCGCCACCGGTCTCGGCAACCAGTTCTCCTTCTCCGGCCTGAAGTCCGGCGGCAAGTCGGCGCCGAACGGGCGGCTGATCACGCACGGCTCGATCCGCGTCGACGTCCGCAACAGGAACCTGCTCGTGGCCGGGCACGGCGAACGGCCGCCGATCCGGCTCGGGACGTCGATCGGCGAGTGCTCCTCACCCGGTGACTGCGAGGGGATCGGCGGGGTGCAGATCGCCGGCGATCGCTTTCTCGGCGCGAGCTACGGCTACGCCCGGCAAGGCGGGTACAGCGACGTCACGATCCATGACCTGGTCGCGGGCACGCAGCGCAAGCTGTGCGTCGGCATGACGCGCTACGTCCTCGGCGACTCCGGTCGCGTGGCCTGCAGCGATCGCACGCCGCTCGGCGCGCAGATCCGCGTCGAGGACGTCGTGCTCGAGGAGAACGAGCGCGTCGATCCCGACTCGCTCGAACGCCGCGGCGACCAGCTGGTGTGGCGCACCGGCGGCGTCGAGCGAACCGCGCCGCTGCCCTAGGAGCCCGTCACGGCGTCTGCGTGAGGACGGGCTCGTCGGTCTCGGCCGACTCGGCGGCCTGGATGACCTTGGTCTCCACGTTGGACAGCGCGCGCACGTAGGCGAGCGCGGCGGCCTCGATGATGTCGGTCGAGACGCCCTGTCCGGAGGCGCTGGAGCCCGAGAGCTCGAGCACCACGCTCGCCTCGCCGAGCGCGTCCTGGCCGGAGGTGATGGCGTCGATGCGGAAGTCGCGGAGCTTGGCCTCGCGCGTGGTGGCGGCGTTGATGGCGCGGAAGATGGCGTCGATCGGCCCGTCGCCGGTGAAGTCGCCGCGGACGCTCTCGCCCGCGGGCGTGAGGATCGAGACGGTGGCGTGCGGCGGGCGGCGCGTGGAGGCCTCCACGTCGAACCACTCGAGCGTGTAGGCGCCGGCGTCGGAGCGCAGCTCGTCGGTGACGAGCGCCTCGAGGTCCATCGCGGTGACCTGCTTCTTCTTGTCCGCGATCTCCTTGAAGCGCTTGAACGCCTGGTTGAGCGTCTGGCCCGAGACCTCGTAGCCGAGGTCCATCAGCGCGGACTGCAGTGCGTGGCGGCCGGAGTGCTTGCCGAGGACGATCGAGTTCGCGTCGTCGAAGCCGACGGACGCGGCCGACATGATCTCGTACGTGGAACGTTCCTTGAGGACGCCGTCCTGGTGGATGCCCGACTCGTGCTGGAACGCGTTGCGGCCCACGACGGCCTTGTTGGGCTGCACGCCGTAGCCGGTCAGGCGCGACACGAGCCGCGACGTGCGCGCGATCTCGCGCGTGTTGATCTCGGTCGCCAGGCCGATGTGCTCCTCGCGCGTCTTGAGCAGCATCACGACCTCCTCGAGCGACGCGTTGCCCGCGCGCTCGCCGATGCCGTTGATCGCGCACTCCACCTGGCGGGCACCCGCCTGCAGCCCGGCGAAGGAGTTGGCCACGGCCAGGCCGAGGTCGTTGTGGCAGTGGACGCTCAGCACCACGTCCGCGAGCGCCGGCACGCGCGCGTACAGGCCCTTGAGGAACTCGCCGTACTCGATCGGCATCGCGTAGCCGACGGTGTCCGGGATGTTGATCGTGGTCGCGCCCTCCTCGATCGCCGCGGCGATCACCTCGGCGGTGAAGTCGATGTCCGCGCGGGTCGCGTCCATCGGGGAGAACTCGACGTCGTCGACCAGTGACCGCGCATGCGCGACCGCCGCGCGCGCCTGGCCGAGCACGTCCGGGCGCGTGGACTGCAGCTGGTGCTCGATGTGGATGTCACTGGTGGAGATGAACGTGTGCACGCGCGGGCGGTCCGCGTCCTTGACGGCCTCGGCGGCGCGCTCGATGTCGGCCGCATGAGCGCGCGCGAGGCCCGCGATGACCGGGCCGTGCACCTCCCGGGCGATCGCCTGTACCGCCTGGAAGTCACCCGGGGAGGCGATCGGGAATCCAGCCTCGATCACGTCCACGCCGAGCCGCGCGAGTTGGTGCGCGATCTCGAGCTTCTCGGTCGTGTTGAGGCTGATGCCCGGCGACTGCTCGCCGTCGCGCAGGGTGGTGTCGAAGATGATGACCCGGTTCGGATCCATGGGACGCAGCTCCTTTTGAGGACTTTCTCGCTTCTTCTCCGGTGTGAGTTCGCGGCTTAGCGGCCGCCCACGCAGTAATCCCCCTAGCGGGGGAGGAGAAGAAGAAGGGAAAGGCCGAACTGCGTCATCGCTGGACCGGACTGTACCTCAGACATGCCAGCCGTGCCAGTGCTCGATCTCGATCCAGGCGCTCGTGCGCGCCTTGTCGCGGACCGGGTACGGGTTGCCGCCGTAGTGCGTGGAGAGGCGGTCGATGTCCTTGAGGTCGCTGTCCGGTGCGAACTCGACGATCGCGCCCTGGAGGCTGACGTGCGTGTACCAGTTCTCGTCCAGCGCCGTGATCGACACGCGCGGGTCCTTGCGCAGGTGCTCGAGCCGCGCGCGGCTGTCCTCCATGTTGATCAGCACGCGGCCGTCGTCCTCGAGGATGTACCAGGTGGCGACCGACAGCGGGGAGCCGTCGGGCTTGAGGCTGGCCATCACGGCGGGCAGCGGCTTGGCGAGGAGCGCCTTGACGTTGTCGGGGAGCGGTGGCTTGGGCATGCCCTTCAAAGTACGTCGTCGAGCAGGCGGACGATGCGCCGTGCGTCGCTGCCGTCAGGGTCCTGATCGGGGTCGTAGATCACGGCGCTCATGCCGACGCAGCCGCCGTGCGCGAGCGCGCCCTGCAGCAGCTCGGTGAGCTGGGGCCACGTGAGGCCGCCGGGCTCGTCGGGGACGTCGGGCAGGCCCTGGGCGGGAAACTCGACCGGGTCGAGCACGTCGAGGTCCAGGTGCAGCCACCACGGGCGGTCGATAAGCGCGGCCGCCTCACGGCCCGACCCCGCGGTCATTTCGGGCAGCGGCCGCACGAACACGCCCAGGTCGCGCAGCGTGCCGACGTTGAACTGCGCGCGCCAGGCGTCGTCGCGCGGGCCGAGCAGGGCGAGCGCGTCCTTGTCGAGCGAGGTGAAGTCGGGCTCGATCGTCCGGCCGGTGAGACCGAGCAGCAGGCCGATCTCGGCGTTGGCGGCCTCGCCGTCCTCGGAGACGTCGAGCGGCATCGTGTCCTCGTGGCCGTCGACGCAGATCAGGGCCTGCGGCCGGATGCCGAGCAGCACCGAGCAGTCACCGCCCACCACGAGCGGGAACCCCTGCGTGCGGCGAAGGCGATCCGCGAGCTGATCGGCCATGGCCAGCAGCGCGTCCTCGTTGATGAGCGTCGTCCGCGGGCCGCGTTCCGGGTTGCCCCGTGGGAGCTGGAGGTCTGCACCGGGATGGCTCAGCCCGGCCTCGCGCAGCGCGGCCGCCGCTCGCGCCTGGTGCCCAGCCCGGCCGTAGCCGTCGAACGGCACGCCGATCAGCTCGATCATCCGCGCACCGGGCGACGAACGGCGGGGGCGTCGCCGGACTTGACGCGCGCGACCAGGGGGCGGGCCCGCGGGGTGCGCGGCAGCCAGATCGTCATGGTCACGGACCGGCCGCTGGCGAGGACGTACGAGTCCCCGCCGGTCGTGACGGTGCGCCCGCGCCGCGAGAGCTTCGCGTCGACCCAGCCCGCGCAGCCCGTCCCGACGGCGGCGCGTGGGCACGTCAGCCGCACCTTCAGGTGGTCGCCGGCGAGCTTGACCGTGCCGACCCGCGCGTCCGCGCAGGCGGACGGAGCGGGCGCCGGCGGCCCTTCGGCGAGGTCCCAGACCTGCACGACCAGGTCCCCGCACGGCCGGGCGACCCAGGCCACCCGGGCGCCGTCGAACGCCCAGTACGGCTGCAGACCCTCGACCGTCACGCGCCGCTCGCCGACCGTGATGACGCCGTCGTCGTCGCGTGTGGCCGTCGCGCCGCCGCTCACCCGGGTCTCGATGCCCTCGGGCAGACGCTCCGAGCGGGCCGCGCCGGGAGCCAGCCGCTCGAGCGTCTCGCCGAGGCTGTAGACGAGCGTGCCGTCCTCGCTGAGTTCGACGAGCCACAGCGGTTTCTCACCGATCCTGACGCGGGACACGACGGCGCCGGTGCGCCAGTCGGAGACGACCAGCGCGCCCGCCTCCGCGTCGCTGGCGGCGGCGAACCGCCCCGCGAGCGCCCGCAGTTGGCCGGGAACCGTGGCGCGCGCTCCGTCGGCCACGTCGACGACGCGGCTGTCGGCGTTGCAGGCGGCGCCGAACGCCGTCCTGTCCAGCGCGAAGAACGTGAACGGCACCGGGCGCCCGCACGGGTGGTCGCGTGACTGGGCGCCGGTCGCCAGATCGACGCGGAGCGCCTCGCCCGGGTGGTCGTTGTCGTCCAGGCACCGCCCGCGGCACAGCGCGCGCTGCGCGAGCACGGTGTTCGCGGAGCCCACCACCGAGAGCAGCCGCTCCCCGCGCCCGGGCGGGAACGCCGCGATGTCCCGCCGGACGCCGTCGGGCCCCGCGGCCACGAGTACGTCGCCCGCACCGCGGCTCTCGAGCCAGACGACGTGCCCCGCAGCCAGGACGATGTCGCCCCCGGTGACGGCCAGGGTGTCGGCCACCGGGGCGGCGATCGAGTACGAGCGGGCGTGGGCGGCCGGCGCGAGCGCCAGCAACAGCAGCACGGCGATCGTGGCGCGCATGCAGTCGGGGTGCCCGGTTCGCCGCGCCGGAAACGGGTATCCCCCGCGCCGTGGCTGCGATCTCCCCCTCTCCCCGCCGTCGTCCCCACGACCTGCCGCGCTGGGCCGGTACGCTCGGGCTCGTGTTGGGGAGCTCGATCGGCGCAGCCGCCTGTTACGGGCTCGCCGCCCTGCTGTGAGAGCGGGGCAGGCGCTCGGACTGGGCGCCTGGCTGCTGATCATCGCGTGGCTGGTCCTCTACGTCACCGACCGCTCGCGCGCCGCGGGCTGGTGCCTGCTCGGCGCGGGCGTCCTGCTGCTCGTCGCCGGTCCCCTGTTCCTGCACACCGGTGACCGGCAGCTCCGCATCACGGGCGTGGTGATGCTCGCCGCGGGAGCCTTCTTCGCCGCCTTCGGGCTCTATCTCGCGACGTGAATGCCGAGCGCGCGCGGGGCAGCCGCGACCGCGCGCGTGAGCAGGTCCACGGGCGCGCCGCGCTCCTCCAGCCGTTCCTTGCGCAGGAACGCGCGCCGGACGAGCATGCCGCCCGCGAACGCGAACGGCTCGGGCGGGACGCGCACCGGCTCGGCGTCCTCGAGCGCGAGGTCGGTGGTCCTGCCGGAGGCCAGCGCCGCGAGCGCACGGCCGGCGAGGTGGCACGGCCCGACGCCGTTGCCGGTGAACCCGAACGCGTAGTGCACCGGAACGCCTTCCAGCGTGCCGATCTGCGGCAGGTGCGAGGGCGAGACGTCGATCGGCCCGCCCCACGCGTGCGTGATCGCGCGGCCTGCGAGCTGCGGGAACATCTCGACCAGGTGCTGCGCCGTCTGCGTCGCGACTTCGGCGTCGACCTCGATCTTGCCGCCGAGCCGAGCGCCGGGCGCGAGCCGGCCGCCGCCCCAGCCGAAGGCGATCCGGCCGTCCCGCGTGGTGCGGAAGTAGTGCACGAACGTGCGGGCGTCGGTGATGCACTCGCCGCCGGACCAGCCGAGCTCGGCGAGCACGTCCGGCACCGGCTCGGTGAGGACGATGTGGGAGCTCGTCACGGACAACCGGTCGCGCAGCGGCGGCACGCCGCGCGTCGCGGCGTTCATGGCCAGCACCGCCGCGCCCGCGATCACGCGCCCGCCGGCCGTCTCGGCCTCCACCCCGTCGGCGGACACCCGCAGCGCGGTGACGCGCGAGCGTTCGCGGATGACGTCCCGCAGCCGCTCACGCAGGCCGAGCGCGAGCCGGGCGGGCTGCACAGTGGCGTCGTCGGCGACGAGCAGCCCGCGGCGGAAGCGCGGCGAGTCGCAGCGCGCCCGCACCTCCCCTTCGCTCAGGACACGCACCCGGTCGGGCGGCGCGGCCTCGGCGATCTCGTCGACGATCGCGTCGTGGGCGGGCGCCGTGGACGCCATCACGTAGCCGCCGGGCGTGAACCACGCGTCCACTTCCTGCTCGCGGCACCACTCCCCGATCGAGCGCACGCTCTCGGCCGACTCTCGGCACAGCTTCAGCGCACGCGCCCGGCCGAAGCGCTCCTCCAGCGACGGCAGGTGCGTCCACAGCGTCTCGCAGAAACCGCCGTTGCGCCCGCTCGGTCCGTGCCCGCACAGCCCGGCCTCGAGCACGAGGACGGATGCGCCGCGCTCGCGCAGCTGCCACGCCGTCCACAGGCCGGTGTAGCCGCCGCCGACGATCACGACGTCGGCGCGCGCCTCGCCGTCCAGCGCCGGGGCAGGCTCCACCGCGCCGGCCTCCGCCAGCCAGTAGCCGTGCGCGGTGTGGACCATCACGCCACGTAGAAGCGCTCGGACGCGTCGGCCAGCACGGCCTCGGTCTTCGCGGCCATCTCCTCCAGCTCCTCGCGGCTGCTGGTGAGCGGGGGCGCGAGGTGCAGGACGGCGTCGCCGCGGTCGTCGGGCCGCGCGATCAGCCCTTCCTCGAGCAGGCGCCCGGACAGGAACCCGCGCAGGAGCTTTTCGCGCTCCTCGGCGCTGAAGCGCGACTCGCCCGCGTCGCGCACGAGCTCGAGCGCCCAGAAGAACCCGGCGCCGCGCACGTCGCCGACGATCGGCACGCGGGACTTGATCCCTTCCAGCAGCTCGCGGATCACGGGCTCCAGCGCGCGCACGTTCTCCAGCACGCCCTCGCGCTCGAAGATCTCGAGGTTGCGCAGCGCGATCGCGCTCGCCACCGGGTGCCCGGCGAACGTGATGCCGTGCATGAGCATCCGGCCGTCCTCGTACAGCGGCTCGGCGATCCTGTCGGACACGAGCACGGCGCCCATCGGCGCGTACGCGGACGTGATGCCCTTCGCGCACGTGATCAGGTCGGGCGCGACGCCGTAGCGCGAGGACGCGAACCACTCGCCGATGCGGCCGAAGCCCGTGATGACCTCGTCGGCCACGAGCGCGATGCCGTACTTGTCGCACAGCGCGCGCAGCCCGGGCCAGTAGCCCTCGGGCGGGACCAGGCACCCGCCGGCGTTCTGGACGGGCTCGGCGATCAGCATCGCCACCGACTGCGGGTCGGCCTCGACGATCGTGCGCTCGACGTCCTCGAGCAGGTACTCGCAGAACGCCGCCTCGTCGCCGCCCTCGGGGTGGCGATAGCGGTTGGTGTTGGCGATCCGCGTGACCGGGATCGGCGCGGCGCCGAACGGCTCCTTCATCGGCCGCACGCCGGTGAAGCTCAGCGCGCCGAGCGTCACGCCGTGGTAGGCGATCTCGCGCGCGATCGCCTTCGTGCGCTGCGGCTCACCCTTGGCCAGGTAGTGCTGGCGGACGATCTTCCACGCCGCCTCGACCGACTCGGAGCCGCCGTTGGTGAAAAAGACGCGGTTCAGGTCGCCGGGCGCGCGCTCGGCCAGCGCCGCCGCGAGCTTGATCGACGGCGGGTGCGCGGTCGCCCAGTTCGTGTTGAACGCGAGCGTCGACATCTGCGCCGACGCCACCGAAGCCATCTCCTCGCCGTACGAGTAGCCGATCTGGCAGCAGAACAGCGAGCTCAGCCCGTCGAAGTAGCGGTTGCCCTCGGTGTCGAACACGTAGGAGCCCTCACCTCGCTCGAGCACGAGCAGCGGCTTGCCGCCCGGGCCGAACGCGCCGTTGCGCGTGAAGTGCATCAGCAGGTGCCGGTGCGCCTGCTCCTGGAGCGAGTCGATCCCCACCGTGTCGGGCACAGTCATGCGCTTCATGCTCGCCCGGCTGCCCGGGTGCCCGCAATGGGCGGAACGTCGCGTTCCGGCCGCTCCGCGCCGACATTCCGTCATGGTGGACGAAAAGGCCGCTTGTCGCATTTCCGACGAAGGGCGACCCTTCGCCGCCGTGACGCGATGGATCGCACTGCTGGTGCTCGCGGCGGTGGGCGCGACGATGCTGCTCACCTGGCCCGAGGTCGACGACGAGACGGGCCCGGAGAAGGCCCACTCGCTCTACGGGTTCACCTGCCCGCCGCACTGCGACCTGGGTCCGGCCTACGTCGCCTTCCGCGTCAACAAGCTGTTCGCCGCGCGCACCGACCCGGGTCAGTGGGCGGACAAGCGGCTCGCCCGGAAGCCGTCCATCGGCGCGATCGCGTCCTGGGGCGACGGCCGGGTCGCGTTCGTCGAACAGGTGCTCTCGCCCGATGCCGTCGAGGTCACCGAGCTCACCCCGGAACGGCTCACGCGCCGCACCGTCACGCGCGGTCACGGCTGGCCGCGCGGGTTCATCCTGATCGGGCCGCCGACGTCGGACAAGCCGGCGCCGACCGGCGAAGGCACGCTGATCTGAGCCCCCGGACGGCCCGGAACGCTTGACGTCCCCGGCGCGGTCCCGTACACACGCACCGCTGTATGAGGGTGCCGTGAACGGACCCGCCGGCGATGGGGTTCGCCGGAGTTCCAGCGGCACTTCCACGAGGGGAGGGTTCCATGGTGGAGTTGTCGTTCCCAGCGCGACCGCGCCGCGCGGCCGGGGTGCTGCTGGCCGCGACCACGTTCGCACTGTCAGCCGCGCCGGCCTTCGCGCAGCAGGCGCCGACCGGCGTGCAGGTCAAGCAGGGCCAGGGCTTCGCGACCGTGTCCTGGAACGCGGTCGAAGGCGCAACCGAGTACCGGATCGAGCGAACGCCGCTGCAGGGCGAGGAGCCGGCCGGCGAGCCGGTGCTCGTCGGGCGTTGGCTGCCGGACCGCTACCTCGGCGCGCCGCCGACGGTGAATTACACCCGCGAGCTGACCTTCGCGGACTCGGGCTTCACGCTCGGCCAGCGCTACCGCTGGCGGGTGAGCGCGGTGGTGGGCGAGACGGTGGGCGCCCCGTCGGCGCCGGTCGACGGTCAGACACGGGAGCCCGACGGACCGGCGCAGTTCCGCACGGGCTTCGAGCTCAGCGACGGGGCGACCTGGACCGTCCATCAGAACGAGCTGCAGGTGGTGCAGGGGATCGCCGCCGCCAGCGAGCGTGTCCGCCTGGAGAGCATCGGGAGCACCCACGAGGGCCGGCCGATGCTGCTGGCCACCATCGGCTACCCGCGGCCGAAGCCGGTCGAGCAGATCGCCGACTCGCCCGGCGTGTTCATCATGTGCTCGGTCCACGGCGGGGAGCGGTCGGGACGGGAGGCGTGCCTGATGCTGCTGCGCGAGCTCGCGTTCTCGGACGACCCGCGCATCATCGACATCCTCAGCCACGCGACGGTGCTGATCAACCCGTCCGCCAACCCGGACGGACAGGCTGCCGGCCGCCGCACCAACACGGCCAACCAGGACCTCAACCGCGACAGCCTGCTGCTGCGCCATCCCGAGGCGTTCGCGATCGCCGACGCCATCCGCCGCAGCCAGCCCGAACTCGTCATCGACGCGCACGAGAAGGGCGGCGGGCCCGACACCGACCCGTCGTGGTCGCGCAGCCGGATCATCAACGCGCAGCTGGTGTCGCTCGGCCAGGAGATGACGATCGGCCGGCTGTTCCGCGACGGCGCCGGCGCGGGCTGGTCGATGCGGCCCTACACCGGCTGGGCGAACAACAACTGGGAGGGCTTCCACCACAACATGGCCGGCATGAAGAACATGCTGGGCTCGTTGCTGGAGACCGCCAACGCCACGCTCCCGGCACGCCCGAACGCGCCGTCGAACTCGCCCGCGGGCCAGAAGCGCCGCGTGTACACCCACCTGTGGTCGATCCAGACGCTGCTCGACTACCACCGTCAGAACCTGCCGGCGATCCAGACCGTCCTGGCCGCCTCCAAGGCGGCCAACGTCGCCAACGACAGCCCGGTGTACCTCGACGGCGCCTACGACGACCCGTACGAGGTCCCGTTCGGCGTCAACGAGCCGTTCACGGTGGCGCTGGAGCCCTTCTGCGGCTACCGGCTGTCCGCCGAGCAGTACGCCCACCGGGCGACCGGCGCGCTGATCGCCCCGCTCGCCGGCCAGACGTGGACCTCGAACACGGTGCAGGCGCGGCTCGCCGCTCACGGCGTCGAGGTGAGCCAGGTGGGCGCCGGCATCGTCCAGGTCAAGCTGGCCCAGCCGCTGCGTCCGCTGCTCCCGTACCTGCTCGACCCGCAGCTCGAGACGCCCAACCGGCCGGCCGGGCTGCCGAACCTCAGCATGACGAAGGCTGCGCGCCTCGACGATCGCCGCGCCACGGTCGTCATCGGCGAGACCGACACCGGCGTGCCGAACACGGTCGACGCCGCGAGGTGCTCGATCAACGACCTGATCGCGGACGAGCAGACCTGGCCGTCCCACGGGCAGTTCCTCGTCCACGTCGCCGCGGTCGCCGACGCCCTCGCGGCGGCGGGGACGATCACCGCCGACCAGCGCAACCGGATCGTGTCGGCGGCCGGCGTCGAGGCCGAGGGAACCGTCTCGGGCTCGGTGCCCGCGACGCTCTCGCTGTCGATCAACCGGCCCGCGACGTTCGAGCCCTTCGTGCCGGGCGTCGACCGCACGTACACCGCGGGCACGACCGCCGACGTGATCTCGACGGCGGGCGACGCGCTGCTCAGCGTGGCTGATGCGAGCCCGACCGGCACGGGCCGGCTGGTCAACGGCGCGTTCACGCTGCAGAACCCGCTGATGGTGGCGGCCACCAGCGACGGCGGAACGGGCTCCGCGCCCGCGTCGATCGGCGGTTCGGCCGCTCCGACCCCGCTGCTGGCCTACACCGGCCCGCGGAGCAACGACTCGGTCACCCTGGCCTTCTCGCAGGCCATCGGGCGAGCGGAACCGCTGCGCACGGGCACCTACAGCAAGACGCTCACGTTCACGCTGTCGACGACACAGCCGTGAGCGCGTGACGGGCGCCCTCGGCACGCCGCCGAGGGCGCCTCAGCGCGCGCCGCGCCGGAAGCGCCGCGCCCGGACGGCGAGATGCAGGCCCAGGATGACGTCCTCATCCTCGAGCGAGACGCCGAGCGCCTCCTCGATGCGGCGGAGCCGCAGGTAGAGCGACTGGCGCTCGAGATGCAGCGCCCGTGCGGCCTCGGCCTTGCGGCCGCCGGCCGCGAGGTAGGCCTCCAGCGTCTCCAGCAGCACCCGCGTGCGGGGCGAGCCGTCGTAGAGCAGCGGGCCGAGCTGGTCCTCGACGAACGCCTCGAGCTCCGGCGTGTCGCGCAGCTCGTGCAGCAGGTCGGCGACGCCCGGACGGCGCGCGTCGTACCAGCGTCGCGCGGGCAACGAGGTGGCCGCGCCGGCCGAGCGGCGTACGCGCCGCAGGCCCTGCCCGGCGGCGGTCCACGTGTCCGCGGGCCCGCCGACGGCGAGCGCGGCGTCGGCGGGGCCGAGCCCGTGGCGGTCCAGCGCGCCGTGGAACAGGTGCGCGACGTGCTCGACGAGCGCCTCGTCGTAGCCGCGGGTGCCAAGCGCGAGCAGGACGAGCAGGTCGACGTCGCGCGGGCCGAGCAGGACGGCGAGCCCCGTCGAGGCGAGCGCGGCGCGGAGGTCGCCGGACAGCCTCGTCCACGAGACGCCGTCGGCGACCACCGCGTCCGCCGGCCAGTCGGCGGCATCGTGGCCCGGCGCGGCGAGGTCGCGACCGGGGCCGGCGAGGCC
>NZ_JAPCID010000069.1 GCF_027587175.1 Solirubrobacter deserti
CGGCGCCGGCCCGGCGTTCGGCGGCGACGGTCCCGCTCGCGGCGGCGGCCGGCCCGGCGACGACTTCGCGCGCGACCCCGGCGCGTTCTCCCCGGACGTGCCTGAGGGCGCGGTCACGTCGCGCAAGATGGTCATCTACGGCGTCCACCCGGTCGAGGAGGCGCTGCGCGGGCGGCGCAAGGTCCACCGCATCTGGGCGACCGAGCGCGGCTCATGGGAAGGGAACGTCACCGTCGTCTCGGCCGAGGAGATCGCCGAGCGCGCCGAGACGGACGCCCATCAAGGGGTTGCAGCTCTGGTTGACCCTTACCCCTACGTCGACGAGGCCGAGCTGCTCGCGGTCGAGGCTCCGTTCCTCGTCGCGCTCGACGAGGTGACCGACCCCCAGAACCTCGGGGCGATCGCGCGGACGGCCGAGGGCGTGGGCGCGACCGGGCTGATCATCCCCGAGCGGCGCTCCGCCGAGGTCACGCCGGCGGTGTGCAAGGCGTCCGCGGGAGCGGTCGAGCACCTGAAGATCGCGCGCGTGCGCAATCTGGCCGACTTCCTGGCCGAAGCCAAGGAGAAGGGCTGCTGGGTCTACGGCGCGGCGGCCGGCTCGAAGACGTCGTACGACCAGCCCGACTATGGCGGCGGCGTCGTCGCCGTGCTGGGGGCTGAAGGCAAAGGGCTCAGGCCTCGGGTGGCCTCGATGTGCGACGACCTGGTGTCGCTCCCGCTGCTCGGACAGGTCGAGTCTCTGAACGTCTCGGCGACTGCCGCGGTGCTGCTGTACCGCATCTTGCAGTTCCGACTTGACGCATCGACATAAGCCTGCCACCCTGAGGTCACTTCAAGGTGAGGTCAAGGGTTAGCGATGGCCCGAGACCTTGCCGTCTATCCCTGGCGCCGCGGGAGGTGTGCGCCACAAGCGTTCGGGCCAGAGATGGCCCGGAAAGGACCCTGCGCTCGTGGCTCGAATTGCTCCCACCAAGTCTCAAGCTCAACTCCAGCTTGATGATGCTTACCTCCTCGCCCTGGCCCGCCAGGGATCTCCAGACGCCTACGACCGGCTCGTCCGGCGCTACGCGTCGTTCGTGCGGCTGAAGGCGTCGTCGTACTTCCTCGTCGGCGGGGACTCCGAGGACCTGATTCAGGAAGGCCTGGTCGGCCTGTACAAGGCGATCCGCGATTTCCGCCCGGACCGCGAGTCCTCGTTCCGCAACTTCGCGGAGCTGTGCATCACGCGCCAGATCATCACGGCCGTGAAGACGGCGACCCGCAACAAGCACACGCCGCTGAACGGCTACGTGTCGTTCAGCTCGACGCCGGCGGGCGCTTCCGACAACGAGCCGAGCCTCGACGAGATGCTCCCGGGCTCGACGGTCCACGACCCCGTCAACCAGGTGATCTCCTCCGAGGAGCTGCGCTCGCTCGTGGCGTGCCTGTCGACGGTGCTGTCCGAGCTCGAGTCGCGCGTGCTCTCGCTCTACCTCGACGGCCACTCCTACACGGACATCGGCGAGAAGATCGGCTGCGACTGCAAGACGGTCGACAACGCCCTCCAGCGCGTCAAGCGCAAGGTCGGCGCGCACCTGAACTCGCGGGCCGTTCTGAACTAGAGGCACTCATACTGCTCTCATGCTCTGGCTCATCATCGTCCTGGTCGTCCTTGCCGTGCTGGTCGTGGGCGGGATCATCGCCCGCAACCGCCAGCTCGCCAGCACCCGCCCCGCGTTCGAGCGTGCGCTCGCGCAGGTGGATCACGATCTCGCCGCGGCCGCGGCGAACGACCGTGGCTGGGATCGCTCGGTCCTGGAAGCCGCTGCGCGACAACTGGTCGCCGAGCGCTTCGGGACCGAGCCGGAGGAGCTGACGCTCGTCGAAGTCATCGACAAGCCCGGCACCGACCAGGACCAAGCGGTCTTCACCGCCCGTGTGGGCGGCCAGCCGGAGCGAGTGGTGCTCGGTCGCCGCGAAGGCGACTGGATTGCGGCCTAAGCGGCCTTGCGGTGCTGGCGCGGTCGGCGGTGCTCGACCGCGTCCAGCGCGCCGTGACAGTCGTTCGGGTCGTCGGTCACGACCAGCGCCTCGACGTCCTCCGGGTTGATGTAGCCGTCGGCGAGCATCGAGTTCTTGAGCCAGTCGAGCATCCCGGCCCAGTAGCCGCTGTCGAACAGCACGATCGGGAAGTAGCGGATCTTCTGGGTCTGGCGCAGGGTCGCCGCCTCGAACAGCTCGTCGAGCGTCCCGAAGCCGCCGGGGAAGACCACGAAGCCGCTCGCGTAGCGGACGAACATCACCTTCCGCGTGAAGAAGTAATGGAAGTTGATGCCGATGTCGCAGTATTCGTTGAGCGACTGCTCGTGCGGAAGCTCGATGCCGAGGCCAATGCTCGTCGCGCCGACGTCACGCGCGCCGCGGTTGGCGGCCTCCATGATGCCGGGGCCGCCGCCGGTGATGATCGCCCAGCCCTGCTCGCCCAGGTGGCGGGCGAGCTGGCGGGCCTGGTCGTAGCGCGGGTGGTCGCGCGGCGTGCGGGCGGAGCCGAAGATCGACACCGCCTTGCCGACGTGGTTGAGCTGCCGGAAGCCCTCGCGAAGCTCGTCCTGGATGCGCAGGACGCGCTGCGCGTCGGTGTACTCGGAGAGGATCGCGAGGGTCTCGGCCTCGAGCAGCTCTTCGTCGTCTGAGGTCGGATGGCGTGGTTCGCGCTGGGACACTCCGACTCAGAGTAGGGACCTCGGCCGGACCCGCTGCCAGGCGAAGGCGCCCAGCAGCAGCAACAGGCCGAAGACGATGAAGCTCGCCACCCGCGCGAGGCTGTCGAGCTCGGACAGGTCGTAGGTGAACACCTTCGCCGCCGTCAGCGCGATCAGGCCGAGGCCGGCGAGCCGCGTGGTGCGGTCGTCGGAGACGAGGCCGAAGATCAGCGCGCCGACGCCGGTGAGCGCCCACAGCACGCTGAGCAGCGTCTGGCCCGTGTGGTGCGCGCCGCCGAGCGTGACGACCTCGACGCTGGCCAGGTAGAGCAGCGCGAGCGGGATCGCCCGCCGGCCCTCGCGGGTGGCGGACAGTGCGGCGGTGACGGCGGCGAGCGCGGCGGCCGCCTGAAACGGGTGCTCGAGGCCGTCGATGAGCGCCGTGGGCGGCGCGAGCACGACGAGTGCGTGGCCGGCGGCGAGCGCGGCGAACGCCAGCGAGGCGCGCTTGTCGAGCAGGGCGACCAGCGCGGCCTGGACGGCGAGCGCGAGCGTCAGCGGCAACCCTTCGAGCACCAGCCCGGTGAACTGCGCCAGCGCTGTGAGCGCGAGCACATCGAGCACGATCACGCCGGACAGCCGCGCCGCCAGGAACGCGATCGCGCCGATGGTGCCGACGGCGACGAGCGCCTCGCTGGTCGGCGCGCCGCCCGCGAGCGCCTCGAGCGGCGCCTCGGTGGCGAGCAGGTGCCCGAGCGCGAGGACGAGCTGCGCGACGAGCCCAAGGGCGGCGAAGTACCAGTCCGCGTCGTGAGGCCGGCCGAAGAGGGCGTCGCAGGCGCGGGCGACGAGGGCGTGGCGTGGCGCGAGGCCGCGCGTGGCGCCGGCGGCCGCGCCCGCGGCGGTGCCGCCCGTGCTTGCGGCGGTGCCGGCCGTGTCTGCGGCGGTGTCCGCGGGCTCGCCGGCCGGTTCGTCGGCCGCGGGCGTGGCGGCACCCCGGAACGAGGCGATCAAGGCCTCGGCCGCGGCGGGGCGGCGGCGGGCGCCGAGGAGCGCGGCGAAGGCGAGGATCGGTCCGGCCCAGCCGAGGATGACCGGGAGACCGTCGGTGAGCTCGACCAGCGCGAGGTCCGCGAGGCCGACGCCGATGCCGAGCGCGACGAGGGCAGTCGCCCGCGAGACGCGCGGGATGCGCAGCGCGACGAGACCGACGACGGCGTGCGCGGCGGCGAGCGCGACGAACCACCAGTCGGCGTCGGCGAGGCCGAGCGCGAGCAGCGCCGCGTTGAGCACGAGCAGCGCGGCGGGCTGCGCGCGGATGTCCTTCACACGAGCGTCGAGGCCCAGCGCCAGCGCGACGCTCAGCGCGCCGAACGTCGCGAGCACGAACGCGGTCGAGCCGTGCGACGGCGACTCGATCCACAACCACGCCCACCACTGCAGCGTCACCGTCGCGAAGGCCGCCCAGCCGAGCAGGGTCCAGCGCTGCCAGACCACGAGCCGGACGCCGGCCGCGTACGCGATCGCGAGGAACAGGATGCCGCCGTCGTCGAGTGCGCCGAGCGCCGCCGGCGACCACAGCGCGCCGAGCAGGCCGAGCCAGCCGATCGGCGTGGCCTTCCAGCGCACGCCGAGCGTGGTGGCGGTCGCGCCGACACCGAACGCCAGCGTCTGCGCGATCTCGACCGGGATCAGCTCGTACACGGCACCCGCCATCACGAGCGTGCCGAAGAGCCCGGCGATGCCGACCCCGGCCGCCGCCAGCGCGGCCTCGGTGCGGTCCTTGTGCTCGCGCAGCCAGATGCCCGCCCCGAGGAGGCCGGTGGAAAGCAGGCCGGCGAGGACGGTGCGGGCGCCCTCGCCGAGCCAGCCGCGGGAGATCGCGATCGTGAGCAGGAACGCGAGCCCCGCCAACACGGCGATCCCGCCCAGCCAGGCCAGCACGGACCCGCCCAGCACGTCCTCGAGATCGCGCTTGGGCCGGGCGGCCGGGGCCGCGACGGGCGGACGGATCGGGGTTGGAGGGTTTGGCACCGCAGAAGGGCCGAACCCTCCACGCGGGGGCGTCCACGTCGGCGGCGCGACCCAGCGCGGTTCGCGTTGGCCCTCCAGCTCGCGCACTCGTGCTTCGAGCGCGGCGGCGTGCTCTTCCAGGGCGGATATGCGGTCCTCGACCATCGCAGCGGCTCCCTTTGTTGACCATCGGTCGATAACCGCATATACGAGGCTCGGCACGAGCGGTTACAGCGCTATCGACCAACGGTCAGGTACGCTGACCTGAAGATGTCCGAAGGTCCCGCGTATCAGCGGCTCGCCGTGGATGAGCGGCGGCGCCGACTGCTCGAGCTCGGCGCGGACCTGTTCACGCGCCACGGCTACGACGAACTGTCGATGGCCAAGATCGCCAAGGAGGCGGGCATCAGCAAGGCGCTGCTGTACCACTACTTCCCGAGCAAGGAGGCGTACTTCGTCGCCACGCTCGAGGAGAAGGCGAACGAGCTGCAGCGCCGCACGGTGCCGAACCCGGAGCTACCGCCGTTCGAGCAGCTCGCGGCGAGCCTGGACGAGTACCTGAAGTGGATCGAGGAGAACAAGTCCTCCTACGACAAGATGATCCGCAACGCGGGGGCGGCGCCGGAGGTCCGAGCGCTGCTGGACCGGGTGCGCACGGAGACGGCCCACCGCATCCTGCAGGGCCTGAGCCCCGAAGGCCCTCCGAAGCCGCTCCTCAGAACCGCGATCCGCGGCTGGCTCGGCTTCCTGGACGGCGCGTGCCTGGACTGGGTCAATCACGGCGACGTGGACAGGGAGACCTTGCACGGCCTCCTGCTGTCCACGCTGATCGCCAGCGTCCTCGCCGTGGGCGAGGACCCAGCGGCTAAGGGTTGATCTTCTCGAGATCGACGACGAACACGAGCGTCGCGCCCGGCGGGATCGTCGGGGGCGCGCCGGCGTCGCCGTAGGCGAGGTCGGACGGGATCGTCAGCACGCGACGGCCGCCCTCCTTCATGCCCTCGACGCCCTGGTCCCAGCCCGGGATGACCATGCCGGCGCCGAGCTGGAACTCGAACGGCTCGCCACGGTCGAAGGAGTTGTCGAACGGCGTGCCGTCGCTGTAGAGCACACCCGAGTACTGGACCTGGACGGTGTCGCCGGCCTTGGCCGCCGTGCCCTTGCCCTCCTCGAGGTCCTCGCTGACGAGCTCGGTCGGGCCTTCGCCGCCCGGCGTCTTGATCTCGGGCTTCTCGCCGACGTCACCGGTGACCTCGACCTCACCACCGCCGGAGCTGGAGCCGCCCTCGGCGGCCGGCGTCTCCGTGGGGGCCTCGGTCGGCGCCTCGGTCGCGGCCTCGGTGGCCGTGGGCGTGGCGGCGGTCTCTTCGGGCTCATCGTCGCCGCACGCCGCGAAGGCGAGCGCGAGGGCCACTGCGGGCATGGCAAGTAGATGTCGGCGCATAGCGGCAGCCCAGGGTAGTGGGCGACTACCTATCAGTACCGAAGATGCGGTCGCCCGCGTCGCCCAGCCCGGGCCGGATGTAGCCCGTCTCGTCCAGCTCGCGGTCCAGCGCGGCGGTGACGATCGACACGTCCGGATGCGCTTCTCGCAGCGCCGCGACGCCCTCGGGAGCCGCTACGAGGCACACGAAGTGGATGCGGCGTGCGCCCGCACGCTTCATGCGGGCGATGGCCTGGACGCCGCTGCCGCCCGTGGCGAGCATCGGGTCCACGACGAAGACCTCGGCGTCCTCGACGCCGGACGGGATGTTCTCGTAGTACCCGACGGGTCGCAGGGCCTCTTCGTCGCGGTACATGCCGAGATGACCGACCCGCGCTTCCGGGACCAGACGCAGGAAGCCGTCCACCAGGCCCAGGCCCGCGCGTAGGATCGCGATCACGAACACCTCGTCCGCGAGCGTGATGCCGGGCGTGCGCTCCAGCGGCGTCTCGATCTCGACGTCGGCGCCGCGCAGCCCGCGCATCGCCTCGTAGCCGAGGATCAGCGCCGCGTCGGTCATGGTCTCGCGGAACACGCGGTGCGGCGTGTCCTTGTCGCGCAGGATCGAGAGAAGCCGCCGCAGCAGCACGTGATCGACGACCGTGACCCCTTCCATCCCCCGGAACCTACTAGTGTCGGGCGTGTGGCAGCGCCGCGGCGCAACATCGAGCTCAAGGCGTCGGACCCGGACCCGGAGCGTTCGCTGGCCGTCGTCAAGGGCCTCGGCGCGCACGACAAGGGCCTGATCCGCCAGCGCGACACATACTTCCGGGTGCATACGGGGCGCCTGAAGCTGCGCGAGGAGGAGCCGGGCGGCGCGACGCTGATCCAGTACGACCGCGTGGACGCCGACGAGGCGCGCGAGTCCCAGTACCGCCTCACCCCGATCGACGACGCCGCGACGCTGAAGGCCAGCCTCGAGTCCACGCTCGGCGTGCTCACGGTGGTCGAGAAGGAACGCCACCTGCTGCTGTGGCAGTCCGTGCGCATCCACCTCGACGTCGTCACCGGCCTGGGCAACTTCATCGAGCTGGAGGGCGTCGCGACCGCCGGCTCGGACCTCGCGCTCGAGCTCGAACGCGTCACCCGCCTCACCGAAGCGCTGGAAATCGCGCCGGAGCGCATCCTGCGCAACTCCTACTCCGACCAGGTGGTCGGCTCCGCCGCCCTCGTCGACGCCGCCCGCGCCGTGATGGAGCGCGCCCACGCGCCGTATTCCAACTACAAGGTCGGCGCCGCGATCCGCGCCGAGGACGGCTCCATCCACGTCGGCGCGAACGTCGAGAACGCCGCCTACCCGCAGGGTCAGTGCGCCGAGGCGTCGGCGATCGGCGCGATGGTCGCCGCCGGCCGCACGCGCATCACCGAGGTGGCCGTGATCGCCGACTCCGACGACTTCTGCGTCCCGTGCGGCGGCTGCCGCCAGCGGCTGCGCGAGTTCATCGCGCCCGGCGCGGAGATCCACCTGTGCGCCCGCAACGGCGCCCGTCAGACCACGACCCTCGACGCGCTGCTCCCGCGCTCGTTCGGACCGGAGTTTCTATGAAGCTCGGCATCATCCTCGGCTCCGGCCTCGGCGGGCTCGCGGACGCGCTCACCGACGCCGAGCGCATCCCCTACGCCGAGCTCGAGGGCTTCCCGCAGCCGAGCGTCGCCGGCCACGGCGGGACGTTGCACCTCGGCACGCTCTCCGGCCTCCCGGTCGCGGTCTTCCAGGGCCGCAAGCACGTCTACGAGACCGGCGACGCGCGCGGGATGACCGTGCCGATCCGGTGGCTGAAGGCCCAGGGGGCCGAGGCGCTGCTGGTCACCAACGCCGCCGGCTCGCTGAACGCCGAAGTCGGCCCCGGCCGCCTGATGGCGATCTCCGACCACATCAACCTGCTCGGCGTGAACCCGCTCACCGGCCCGAACGACGACGCGATCGGCCCGCGCTTCTTGAGCATGCGGGACGCGTACGACCCCGAGCTGCGAGCCACGCTCCACGCAGCGGCGCGAGCCTTGGACATCGACCTCGCCGAGGGCGTCTATCTCGCCACCGCCGGCCCGACGTTCGAGACCCCGGCCGAGATCCGCGCGTTCCGCACCCTCGGTGCGGACGCGGTCGGAATGTCTACGGTTCCCGAGGTGATCCTGGCTCGCCACGCCGGGCTGCGCACCGTCGCGGTCTCGGCGATCACGAACCTCGCCGAGGGCATGGGCGGCGAGGAGCTCTCGCACGAGCAGACGCTGCGCAACGCCGACGTGGCGGCGCGCGACCTCGTGCGGCTCGTTCAACGATTCGCGGAGGACTATGCTCGCGGCTGAGGTGCTTCGCAAGAAGCGCGACGGGGGGACCTTGAGCCCGGAGGAGATCGGCTTCCTCGTGGGTGGCATCACCGACGGAGGCCTCAGCGACGCCCAGGTCGGGGCGCTCGCGATGGCGTTCTTCACACGGGGCCTGGACCCCGACGAGCGGCTCCATCTGACCACCGCCATGCGGGACTCCGGCAGCGTGATGCGCTGGGACCTCGGCAAGCCGGTGCTGGACAAGCACTCGACGGGCGGCGTCGGCGACAAGGTGTCGCTGATGCTCGCGCCGATCCTCGCCGCGTGCGGGGCGGCCGTGCCGATGATCAGCGGCCGCGGGCTCGGGCACACGGGCGGGACGCTGGACAAGCTCGACGCCATCCCGGGCTACGTGAGCACGCCCGCGACCGAGGTGATCCGGCGCGTCGTGGGTGACGTGGGGTGCGCGATCGTGGGCCAGACCGCCGACCTCGCGCCCGCCGACAAGCGCCTGTACGCGACCCGCGACGCCACCGGCACGGTGGAGTCGATCCCGCTGATCGTCGCTTCGATCCTCTCCAAGAAGCTGGCCGAGGGCCTGGACAGCCTCGTGCTGGACGTCAAGACCGGCAGCGGCGCGTTCATGGCCGAGCGCGACGACGCCTTCGCGCTCGCGGACGCGCTCGTGGAGGTCGCCAACGGCGCCGGCGTGAGCACGGTGGCGCTGATCACGGACATGAACGAGGTGCTCGGCACGACGGCGGGCAACGCGCTCGAGGTCCGCGAGGCCGTCGACTACCTCACGGGTGCCGCGCGAGAGGCACGGCTGCACGAGGTCACCGTGGCGCTGGCGGCCGCCGCGCTCGTCCAGTCCCGGCTCGCCACCGACGAGGACTCCGCCCGTTCCCAGGTCGAGGAGACGCTGAGCAGCGGCGCCGCCGCGGAGCGCTTCGGTGCCATGGTGGCTGCGCTCGGCGGGCCGGCCGACTTCGTCGAGCAGCCGACGCTGCCGGAGGCGTCGGTGACCCGGCCCGTGGCGCCCGAGCGCCCGGGCTTCGTGACCGCCGTCAACGCGCGCGCCGTGGGCCTCGTGGTCACCGGCCTCGGCGGGAACCGCCGGCGCGAGGACGACCAGATCGACTACGGGGTGGGACTCTCGCGCATCGCACCCATCGGGGCCGAGGTCGGCCCGGACCGGCCGCTGGCGATCGTCCACGCGCGCGGCGACGGCAGCGCGGCCGAGGCGGCCACGGCGTTGCTCTCGGCGGTGACGATCGGCTCCGAGCCGCCCGCCGAGCGGCCCGTCCTGCTGGGGCGCGTGTGAAGCTCGCGGAGCTGCACGCGCACCTCGAGGGCACCGCCCCGCCCGCGCTGATCCAAAAGCTCGCGGACCGCAACGGGCTGAGCGTCCCGGACGGCGTGTTCGAGACGCCCGAGAAGTTCAAATGGGTCGACTTCCTCGACTTCCTGCGCACGTACGACCTCGCCGCGAGCGTCATCCGCACGCAGCAGGACTACCGCGACATCACCTACGAGTACCTGGTCGCCTGCGCCGCGGAGGGCTCGATCTACCATGAGCTGATCGTCTCGCCCGACCACGCCGCCGCCGTGGGCTTGAGTGACGAGGCGCACTATGAGGCGATCGCGCAGGGCATCGACGACGCACGCGCCGACACCGGGATCGAGGCCCGCATGCTCGTCGTCGCGATCCGCAACTTCGGGGTCGAGCGGGCGGTCCAGATCGCCCGCGACCACGCCGAAGAGCGGCATCCGTACGTCGTCGGCTTCAACCTCGCCGGCGACGAGGCGGGCTATCCGCCCGCGCAGTTCCGGGAGGCGTACGAGATCGCTGCCGCGTCAGGACTGGGTTGCACCGTCCACGCGGGCGAGCACGCGGGCGCCGAGTCGGTCCGGGAGGCGCTCACGCTCCCAATCACGCGGATCTCGCACGGGGTGCGGGCGATCGAAGACCCTGCACTCGTCGCGGAGATCGTCGAGCGGGGCATCGTGCTCGAGGCGTGCCCGACGTCGAACATCGCGACAAGAGTCTTCGATTCCTACGAGGAACATCCACTCCGCAAACTCCATGAAGCGGGTGTGAACCTCACGTTGGGTTCTGACGACCCTCCCTATTTCGGCTGTAGCATCGGCGGCGAGTATGCCGTCGCGCGAGAGCGCTTCGGCTTCGAGGAGGGTGAGCTGCAGTCGATCACGCGCACGGCGGTCCGGGCGTCCTTCGCGGACGATGCGGCCAAGGCCACTCTGCTCAATCGAATTACTGCCTCAGACGACCGCCCCGGCCAATAGGGTCGCGGCGGGTCGCTTCAATTTCCAAAGGAGTTCCGGCCGATGCGCCGACCACTTCATCTCATCGCCTTGCTGGCCATGGTGTGTTCTTTGTTCGTTGCCGCGTGCGGCTCGGAGGAAGAAGAACCGGCCACCGGCGGGAACAAGACCGCCGAAGAGACGCCGGCGAAGGAGGCCATCAAGGTGGGCCTCGTCACCGACATCGGCGGTCTGAACGACCGTTCGTTCAACCAGCTGGCCAACGAGGGCCTCGAGCGGGCCAAGGCCGAGCTGGGCGTCGAGACCCGGGTGCTGATCTCGAAGGCCAACTCGGACTACGTGCCGAACCTCTCGACCCTCGCGCAGCAGCAGTACGACCTGGTCATCGGGGTCGGCTTCCTGATGGCCGACGCGATGAACACCGTCGCGCCGAAGTTCCCGAACACGAACTTCGCGATCATCGACGTGGACGCCACGACGATGAAGGCCAAGCCCACCAACGTCTCCGGCGCGCTGTTCAAGGAGAACGAGGCGGGTTACCTCGTCGGCTACATGGCGGGCCTCTACCTCAAGGACGAGGGCGGCGGCACGGCGAGCTCGGTCGGCGGCCAGAAGATCCCGCCCGTGGACGCGTACATCGCCGGCTACCAGGCGGGCGTGCAGGCGGCCAACCCGGAGGCGAAGGTCGTCAACGGCTACTCGCAGAAGTTCGACGATCCGGCGCCGTGCAAGGAGCTCGCGCTCGATCACATCGCGCAGGGCGCGAAGGTCGTCTTCCAGGTCGCCGGTGGCTGCGGCCTCGGCGCGCTGGACGCCGCGAAGGAGAAGGGCGTGCAGGGCATCGGCGTGGACGCCGACCAGGCCTACCTGGGCGACCAGATCATGACCTCGGCGCTCAAGAAGGTCGACGTCGCGGTCTACGACGAGATCAAGGCCGTGCAGGACGGCTCGTTCAAGGGCGGCGACAACCGCCTCTTCGACGTCAAGTCCGGCGGCGTCGGCATCGGCGAGACCAACGAGGTCGGCGCCAAGTACGCCGATCAGATCAAGGCCGAGCAGGACAAGATCGCCTCCGGCGAGCTCACCGACATCCCCAACACCGTTCAGTAAGCAGTGGCTGACGCGCCCGCGCTGGAACTCCGCGGCATCACCAAGCGGTTCGGGACCCTCGTCGCGAACAACGCGGTGGACTTCGAGCTGCGGCGTGGTGAGATCCACGCGCTGCTCGGGGAGAACGGCGCGGGCAAGTCGACCCTGATGAACGTGTTGTACGGGCTCCATCAGCCCGACGAAGGACAGATCCTGCTGGACGGGCAGCCGGTCACGATCGACTCCCCGCGCCGGGCCATCGGGCTCGGCATCGGCATGGTCCACCAGCACTTCATGCTCGTGCCGGTGATGACCGTGGCCGAGAACCTCGTGCTCGGCGCCGAGCCGCGGTCCGGTCCGCTGCTGGACTACAAGACCGCCACCCGCCGCGTGCGCGAGCTCTCGTCCGAGTACGGCCTGGCCGTGGACCCGGACGCGAAGGTCGAGGACATCGGGGTCGGCACCCAGCAGCGTGTGGAGATCCTGCGCGCGCTGTTCCGCGGCGCCAAGGTGCTCGTGCTGGACGAGCCGACCGCCGTGCTCACCGCCCAGGAGGCGCAGGACCTGTTCAAGGTGCTGCGCACGCTCACGGCCGCCGGCACGTCCGTCGTCTTCATCTCGCACAAGCTCAACGAGGTGCTGGACATCGCCGACCGCGTGACGGTCCTGCGCCGCGGCGAGAAAGTCGACACCGTCTCCACCGAGGGCGCGACGGAGCGCTCGCTGGCGGGGCTGATGGTCGGGCGCGACGTGCTGCTGCGCGTGGAGAAGACCGAGCAGAAGCTCGGGGAGCCGCTGCTCGAGCTCGAAGGCGTCTCGGCGGTCGACGACCGCGGGCTGCCGGCCGTCAACGACGTGACGTTGCGTGTGCGCGCGGGCGAGATTGTCGGGCTGGCCGGCGTGGACGCCAACGGGCAGTCCGAGCTGATCGAGACCATCATGGGCCTGCGCGCGCCGACCGCGGGGACCATCACCGCGGCGGGCGTGGACGTCACGCACGCCGGGCCGCGGGAGACGCTCAACGCCGGCGTGTCGCACATCGCCGAGGACCGGCACCGGCGCGGGCTCGTGCTCGAGTTCGACCTCGCCGAGAACCTGTGCCTGCGCGAGTACAAGACGCCCGCGTTCTCCTCGCGCGGCTTCCTCTCGCCGTCGAAGATGGTCGCCCGGGCGCGCACGCTGCTCAAGGAGTTCGACGTGCGCGGCGGCGACCCCGAGACGCGCGCGGGCTCGCTGTCGGGCGGCAACCAGCAGAAGGTCGTGATCGCGCGTGAGCTCACCGCCGATCCGAAGGTGATCATCGCCGCCCAGCCCACGCGCGGGCTGGACGTCGGCGCGATCGAGTTCGTGCACCGGCGGCTGGTCGAGGAGCGCGACGCCGGCAAGGGCGTGCTGCTCGTGTCTTTGGAGCTCGAAGAGATCAGGTCTTTGAGCGACCGCGTGCTCGTCATCTATGAGGGCCGGATCGTCGCCGAGCTTCCGCCCGAGTCCTCGGAGGAGGACTTCGGGGTGTACATGACGGGCGGAGGCCGCGATGAGCGCGCCGCCTGACTCCGAGCTCCCGCCCAACATCACCGTCGCCTCGCGGATGGCGACGTTCTTCCGCGGCGGCGGCATCCTCGCCCCGCTGATCACGATCCTCGTCGCGTTCCTCGCCGGCGGCCTCGTCGTGCTGGCGACCGGCCACAACCCGATCGAGACCTACCAGGCGATCTTCAAGGGCTCCGGCTTCAACTGGTTCTTCCCGTGGCTGTCGGAGGACGACCGGATCATCGCGGCCCTGAACCTGCAGCAGACGCTGATCCTGACGACGCCGCTGATCCTCACGGGCCTGGCGGTGGCGTTCGCGTTCCGCTGCGGCCTGTTCAACATCGGCGGCCAGGGCCAGTACATCCTCGGATCGATCTTCGCCGTCTGGGTCGGCTCCTCGTTCGACGGGATGCCGGCGCTGCTGCACGTGCTGGTGGCGATGCTCGCGGGCGTGCTCGCCGGCGCCGTGTGGGCGGGCATCGCGGGCCTGCTGAAGGCGCTCGCCGGCACCAACGAGGTGATCTCGACGATCATGCTCAACTGGATCGCGATCTGGACGGGCGTGTGGATCTTCAACCTCGGCAGCCCGCTGCAGAACGACAACCCGGACCAGGTCGACGTGCCGGTGTCCAACGACATCGTCGAGGGCGCGAAGCTGCCGGTGTTCTGGGGCGACCCGCAGCTGCAGGGCCTGCACATCGGCATCTTCATCGCGCTCGCCGCGCTCGTCGTCTTCTGGGTGTTGCTCAACCGCACGACGCTCGGCTACGAGGTGCGGGCGGTGGGCTTCAACCCGGACGCCGCCGAGGCCTCCGGCATCAACGTGCGGCGCAACTACGTGATGGTGATGGCGATCTGCGGCGCCTTCGCGGGGCTCGGCGGGGCGCTGGACCTGCTGGGCTGGCAGTTCCGGATCGCCACCAACGACATCCAGACGCACACGCTGGCGTTCTTCGGCATCGCGGTCGCGCTGCTCGGGCGCAACACGGCGATCGGGACGCTGCTGGGCGCGCTGCTGTTCGCCGGGCTGCTGACCGGCACGTCCGTGCGCAACCTCGACCCGACGGTCTTCGAGCCCCAGCTGGCCACGAACCTCACCTACATGATCCAGGGACTTGTCGTGCTACTGATCTCGACTGACGTGCTGGTCGTGTATCTGCTGCGGAGGCGGCGCCGGAAATGACCGCGAAACGGATCGGATGGGGTGCCGTCGTCCTCGGGTTCTTGGCGTTCTTCGTCGCGGTGCCGCCGCTGACGGTGCGCTCGCCGATCGTCGTGATCGTGATCGCGGTGGCGGCGATGGCGGCCGGCTCGTACGCGATCACCGCCGGCGAGAAGCGGCTCGGCTGGGGCGGCATCATCGCCGGCATGATCGGGCTCGTCGGCGGCTACGCGGCCACCCAGTCCGGGGTGGCGAACCTCGAGCGGGTCGTCGTCTGGGGCGCGCTCGGGGCCGCGACGCTGCGCTACGCGACGCCGCTGATCTTCGGCGCCGTCGGCGGGCTCTTCTCCGAGCGCGCGGGCGTGATCAACATCGGCCTGGAAGGCATGATGCTGATGGGCGCGTTCTTCGGAGCGTGGGGTGCGGACGTCACGAGCTCGTGGCTGCTCGGCATCGTGATCGCGATCGCGGCGGGCGCCGTGTTCGGGGCGATCCACGCGCTGTTCGCGGTGTCCTTCCGGGCCGACCAGATCGTCTCCGGCACGGCGCTGAACCTGCTGGCGGTGGGCGTCACCGGCTACCTGTTCGTGGAGGTCTACGGGGACCTCGGCACGCCCGACGACCTGCCGTCGGTGCCCAACGTCTCGCTGCCGATCGACTGGCTGCCGCTGCTCGGCGACATCTTCGGGGACCTCAACCTGCTCGTGTGGCTCGCGCTGGCCGCGGTGCTGATGACCTGGGTGTTCATGTTCCGGACGTCGTGGGGCCTGCGGCTGCGGTCCGCGGGCGAGAACCCGCTCGCGGCCGAGACGGCCGGCCTGAACGTCGTCCGCACGCGCTACCTGGCCGTGATGGCTTCAGGCGGGTTGGCGGCGATGGGCGGCGCGTTCCTGTCGATCGGCTTCCTGCACACGTTCACGCAGAACATGACCGCGGGCCGCGGGTTCATCGCGCTGGCGGCGCTGATCTTCGGCCGCTGGCGCCCCGGGCTCGCGTTGGCGGCGACGTTGCTGTTCGGGTTCGGCAGCGCGCTGGCGCAGCGGCTGCCGGTGTTCTCGCCGTCCGGCGCGGTGCTCTTCCAGGCACTGCCGTACGTGCTGACGCTGATCGCGGTGACCGGCCTGATCGGCCGCTCGATCCCGCCGCTCGCCCTCGGTCGCCCATTGCCGAGAAACTGAAGGTAAAGGCGAGCATCCCCTCCACCCCACCCCGATCATCCGACCTAACCGGGTTGACCTGCGTGCCGCCGTGGAATGCTTGACCGCATGACTCTCCGGCGCCGGACTCTGGGAGTGCTGATCGCGCTCGGGCTCACGATCTCCGCGTGCGGCGGGTCTGGCGAGCCCGATCGGTTCTCGCTCACGACGCCGAAGGGCGCCGCGCCGGAGCCGCAGCGCGCGCCGGTCACGGACGCCGAGCGGCGGGTCATCCGCGGCTGGTCGGCCGAGCTCCAGCACGGGGACGTCAAGGCGGCCGCGAAGTACTTCAGCGTCCCGAGCGAGGCGGTCAACCTCGCGCCCGAGCCGGAGCTGCTGACCACGGGTGACGTCGTCAAGCTCAACGACAGCTTCCCGTGTGGCGCCAAGCTGATCAGCGGCGTCGAGCGCACCGTCAACCAGATGCTCGTCGCCGACTTCGAGTTCGTCAGCCGGCCCGGCGCCGAGTGCAACGACGTCGGCACGCGGGCGACGTTCGCCTTCCTGATCGACGCCGACGATCACATCTCGCGGCTCATCCTCATCGTCGATGAGAACGAGCCGCTGCCGGACGACTCGATCGTCGCCTAACCGAGGCTCGGGCTCACGTAGCGCTCGCCGCGCGTGACGGCGTCGAGCCCGTCGATCAGCTCGGGCAGGCCGCCCTCCTTGAGCACGATCCCGTCCGCGCCCGCCTCGAGCACGCCTTTGAGCTCGGTCGGGTCCGTCGTGGCCGTGAACACGACCACCTTCGTCTGGGCCTCGGCCTCTGCCAGCCGCCGGATCAGCCCTTCGCCGCCGCCCTCGGACGCGAGATGCAGGTCCACGACGGCGACGTCCGGCGCCGTCGCGAGCACCAGCTCCGCCCCGCTCTCCGCCGTTCCCGCGACGCCGGTCACGTTCCAGCCGCGCTGCTGCAACACGTCACGCAGGAAGATGCGCAGCGCGCCATGGTCCTCGACGATCGCCACGCTGTGGCCCTCGGTGCTCATGCCAGCCTGTTACCCGGATGCCGGTCCTGGTCGACCCCTTGAATCACTACGCCTACGTGCCCTTCACCGTCAAGGACTGGTGCCACATGGCCGTCGACGGCTCCTTCGAGGAGCTGCACGCGTTCGCGGCGTCGCTCGGTATCCCGCGCAGCCGCTTCCAGGGCGACCACTACGACCTGACGCCGTGGATGCGTGAACGGGCCGTGGCGCTGGGAGCCGAGGAAGTGCCGACGCGGGAGCTGCTGCTGCGCATGGCGGGCCCGCGCGGGGACCGTGCCCGCCGCCGGCGGGCCGTGCGCGGTTCATGAGACCGGAAACGGGGATCGTGTTTTCAGCGTCACACCGATCTCGGCACGCTGTTCGCGTCCGGCGGCGCCGCCGTGCCGCTGCGGATCGCGACCGTCACCGCCCTGGCGCTCGTCACGCTGTGGTGCGTGCTGCCGGTGGCGCGCCGCGCTTCGCTGCGCCGCCGCTGACCGCGGCCGTCGCGGCGTCGGCGAGCGCCGCCAGCAGGGCGGCGGTGGCGGGCGGGTCGGGCGGCTCGCCGTAGGTGGCGGCGTAGATGTGGCGCTCCCAGCCGGGCAGCTCGGTCGCGACGACGCCGTCGACGTGGTGCGCGCGCAGCGCCAGGCCGGACTGGATCGCGATGCCCAGGCCCGCGGTCACGAGGGCCTGCATCACGACCATGTCGTCGGAGCTGAAGCCGATCCGGGGGTCGAAGCCGGCGTCGGCGCAGATCGTCAGCAGGTGGCTGCGGCAGCGGTCGCAGCCGCCGACCCAGGTCGCGTCGCGCAGGGCGGCCAGGTCGGGCTCGGGCCGGCGGGAAAGCACGTAGGTCGGGTCGTCGAGCAGGTGGTGCAGGCGGATGCCGGCCGGTTCGGGCTCGGTCTCGTCGTAGCGGAAGACGATCGCGACTTCGATCTTGCCGGTGCGCAGGAGCTCGATCGCCTCGGGCGGGTGGGTGTCGAGGAGGTTGAGCTGCAGGCCGGGGTGCTTGGCGGCGAGCGTCGCCACCGCGAGCGGGACGAGCGACCCGATCGCGGAGGCGAAGCCGGCGAGGCGCACGCGTCCGGCGGTGAGGCCGACGTGGGCGGACAGCTCCGCGCCGGCGGCGTCGATGCGCCCGAGGATCTCGGCCGCGCGGTCGGCCAGCAGCTGTCCCGCCGGGGTGAGCCGGATCCCGCGGCCGACCCGCTGCAGCAGCTGCGCGCCGGTCTCGGCCTCCAGCCGGGTGAGGTGGTGGGTGACGGACGGCTGCGAGTAGTGCAGCTCCTTCGCCGCCGCGGTGACCGACCCGTGGCGCGCGACCGCGTCGATGACGCGCAGCCGGTTGACGTCCAGCATTCATCAACCCTATCTATGAATGGGCACGAAAGTTGGCATTGGACGTATCCGGGCGGCGCGACGAAGCTCCACGACATGCCCGCCACGCAGATCCGCCCCGCCGGTCAGCTGGCCCCGCTCGTCGCCGGCATCCGCAGCGTCGTCGAGCGCCACGCCGACTGGACCGAGACCGCGCTGCTCGTCGCCGACGAGCTGCGCCGCAACCTGCTGACGCCGGACGTCCTCACTCCCGAGCAGCGCCTCGGCTCCCCGGACGACTACACCGGCCACACGCTGCACGTGGAGCCCGACGGCTCGTTCTCGGTCGTCGCGCTCGTCTGGCGCCCCGGCCAGCTCACGCGCATCCACGACCACATCACCTGGTGCGCGTTCGCCGTCATCCAGGGCGTCGAGCACGAGGAGCTCTACAGCGCCGAGCTCGAGCTGCTCGGCGAGAGCGACAACCACGTCGGCGACGTCAGCGGCTTCGCCCCGCCCGGCGACATCCACCGCGTGCACAACACCGCCGACACGACCGCGATCTCGATCCACGTCTATGGCACCGACGTCACCCGCGTCGGCTCCAGCGCCCGCCGCTACTACGACTGAAAGCGAGCCGCCCCGATGTCCTCCGTGTATGTCCACTTCTTCTCGGTCTCGCTCGACGGCTTCGGCACCGGTGAGGGCCTGAGCCGCGAGGAGCCGTTCGGCCACGCCGGCGAACGCCTGCACGAATGGATCTTCGTCACCCGCGGCTGGAAGGAGGGCGGCAGCGGCGGCGTCGACGACGCCTTCGTCCAGCGCCACGACATGGGCATCGGCGCCGAGATCATGGGCGCCGGCAAGTTCGGCTATCCCGGCTGGGAGAACGACCCGGACTGGAAGGGCTGGTGGGGCCCGAACCCGCCCTTCCACACGCCGACCTTCGTCCTGACCCACCACACCCGTCCGTCGATCGAGATGGAGGGCGGCACGACCTTCCACTTCCGCGACACCTCCCCGGCCGAGGCGCTTGAAGAGGCCCGTGCGGCCGCGGGCGGCCAGCACATCCGGATCGGCGGCGGCGCGAAGACGATCCGCAGCTTTCTCGCCGAGCGGCTGATCGACCACATGCACGTCGCGGTCGTCCCGATCCTGCTCGGGCGCGGCGAGCGCCTGTGGGACGGACAGGAAGGGCTCGAGCGCGACTACGCGATCGAGTCCGTCTCCTCGCCGAGCGGCGTGACGCACCTGACCTTCACGCGCAGGTAGGACCCGGGCGGCTCGGCCGGCGGCTGTTGCCGGCGCAGCCACTGGAGCCCTTCGCTCAGGTAGCGGGGCACGCGCCACTGCGGGCACTCGATCGCGTAGAAGAGCGCGAAGGCCGACTTCGTCCACGTGCGGGCGGCGGCGGCGGCCCGCAGCGCCAGGTCGTCGGTGCCGCCGAGCTCGGTCTCGAACAGCTCGGGGTTCGCGAGGAT
Organism: Solirubrobacter deserti; assembly: GCF_027587175.1. GTDB lineage: Bacteria > Actinomycetota > Thermoleophilia > Solirubrobacterales > Solirubrobacteraceae > Solirubrobacter > Solirubrobacter deserti. Next base: position 19,484 of record NZ_JAPCID010000069.1, read on the forward strand.
GAACGCTTCCTCGAAGGTGCGCCCGCACTCGTCCCCGTCGCGTTCCGGAACCGGGTAGGCGAGTCGACGGGCGCCGGCGAGCTTGTGCCTGCTCCGCAGCGAGAGCAGCTCGCCCGGGCTGATCTCCGTGTCGGCGAACCAATCGGTGACGGCGGCGTTCGCCGTTCGCGTCGCGGCGGCGACGGGCACCCGCTCGTGGTGGTCGTCGAGCGCGTCGATGTCCGTGACGACCAGGGTCGGCAGCTCGAGGAAGTCCAGCAGTCCGAAGAATCGCTGCGCGTGGGCCGCGCCGACCTCCAGGAGCACGCCGTGGCGACCGGAGAGCCCTTCGCGCCGGATCATCGCGGGCAGCAGCAGCCGCTCGGTCGTGCCGTCGACGAGGATCGCGTGATCGGCGAACAACAGCTCGCTGCCCGTCAGCTTCAGGTAGCGGTGGACGAACTCGCGGTCGAGCCCTTCGACGGTGGCGCCGAGGTCCTTGACCGTGGCTGAGCGCGTGCGTCCCGCTGCGCGGAAGGAGCGGATCGCAGTGAGCGGCGCGTGGTTGGCGATGCGCGGGGAGCGCGTGGTCACCACGAACTGCACCGGGCGCGGGGGCATCTGGCTGACGCGGTTGAGCTCGTGGATGAACACCTCCTGCGCCGGCGGGCACAGGTGCGCCTCGGGGTGCTCCACGAACGCGAGATGGACGCCGGCGCGGGCGTGGAACCGCTGCGGAAGGTCGCTCAGCTGCTCCCGCGCGCCGATGAAGTGGAGCGCGAGCTGCCGCTCGAGGGCCGCCCACTCCACCCGGCGCGCGTTCACCTGCAGCGTTCGCTCGAACGCCGCGCCGACCCGCGGCCGGAGCTCGGCGAGGAAGGTCGCCTTCGCCCCGTCATCGTCCGCGACCGGCTCCAGGCCGCCGAACAGCGCCTCGAGCTTGCCCGCGGCCAGCTCGAATCTCGCGCGCAGGACGGCGTCTTGAGCGGTCCCGTCGGCCACGACGATCCGCAGCTCGATGAAGGGCAGCGCCGCCCGGACCCGCCCCTGATCCTCAGGGTCCTCCAGGTGGGCCCGGTGCGCGTCGAGGAACGCGCGCTGCGCGCAGCGCGAGAAGTCCTCGAGCTCAAAGCGCGACGGCGACTGAAAGCGCCGGAAGAGGTCCATGAACGACGTCTTGCCGCAGTTGTCGGGCCCGACGATCACCGTCGTGACCTGCGCGTCCTCGTCGCTGAGCCCGCTGCTCGCCACGAGTGAGACATCGGCGCAGGCGAGCAGGCGGAAGTTGCGTACGGAGATGGACTTGATGTGCATCGGCTACTCGCGAAGTCTCGAACCGCGAGCCGATGCACGTCAATATCGGCATCTATATAGAGTCAGTCACTCAGGTAGATAGGTGTCAGAGTCAGCAGCCGTAGCCGTCGCGGTCGCGGTCGAGCTCGTACACGTCAGGTCCCACCACGCGGACGGTGCGGCCGATGTAATCAGGGCCGTTGCCGTCCCCTCGACGGCAGTCGTAGTCGGAGGAGTCGGCTCTCAGGCACGCGCCCGCGTAGCTGGGGTGGCAGTCCGGCGAGGCCAGCGAGGCCACCCCGTACACGAGCGCCGGCGTGAGCACGATCGCCGTGCCGGCGACGCTCCACATGCGCTTCGGGGTCAGTCCGCGTCGCCGTGCCCGCGGCTCGCGCGTGACGCCGGCCGTCCGCGGGATCGCCTGGTGCGGTCGCTCGAGTGCGTCGTGGAGGTCGGCGACGAGCGTGCGGGCGTCGCCGTGACGCTTCGCGGGGTCGAGCGAGAGCGCACGCAGGAGCACGCGGTCCACGGCGGGGTTCAGGCGCTGGTTGCGCCGTGAAGGCGCCACCGGCTCGGCGTCCGCCGGCTGCGTGAGCCCACGCGGCAGCGTGCCGGTCGCCGCGCGATAGGCGATCGCGGCCAGCGCCCAGCGGTCGCTGGCGGCGGTCGCCGCCCCGTACATGAGGGTCTCCGGTGCCATGTACGCGGGCGTGCCGGGTACCCGGCCCGTGCCGGTCACGGTCGAGACGTCGTCCGCGAGCGCGATCCCGAAGTCGGTCAGCAGCCCGCGCCCGTGCTCGGCGTCGATGAGGATGTTCGCCGGCTTGAGGTCGCGATGGACGACACCCCGGGCGTGGCAGCAGTCGAGGCCTTCGGCCACGCCGGCCAGCAGCTCCAGGACGTCCTCGAACGCGGGTCGCCGCTCGCTGAGGAAGCGGTCCAGCGAGCCGCCCGGCACGTAGCGCATCGAGAAGTAGCGCCGGCCCTGGTGCTCGCCGCGCGCGTAGATGGGCACGACGTTCGGGTGCTCGACGGACGCCATGGCGTCCACCTCGCGCTCGAACCGGCGCATCAGGTCCGGCGCCAGGGCGAGCTCCGGCCGGATGAACTTCCGTGCGACCTTGCGCTTCGGTGACCGCTCGGCGGCCAGGAAGACCTCGCCGAACCCGCCGCCGCCGAGGCGCGCCTCGATCCGGTAGCCGTCGACGACGTCGCCCGGCGAGAACCGGGAGGGAAGGTCGTTCTCAGCCGCGACCGCGCACATTGCGCAGGGAACCTACAGCGCAAACGCGCCGCAAAGCAAGCGCGCCCCGGCCGAATGGCCAGGGCGCGGTGCAGCGCTTCTAGTGCCCGGACGCCTGGCGCTGGGCGTCGCAGACGACGGGATCGAAGATCGGCGTCCCGTCGGCGGCGTAGCACAGCGGCGTCGGCGGCGGGGGCGGATCCTCGTCGGCGAAGGCCGGCGCGGCCGCGCCGGCCAGCGTCACGGCCGTCAGGAGGGTGAGCAGGGACTTGGTGGAACGTGACACAGAGTCCTCCCCTGTGAATGAGTTGACTTACACTCACAACTCTCAGTCGGTTTCCGTCAGCCGCCATCACTGACTCAGGTAAGTGACTATTACGGTTACGGAGGGGCGACCACCGTGAAGGGAGGGGTGTCATGTCGGCGCGGTGCGCTATAGGGTGCGGGTGTGCCCGAGCGGATCTCGAGCCCGCGCCTGATCGGCCGCGAGGCCCAGCTCGACCGGCTGGGCCGGCTCTATGACCGCGCGGCCGCGGGCGAGTTCACCCTGGCGCTGATCAAGGGCGACGCGGGCATCGGCAAGTCGCGCCTGGTGCGGGAGCTTCAGACGCCCGGCGCGCTGACGCTGCGCGGCAGCTGCTTCCCGATCGCCGGCGAAGAGGCGCCCTACGGGCCTTTGGTCGCCGCGCTGCGCGACGTGCCCGGCGATCGGCTCGCCGCCGCGGCCGACGGGCTGCCCGAGGCGCTGGTCGCCGAGCTGGCGTCCCTGCTTCCTGCACTCGGTGGCCACGCAGTGGCCGGTCGTGACAGCTCGCGCGGCGCCCAGGGCCGCCAGTACGAGTACCTGCTGGAGCTGCTCGCGCGGCTGGCCGAAGAGACGCCGGTCGTCCTGGTCATCGAGGACATCCACTGGGCCGACCCCTCCACGCTGGACTTCCTGTCTTTCGTAGCCCGCAACGCGCGCCGCGAACGGGTCCTGCTCGTCGCCACGCACCGTCTGCACGACGGCCGCGACCTGCAGGCGCTCGAGCGCTACGTCGACCAGCTCGAGCGCTGCGCCGCCGTCGAGGCGATCGCCCTCGGCCCACTCGACGAGGCCCAGGTCAGCCAGCAGATCGAGGCGATCCTGCTGCGTGCCCCCGACGTGGCCGTCACCCGCCGCATCGCCGCGCGCACGCAGGGCAACCCGTTCTACGTCGAGGAGCTGATCGCCCACGGCGGCACGGCCGAGGCGCCCCTGGCGCCCGGGCACGCCGCCACGCTGCTCGAGCGCGTCCGCGCGCTCAGCCCCGAGACCCAGCACGTCGTGCAGGTGCTCGCCGCCTTCGGGCGCGCGGTCGAGCACGACCTGCTGGCGCGCGCGGCCGCCGTGGCCGAGCCCGAGCTGTCCCGGCGGCTGCGCAGCGCGGTCGACTCCCACGTCGTCGAGGCCGGCGGCGCGATGCTGACGTTCCGCCACGCGCTCACACGCGAAGCGGTCTACGAGGCGCTGCTGCCGGGGGAGCGCCAGCGCCTGCACCGCGCCGTGGCGGGCGCGCTGCGCGAGCGCCGGGACCTCACCGACGCCGCCGAGCTGGCGGTTCAATGGCGGGCGGCCGGCGATAGCGCGGCGGCGCTCGAGGCGTCGCTGGAAGCGGCGCGGGCCGCCAGCGGCGTCTATGCCTACAGCGAGGCGGTCGAGCACTACACGGCCGCCGTCTCCCTCTGGAGCGCGCCCGGCGCGCCTGAGCTCGACCACGCCGCGATCCTGCTCGACGCCGCCGACGCGGCCTACCGGGCGGGCGCGGACGAGCTGCCGATCCAGTGGTGCGAGCTCGGGCTGGCGACGCTCGGTGAGAACCCGGACCCGCACCGGGCCGCGGCGTTCTTCGAGCGGCTCGGCCGCTTCCAAGACCATCACCTCGACAAGTCGCTGACCATCTACAGCGAGGCGCTGGAACGCCTCGACGACAGCGCCAGCGCCGAGCGCGCCCGCCTGCTCAGCAACGAGAGCCTCACGCTGACGCTGAACGTGCGCTGGGACGAGGCGCGCGAGCGGGCCGAACGCGCGCTCGCGATCGCGCAGCGGGCGGGCGCCGACGCCGAGGAGGGCTTCGCGCGCTCGGTGCTCGGGCTCGTGCTCGCCTACCTCGGTGACTTCGAGGCGGCCGAGCAACACCTCGGCATCGCGCGGCGCATCGGCGAGGCGCTCGGGCGGCCCGAGGATGTCACCGGCGCCTACGTCCACCTCGGTGAGATCCGCCGGCTGCGGGGCGACCTCCCCGGCGCCTTGGAGGTCATGGCCGCCGGGATCGACGCGTCGCGACGGCTCGGCGTCGAAGCCTCCTACGGCCGCTACTTCGCACTCAACGCCGCCGAGGACGAGTTCGAGCTCGGCCACTGGGACGCGGCGCAGGCACGGATCGACCGGCTCGAGGGCGCGTCGCTGACCTGGACCGAGACGTTGCTGCGCCTGACCGTCTCCGGCCAGCTCGCGGCGGGGCGCGGCGAGTTCGAGCGGGCGCGGGCCTGGCTCGACGAGGCGAGCGGGCAGTTGCGTGAGTCCTCGGCGACGGAGTGGACGGCCTACGTGGCGGCGTGCGTGGTCGAGCTGCAGCTGACGGCGGGCGAGCCCGACCAGGCACTGGCGACCGCCGTGGCCGAGCTCGAGCGCGTGCGCGGGCGCGAGGAGCGGCTCTACACGCCGGCGCTGGTGAGCACGGCGGTGCGCGCGGCGGCGGACGCGGGCGCGCCGGACGAGGCCGAGCGCCTCACCGCCTGGCTGGCGGCGTTCCTCGATGAAGCGTCGCCGCCGATCGCCCTCGCGCATCTGGCGGGCGCGCGTGCGGAGTCCGCCCGTGCGCGCGGCGCCTCGTTCGCCGATGAGTGGGCCGGGGTCGCCGGCCACTGGGACCGGCTCGTCCACCCCTACCGGGCCGCGTACGCCCGCGTGCGGGAGGCCGAGGCCCGGCTCGCCGACCGTGAGCGCGAGGAGGCGGCGCACGCGCTCTCGAAGGCGCTCGACGTCGCCAACGCGCTCGGCGCGCTCCCGCTCAAGGCGTGGGCCGAGAGCCTCGCCACCCGCAAGCGCCTGCGCCGCGCCGTCGTCGGCCAGCTCGAGTCCGCCGGCCCCGAGGAGCGGCTGACGCCGCGCGAGCTGGAGGTGCTCAGGCTCGTCGCCGAAGGTCGCACCAACCGGCAGATCGGCGCGGCGCTGCACATCACCGAGGGCACGGCCGCGCTGCACGTCTCGAAGATCCTCGGCAAGCTCGACGTCAGCACGCGCGGCCAGGCCGCCGCGCTCGTCCACCGCTCCGGTCCGGCCTGACCTATATGGCTCCCGCGGACAGATATGCAGTTCCTGCGATGACGCGCGGCGGGGCTTGGCCTAGCTTCGGCCAGCATGAGCCTGCCGGCCGCGATCGAGTGCGGCGACGCGCTGATCGTCTTCGAGGGCCCGCGCCGGATCCGTCACCGCACCCCGGAGCCCCTGGACCTGTGGCCGGACGCGCGGGAGGCCGAGGACGTCCGGGCCCGCATCGAGCATGGGCGGCCGATTCTCGTGATCCTCGGCGGCCCGCAGGCCGAGGCGACGCTGCTCAGCGAGCGGTTCGCTGAGGCGCCGCCCGCGCTGGCCCGGTTCGCGCACGCGATCGCGCGCGAGCTCGCGCCGCTCCCCGTTCCCGCGCTGGACTGGCTGCCCCACGACCTACGCGACCACGGCCTGCGCTTCCTGCGCGCCAGCGTGTCGCACGCACGCCGCACGCCCGCACTGCTGCGCCCGGCGCTGTCCCTCGACGACCGCGCCGCGGCCTGGCCGCACGTGCGCTTCGCGCATCTCTCCGGAACCGGCGCCACCGCGCACGAGCTGTCCCCGGTGGTGGCCTACGCGTTCGCGGACCTCACCCCGCCGCGGCTGACGCGCTAGCCGTAGTCGCCGGCGTCGAGCAGGTGCCGCTGCGCGAGCGCGACGAGCTGGAGGCGGTTCTGCTCCTTGGTCCCGCGCAGGTCGTAGAGCCGGTAGAGGTCGCTGAGCAGGTCGCTCACGCGTTCCGGGCCGATCGGCGGCTGCAGCCGGGCCGCGATCTGCGCGTTGCTCGGCGTCGCCACGAGCTCGCCCGGGGCGGCGAAGAACGGCCGGCACAGCTCCACCAGCACCTCCCGCTGGCGAGCGGTGGGCTGCGGCAGCTCGTCGCGGTCCGACGTGCGCCCCTCGTCGAGCGGGACGCCGCCGACCAGGAGGAAGCGCTCGCCCGCGAGGCGCACGTCATGCTCGCCGGCGTCCAGCTGCGCCGGCCGCGCGGGCATCCGCGGGGCGAGCATCCACGATCCGGTTTCGACCGCGACGCCCTGGCGCAGCCGCACGGACCGGTGCTCGGTGCCGTGCTTGGACGCGGTGTCCAGCAGGTACACGCAGACCGCGGGCGGGTCGCCGTACGTGCGCAGCGTGATCTCCGCGTGCTCGCGCGAGACCTTCCGGTGCGCCGGGAACGAGACCGTGCCGTCGACCCGTCCGACCGTGGCCGGCGCGCGCGGTGTCAGGGCGTGGATCCGCAGGACGCCGTCGGCGTCGCGCCAGGCGACGTACGGCTGGCCGCCGGCCACCTGCGCGATGCGGGCGAGCTCCGCGGCACCGTCCGGGCGAACCGGTTCACCAGGCACGTACGCGATCGGCGCTCGTCGTCTGCACAAGCCGGAGATCGGATTCGAACCGACGACCCACCGCTTACAAGGCGCAAGTGCCTGCCGTTCGCAAACACAGTTAACGCCTGGAAAAACGGCGCTTTCACGGCGTTCCGCGGAGGTTGTCGTACCCGCCGATTTCGCCGAATCGGTGGGGTTTCTGTCACCCAATTGTCACCGAACGGCGGCCGAGGTCGGCCGCGTGCGAGGAGGACGCGGCGACCGCGTAGTAATCCCGGTGTGCTCGGTGGAGCCAAGTCGTCCCATCGCAGGTGGACGACCGCGCTGCGCCGAACGACTGTTGGCTGGCGCTGCCGGTGCGGCGCGTGGTGAATGCCGTGACCCACTCGCACGGCACTGACGGCGTCCCGGTGCCGTAGCACGGGGAAGTCCACGAGATGTGCAGGTGCGCGGCGCAGGCGGGGGCGTGGCAGGTCCGTGGGGAACCAAGGCCGGGGAAGCCCTCGCAGCCGACGAATTGCATCGCCGGGATCAGCGGGCAGACCGGCCGTGTGCCGGCCAATCGACTTACTTTGAGTACGCGCGGTGCGCGTGGTGATGTCGCCGGCTCCGTATCGTCTGGAGTCGGGGAGTCCAATCCGCAATGATCTCGTATGTGAACACAGCCATGTGTCCTCAATGTGGCGGCACGGACCATCGGCCGGTCGCCGGCGGTTTCGTTGACTGCGTGAGCCGAGTTTTCACGGGATTCGTCCCAAAGACGTTCAACGGCAGCGCCTTTGCCAACCCCGCAGGTCCGTTGATCAGCGAATGCGGTAACCGGTTCTACTCAGATCACGATCTGACGCCGTTCCTCGGGTTCTCTGGCCCCGCTCGCGGAACGGGTTCACCGATGACATAGCCCGGACGAGCCGTCATGGACCGCCGGCACCTGTCAGGTGCGACAATGCGAGTACGTGGCCGAGAATCTGACTGCTGCGGAGCTCTACGCCAAGGCCGCTGAGCTGTTCCGCGACGACCAGGAAGCACTGCTCGAGCTGATGCACGCCCAGCTCGAGTCGATCGAGGCGCGCGAGCCGAACGGGCACGACGCGGAGAGCTGCCGGCTGGCGATGCTCGCGGCGGCTCCGGTCGGCGCGCAGGTCGGGCTTTGGCGGGCGCGGGCGCTCGCCCGGTTCGGGTCCGTCGGTTGGCTCGAGGGCGTCGCGATGATGATCATGAGCGACGCGTTTCGCCAGCTCAGCGTGGTCAACGACGACTACGTCCGGGGCCGCACGCTGGACCGCATGCAGATGTCGGAGGAGGCACTGCAGATGCTGCGAGAGCTTCGGCACTTCACCGCGGGCGAGCGGCGCTTCGACTTCGGCCCCACGCCCGCACTGGTCGCACGCGTCCTGCCCGAGAAGTCCGGCTTCATGCTGACCGTCGCCGGTCGGCTCGACGAGGCGCGTGCCAGCTACGAACGCGCGCTGGCCGAGACGAAGGGCGATGAGCGCGGCACCATCAAGGTGCAGGCGGGGCTCGAGGTCGTCGGCTACCTCCAAGCGCTGGCCGACGGCGCGCAGACCGAGCCGTTCGCCACCGCGACCGCCGATCTCGCCGAGCGGGCGGCAGCGGCGGGCCAGCCCGACATCGCGCGCGACGCCGCGCACAATGCCGAAGTCATGCGCCACCGCGGCCGCGACCTCGCGCCCTACGAGATCCTCTGAGGCTGCGGGCTGAGGTCGAGCCGCGCGCCCGCGCGCTCGGCCCAGCGCTGCCAGAAGCGCCGGATCGCGGCCTGGCGCTCAGCGCTCATGTTGAGCCCGCCGGGGTGGTAGAGCAGCAGCGGCATCTCGACCGTTACATTTTGCAGGTCGGCCAGCAGCCCCGCCTGCTCGAGGCGGTCGAGCAACGCCGTGATGCCCGCTTCGGAGAGGTCGACGTCGTGGAAGTCGCCGACGGTCTCGCTCGTCTGAATCCCGTCCGAGAGGATCGTCAGCCGGTCGCCGGGCGCGAGCACGTCCGCGGCGACCACCGCGGCCTCGACGAGCGCGGAGCCGCGGGCTGAGACCGGCGGGTCGGTCATCATCGACTCGAAGTCCGTCCGCGCGACGTTGACGTTCTCGGTGATCTCGCCCGGCGCGTAGTCGGGGCTGTCGCGGTGCTCCTCGCTGGGCCCGACGGGCGCGAACAGCGGAGCGCTTTCGGCGATCGGGTCGCCGGCGGCGATGATCAGGCACAGCCGACCGGAGCCGCGCTCGCCGATGTGGCGCGCGAAGGAGGCGAACGCGCCGGCGTACTCCGAGCGCGCGGTGCGCGTGGAGCCGGAGACGTCGGCGAGCGCGCAGCCCGAGGCCAGCTGCTGCGGTCCGTCGTCGTCGCCACAGCCGGCGGCGGCGAGCGCGGTGCACAGGAGAGACAGTGCGAGGGTCCTGCGGGTGGGGGTCATACGGGCTCCTGATCCAGCCAGCTCCAGCCGGCCGGAGAGTTCCTGGGAGGGATGGGATCGGGCGCCGGTTCCGGCGCCGGTTCTTCGACGGTCACGAACGGCACGTCCGGTGTGACGGGCTCCGGCTCCGGAGCGGGCGCCGGCGGGTTGCCGCCGACGACCGTCGGGACGACGACGGGCTGCGTGCTGATCGCACGCTGCGGGTCCAGCAGCGCGAGCGCGATCTCCTGCGCGGAGGGCGGCTCGGGGAGCGCGAGCTCGAGCGCTCGCACGCCGCGCGCGTGGCAGGCGCGCTCGTACTCGATCCGCAGCCGCGCCGTCAGCTCGGCCGCGGCGGCCGCCTCGCGCTCGCTGAACGCGCCGACGTGCAGGTCGGACGCGTCGAGCCGGCGCGAAGCCTCCGTGAGCCGCACGCGCTGGGCGGCGACCTTCTCGACCGCCTCGCGCCGGCGCGTCTCGGCGGCCGCGTCACGCTTGCGCCACCCGCGGTGCGGGTGCGCGACCGTCGCGCGCATCGACAGCGTCATCGCGGCCAGCAGCGCGGCGAGCGTGATCGGGACGACGAAGGCGAGGTTCGGACCGTCCTGCGCCGCCTCGGCGCTCGGACGAGCGTCACCCTGGGGCGCCGCGGCACCGAATCCGCGGCCCGTCGTCTGCCCCGCGCTCGCCTGGCTGCGCAGCTGGTCGCGGTAGGCGAGGTTGTCCTCGCGCCCGGTCGCGAGGGCGACGACCGCCCAGCCGACGCACCCGATCGTCGCCAGCGCCAGCACGACGAGGGTCAACCGCGCGAGCCGCCGGTGGTGGGTCACGAGGCTGCCGAGCCCGAGGCCCCCGAGCTCCGCGCCCGCGGTCAGCAACAGAGCGAGCGCGGCGGTCACCTGCACGGCGGTGCGCGTGTCCGTCTCCAGCGCCGGGCGCACGGCGGGCGCCGAGAGCTGCACCTCGAGGAAGAACAGGATCGGGAACATCAGCAGCGCCACGAGCGGGTGCGTGAGGCGCGTGCCGGTGGCCGGCTCGTCCGGCTCCTCCACGCGCAGGCGCTCGCGCTCGGCCACGGCGCGCCGCTCCGCCTGCTCGGCCAGCTCCACGGCCTCCTGCGCCCCCGCCACGCCGGCCACGGCGGCCGCCCGCTCGGGTACGTGCGCGCGCAACTCGAGCGCGACGCCCGAGCGGGTCAGCTGCGAGATCTCGTCCGTCAGCGCCGTCGTGACCGGGCCGGGCCCGACCAGGCCGCGCTGGGTGGCGGCGGCGAGGTCGCGCGCGACGGCGTCCACCCGTGCCGCGCGCGCCGCCGCGCTGTAGCCGCGCTCGGCCGCCGCGGGGTCCTCGCGGTGGCGCGGGAGGCTCGGCACGAAGTCCTCGCCCACGATCGGGCGGGTGCCCGGCACGACCTGTGGCGGCGCGCTCACGAGCGCTCCTCGATCCGCAGCGTGCCGTCGGGCGCCAAGCCCGCGCGCACGGGCCCGCGGGCTCCGTGGATGAGCGCGGAGCGCAGCGGCCGGACCAGCAGCCGGCGCGTCAGGCGGACCATCTCACGGCCGTCCCAGCGGCCGTCGGCGTCGAGCTGGGCGTCCAGGGCGGACGCGAGCGACGCGTGATCGATCGAGACGTTCACACCGTGGTCGTCAGCGAAGTTCGTCTCGATGTGATGCGCCTGGCGCGCGGCCAGCCCAGGCAGGCTCGCGCGGCGCAGGATGTCGTAGGGCAGCACGTCGCCCGCGATGCGGCTCCACAGCGGGCGCCCGACGCGCTGCAGGTCCGGGTTCTCGCACAGCGCGCGCTGCGCGATCGCGCGCGTCTCGGCGAGCAGCTCGGCCGTGTCGGGCGGGCCTTCGGGACGCGCCACCAGGCGCGCGATCTCGCCGTCGCCGAGGTTGCAGGTGAGCAGCACGGCAGCGTGGGCGAAGCTCGCCGTGCGGTTGCGGCCGTCGGTCAGCCGGCCCTCCTCGATCACCGCCAGCAGCAGCGCGAGCACGTCCGGGTGCGCCTTGTCGATCTCGTCGAGCAGCACCACGCGCGCCGGGCGCTCGGCGAGCGCGTCGGTGATCGCGCCGCCCGCCTCGTAGCCGACGAAGCCGGGCGGCGCGCCCGTCAGGCGCGCGACGTCGTGCGGGTTGCGCAGCTCGGAGCAGTCGACGCGCAGCAGGTCGTCGGCGTTGCCCGACAGCGCGCGCTGGAGCGTCCGCGCGGTCTCGGTCTTGCCCACGCCGGGCGGCCCCGGCATCAGGGCGACGAGCCGCGGAGGCCCGAGCCGCTCGCCGGCGGGGCGCTGCGGGTCGGGCCAGCGCGCGTCGGCCAGCCGCTCGAGCAGCCCGTCGATCGCGGTCGGCTGGCCGATCACGTCACGCCGCAGGCGCTCGCCGAGGTCGTCCAGAGCGAGCGCCTCGAACGGCGTCCCCTGCGCGTGCCGGCGCGCCAAGCCGCTGAGCAGCGCGCCTGGCCGCCCAAGCTCGGTCGCCAGGTGGCAGGAGGCCCGCCGCGCCTGCTCGAGGTCGCGCACGGCGCGGCCCGGGAGACCGTCCGCCAGCGTCTGCAGCGCGGCGTCGCGCTCGTCGCCGGCGAGCGCGGCCGCGCCGTGGAAGCCGCCGCCGAGCAGTCGCAGGACCGCGCCGCGCTCGTCACGCTGGGGCGGCGACGCGTGGACCGTGCGCACGCCCGGCATGCCCTCGATGAACGGCACGCCCGCCGGCGCGCACACGATCACCGCGTTGCGCGGCGCGACGAAGCCGTCGCGCGCGACGCACTCCGCCTCGCGCACCGCGGCGCGCAGGATCCCCAGCGCGCGCCGGCCCGTGTCCGTGGACGCGTCGAAGAGCAGGTCGCAGTCCTCGAGCAGGATCGCGCAGCAGCGCCCGCGCTGGGCGACGAGCGCGCGGATCGCGCGCATGATGTCCAGCGGCGACGCCGCGCCGAGCCGCGGGGCGGCCGACGCTCCGAGTGCGTCGCGAGCGACTGGCGCGGCCGCGAGCAGCCGCTCGGCCTCCGCGCGGTCGCGCGGATCGATCGGCGTCAGGCCGTCCGCGGCGTCGGCGCTCAGGACGAGCTCCGCGCCTGCGCCGGTGCGCAGCTCCTCGCGCAAGGCGTGGCGCTCGTCCAAGACGCGCCCGTCGAGCAGCGCCTCGTCGCCGACGTGGCCGCGCAGGACCACGTGCGCGCCGTCCGCCACGGCCGCGGCGACCGCGGTCAGATGGGGTGAGGTCAGGGCCGTCATCGCCCGGCGCCGCGACCCGCGGCGTGCGCCGCCCGGCCCGCCGGCGCCTCGGGCTCGGCCACCGCGACGTCGATCCCCGCACGTCGCCACGTCTCGGCCATCCGGCGGCTGAGCGCGAGCTCGGCCTCGCAGCCCACGAGCGCGCCCGCCGAGGTCTGCAGCTCGTGGACGCCGGAGGCGGCCATGTCGAGCGCGAGCGCGCGGCCGTCCGCGGCGAGGTTGATGTCCACCTGCCCGCCGGCATAGCTCGTGCGCACTGACAGCGTCCCGTCCGCGGTCCGCCGGGCCTGCGTGCCCGGGACCATGCCCTCGGGCAGCGCGTTCACCAGCCGCGCGAGCACGAGCTCCTGCTCGGCGCGGGCGAGCGCGGCGCGCTCCTCCGCCTGCTCGAGCGCCTCGACGGCCGCGAGCGCGTCGCGGGTCGCAACGCGCGTCGGCGCCGACACGGCGCGCGCCAGCGCGGCGTCGGCCGCGGCGCGCAGGCGGGGCGGAGCGCAGCGTCCGACCGCTTCGCGACGGGCGGCGAGCCGCTCCATCGCGGTGCTCGCCGAGCGGGCGGCGCAGGCGGTCTGGACGCGAACGCGGCGACCGGCGAGGAAGCGGTCGCGGGCGGCGGCGAGCTCCGCCGCGGTGGCGGCTCCGGCGATGACCCGGAGCGGGATGGTGACTCCACTCATGACCCGCTGGCCGCCGTCTCGTCCGCGGATGTGACGCCCGCCAGCCAGTCGCGCAGGTGCGGCAGCGGCGGCACGCCCGTGACCAGCAGCCCGAGCTGCTCGTCGAGCTCGAGCTCGAGGCCGGCGGACACGTCGGGCGTGAGCTGGCCCGCGTGGAGGCCGCTGAGGTCGATCAGGCGCTGGTTGCGCGACCCGCGCCAGCGCAGGGGCGCGTGCCGGCGCTCGACGTAGGGCCCGTCCACCAGCAGGTCGGCGCGCTCGAGCAGGGCGCGCTGCGCGGGCGCTCCGGACCGCCGCAGCCACTCGAGGCGGTAGCCCGTGTAGACCATCACCGACAGGCCGGGCCGGCGCGTTCGCAGCAGGTCGACCACGCGTGTGAGCGCGGCGGCCTGCAGCATCGGCTCGCCGCCGGAGAACGTCACGCCGTCGCCTCCGGCGGCCACCAGCCAGTCGACCAGCGCTTCGACCGCGTACGGCGTGCCGCCCCGCGGGTGCGTCTCGGCGGCGAGACAGCCGTGACAGCGCAGTTCGCAGCCCTGCACCCAGACCGCGGCGCGGTCCCCCGGGCCGAGGACGGCGGTCGAGCGCTGCAGGCGCGCGACGTAGACCGTGCCGGGTTCGTCGATCCCGTGATGGCGGGTCACGTGACCCACTCCGGCCGGGGCGGCACGACGTCCGGCTGCGCGCCGAAGTCCGCGCTGTCGGCGAGCGCGCCCGGCGCGAGCGCCGCGAACGCGGCGGAGACGTAGGCGGCGAGCAGCTCACCGGCAAGCGCGCGCTCGGCCGTGGCGAGCTCCGCCGCGCGGGTGGCGATGGTGTGGACGCGCTCGCGCGCCTCGAGCGCCTCCGCGGACGCCTCGCTCGCCTCGCGGTGAGAGCGGACGGCGGAGCGCCGCAGCGCAGTCAGCCGCGCCGCCTCGGGCGCCGGCGAGCGCTCGCGCGCCGCCACCACGATCAGCGCCGCGCAGGGCGTGAGCGCGGTCAGCGCGGCCAGCGCCGTCCACAGCGCCGGCGCGTCGGAGCGCAGCGCCAGCACGAGCACGGCCGCACCGGCCAGCCCGGCGACGGCGATCCCGAGCGCGAGCGCGCGGGCCAGCGCGGCGCGCTCGAGCGGCGGCAGGTCGCGCTCCGTGCTCGGCACGCCCTCCGCGTCGAGTGCGTGGCGCGCGGCGTCGCGCTCGGTGAGCGCGAGCCGGTGGCGGTGCTCCGCGGCCTCGGCGTGCGCCTCGGCCTCGGTGATCAGCTCTGCCCTGCGGGCGGCGAGCAGGCCCATGCGCCGCTGGGCGAGCGCGCGGATCTCGTCGGCGAACGGCAGGCGACGACGGAGCAGGTCGTCCTGGTGGCGTACGGCGTCCGCGCGGCCGCGCTCCTGGGCGTACGCGCGCAGGTGCGCGTGCTCGGCGGCGGGGGCGAAGGCATCGGGGGTGGCGTCTGACACACACGCCAACCACCTCCGCCGCCGCCGGTGTGACTACGGCAACACGCGCAGCTGGGTGACGCCGGGATCGACCCCGGTGACCTTGCCCCCGCAGGAGCGCACCTCGCGCAGGTACTCCACCGCCTCCCGCGTCACTCGGAAGCCGGGCAGGAGCACGGGGATGCCGGGCGGGATGGCCTCGACCGCCGCGGCGCTGATGCGGCCGATCGCCTCCGTCACGTCAAGCGTCACGCCGTCGCGGTAGGCCGCCCGCGAGGCGGCCGACGGGTCGCTGTCCGGCGCCGAGCTGAGCGTGGCGAACGGGTCCGACGGCAGCCGCGGAGGTGTCCCGGGCTCGGCCAGCTCGCCCTCGAGCTCCGCGACCAGCGCGTCCACGGCGCGCTCCTCGGCTCGCTCGGGCAGCTGGAAGGGGAAGAGGAACATGATCGTGTTCAGGCCCGCCGTCTCGAGCGTCACGCCGTGCGCGTCGATCAGCCGGTCAGAGAGCTCGTGTCCGCGGCGTCCGTAGGCGGTCAGCGCGAACGTCGTCTTGGTACGGTCGAAACCGTCGACGCGGTCGCTCAGCGCTTCCAGCCGCTCGGGCGTGACGAAGCGCTCGAGCCCCGGCAGGCGCTCGGCGACGAGCGTGTTCAGGCGGTCGGTGCGCTCGATCGAGGCGGCGATCAGGTCACGCCCGTCGACGGCCAGCTCGCGGTGCGCGGCGTCGATCGAGGCGAGCAGGTGAAAGCTCGGGCTCGTCGTCTGCCAGTGCTCGTGCGCCTCGGCCATCAGCGCGCTGTCCACGCGCGTCTCGCGCCACAGGATGATCCCGGTCTGTTGCAGGCTCCCGCCCTGCTTGTGCGTGGACTGGATGACGATGTCGGCGCCCTGTTGGACGGCCGGCGTCGGCAGCTGCTCGTGGAACGCGAGGTGCGCGCCCCACGCCTCGTCGACCACCAGCAGCCGGTCGGGATCGCCGGCGCGGACGACCTCGGCGATCTCGCCGACGCGCGCGGCCAGCCCTTCGTAGGTCGGGCTCGTCAGCAGCACCGCGCGGGCGTCCGGCCGGCGCTCGAGCGCCCGTGCGACCTCCTGCGGCGACGGCGGCAGCAGCGCCCCGAAGGTCGTGTCGTAGCCGGCGGGAAGGAACTCGAACCCGACGCCGAACGCCATCAACGCGTGAATCGTCGAGTGGTGGGCGTTGCGCGCGACGAGCACGGTGGCGTCCGGCGCCAGGCGCGAGAGCATCAGCAGCACGGCCTGGTTTGACCCGGAGCTGCCGGTCACCGACATCACGGCTCGGTCGGCGCCGTGCAGCTCCGCGATCAGGTTCTCGGCGGCGCCGAACGCGCCGTCGTGCGAGGAGGGGGTTCCGAGGCGCATCGCGGCCAGCCTAGAGCTTCTGCTTGGCGGCCGAGATGGAGACGTCTGAGGCGTAGATGTCCTCGACGCGGGCGGCGCCGGTCAGGACCGACGGCGTGGCGAAGCGGTCGCGCCCGCGCACCTGCGCGGAGTTCAGCGTCGCGGCGAGCGACGCGCCGAAACGCTGGTCGAGCTCCTCGCGGGTGTAGCGGGGGACCTGGCGGGTGATCGTGGAGGTCGTCATGCACGCTCCACGGGCGCCCGCCCCGGCTTACGACACGGCGGCTCAGCGGCGCTTGGAGCGCAGGTAGAGCCCCCCGACAACGAGCAGCACGCCGAGCGGTCCGATCACCGACGCGACCTGCAGCGCGAACCTCACGCCCTCCTCGAGCAGCGCCGGGATCAGTGCCGCGAGCGTGCCCCCGCCGAGGAAGTAGAGCGCGAGCGAGACGAGCGCCGGCAGGCCGAACACGAGGAAGAGTCCGATGCGCACGCCGACGCCGACGTCGCGCCGGCGCTGCCAGGCCCGCTCGCCGGACATCCACGTGCGGCTGACGTCGGAGGGGCGCACGTCACGGATCGTGCGGGTCGTCCAGCCGCCGTCGAACTCGACCACGAGCGAGGACGAGAACCAGCCGTTGCGAACTTCGCGCACGATCCCCGTGCTCCCCTTCGGCACGGAGGTCGCGCCGGTCAGCGCGTCCATCCAGCCCGACGCGATCGCGCGCCGGGCGCGCACGTGGTCGCCCACCTGGGGCGAGCCGAACAGCAGGCTCACGGCCGCCGCAGCAGCGCGCGCGCGGCGCGCCGCGGGTCAGGAGTGGCGTGGACGCCGGGGATCATGCGCCGGCGGCGTTCCGACTCGGCCTGGCGCTCCCCCTGCAGGCGACGCTCCTCGAGCTCACGCTCGCGGTGGTCGCCGTACATCTCCTCGTGGTGCGCCGCCCGGCCGGCGGGCGAGTCGTAGTCGCTCGGGTCCGGCGCGAACGTGTTCATCAGGGCGCCGGCCGCGGCGGGCGCCCCCAAGGCCGCCGCCCCGCCGGTGCGGGAGGGACTGGTCCTCCGGCCCTGGTCAGGCCTGCCCCCCCCGGGGTGGCGCGCCCTCCGGCCGGTAGGCGACGTCGGCGGCCAGGATCGAGGCCAGGCGGCCGGTCGGCTCGGCGTCGCCGAGCGCGATCAGGGCCTGCGCGTGGGCGAGCTCGCGCCGCGCGAGGACTTCGGGGGTGAGGCTGGCGGTGGCGGTCATGCCCACTCCACGTGGGCCGCGCGCGACTTGCGACATGTCACACCGGTGCCTCCGTCAAGGACCAGAGCCCATGCAGACAGTTGATTCCCGGCTCGTGCTCGCCTGGCGCGTGCTCGGCGACGATGGCGACCACCTCGACCCCGAACGCTGGCTCGCGCTCGGACGCGGTCTCGCCGCGTGGCCCGGCGCGCCGCTGCGCGTCGAGCGGCGGATCGTCGTCCCCGCGCGCGACGCACTGGTCGCCGACTGCGTGATCGTCACCGCGGACGGGCTCGGTGTGATCGTCGACCGGCTCGAGCTCGAGCGCGACGTCGCGCAGCTCGTGCGTCCCGTGCTGGCCGACGCGCGCTGGCGGCTGCTGCGCGGCGAGTCGGCGCTGAGCCGGGAAGGCCTGGCGTTCAAGGCGCTCGACGCCGCCGAGCTCACGCCTGGCCCGATCGAGCCGCTCTCGCCGGCCATGCGCGCCTCGCTCGCGGGGGCCGTCGGCGCGCTCGCGGAGAGCTGCGAGCGCGCGGCGCTGGCGATCGAGCTCGAGCCGCCCGCCGGCGACGAGCGCGGTCTGCGCTGCCGCGTGCGCCTGCTGGCCGCCGACCGGCTTGCGCCCGCCGCGCTCGCGCACGCCGCCGCGCTGTGCGAC
>NZ_JAPCID010000070.1 GCF_027587175.1 Solirubrobacter deserti
CTTGTCGCCGGCGCGCGGCGACGCGCCCGCCGCGGCGCCGCTGGCGCTGGCCGCCGCCGCGGCCGCTGACCGGATCCCCGCCCCGCTGGACGCGGCGAAGGCGCGCTTGCTCACCGGCCGCGCGTTCGCCGCGGCGGGTGAGAGCGAGAGCGCGAAGGCGGCGCTGCAGCAGGTCGCCGCCGACGCGAGCCGCGGCGGCGCGCTGCTCCTGCGCGACGCCGCCGCCCGCGAGCTGCGCCGCCTCGGCACGCGCGTGGCGACCCGTCATGACGCGCGGGAGCCGCTGACCGAGCGTGAGCGGTGCATCGCCGATCTCGTCGCCGGCGGGCACTCCAACAAGCAGATCGCGGCGACGCTGTTCCTCAGCGAGAAGACGGTCCGCAACGCGCTCACCCGCGTGTACGCGAAGCTCGGCGTGCGCTCGCGCACGCAGCTGGCGCGGGCGGTGGCTACGAGAAGGTGACCAGCGGGCCTTCCATGCTCTTGACGCCCGCGACGCACTCGCGGCGCGCCTGGGGCGTGGAGAGCTCGGGGCAGCCCGTGGTGCGGAACTTGCCGTCGCTGATGACGCCGAGCGTCTTGCCCAGCCAGCGGTGACAGGCGGAGGCGAGCCCGCCGCGGAAGATCTCGCCGCACTGCTTGATCAAGTCGGTCTTCATCTCGTCCGGGTACTGCATGAGGTTCTGGACCTTGGTGCCGCGGATGCACGCCACGACGTCGCTCTCGGCCTCGAGACCTGAGCAGACCGCGAGCTGGTTGACCGGGTCGGGCGGGCCGATGACGCTCGCACCGGTGACGCAGGCGGCGCGCTGGAGGCCTTCGAGGCCGGAGCAGGCCTCGTCGATCTGCTCGCCGGACTCCATCCGCGTGCCCTTCGCGGTCTCCACGAACGAGCGGTACCAGCACACGCGCACGAACTCCTCGGGCTGGGCGCCGCACAGCTCGCGCGGGTCGGTGACGAGCTTGGCCGGCTTCTTCGTGGCGTCGATGCCGTTCACCGCGAACCAGTAGTCGTGGTAGATGCCCTGGGAGCAGTCGGCGGCCGCGTCGCTGCCAAGCTCCTCGCACATCTGCAGCGACGGAGCGATGGCCTCGTTGTTGAGGCGCATGAACGCGTGGCCGAAGCCGTGCGTGCACGAGTAGCGCTGGTAGCGCGTCTCGGAGTTCGCGCACAGGCGGTTCGCGACCTTCGGCCCCGCGCGCTCGATCTCCGGCGCGACCGCCGTGACGAGGCCGTGCGCGTAGCCCGCGGAGCAGCCCGGGTCGTTCGTGCGCGGCAGGCTGTCCATCAGCTTGTCGAGCTTGAGCCCGGTGCGCAGCGCGTACTCGCGCGCGACAGTGTGCATGATCCCGTGGCAGTTGGCGAGCAGGAAGCCGCCCTGGTCGGCGTACGCGGCCTGCGTGATGCCCTCCACCGCGGCGAGCGGGTCGCCGGCGCCGTTGACGATCGCCGCCAGCTCGCGCGAGTAGCAGGCGCGCCCCTCGTCCTGGATCAGGCCCGAGCAGGTGTTCAGGTCGCCGGTGGCGGTCGGCTCGGACGTCGCGACGCCGTCCCTGGGCTCGGGCGTGCTCGCCGGCTGCTGCGGATCGCTGCCGCCGCAGCCGATCATGACGGCCGCGAGCGCGGCCACGAGCAGGCGCTTCACTGCGCGACCCAGGTCGTCCAAGAGGCCTTGGTCGCGTCGGTCGCGCCGACACGGATGTGCAGGTCGCACAGCAGCGCGGCCGTGTCGGCGGCCGCGAAGGTCACGGTGCTGCTCGCGCTGGCGGCCAGCGCGCGCGGTGCGCCTCCGCCGGCCGCGGCGAGCTCCCGCCCGACTTCCCGCGCGTAGCACGCGCGCGCCGGCTCACCGGTGAGCGCGGCGCACGTGCGCACGTTCCCGCCCGCGGCCGCGGTGGACCCCTCGCTGCGGCCGAAGGCCAGCACGACGAACGCGCCGAAGGCGATCAACGCCCCAGCGGTGACCCAGCGACGTGACGGTGACGAAAGGAACCGCAACAAGACCGTTTCCAGCGTACTCGGGGGTGGTTCGCGCCCTTCCCCCAAAGGGTTGGGTGCCTGACCGGCCACCCGCTGGCCTTGGCCGAGCGGGTGGCCGGAGCGGACAGGCGCTCCCTACGGGTTCGTGGTGGAGAGCGTGAACGTCAGCGTCTTGCTGTACGTCCCCGTCCGCAGTGGGTCGCCGGCGCCGATGGCCTGCTTGAAGGCCACCGTCACCGGGTCGTTGCTGACCGGACCGGACCAGGTCAGCAGAGGTGTGGAGGCACCCACCGGGACGGGCGCGGCGCCGGCGCCGGCGGCCGGGCTCGACGCGGCCGCGCGCAGCGGCTGCGCGAGCGCGAACGCGCCGTTGACGAGCTTGCCGGTGTTGACCGGGTCGGCGTCGCCGACGCTCAGCGTGGCGTCGCCCGCCGTGCTGATCACGTCCGCGTGCGTGCTGGCGTCGTACTCCTGCGCGACGCCCGGCACGAACGGCGGGAACGCCGCCGCACCCTTGAGCGTGAGCGAGAGCGTCGCGGGCACCGTGCCGCCGACGCCGCCGGCCGTGCACAGGCTGCGGTTGGCCATCTGGCCGCGCGCGATCTTCAGGGTCGTGCGCTCGAGCACCGTCCCGTCCGGCGCGGCGCACACGAGGTCGTACGCCTCGTCGAGGTGCGCCGCGTCGTACTGGCTGGCGCGCAGCGACGGGTTGATGTGCCACTCGAACTTCCCGCTCGCTCCGACCGTGATCGTCTGCGCGATCGCGTTCGGGAACGCGCGCACCTGCGCGGGCTGGCCCGTCTCCCACACGAGGCTCGAGCTGTCCAGCAGCGTCGACTTCGAGAGCGTGAGCTTGGTGCCCGCGGGCGCGGTGCCGGTGAGCACCGAGTGCAGCTTGGCCTCCGTCGCCGCCTCGAAGGCGTCGTAATAGAGGCCGCGCATCGTCTGGCCGGCGTAGCGCGTTCCCGTGCCCAGGTAGTTGTCGATCACGTTCTGGTACGGCGGGTGGAACGTCTGCGGGGCGCTGAAGCCCGGCGTCGCCTCGGGCGTGAAGCCGAACGCGCCGTACGCGTAGTACGCCTGCTGCTCGGCGGTCGAGGACGCTTCGTAGTAGACGTCGGTCCACGGGCCCGCGGGCCAGCCCGGCAGGTTCTTGGCCAGCCGCTGCAGCAGCTCCTCGTAGACGACCTCGTCCGCGACGACCTCCGGCTCGTTCGAGGAGCTGGGCGCGCGCAGCAGGCGCTGGTCGGGCGTGTGGTTGTTGATCGCGACCGTGACGTTGCTCTTGTTGAGCAGGTCGATCATGCCGCGGTTCTCGGGCTCGGACGCGGGCGCCGAGCCGCGGTGGTTGGACGCGGTGGCGTTCGAGGACGAGCCCGGACCGCCCCAGAACGGGATGTAGTTGCGGTTGTTGTCGACGCCGCGGTTGACGTTCGCCGCCGCGGTGCAGTCGGCGAGCGTCGGGGTGGCGCCGGCCGTGATGCGGCAGTTCTTGCGCTTCTGCTCGTTCTGAAGGCTGCGGCTGAGCTCGTAGCCGTCGGGGTTGACGACGGGGACGGCGATCAGCTTGCCCTTGCTGAGCAGCGCGTTGGCGTCGTCGCCGGGCTTGTCGTTGAGCAGCAGGTCCCACACGAACTCGAGCGTGAACTCGGCGGTCGGCCACTCGCGCGCGTGGTGGACGCCCGACAGCAGGAACGACGGCTTGGCGCCGGCGTTCGCGACGTCATGGCTGACCTCGACGCCGTAGATCGGCTTGCCGAGCAGCGAGGGCTCGCTCAGCGTGAACAGCTTGACCTTGTCCGGGTAGGTCGTCGCGAGTTGCTGGAGCTCGGCGTTGATGTCGGTCAGGGTGCGGTACGCGACGCGGCCGGTCGGCAGCGTGGACAGCGGAGCGATCCCGCGCTCGACGCGCTGCTGGCGCGCCTCCTCGGGCTCGAGGTAGTGGTCGTTGGCGCCCTCCAGGTCCTCGGTGAGGACCTTGTAGGCGTAGCCCGATTCGTCGAGGATCTGCCGGTCCTCGGGGCCGTGCAGCATCACTTCGGTCCGCTGCTCGCCCTCGTACGTGACGTCGAGCCCGAGCGCCTCCAGATGATGCAGCGCGGCGTGGCTCGTCTCCTTGAGCTCGACGAGCGTCGTCTTCGCGTGCGCGACGCCCGGCGCGAACAGCGCAGTCGCTGCTGCGAGCCCGGCCACGAGCTTGGATCGTTGGAACACCTTCCCCCCTCTGGTCAAGTCCCCTCCTGACCTTCTATCCGGCGTGGGAGGACGCTAGGGGAGCGGCGCCGAGGATGGAAACGGTTGGGTGTGGACATGTCTCAGCGCAGGAGCCGGTCACGACACCAGGCGAACTTCCAGCGCCGTGCCGTCGCCGGGCCCGATCGGCTGGCCCGCACCGCTCATCAGGCCCAGGATGCGGGCGACGTAGCCCTGCGTCTCGGGGATGTTCGGGACGCAGCCGCAGGCCTGCACCCGGCCCGGGCCCGCGTTGTAGGCGGCGAGCGCGAGCGGGACGCTGCCGAACTGGCGCAGCAGGTCGCGCATCATGTGCGCCTGGGCGTTGATCGCGCTCGTCGCGTCGAACGGGTCGTCGAGGCCGTACTGGCGCGCCGTCGCCGGCATGAACTGCGCGATGCCCTGGGCGCCGGCGGGGGACGTCACGAACGGGTTGAAGTTCGACTCGGCGTAGATCTGCGCGGCGAGCAGCGTGGCGGACACGTTCCAGCGCTGAGCGGCTTCGCGCAGCGCCGGCGCGAACCGTTGCGGGACGAAGCCGGGGACGCTGCCGCGGCCGAGGCCCGCGCGGCCGTCGCCGCCGCTGCTCGTCGACCGGGCATTGAGCGTGTACCCGTAGTGCCACGGCTCCCAGCTGTAGCGCTGCGTGAAGTGGAAGCGGCGCGCGTTGGCCGCCAGCCAGCCGTAGGCCGCGGGCGGGCCGAGGTCGAGCTCGGTGCCGTTGCGGTGCAGCGACTTCCCGGGCGGCGCCACCATTCGCGGGTCCGGGTTGCGCGCGAACAGGACCGCCTGCTCGGCGTCGGAGCGGTAGCCGCTCGTGATCGTGAGCGCGACGCCGTCCTGCTTGGCCGCCGCCTCCAGGCGATCGAAGGCCTGCGCGACGTCGGGGCGCATCGGCTTGCCCTGCCGGTACGCGAGCGGGCCGTCGTAGCCACCGCCTTCGGCGAAGCCGAGGTTCGCCGCGGCGCCGAGCTGCGCCTCGGCGGTGACGAGGATGCGCGCGCGTTCCTCATCGACCTCCACCGTGTCTCTCACGGCCACCTTGATCCGCACGGGCGCGATGGTGCGCTCGTCCGGGAAGCTGACCGTCGTGTGCGGCGCGCCGTTGGCGGCGGCCACGGCGCGCGCGGCGCTGCGGCCGAGGGCGAGATAGTCCGCCTTCGTCAGGTGCCGCGGGTTCGGCCGGCGGCGGGTGAGCGCGGGCTCGAACAGCCGCCCGTAGTTCGCGTGCATCGCCTTCGCCCCGGCGACCGCGGCGAGGTCCGCCGCGCGCTGGGCCGCCGCTTCCCGGCCCACGGCTCGGGCCAGCGCGCCGGCGATCACGACCGCGATCAGCACCCCGGCCAGACCGCCGATCAGGAGAATCGACGCCTGCCCGCGCTGCGAGTGGTCGTCTTCTCGGCCCAGCGCCGAGAGATCGAGCATTCGCGGGCGCATCGCCGCCCGTGCCCACCGCGCGTGTGCGAGGTTCGCCGCTCGCGGCCACCGAGGGCGGGCGCGGCCCCGACCCGTCCGTCGCATTGCGCGTGCGGTCATCTCCTGCTCCCCTCGTGCGCGTCGACGAGCGCACGGATCGGTCCGGCCGCGCGGATGCCGGCGCGCGACAGCTCGCGGGCCAGGCCGCGCTTGAGCGGACGGGTGGGCACGATGTGGCCGAGGCCCGCGCCCGCGGCCTGCGCCAGCGGGCCGTCGGGCTCCGTCGTCACCAGGACGGTGAGGTCCTGCTCGACGAGCGCGGCGTCGATCGCCGGCGTCCGCGGGGCCGTGACCGCGAGCACGACGGGCGCCGCGAGCAGCGCGACCTGCCAGACCAGGCTCGCCAGCTCCGGCGACGCCGGATCGAGCCGCACCCACACCAGCCGCCCCCGAACCCGCGGCTCGAGTCCGTGCGCTTCCAGCCGCGCCGCGACTCGCCGGCCCGCCCCTCCCCCACTGCTCGCCTCGGGCAGCGGCGGACCGACCACCGCGACCGTCGCGACCTTCGCGCGCGTCTCCCGCCGCAGCGCGAGCGCAAGCGCCGCCGCGACGGGCTCCGCCTCGCGCGGCCGCCCCAACACGGCCGCGCCCGTGAGGACGCCCGCGTCGGCGATGAGCGCGGCCGGCGGCACGGCCGCCGCGACCGGGTTCCGCGCCCGCCGCTTGCGCCGAGTCCGTCCCGCGGGGCCCGCCGCGGAGGGCCGAGGCGAGCCCGGCGCGGCCGCGGCCGGCGAAGAAGGAGGCGCGGCGAGCGGCGGCAAGGGCACCGGGGGCGAGCCCGGCGCGACCACGGCGGACGCGAACGGCAGCCCCGGCACGAGCGCCGCGGGCGGCGGCGATGACGGGGCCGGCACGACCACGGCCGGCGCCAACGACGCGCCCGGCACACGCGCCGCGGGCGACGCCGACGACACGCCCGGCATGACCGCCGCGGGCGACGACGACGCGCCTGGCACGAGCGCCGCGGGCGGCGGCGATGACGGGGCCGGCACGACCACGGTCGGCGCCAACGGCGCGCCCGGCGTGGATCGGGAGCCGGCGGCGGAGGGCTCGGGCTCGGGTGGGGCGAGGAAGAAGTCGAGGGCGCGGCTCATGGGGCGGACGGTCCGGCGTCGGCGTGGGCGGTTCCGGCGAGGCGGGCGGCGAGGCCCGGGATCGGCAGGGCGGTGCGGGGAAGGACGCGGACGCGCACGCGGCGACCCGTGACGGTGATCGAGGCGCGGTTGCGGGTGGACGCCGGGAGCGCCTCGCGGGCCGCGCCGCGCGGGTCCGTCTCGCCCTGGAGGAGCGCGAGCGCGCCGGCCTGGGCGGCTTCACCGGCCTGTTCGGAGGCGGTGTAGGACGCGACGACGGTGAACCCGGCGAGCGCGAGGGCGAGGACCAGCGGCAGCAGGCCCAGGAGCTCGATCGAGGCCTGGCCGCGCTCGCCACCGGGGGTGTGTCGTTTGACTCTCGGAGAACGAGAGTCAAACGACACACCCGTGATCTCGGCCGCGCGCATCACGTCTGCGGGCGGAAGTGGGAGGTGGCGCCGACCCGCCCGAGGCCCAGCGACGGCAGGATGGCCGGGACGCGGATCGACACGCGAACGTCGCCGCCCTCGCGCGTGGTGACCCGAAGGCCCCGCTCGAGTCCAGACGGGAGATGGCCGCGAGCGGCGCGTTCGGCGTCCGCGCCGACGGCGTGTGCGCGGGCGGCGGCGCGGGCCGCGACCCGCGCGTGCCAGACCGCCTGCGCCGCCAGCACGGCCTGCCAGGCCAGCGCGACGACGACGATCACGAGCGGGAGCACCGCGATGAGCTCGACGGACGCCTGGCCGCTCGCTGAACCGGCACGAGGGCCCCGCGCCCGTCGCCCGCGGACGCGCGGAAAGGCGACGCGCACGGGCCCGCGCCGCGAGGACGCGACGGAACCGGCGCCGCCCCGCGAGGACGCGACGGAACCGGCGGCGCGCGGCGGCGAGAAGGCGGCGCGGGCGGCATCGGGCGAGGGGCCTGGAGCGGCGGCGGCCCCCGTGCGAGACGTGAGCGGGTTCGGGCTCGCGGGTGGGGCGTGCGGGGCGGTCAGGCCTGCGGGGCGGACGGGGTGCGGCGGCATGCCGACACTTTCCGTCTTGGCCCTGTTGTGGGTCTAGACGCAGGTGTTACAGAACTGTGCCGGCTTTGTGCCGACTTGGTTCTAGTAGGTGCGGTAGGAGCGCCAGACGCTGTAGATGGCCCAGCCGGCGGCGCCGAGCATGAGGAGCCAGAGCATGCCGCCGAGCAGGGCGAGCTCGTTCCAGAGGCGGCTGGTGGCGATCAGGGCGAAGAGTGCGAGGGCGGAGGCTCCGTAGAGCAGGCCGCGTTGGCGTTCTTCGAGCCCGAGGATGGTGTCGCGGTGCTCCATGTAGAGGCGGTAGCCGAAGAAGAACATGCCGCCGAGGAACAGCACCGAGAAGATGTTGCGGATCGTGTTCGCGCCGGTGCCGCCGCCTGGCACGAGCCAGACGGCAACGGCGAGAAGCAGGACGATGCCGAAGTTGCGGATATGTGCGTTGCGGTCCGGGCCCACCGGACTTCAACTTTAGCCCGCGCGGGCGAAATCAGGCTCGGGAACCGTCACCGGCTCCACGGCCGGCACCGGCACGTCACTCACGCCGGGCATCGCCTCCCCGAGGGCGGCGTCCTCGACGGGCTCGGCGGAGAAGCGGTAGCCGATGCCGAAGTGGGTGTGGATGTAGCGCCAGCTGGACGACGCCTTCTCGAGCTTCGAACGCAGCTTGCGCACGAAGACGTCGACGGAGCGGTCGCCGTGGACCATCGCGTAGCCCCAGACGCGCTGGTAGATCTCCTCGCGCTGCAGGACCTGGCCCTCGGCCTCGGCCAGCAGCTGGATGAGCTCGAACTCGCGGCGGGTCAGCTCGACCGAGACGCCGTTCACGAAGGCCTGGAACTGGTCCGCGCGGATCTCCACCTCGCCGATGACGACGGGGCCCTTGTCGACGCGCACGTCGGCGCGCTTGCGGCGCCGGACGACGGCCTCGATGCGGGCGATGAGCTCCTCGGGGTGACAGGGCTTGGTGACCCAGTCGTCAGCGCCGAGCCGCAGGCCGCGGACGCGCTGGGCGACGGAGGACTGGCCCGTGCAGACGATCACGCCCAGCCCCGGGAGACGGGCGCAGAGCTTATCCAGGTACGTCCAGCCCTGCGGGCCGAGCACCGCGAGGTCGACCACGACCGCGTTCAGGCGCATGGCCACCATGGCGTCCAGCGGGACGGGGGACGCCAACACGCGGTACTGCCAACCCATTCCCTCCAGGCGCTTGCCGAGCACCTGCAGGAAACCGGTGTCGGAATCGATCACCGCGAGCCGGACGGCGGACTGACCACCCGGCGCGACGCCGGCGCGTCGCTCTTCGCTCATCGTCGTCATCTCGCCGGGAACAGTATCCAGAGGGAGGTTTGTTATCGAGGGATAAACCTGGCGGGTAACGACCTGGTTACAAACCGGAAACCGGATCCGCCGAGAACGCGGGCCAAACGTGGGCTTCTGTGACGCAGCTCCGCGCCCTCCCCCAAACGGGTCAGTTCACGTGCGACGCGTCCGAGAACTCCCGGAACTGGCCGGTGACGACGAACGCCACCTGCTCGCCGATGTCGACCGCGTTGTCGCCGATGCGCTCGATCGCGCGCGCGACGAGCATCATCGACATCGCCCACTCGCGCCGGTCGGCATCGGTGCCGACTTCCACGGCGCGCGAGAACACGCACCGGTTCAGGCGGTTGATCTCCGCGTCCTGGCGCACCAGGTCCTCGGCGACCGCGACGTCACGCAGCAGGAACGCCTGCTTGGACTGCTCGACCTCCGAGCGCGCGAGCTTGCCCATCTTGAAGATGTACTCGAGCATCTGCTCGTCCTTGGGCGGCTCGTAGCCGACCACGGGCAGCATCTTCGCGATGTTCACGCACTGGTCGCCCATCCGCTCCACGTGCTTGATCACGTGCAGCAGCGCGGCGACGAGCCGCAGGTCCGACGCGACGGGCGCCTGCAGCGCGAGCAGGGACAGGATCCCCTGCTGCACCTCCAGGTAGCGCCCGTCGATGCGATCGTCATCGTGGATGACGATCGAAGCGAGCTCGATGTCCTGGTGCTCGAGCGCCTCGAGGGTCCGGTCCATGGTCTTGACGACCAGGTCGATCCCGCCGAGGGCCTGCACCTCGAGCTCGCGCAACTCCTCCTGAAAATGCTGACGACCGCCCACGATCTCTCTCCGAATCGGGGGGATGTCAGCCGAATCGGCCGCTGACGTAGTCCTCGGTCTCCTTGTGCGTCGGGTTGGAGAAGATCTTCTCCGTGGTGTCAACCTCGACGAGCCGGCCGGGCTTGCCCGTGCCCTCGATGTTGAAGAACGCCGTGTTGTCGCTCGCACGCGACGCCTGCTGCATGTTGTGCGTGACGATCACGATCGTGTACTCCTTCTTGAGCTCGGTGATCAGGTCCTCGATCGCGAGCGTGGAGATCGGGTCGAGGGCCGAGGCGGGCTCGTCCATCAGCAGCACGTCCGGCTCGACGGCCGTCGCGCGGGCGATGCACAGGCGCTGCTGCTGGCCGCCGGACAGGCCCATGCCGGGCTTGCCGAGACGGTCCTTGACCTCGTCCCACAGATTCGCGCCGCGCAGCGCGCGCTCGACGATCGCGTCCAGGTCGGACTTCTTGATCTTGCGCGAGTTGAGCTTCAGGCCGGCCGCGACGTTGTCGTAGATCGACATCGTCGGGAACGGGTTCGGCGCCTGGAAGACCATGCCGATCTGGCGGCGGACCTGGACGGGGTCGGCGTCGGCGGCGTAGATGTCGACGTCGTCGAGCAGGACCTCGCCGTCGGCGTACGCCCCCGGAACGAGCTCGTGCATGCGGTTCAGCGAGCGCAGGAACGTCGACTTGCCGCAGCCGGAGGAGCCGATGAGGGCCGTGACCTTGTTCGGCTCGATCGTGATGTTGACGCCCTTGACCGCCAGGAAGCTGCCGTAGTACAGGTCCAGGTCGGTGGCCGTGATGCTCTTGGCCTGGACGGGCGTGTGGGCGGGAGCGGTCATCGGATCTCCGTGCCGAAGCGGCGGTAGATGAAGCGAGCGGTGATGTTGAGCACCATGACGATCAGGATCAGCACGAGCGCGGCGGTCCACGCGCGATCGATCGACGGCTCAGGCGGCACGCCGGGGGACTTGTAGGAGTTGAAGGCGAAGACCGCGAGGTTCTGCATGCGGCCGTCGAACGGGTTCACGTTCACGGACGAGACGACGCCCACGGTGATCAGCAGCGGCGCGGTCTCACCGATGATGCGGGCGACCGCGAGCACCACGCCGGTGACGATGCCGCCGAGCGCCGTCGGGAGCACGACCTTGACGATCGTGCGCCACTTGGACACGCCGAGGGCGTAGGACGCCTCGCGCAGCGAGTTCGGGACGATCCGCAGCATCTCCTCGGTGGAGCGCACGACGATCGGGATCATCAGCACCGACAGCGCGACCGAGCCCATGATGCCGAGGCGGATGCCCGGGCCGAAGAAGATCGAGAACAGCGAGAACGCGAACAGGCCGGCGACGATCGACGGGATGCCGGTCATGACGTCCACGAAGAACGTGAGCGCGCGCTTGAGGCGGCCCTGGCCGTATTCCTGCAGGTAGATCGCGGCGAGGATGCCGATCGGCACCGAGATCAGCGTCGCGCAGCCCGTGATGATCAGCGTGCCGTAGATGGCGTGGACCGCGCCGCCGCCCTCGCCGATGACGCCGCGCATCGACCACGTGAAGAACTCGCCGTCGAAGCGCGCGGCACCGCGCGAGACGACGGTGTAGAGCAGCGAGATGAGCGGCGCGAGCGCGAGCGCGAAGGCGGCGACGATGGCGTAGGTGAAGCCGCGGTCGGTGGCGCGGCGCTTGCCCTCGACGGCGCGCGAGACAACGTACTGCGCGGCACCGCCGACGACGACCGTGCCGACGACCCAGAGGGCCCAGTTCCACCCGATGGCCGCGACGAGGCCCGCCATCACGACGGCGGTCGCGGCGACGATGCCCCACGGCGCCCACCCCGGGAGGACCTTGCCGGCCACCTGCACGGGCGGACGCACGCGCGCCGGCGCGGCGACCGTATGAGCGTCCTCGGCGTGCGCGTGGGCGTTGGACGCCAACGAGCCGAGCCCCGGCACGTCGGCGTTGGGGTCGGTGTCGGTCACGTCTTCCCGTTGAGTCGGTTCGGTGCTCATCTCAGATACGCATCTGTCGGTTGATCACCGTGCGCGCGGCCATGTTGACCACGAGCGTGACGGCGAAGAGGACAAGACCAGAGGCGATCAGGGCGTTGACCGCAAGACCGGAGGACTCGGGGAAGTCGAGCGCGATGTTGGCCGCGATGGTCGAGGGGTTGCCCGAGCCGATCAGGTCGAACGTGATCGCGCCGGAGACCGAGAGCACGATCGCAACGGCCATCGTCTCGCCGAGCGCGCGGCCGAGGCCGAGCATCGACGCCGAGATGATCGCGGACTTGCCGAACGGCAGCACGGTGAGGCGGATCATCTCCCAGCGCGTGGCGCCGAGGGCGAGCGCGCCCTCCTGCAGCCGGCGCGGCGTCTGCTCGAACACCGAGCGCGTAACCGCCGTGATGATCGGCAGGATCATCACCGCCAGCACGGCGGCGACGACCAGCATCGTGCGCCCGGTGGCGGACGCGGGACCCTCGAAGAACGGAAGCCAGCCGAGGTTGTCCTCGAGCCAGCGCAGCAGGCCGACCGAGGCCGGGCCGAGCACCGCGATGCCCCAGAGGCCGTAGATGACGCTCGGGATCGCGGCCAGCAGGTCGATCAGGTAGCTCATCGGCTGCGCGATCCGCCGCGGGGCGATGTGGCTGATGAACAGCGCGACCGCGACCGACAGCGGCACCGCGATCACGATGGCGATCGTGGCCGCGATGATCGTGCCGAAGGTCAGCGGCCAGATGTAGGCGAGCAGGTTCTCGCCGCCCGGGAGATCCTCGGCACTGGCCGTGATGGCCGGCCAGGCGCGGACGATCAGGAAGAGGGCGACACCGGCGAGCGTGGCCAGGATGACCACGCCCGCTCCGGTCGCGAGGCCTCGAAAGACGCGGTCCCCGGCGCCGCCCCGGGCGGGCCCGCCGCGAACTACTGACTGCAGGTCGTCGACGTTGGTCGAACTCACGTCTATCTCAGCGCTCCTGTGCTTCTTCGGGTGGTGGGCTAGCTCGCGGCGATCGCGTCGACCGCGGGCTGCACCTTCTGGCGAACAGCATCGCTGATCGGGGCCGAGCCCGCGTTCGAGGCGGCCGCTTCCTGTCCCTCAGGGCTGATGATGTAGTTGATGAAGCCCTTGACGAGCGCGCCCTGGGCCGCGTCGTCGTACTGCGTGCAGGCCATAATGTAGGAGACGAGCACGATCGGGTACGTGCCGGCCTCGGTCGTCTCGCGGTTGAGGTCGTACGTGAACACGTGCGCACCCGGGTCGTCGGTCTCCTGGGACGCCTCGACGATCTTGGCCGCGGCCTCGGGCGTCGGGCCGACGAACTCCTCGCCGACCTTGATGCTGGCCGTGCCCAGCTCGCCGGCCTGAGAGGCGTCGGCGTAGCCGATGGCGCCCGCGCCGGCCTTGACGGCGTCCACGACGCCGGACGTGCCCTGCGCCGCCTCGCCGCCCTTGACGGGCCAATCGCCGCTGATCTCGAAGTCCCAGACGTCAGGGGCCACGGCGGCGAGGTACTCGACGAAGTTCTCCGTCGTGCCCGACTCGTCGGCGCGGTTGACCACCGTGATGCGGTCGCTCGGCAGCTGCGCGTCCGGGTTGTCGGCCTTGATGGCCGCGTCGTCCCAGGTCTTGATCTCCTGCTTGAAGATCTTCGCCACCGTCTCCGGCGAGAGCTGCAGGTTGTCGACGCCCTCGAGGTTGTAGATGACGGCGATCGGCGAGATGTAGGCCGGAATCTCGATCAGGTTGTCGGGGCCGCCGCAGCGCTCCTGGGCGCCGGTGAGCTCCTCGTCGGCGAGGTGCGCGTCGGTGCCGCCGAAGGCGGTGCCGCCGGCGACGAACTGCTCGCGACCGCCGCCCGAGCCCACCGGGTCGTAGGAGATGGTGGCGCCGGGGTTGGCCTCGCCGAAGCCGGCGATCCAGGCCTGCATGGCGGCTTCCTGCGAAGACGCACCGGCGCCGGCGATGTTGCCCTCGAGCTCCTCCGCCGCGGGCGTGCTCTCACCACCGGCAGCCGGGGTGTTGGTCGGCTCCTCCTCGTTGGAGGCACCGCAGGCAGCCAGCGTCAGCGCGGCGGCGAAGGCCACGCACGCCGGCATGAACCGCTTCGAAATCATCGAACCCTTCCTTCTGTATCCATGAGCCGGCGACCCTGGCAGGCCGTCGGCGCAAGTCTGTTATCGAGACGTTTCCGACCTGTGAAAAGGATGTGAAGGCTCCGGCTGGAACCGGTAGCCGAAGCCGAAGTGCGTGTGGATGAACCCCCACTCCGGCAACGCGGCTGCGAGCTTGGTCCTCAGCTTGTGCACGTACACATCCACGGACCGATCCTGTCCGCGTAGCGGCGCTCCCCACACCGTCTCGTACAGCTCCTCGCGCGCCACGATCCGCCCCTCACGCCGCGCCAGCGCGGCCAGCAACTCCAGCTCGCGGACGGACAGCGACAGCGTGCGACCGCGGGCCCGGGCCAGGTGCTCTGAGGGTCGAATCTCCAGGTCCCCGGCAACCAAGACTTCGATCGGCTCACTTGTCTGCACGAGCCGTACCTTGTGCGGCAAGCGCCGCGCTCCGGTTACGCGGCCGTGAACTCGCTGTTATCAGGTTGTGAAGGCGGCAGCACGTCGAGCGCCCACAACTCGAACTCGAGCTGATCCACGAGCGCGAGGTCCTGCGTGCTCGCGCGCAGCATCTCCAGGCTGGCGCGGTAGTGCTCCAGTTTCCGGCCCAGCAGCTCGCTCGGGTCGCGGATGGCCTTCCCGCGCAGCTCGCGCACCTTGGCGACCTTGTCGGCGGCGTAGATCGCGCACGCGTCGCGACCGGCGGCGGCCACCTGGTCGCGCAGCGCGCTCTTGCGCGCCGCGTAGGCCTGGATGCTCGGGTTCTCGGTGACGGCGGCCACCAGCCGCGCCACCCGTGAGCCGAACCGCCGGTGCACGTCGTCGAGCGTGACGCTGGTGTTCTCGACGATGTCGTGCAGCACGCCCGCGGTCACCACGTCGTCGTCGAAGTCGCGCCCGTTGAGCAGCGACGCCACCTCCAGCGGGTGCAGGACGAACGGCGCCTGGTCCACCTCCCGGCGCTGATCGGCATGCATGATCAGCGCCCACTCGACGGCGCGGCGGACGGGAGGACGGGTTTCGGCGAACGGCGGCAGGCGTGTTGTCAGCACCCTGTCCAAAGTATCGTTCACAACTGCCGCCTTGGCGGGCTGAGCGTCAAGCGGATCAAGCCGCCGGGTTCCGCGGGTGGAGCGTCAGCCCTCGGTCTCGCCGGCGCTCTGCCCCTGGGCCTTCATGAAGCCGCAGCGGAACGCCTCGGGCGAGGAGATCGGCTTGCCGCCGGCGAACCCGCCCTTGTCCCCGTTGTCGTAGACCGTCACATACTGCAGCGTCTGCGGGTACGGGTTGGCGGCCAGCGGCACCGGGTCCGGCTCCCCCGCGCGCGGATCGCCGCGCGAGCCCTCGGTCACGCCCTGCGACCCCGCGGCCGAGGAACCCGCCTGCGTGGTGATCAGCGTCGAGGACATCTCCCGCCGGTCCTTGAGGCCGTCCGTCGCGTCCACGTCCGGTGAGGAGGAGACGGGCGCGTCGTCGATCGTCGAGGACAGCTTCACGCGGTCGGCGGCGCCGATCAGCTGCGCGGCCGTCGGCAGGAAGCCGCCCGCCTCCACGCACGCCTTGGACGCGTACGCGTAGTCGTTCTTGCCGATGTCCTCGTTGGGCACCGGGTGCGGCGAGGCCTCCAGGCACCAGGTCCCGAGGTCCACCGTCTGCGGATCGCAGTTGAGCTGCAGGTCCTGCGCGCGCAGCGTGCCGAGGCGGTCGGCGCGCCGCGCGGACGCGACCTTCGGGATCGCCTTGGCCGGGAACTTGCCCTTCTTGTCCAGCTTGAGGACCGCGTTCGGCTTGGGCTTGGACACGACGTTGACGACCGCTTGGCGGGCGGCGTCGGCGACCCCCGTGAACGAGACGGTGAGGGCGAGCAGCGCGATGATCAGCGCGGCGTGTTTCTTCATGGACGGCGTCTCCGGTACGGGAGGGTCGGCGGGTGATGGACGGAGGCGGTGGCGATGCTGCGGTCCCGGCGCTTGAGGCCGAGGCGCAGCGTCGCGCCCGCGAAGGCGGCGAGGATCACGAGGCCGTAGAGGTAGACGCCGACCGGCCCGTGCTGCTCCGGGAAGTACGCGACCGCCGCCGACGAGGACTCGGGCGCGGCCTCTTCCTCACGCTTCTCCTCGTAGACGCGGATGACCGCGCCGCCGGGCGGGATCGGGCGCGCGAACGCGCTCGCCGGCGGCGGCGGGGCGGCCGGGGTGCCGCTCTTGGGCTCGGTGCGGCGCGCGGGCGGCGTCGGCTCGGGTGTGACCACCGCGGTCGGGAACGGCGTCGGCTGGGGACGCGGGCGTTCGCGCTCGCGTTCGCGCTCGGGCTCGGACTGCGGCAGCGGCGGCGCCGGAACCGGAGGCGGGGCCGAGTTGGGAGCGGGCGCCGGAGCGGGCGCCGGGGGCGCGGCGGCGGCGTCCGGCGGCGGCGGCTGCGTGAAGCGCTCCGGGTTGAGCGGACGCGTGCCGCACGGCCGCTGGACCTGGCCGGCGAGGACGGTGACGACCGTGCTGTAGGAGAGCCCGCCGGCCTTGACCGTGACGGTCGTCTTGCCCGCATTGAACGGGCAGAACAGGCCGGAGCGATTGTCGGTGATGACCTTGTCGTCGGCGCCGAGCAGCGGCTTGCGCAGGTTCGTCGACGCGGGGTCCCGGGCCACGAAGTCGCCGATGTCGGGATCGCTGGAGGTGAACTCGTACTCGGGCACGATCCGGGTCGCGCACGTGGCGCCCGCGCACGGCTGGGGAGGGAACGCCGTGTACGGGTCCGAGCCCGGAGGCTGCGGGTCGCCGCCGCCCGCGACGGCGCCCCAGCGGTCGCCCGCGGCCGGGCGCCGGCCGAGGCCCTCGAACAGCGACGGGCGCGAGCGGCGCACCAGCGTGCCGTCGACGGCCTGCAACGTCAGCTCGGACACGATCGGCAGCAGCCGCGCGGTCA
The DNA here is from genome assembly GCF_027587175.1 of Solirubrobacter deserti. Lineage (GTDB taxonomy): Bacteria > Actinomycetota > Thermoleophilia > Solirubrobacterales > Solirubrobacteraceae > Solirubrobacter > Solirubrobacter deserti. The sequence continues at coordinate 16,959 of NZ_JAPCID010000070.1, forward strand.
CGGGCGCGCGGTTGGTGGCCGGGTCGCGCTTGCTGGTGTCGACCTCGGCGAGCAGGAGACCGGCGTCGCCGAACACGGCGTCCGGGCCGTTGGTGGTGTTGGCCAGAGGCGAGCGGTAGCTGAGCGTGCCCGTCCCGAACGCGGGGATCGTCTGGGTCGCGCCGCTCGGGATCGGGTACACGCGCGTCTCCTCCGGGCGTTCGAAGAAGTACGCGGACGCGCCGCCGTCCACGAGCAGCTTGGCGATCTCGTCGCCGTCGCCGGCGACGTTGAGCGCGGGCGCGAAGCGCGAGTTGAGGTCGCGGCTGCCCATGACGATCGCTGGGATGCCCTGCGCCTTGGCCTGCGCGAGCATCGCGGTCAGCCACGGCTTCTGGGGCTCGAGCGGGTTCTGGTGCGGGTCCGAGGCCTCCAGCGAGCCGCGCGAATTGTCGATCACGATCACCCTCACGGTCCCGCCGCGCCCGGCCGAGTCGAACGCGTAATGCGTACGCGCGCCGGGAGCTGCGACCGCTGCGCTCCCGACCGGGGCGACGCCCGCCGCGGGCAGGCCGCCGCCGAACGGCGCGGGCGCGCCCGAGAACGCTGAGGTGAACGCCGCCACCGCACTCGGCGTGGCCGTCGCCGTCGGGGTGGGGGAAGCGGTCGCCGCCCCCTCCGCCGTGTCGGCGGCGGAGGGAGCGGCGTAGGCCGGTGCGCCTGGGAGCAGCAGATCCGCGAAGCGCGTGGCTTCGCGACTGTCGAGTGGCTGCTCGTCTGGCAGACGCCCGCCCGTGTAGAGGAGCATGCGCGGCCCGCCCGGCTGGGCCGCGAGCTCACCGACAAGGTTCTTGGCCGCGCGCAGCGTCACGTCCGGGCCGAGCGCGTTGTCGCGCAGGTCTGCGCACTTGGACGCGCATTCGGCGTGGCCGGCGACCGCAAAGCGCGCGACGGCGGCCTCCAGGTTCGTACCGGTGCGCGTGACCGACGACGGTGGCGGCGGCTGCGCGCCGGTCGCGTAGCGCAGGACCGCGGCCGTCTGCACGCGCGTGCGGTCCGCGCGGCCCTGGGTGGAGCGGTTGCCGTTGCCGCGGCCGGCGGCGTCGGACTCGCCGCTCCAACCGCCGAGCGCCCAGCCCTCCCCGTTGCCGTCCACGAGCAGCGCCGCGATCGGGTCCGACTTGACCGGGCGGTCGGCGGTCGTGCCCGCGAACGCGGTGCGCTGCTCGTCGCGCCAGCCCGTATCGGTTTCGCGCAGCAGGTAGCCGTCGGCGGGCAGCGGGAACGGCGGGATCAGCGGCGGCGGCGAGTCCGGCCCGACCTCGGGGATCAGGTCCGGGACGGGATACGGCAGCGCGGGCTGCACGGCCGCGAGCGCGCGTACCGAGCCGCCCGAGCGGAACGCGGCCAGCGCGACCGGCGTCACGCCGAGCAGCGGCTGCGAGGAGAAGCGCCACGGCGTGCCCGCAGGCCCGTCGCGTTCGATCACGAAGTCCGGGCCGCCCGCGACCGCGCTGCCGTCCGGCAGCCCGGCGACGACGACGATCTGGCGGTTGGCGGCCGGCAGCGTCGCGAACAGCGCGTGCACGCCCTCGTCCGCGTGCCACGCGCCGCCCTCGTTGACGAGCAGGTCCGGGCCGGCGGCGACGAGCGCCTGGCTGCCGGCGAACGCGACGCTCGTCAGGTGGCGGCCGGCGAAGCCCTCCGGCAGCGGCTCCTGCGTCCACGTCTTGTCGTAGCGCAGGAGCACGCCCTCCTTGCCGACGGCGTAGCCGCGCAGCGGGTCGCCGGCCTGGAAGGCGACCCCCATGAGGTTGCCCTCGAAGCCGACCGGCGCGGCGGGGTCGCGCTCCCACAGCCCGGTCTCCGCCCGCCACAGCCACATCGTGCCGAGGTCGCCGACGGCGTGCGCGCGCGCCGGCTCGGGCCACGCGACACCGCGCAGCACCGGCTTGGACACCGCGCCCGACGAAGAGAGCAGGAACTCACGCGTCCAGCCCGAGCCGGCCGCGTAGCGCAGGACCGTGCCCTCCTGGCCGACGGCGAGCGCGCCGGAGTCGACCGAGCCGACGGCTTGCCCCGGCGCACTGATCGCGGCCGTGAGCGGGGCGCGGGCCGCAGCCGGCCACGAGCGCAGCAGGTCCGGGCGTGCCCCGGCGCCGATCTGCACCGGACCCTCCAGCCAGCCCTGCGTCGGTGAGCGAAACGCGGCGCTCGGGCGGAACGAGCCGCCCGCGCCCGGCATGCGCTCGAAGGCGTTCCCGCGGCGCACCGCGTAGGTGCCGCGGTTGTCCTCGTCGGCGCCGCCGGGCGGCAGCGGGTTGGAGATCACGCGCTCGCCGCCGGCGAAGCCGATCGAGTGGTAGCCCGAGCTGCGCGAGAAGCGGATGCCGAACGGGTGGTCGCACGCGGGGTCGTCACACCACGAGGTGACGCTGCCGTCGGACGCGCGCAGGAACGTGGCGTCGGTCGGCGCGGGGTTGCCCGAAGCGGCGCGCACGCCCGCATCGATCCAGATGCCGTCGGGCGTGACCGTCAGCGGGTCGCCGGCCGCCGACAGCGGGGAGAGCGCGAGGCCGCTCGGCAGCGTGAGCGGACGCGGCTCCCACTCCGCACCGCTCGTGCGCTCGAACAGCGCGAGCTCGCCGTCACCGTCCGCGCCGAGCAGCCAGGCGTTCGTGCCGGAGACGTCGAGCGCACGGATCTCGAACGCGTCCAGCTGGTCGCCGGCGAGCTCGATCGGCTCGCGCGTCCACGTGCGCGCGCCGTCGTCGTAGTGCAGGACGGTGTCCTGGACGCGCCGGCCGAGCACGCCGAAGAGCGCGTGCAGCTCGCCCGCGTCCTCGTAGGCCGCCGGGGCGACGCGCCCGGCGCCGTTCTCCTCGGCCACCGTCTCGGCGCGGTTGGGCGCGGGCGGCGGGGTCGGCGTCGCGGTCACGGTGGGGGTCGCGGTCGCCGTGGTCGTCGCCGTCGCGGTCGGCGTGGCGGTCACGGTCGGCGTGGCGGTCGCGGTCGGCGTGGCGGTCACGGTCGGCGTGGCGGTCACGGTCGGCGTCGCCGTCGGCGTCGGGGCGGGGTCCGCCGGCGCGAGCAGGCCGGCGGGAATCGCCGGGGCCTCGCGGAAGCGCCCGCCGGGCTTGCGCACCAGCACGCTCACGCCGTTGTCGCCGCGCCCGACCAGCAGGCCGCCGCCGTTCGAAGTGATGCGCGCCGCAGCGCGGTTCGGCGTCGGCCCGGCGATCGTGGCGCCGTTGGCGTCGGCCGGCGTCTCGACGACCTGCCAGCCCAGTCCTTCGCGGTGGCGCAGGAACGCGAGCTGGCGCCCGTTGGTCCCGAGCGCGCCGATCTCGACGCCCGCCGGCGGCGCGGCCTCGCGCGAGAGCACGCGGTAGCCCCACGTGTCCTCGCCGGACACGCCCATCAGCACCGTGGCGTCGTCCGCGGTGCCCAGCGCCGGCAGCGCCGTCACGGCCGCCGGGTTCTGCGCGTCCGCGCCCGTCGTCAATCCCCACGCCACCGCTGCCGCCAGCACCGGCGGCGCGAGCAGCGCCCACACCCGCCGCATCCTCAGCCTCCCGTGGTGGTGACGGTGTCGTCGGTGGTCGGGGTCGTCGTCACCGTGTCGTCGGACGGCGGCGCGAGCTGGGACTCGTCGAGCGTCAGCTCCTTGGTGCGAAAGCGCAGGGCCGTCGGCCACTGCTTGCGCGAGAGCTGCAGCTTGAGCGTGTGCTTGCCCTTGTTGAGCGTGCGGTTCTTCGTCTTGGCGACGGTCTTGCCCTTGCGCCGCGCGATCAGCTGCACGCGCGCCTTGCGCGAGACGGTGAACGTGAGCGACAGGACGAGCTTCTTAGACACCTTCGGCTTGCGGACGTTGCGGATCAGCGCCGCCAGCGGCTCGGGCTCGGCCTGCTCGGTCGGCTCGGGCTCGATCGCCACCGGCGGCGGGGCGAAGCGCTGGGAGTCGTCGGCCGGCGGCGCGTCGGGCACGAACTGCTCGGCGGCCTCGTTCGGGCGCGAGGTGATCGGGCCCGCGAACGCGGGGTCGGTGTCCTTGGCCGGGCGCGTGCCGTCCGTGTAGTGGAACAGCCAGCCGGCGTTGGTGACCATCCAGCCGTCCGTCGGCGACGTGAACGCGATCCGCGCGGCCGCCCCACGGCCGGAGCCGGACGCGGGCAGCGACTCGACCGTCGTGAGGCCCGTCCGCGCGTCGATGCGCGCGAGCTGGGCCTTGACGTTCGTGCGTCCCCGCTCGGCGAACGGCACGAGCGCCGCCCACGCCTCGCTGGTGCCGGGCACCGCCGCGACGTCCTCGAAGCGATCGGCGGGGCCGAACGTCGGACCGGTCAGCGCGAGCTCGCGCGTCGGCCCGCCGACGCCCACGGCCACGAGCGGCGGTCGCTGGACGACGCCGTCGACGCCGCGCGCGGCTACGGCCGGGCCCGACGCAGCGCCGCCGCCGACCGCCCACGTGACGCCGCTGTCGCTGTCCAGGGCGAGCAGCTCGGTGCCGCCGTCGGCCTCTTGGGAGGGCAGGAACGGGTCATCGCTGAAGACGGTGCCCTCGATGCGCTGGAGCAGGTACGCGCGCGACTCCAGCGGCGGCGGGTCCGGCGCGTCGGGCGAGCCGCGACGCGGGCCGACGGCGGAGGACTCCAGGTAGCCCGTGGCGGTCGCCTCGATGTCGGTCACCGCGCGGCCGCTGCCGGCGTTGTAGACCGTGCGCAGGCTCGCGCCGTCCCAGTGCAGGTGGAAGGCGCCGACGCGCGTGCCCGTGGGGTCACGCGAGCCGATGCCGGCGAACCAGCAGTCGTTGACCGCGCGGCAGGCGGCCGCGTGCATCTGGCGGTACGGGTCGGCGGCCGTGTCCGCCGTCGAGTAGGAGCCGACGACCTGGCCGTCCTTGAAGCGGCACAGCGCCGTGCCCGAGCCCTGGCGCGGCCGGCTCGGCTCCGAGACGGTCCAGAACTCGTTCGCGGCCGCCCAGGCGATCCGCATCGTGTCCCCCGGGCCGCCGCAGACGGTCGACAGGGTGTGCCACGACTCGCCGTCGTAGGCGAGGATGCCGCGCGGCACGACGCTGTTGCCCTCCACGCCGAGCAGGCCGCGGTTCGGTGCCCAGAACGTCAGCGAGCCGGGAGCGCCGAGCGCCACGTTGAACGGCGCGCCGGCGGGCGGCGCCGGCTGCTCCAGGCGCCAGACAGGGGCCGACTGCGCGCTCGCCGGGGCGACCGCGCAGCACCACACCCACAGAACCAAGACAGCGAGTCGTCTCACTCGACCGGCGGCTGTACCGAACGCCGGCCGTTGACCGGCAGGTCCGACTCCAGGGTGACGGGCGTGAGCAGGGCTTCCAGCGCGAGGCCGGACACCGTCTCGTGATCGAGCAGCACCTGCGTGATCTCGCGCACCGCGCTCCAGTTGGCCTGCAGGATCACGGTCGCGCGCTCGAGCGCCTCGGCCACGATCCGCTCGACCTCGTTGTCGATCAGGTCGAGCGTCGCCGGGCCGACGGAACCGAGCTCCTGCAGCGATGCGCCGAGGAAGACCTCGCCGCCCTGCTCGCCGATCGTGACCATGCCGAGCTTCGCCGACATGCCGAACGAGGTGACCATCGAGCGCGCGAGGTTGGTCGCGGCGTGCAGGTCGTCGTTGACGGCCGTCGAGACGACGCCGAACTGGACCTTCTCGCCCGCGGCGCCGGCGAGGATCGCGCACAGCTGCCGCTGCAGATCGTGCTCCTGCATGACCGTCACGTCCTTGTCCACCAGCTGGGACGCGGACGTCCCGAGCGTGCGCCCGCGCGCGACGATCGAGATCTTCTGCGCGCCCGAGCCGGTCGACTGGCCGACCGCGCGCGCGACGACCGCGTGCGAGGACTCGTGGATCGCGATCACCTGGCGTTCGCGCACGCTGAGCACGTGCGACTTCTTCGCCGGGCCGGCGACGACGCGGTCGATCGACTCCTCCAGCGTGGCCTGGTCGATCGTCTCGCGGCCCTCGCGGACCGTCAGCAGCGCCGCCTCGTTGACGACGTTCGCGAGCTCGGCGCCCGAGAACCCCGGGCACAGCTTCGCGACCTCCATCAGGTCGGCCGACGGGTCGATCGGCTTCTTGCGCGCGTGCAGCTGCAAGATCTCGTAGCGGCCGTGCACGTCCGGCGTGTCCACGACGACCTGGCGGTCGAAGCGGCCCGGGCGCAGCAGCGCCGGGTCCAGGATGTCCGGGCGGTTGGTGGCCGCCATCACGACCAGACCGGAGTCGCCCCCGAAGCCGTCCATCTCGACCAGCAGCTGGTTGAGCGTCTGCTCGCGCTCGTCGTTGCCCTGGCCGATGCCGGCGCCGCGCTTGCGGCCGGCGGCGTCGACCTCGTCGATGAAGATGATCGCCGGGGCCATCTTGCGGGCCTTGGCGAACAGGTCGCGCACGCGGGCGGCTCCGACTCCGACGAGCGACTCGACGAACTCCGCGCCGGAGACCGAGAAGAAGGCCGCGTCGGCCTCGCCCGCGGTGGCCTTGGCGAGCAGGGTCTTGCCCGTGCCCGGAGGGCCGACGAGCAGCACTCCCTTGGGCGGCGCCGCGCCGAGCGCGAGGTACTTGCTGGGGTCTTCGAGGTAGTCGCGGATCTCGCGCAGCTCGACGACCGCCTCACCCGCGCCCGCGACGTTCGCGAACGTGATCGAGTTGGCGGACTTGGCACCGCGCTTGCGGCCCTTGCCCTTGAAGTTCGAGAAGGAGGCGATGCCCCCGGCGCCGCCGTCGGCACCGATCCGCGTGAAGAGCGCGAACAGGCACACCAGCAGCAGGATCGGGACCAGGAACTGGACGAGGATGGCCTTCGCGGGCTTCCCCGCCTGCTGGTCCACGGTGACGACCGCGCCGTTCTCGCGCAGCGACGTCATGAGCGCGGTCGTCTGCGCGTCCGACTCGGGATACGCGGCCCAGAACTCCGCGCCGCCGGACGTGTCGGCCACGACCCGCGAGTCCTGGTCGAGCATCGTCGCCCGCACGATCGACTTCGCCTCCGAGTACTGGAGCATCGTCGAGAACGGAATCTCCCGGCCCGACGACGACGGCTGCGTGCCGCCGAGCAGCGAGAAGAACAGGACGGTCAACGCGACCGACGCAACGAGCAGGAACGCCGAGAAGCGGTCCTTGAGAAGGGGACGAACCAGCCCCCCGAGCAGTGTCCCCAGGCTCCCGACTACGCGCGAGAAAGCGCTGGGGCGGCTCGCGAGGGCTGGCTTGTCCCGACTCATTTCCCTACTTCTTCGAGGACTTGGGCTGCTTGACCGTGATCGTCTTCGTCACGGTCTTCGCGCTGCCACCGGTCGGGGTGTACGTGATCTTGAGCGTGAACTTGAGCTTCTTGTCCTTGCGGAGCGCGCTCTTGGCCTTCGAGTTCAGGCTCAGGGAGATGGTCTGCGAGCCGGCCTTCGTGACGTCGACGGTCTTCGTCGCGAGCTTGACCGCCTTGCCCTTCTTCGGCTTGGCCGAGGACGTGACGCTCACCTTGCCCGGGCCGGGGAACTGCAGCGAGAGGCGGATCGTGGTGCCGACGGCGCGCGTTGAGGCGAGCTTGGCGTCGTTGCTCGGCGCCGCCGGGGGCGGCGTCGTGCCGCCGCCACCGCCCGCGGGCGGATTGTTGGTGTCGCCGCCACCACCGGGCGGCGGGGGCGGCTGCTCGTCGCCGCACGGACGGCCGGTGCCGCCCTTGTTCCAGCCGATCGCGTTCACGCCCGCGCGCGCGACGTCGAGGATGGCGCCGGGCACACGCGCGTAGTCGCTCCCCGGCAGCGTGGCCTGGCCGGCCGGCGACACGACGGCCTTCGTGAAGTAGTCCTTGATCGTGCGGGCCTTGGCCTCCTCCGCCGGCGACTTGCAGTACACGACCGCGTTGTCGTCGAAGAGCAGGTTGTAGGTCAGCGTGCAGGCGGCGTAGCCGTCCTCGCTCATCGAGGAGTCGGCGTTGGTCCAGTCCCCCAGCGTCGAGCTCGGGATGCCGGTCGGCTGGACGGCGGTGCAGTTGGCGCCACGGTCGGCGACCGGGGTGTTGGGCTTGTAGCCCTGCGCGTTGGCCTGCGGGTCGAAGTAGTTGCCCGTGTCGGTCGTCGAGCTCTGCAGCGGCAGCCAGAACGTGCGGTCGATCGGGGCGGCCGCGCCGTCCCACGTGTACGCGCCGGCACCGCGGGCGCGGGCCGTGGCGAGGTCCACGTAGCCGAGCGTGCCCGGCGTGGCGAGCGCCAGGTCGGTCAGCGCGGAGCCGCCGTCGGTGGCGGCCTTGACGACCGTGGTCGCGCCCGTGTCGTTCGGCCAGGCCGCGCCGCCGGCGCGGGTCTTCCAGTCCGCGGCGTTGGCCGGGTCGATCTTGGCCAGCAGCTGGCGCAGCGCGTACGTGGTGCCGGACGAGTCGCGGCGCACCGCGCGCTTGATCGGCGCCTGGCGGCAGGTGTTGTCGTTCGGCAGCAGCGTCGGGATCAGATCGCCCCACGTGGCGGCGGTGCCGCGGAACACGTCCTCGAGCGCCGTCAGCGCCGTCTTCGGGCGGTCACGGAACAGGTCGTTGCCCACCGCGCCGTAGTCGACGCAGCCCGCGGGGAGGTGCACGAGGATCGCGATCGCGCCCATGGCGGCCGGGACGACGTGGAGCGGGCTGTTGTCGGCCGCGGTGAGGTCCGTTGTCGTGCCCGGGACGACCGCGCCCTTCTCCATCTGCTCGCGCTGCGCCTGCGTGGGCGGCTCGTCGGAGCCTGCCCAGCGGACGCTCGGATCGCGGTCGCCGTTGGTGTTCGGCGCGCTGCGCTCGCCGAGCGCACGACGGCCGGCGCCGGACCCGGCGCCGTCCCACGTCAGGGCGTTGAGGGCGGCCGCTCCGCAGCCGTCGCTCTCGGTGCCGTACAGGCTGCGAAAGCCGCTGAACGCCGTGTTCTGGAACGACGCCCCGCGACCGGGGGCCAGGGAACCGCCGCATTCGGCGAGGGTGAACTGCGCAGACGCGCCGGGCGCGACCATGAGCATCGCGGCCAGCGCCCCTCCGACGCTGAGCGCGAGGCGGCGCCGTCGCGGGCTGGGCCCGAACGAAGACATGAGCTGGGACGACTCCTTAGAAGCAGACGAGACGGGGTTTCGCGCCGGAGCGACCGGGCGCACCTGCCCTTCCGGGGCAAGGACGCTCGGCAGCCTCCCGGAGTTCAGAGCCGGTGTGGAGGGGCGTTCACCAACTTGGAACAGACCCTTGACAGGTCCGCAACATGACATTCACTTCCGCTTCGGCGGAGCGCTGAAGCGGACGTTCGCCGCGCCCTGACGCGGTGCGCCGGAAGCCGGCGTGAAGACCACGCTCGCGCGCCCGTCGAGCTTCTTCTCACGCCGCGTGACCGCGTCGTACCGCTTCGCGAGCCTGACGTCGATCGTCACGTCGCCGGCCCTCCTGACGGTCTTGCGCGCCTTGCCCAGCAGCTTCGCCGAGCCGCGCAGACGGCCGTCACGATCGGGGACGCGCCCGCGGACCTCGACCGCGAGCCTGCCGCGTCCAGGCGCCCGCACGCGCAACCGCACGCGTCCCCCCGGCGCCTTGCGGATCACGACGCGCAGTCGCGCAACCTGTGGCGTCGGCGGATCGAAGACCTCCGCCGGCGGCTCCGCGGGCGGCTCGGGCGCGTCCGGCACCGGGGGCGCGGCGTCCAGGCGATCGATCACGAACACGTCGGCGCGCTGGTTGGCGTCGCCGAAGAAGAGGTTCTCCGCGTTGGAGCCGAACGTGATGCGGTGGCCACCGTCCGACAGCGATACCGGGCCCAGCGTGCTGGCCGCCGCCGCGGCGCCGTTGGCTCCCCGGACGGCCCGCTCGACCGTGCGGCCGTCCAGGTCGACGAGGTACAGCTCCTCCGCTCCCGGCACGGTGGTCGGGGTGTTCACCAGCCGCAGGGCGGGCAGCAGGAAGCGCGTGCGCTGCGTGAGCACGCCCGCCCAGCGCCCGTCCGGGGAGAGGGCCACCGCGGTGATGCTCGACGCGTCGGCCGGGTCGCGGTTGGAGCCTTCGCGCGTGAGCTCCACGCTCGCGGCGGTGCGCGAGAGCCCGTCGCGCATGTCGGTCATCCACAGGTCCAGCGCGTACCCGGGTGTGGGCGGTCGCGGCGGCGCCGACGTGAGGAACAGCACGCGGCGGCCGTCGGCGCTGAGAGCGGGCAGCGTGCCGTTGATGCCGGCGACGGACTGCTCGAACTCCGACAGCGGGCCGCTGCACGGTCCGCGCGTGCTCGGCGAGGGGTCGTACGTGGAGCAGCCGGGAAGCTCGGGCTCGGCGGGGCCCGTGATCCGGCGGGTGCCGCCGTCGTCCACCCGGCGCCACAGGTAGTACGCGGCCGCCGGGTCGGGGAACTCGCCGTCGAGAAAGCGCGTCTGCGCGCCGGCGTTGGCGCCCGGCCACGCGACGGTGCTGCCGTCGGCGCTGAGCGCGCCGCCGTTGCGGGCGCCGCCGGCGGGCTCGCCCGTCGCGGCGACGCGCGTGATCAGCTCGGTGCGCCGGGTCGAGCGCTCGCGTACCAGCAGCTGGTACGGCTCGGTGTCGGTGCCCGCGCGGGCCGGCAGGTCGGACGCGATGTCGACCGTGCGGAACAGGACGCGGTCGCCGTCGGCGGACAGGGACACACCGGGGCTGACGTCCGCGCCGGGGTTGCGCCCGGGTGTGTCGGGGTCGCGCGCCGCGTAGCTCGCCGGAGCGCTGCCGCCGTCGCGCACGGAGATCAGCTCGTACGCGCCGGTGACCATGTCCCGCACGTAGACGTCGATGTTGCCGTTGACGTCCTCGGGCACCAGCTTCTGGGCCGTCGAGAACGCGACCACGCGGCCGTCGGCCGACACGGACGGGTTGCGAGCGCCGCGCTGTTGGACGCCGCCTCCCAGGTTCCCGACGAGGTCGCCGGGCGCGACGAGCTCGAGCGCCCCCGTCGTGAGATCCCGCCGCATCACGCCTCCCTGCCAATGCGCGCCGGGCGGATCCGCGAACGTCGGCGGGAAGAGGTTGCGCGCCTGCGTGTCGAACACCACGTAGCGCCCGTCCGCGGAGATCGCCGCGTTGCCGGAGGCCTCGTCGCCCTGCTCGCGCAGCTCGAGCGACGCGGACACGATCTTCGCTCCCGGCGCGACCCACGCCTCAGCGGTCGCGACCGGCAGCGCGAGCGCGATCGTCAGTCCGGCGAGCCACCTCATGGCGACACCCGCTTGCTCGTGGTCACGCGGTTGCCGGCCTTGTCGGTCGCGCGCACGGTGACCGTGAACGGGCCGCCGCCGGCGTAGCGGTGCGAAGCCGTGCGGCGGGCGCTGGAGCGCTTGCCGTCGCCCCAGCGCATGCTGGCGGGCCCGGTGTCGGCGCCGCTCGTGCTCGAGCGGGCGCCGTCCCTCACCCTGACCTGGACGAGCCGGTTGCGGAAGCGCTGGACGCGCACGCGCGGCTTGCGGCGGTCCAGCTTGAGCTCGGCCGGGCGGCTCGTGGTCTCCTGCCCGCCGGCGTCCTCGGCGATCACCTGGACGACCTGCACGCCGTCGTCGAGGTTGCGTGAGCGCAGCGCGAGCTTGGTCCGGGTGAGGTTCTCGGCCACCGTGTCGTCGTCGACGGTCACGGCGTACTTGACGCCGCCGATCGCGTGCGCGGGGACCTCCCACTGGAGCTCGGGCACGGTGCGCACCCAGTCCACGGGCGTCTGGACGGCGAACGGGTCGGGCGGCGCGTCGACGACGACCGCGGCGATCTGCGGGCCGCTCTCGGGACCCTGCGCCCAGCCGACGATCGCGTCGCCGAGGCCGGAGCCCGCGAGGGCGAAGCCGGACACGATCCCGCCCACCGGGGCGGTCAGCGCCTGAGCGGTGGGGACGCCGTCCGAGCGGCGCTCGCTGACGCCGATGCCGCCGGCGCCGCCGCGGCGGACCTGCCAGGCGGCGACGGACGCGCCGGAGGCGGCGAGATCGACGACGGGCGTGCCGGGGATGCTGGTGCGGCCGTCGTCGAGCCGCTCGGGCGGGTTCACGGTGCGGTCGTCGGCGCCCACGAGCACGCTGCGCTGGCCGAGTCCGAACACGGTCGCCGTGTCCCCCACCCGGTCCACGGCCACGGACGGCGGCCCCACCGCGGCGGGGGCGGCCGCGCCGGCGCCGTCGACGATCCGCGGCGCGCCGAATCTGGCGGCGTCGGGCGAGGAGACCTCGGGGATCGTCGCGAGCATGATCCGCGGGCCGGGCAGCGGGCCGCCGGGCGCGGCGAGCTGGCGGTAGGCGATCGCGCCCTGGCCGAAGCCGGCGGTGTCGAGCGAGAACTGGTCCACGCCCGCGCGCAGCGGCTGCTCCTCCCACGTCGCGGGCGACACCAGCGTGGCAATGCCGACCTGGCCCGAACCGAAGATGCGGCGCGCCCAGACGCGATCGACGAACTGGTCGTCCGGCTCCTGCCAGGCGAGCAGGCCGTTGCCCTGCACGTCGATGGTCAGGCGCGGCGTCGCGCCCGCGGCGGGCAGCCGCAGCGGCGCGGCGGTGTTGCGGTTCAGCGGGAAGCCGAAGCCCGACCACAGCGCGCCGTCGTAGCGCGCGCCCCGCAGCTCGCCGCGCGCGTAGCCCGGCGGGTCGGCGGCGCCGGGCACCTGCATCGCGAGGTAGCTGATGAACGCGTTGCCGCTCGGCGCCATCGCGATCGACGGCCAGGTGCCCGTCGACTCGCCGACGTTGAGGTCGATCGGTACGGGCGGCTGGAAGCGGCGCGCGCCCGGGTCCAGCGCGGCGGAGTACAGGCGGTCGGTCGACGGGCCGTACTCCTGCACCCAGGCGACGACGAGCCGGCCCCCGTTGCCGGCGCCGATGGCCGGCCACGACGAGTCGAAGCGCTGGCCGTTGTCGACGCGCTGCGGTGCGCGCCAGCCGCCCCGGCTGTCGAACTGCGCGGCGAAGATGTGGATGCGGCCGTCGACGCGCTTGCGGTAGACGACCCCGCCCGTCCCGTCCGGCGCCATCGCGACCCCCCCGAAGTCGACGATCTCGGCCGACGGACCGTCGATGGGGGTCAGTGAGGAGATGCTCGCGCGCGCCGTGCCGGGAAGGCACGCCGCGCCCAGCAGCAAGACGAACGACACAAGCAGGCGCACCAGGCCGAACCTATGGCGAAGACATCACGCAATGGACCGTCTTTCACGAGATGAGCACATCTCGGCCACAATCCGCCGAGAGAGTGGCGGCGCGATGAAGCGCTCCCGTCTCCTGCTGCTCGCCGCCGGCACTCTCGCCGCGGCCACGTTCCCGACCGCTGCCCACGCCCAGTCGAAGATCCTCATGAGCGGATCGACCTCGGTCTACCCGCTCACGGCTGATCTCATCAAGGCGTACAAGAAGAACAACCCCAACACGAGGTTCACCGTCTCCCAGGGCGGCTCGGACGTCGGCATCGGGGACGTCGCGCGCAAGCGCGTGAACATCGGTATGTCCTCGCGTGACCAGCAGTCCGGTGACCCGGGCGGGCTGAACTTCTACAAGATCGCGCGCGACGGCGTGTGCATCGCGACGCACCCCGACAACAACCTCGCGAACCTGTCCCAGCAGAACGTGCAGGACATCTTCTCGGGCAAGGTCCGCCGCTGGCAGGACGTGCCCGGTGCGAAGGTCACGGGCCCGATCAACCTGAACGTCCGTACGCAGGCCTCCGGTACCCAGGACGCGTTCCGCAACATCTTCATGGGCCCGTCGCTGAACGTGACGCCGAGCGCCTCCCAGAAGGCGTCCAACGGTCTCGTCCAGACCGCGATCCGCAGCGACCGCAACGCGATCGGCTACCTCGACGTCAACTTCACCCAGGGCACCTACCCCGTGCCGTACAAGGGCGTCGCGTGCAACCTGCGCAACGCCAAGTCGGGCCAGTACCCCGGCGTCCGTAACTTCTGGTTCGTCACGGTCGGCCCCGCCAAGGGCGAGGTCAAGAAGTTCATCGACTTCGCGCGCTCTTCCTCGACGCAGAGCAGCGTCGTCGCGAAGAAGTACGTGCCGTACCGGTAGTGAGCGGCTGGTGGTCTGACCGGCGCGTCGGACCGGCGCTCGGCAGCGCGGGCGTGCTCGTGCTGGCGATCATCGCGGGGATGACGGTCTACGTCTTGCGAGAGGCGTGGCCGTCGTTCTCCGCCAACGGCCTGGCGTGGTTCGGCACCGGCGGCGACGCCAACGTGCAGCTGGAGAACATCTTCCGCTCGGAGCCGCCGTTCGAGTACATGCTGCGGGCCTGGCCGCTGCTCTACGGGACGCTGCTGTCCTCGGGTGGCGCGGTGATCTTCGGGCTCGTCCTGTCCACGCTGACGGCCGTGTTCATCGTGGAGTTCGCGCCGCCGTCGGTGGTCCGCATCCTCGAGCCCGTCGTGCGGCTGCTCGCCGGTGTGCCGAGCGTGATCTACGGGCTGATCGGCGTGCTCGTGCTCGTGCCGTTCCTCAATGACCACCTGATCTCCACCGAGCGCAAGGAGTCGGTCTTCTACGTGATCCAGCTGACGGGTCAGAGCCTGCTCGTGGCCACGGCGCTGCTGACGATCATGATCGTGCCGATCATGATCGCGATCGCGGTCGACGCCCTGCGCTCGGTGCCGTCTTCGTGGACCGAGGGCGCGCTCGCCCTCGGTGCCAACCGCATGCGCGTGATGTGGACGATCGCGCTGCGCGCCGCGCGTCCCGCGCTGGTCGCCGGCGCCGTGCTCGCGCTGGCGCGCGCGCTGGGCGAGGCGATCATGCTCGCGATGGTCTCGGGCGGCGTCATCTTCGCGCCCAACCCGCTCGACGGAAGCACGTTCTTCTTCGAGCCGATCCAGCCGCTCGCGGCCGCGATCGTGCAGGGCGCCGAGGGCATCACGGTCAAGCCGTACGGGCAGACGCTGTTCGCCTTCGCCGCCGTGATCATGGTCTCCAGCGTCGGCCTCTCGATCACCGGCTGGGCCGTGCGCCGCCGGCTGCGGAGGTTCGCGGCGTGAGATCCGCGAAGCGATCTCTCTGCCGAACTGGCCCCGCACCGGCGAAGCCGGTCGCGGACAGGTGGCGCCCGTGAGCGCGCTGGCGACACCCCCGCAGGAGCGCCCGCCGCGCCTGCGCACCGACCCGTCCGGGTCCTGGCGCGCGTGGCCGCTGCGCGACCGCGTCCTGCTCGGCCTGTGCTGGGCGGCCGGTCTGGCGCTGATCGCGATCGCCGCGCTGATCGTCCTCTACATGCTCGTCAAGGGCGTGCAGTACCTGCGGCCCGAGCTGCTGTGGGACCGGCCCGAGGCGTCGATCGACCAGTCGCGGTCCGGCGGCTTCCTGGACCCGATCCTGGGCACGGTCCTGATCGTCGTCGGCGCGCTCGTGATCGCGGCGCCGCTCGGCGTCGCGACCGCCGTGTGGCTGACCGAGTACGGCAAGCCCAAGTGGCTCGCGCGCATGGTGGAGTCCGGCATCGAGGTGATCGCGGGTACCCCGTCGATCGTGCTCGCGCTGTTCGGCCTCGCGTTCTTCGCGCAGGGCGGGCTCGGGTTCCTGTCGGCGACGGGCGAGGGCGGCGCCGTGTTCGGGCGCTCGCTGCTGATCTGCTGCGCCGTGCTCTCGCTGGAGGCGCTACCGCTGATCGTGGGCGCCACGCGTGAGGGCCTGCTGTCCACGCCGCGCCACGTGCGCGAGGCGTCGTACGCGCTGGGCAAGACGCGCGCGGCGACGATCCACCGCGTGCTGCTGCCGGTCGCGCGCCCGAACATCGCGACGGGCTGCGCGCTCGGGATGGGCCGTGTCGCCGGCGACACGGCGGTCGTGCTGCTGCTCGGCGGCGGCACGCTGCAGCTGACGACCAACGGCTCGATCCCGGGCCTGAACTATCTGCAGGGCACGGGCTCGACGCTCACGACGTACGTGTACGCGAACTCGCCCTCGGGCGAGGGCGGCGCGCCCGAGAAGGCGTACGCGGCAGCGTTCCTGCTGCTGGCGCTGGTGTTGGTGTTGAACTGGGCGGTCGACCGGATCGCGCGCGGTAGCAACGAGAGGCTGGGATGGACCCGCTGATGCCCCCGCCGCCGATCCGGCGGATCGTCGTCGACGCGCCGCACGTGGTCGTGCCGGCGCCGGAGCCCGAGACCAACGGCGCCGTCCGGATGCGCCCGCGCGTCACGACCGACGTGGTCGAGCGCATGCGCGTCGAGGAGCTCACAATCACCTACGGCCCGAAGGTCGCCGTCAACGGCGTCAACCTGCCCGTCCACCAGGGCGAGGTGCTGGCGCTGATCGGCCCGTCGGGCTGCGGCAAGACGACCTTGCTGCGGTCGCTGAACCGGCTCGTGGAGCTCACGCCGGGCGCCGCGCGCGGCGGCAAGATCGTGCTCGACGGCGACGACGTGGACGCGATCGAGGTCACCAGCCTGCGCCGGCGGATCTCGATGGTCTTCCAGCAGCCGAACCCGTTCCCGATGTCGATCTTCGACAACGTCGCCTACGCACTGCGCGAGCAAGGCTCCAAGCGCGTCAAGCGGGCGGAGCTGATGGCGCCGGTGCGCAACGCGCTCGAACGCGCGGGCCTGTGGGACGAGGTCGGCGACGACCTGGACCGGCCCGCGCTGCGCATGTCGGGCGGCCAGCAGCAGCGGCTGTGCATCGCGCGGGCGCTCGCCGCCGACCCCGAGGTGTTGTTGCTCGACGAACCGTGCTCGGCGCTCGACCCGCGCTCGACGGCCACGATCGAGGAGCTGATCCTGCAGCTGCGCGAGTCGCTCGCGGTCGTGATCGTCACGCACAACCTGCAGCAGGCGTACCGGATCGCCGACCGGGTCGCGTTCATGTACCTGGGCGAGCTCGTCGAGTACGGGCTGGCCGAGGACGTCTTCGAGCGCCCGCAGCACACACGCACCGCCGAGTACGTGGGTGGCGCGTTCGGATGAGGTGGCTCGTGGCGTGCCTGGCCCTGGTCGCGTTCGCGGGTTGCGAGTCGACCCAGGCCAAGAGCGCTCGGCTCGAGCGCCAGGCGCAGGCCGCCAAGACGGAGAAGGGGGTCGTCGTCACCCGCGACGCGCCCGAGATCGAGGTCGGCGAGGCCGCCGTGCTGCAGGACGCCAACGGCGCCGCCACGGCCGTCGAGCTGCGCAACAAGTCCGGCGCGCCGCTGGTCGGGCTGCCGATCAGCGTCTCGGTGCTCGACGCCGCCAAGAAGCCGGTCTACACCAACGACACGCCCGGCCTGGACGCGTCGCTGGTCAGCGTCCCCGCCCTGGCCGGCGGTGAGCGGCTGGTCTGGGTCAACGACCAGGTCACGCTCGCCGGCGAGGGCAAGGAGGTCACCGCGCGCGTCGGCACCGGCGGCAAGCCCGGCCCGCCCGAGCTGCCCGAGATGGAGATCACCGGGTTGAAGGTGACCACCGACGTCGGCGGCAGCGCCACCGGCGTCGGCACCGTCCACAACCGCTCGGACGTCCTCCAGCGCCGCCTGGTCGTGTTCGTCGCCGCCCGCAAGGCCGACCGCGTCGTCGCCGCCGGCCGCGCCATCGTCGAGCAGCTCCCTGCGGGCAAGTCCGCGAACTTCACCGCCTTCCTCATCGGCGACGCGGCGGGAGCCGAGCTCTCCGCCGCGGCGCCCCCGACCATCGTCACGCCGTAAGGACCCCGCGATGCAACACACCGCCCCACCCACTCCGCACGACGCGCCGACGGCCGAGTTCGCACCGGTCGGCGCCGCTTCGCCGCCGCACGGGGCGGCGGCGCCCCACGCCGTCCCCGCCACCGGGCAGTACGCGGCGGCGACCCCGGTCACCGTGCAGTACGGCGCGGCGGCCTTCGGCTCGGTCCCGGCGCACGCTCCCGTCGCGTCCGCCCCGGCCGACGAGGCCGGATTCTTCGCGCCGCGCCTCGGCCCCGACGGCGAGCCGTGCGCGAGCTGCGGCGCGCCGCTCGCGGCTGACCAGCGCTACTGCCTGAACTGCGGTGAGCGCCGCGCCGCCACGCGCGTGCCGTTCCCGGCCGCCGTCGCGCCGCAGCCGACCGCTACCACGGTCACGCACTCCACGCTGCCGGTGCGCCGGTCGCTCCCGCCGATGCCGATCTGGACGGGTCTGGCCGGCGTGGCGGCGGTCAGCCTCGGCATCCTCGCGGGCGTCGTGCTCATGAACGCGCGCGACGACGACCCGGTCACGGTGGCCGCCACGCCGACGCCGACCGCGTCCGTCGCCGCGGCGCCGCCCCCGGCGCAGTCGACGCCCGCGCCGGAAGCCGCGCCCGCGACCTTCACGCCGGACTGGCCCGCAGGCACCGACGGCTGGACGGTCCAGCTGCGGACGCTGCCCAAGGACGGCACGACGCCGGACGCCGTCGCCGCGGCCAAGAACGAGGCGTCGACGCAGGGCGCCGCCGACGTCGGCGCGCTCGACTCGGACTCCTATCCGTCGCTGGACCCGGGCCAGTACGTCATCTACTCGACGGTCTCCACCAGCCAGGCGGACGCCGAGTCGATCCTCGACGGCATCAAGGCCAACTTCCCGGACGCGAAGGTCGTCGAGGTCTCCCAGACTCCGGGCGGCGGCACCGGCGACGACAACACCACCGAGGACAGCGGCGACACCGGTGACTCCCCTCCCCCGACGAGCGACGAGGCGCTCAAGGAGAAGGAGCAGACGCAGACGCCGGAGGAGGCGCAGAAGAAGCTGCGCGACGCGCCGGACGAGCAGGCGACCGAGGGCGGCGAGCTGCCCGAGGCCGACGGCGGCGAGCCGGGCGGCGGCACGGAGGCGACGGAGTTCTGATGAAGCTGCGCGGCCGCACCTACGTCCCCGACCCTCAGCCGCTGCCGCCCGGCGGCGGCCGCTCGGTGAGCCCCGCCGAGCTCAACGAGCGCCGGCGCCGACTCGAGCGCGAGTTCGCCGAGCTGCAGTTCGACCTCGGCGGGCTCGCCTACGAGATGGCGATCCGCGACCACTTTCGCGTCGACCTGCTCGTGCGCCACGCGGCGCGGCTGCAGGCGCTCGACGCCGAGCTCGGCGCCGTCGAGCGGCTCGCCCGCATGGACGAGGGCGGCGCCGCGGGCACGTGCCCGAACTGCGACGCGCTGTACCCGCGCGGCGCGGCGTTCTGCTCGCAGTGCGCGCATCCGCTGATGCGATGACCCCGTTAGGGGAGCCCCCGGGCCCGACGCGGCGAGGAGAGAGAGGAACCGCGCCTGGCCCGGGGGGTGCTACCTGGCGCGCCGCTCCGGCTGCGCCGCGGCACAGTGAACCTCGCGTGTGGGAAGTGGCCGTGACCAGCTTGTGAATTGTTCATCGGACCTTCGCCGTGAAGAGTTTGTGAACGCCCTCGGCACGGCCCGGTGACCGCTGTACGGTCGGTTCGTGCTGCTGCGCAGGACCCGGCCTGACCCGGAGCTGCTGTCCCTGTTCGAGGAATCGGGCCGGAACGTCCAGCGTTCGACCATGCTCCTGCGCGACCTGCTGTCGGACTATCCCGAGCGGTCCACGCTCGCGCGCGACATCCTGCTGTGTGAGCAAGAGGGCGACCGGATCGTCCACGACATCCACCACCGCCTCGCCAAGCGCGGGTCGCGCCGCGCGCACCTGGACTCGGTCGACGTGCACGCGCTCGCCGGCGCGCTGGACGACATCGTCGACTTCGCCGAGGAAGCCGCCGACCAGCTCGCGCTCTACGGCGTCGAGGCGCCGATGGAGCAGGCCGAGGCGATGGCGGCCGTCCTGGTCAAGTGCGCCGACCAGGTCGCCCACTCGCTGCGCGGGCTGCGCAACGGGCTCGACGTCGGCGCGCAGCTCGTGGAGATCCACCGGCTCGAGAACGAGGGCGACAAGCTCCAGCGTGCCGCCCTCGCCGACCTCTTCGTCGCCGGCATCGACCCGATGATCGTCATCCGCTGGAAGGACATCTTCGACACGATCGAGAGCGCCATCGACGCGTGCGAGACCGTGGCGAACGTCCTCGAGGGAATGACGCTCAAGCGGGCGATGGCCTAGCTCTCCTGCCTTCAGAGGTTGTGAACGTCTGAGAAGACGTCCGGGCCCGTCCTGAGGCTCTGCG
>NZ_JAPCID010000071.1 GCF_027587175.1 Solirubrobacter deserti
AGTCGGCGGCGGGCGGCGAGCCGGCCGCGGGCGGCGCCGCGGCGGCCGGCGGCGGCACCGCGGCTGCGCGGCTCGAGGACGGCGCGACGTAGGTCTCGAACACCATCGAGGGCATCGCCGGCGCGGCGGGCGGCGGCGCCTCCTCGGGCACGGGGGTCACGGTCTGGGTCAGGCGCCCGTCGCGCAGCCAGCGCGGGCCGAGCAGGGCGATCGCGATGTCCTCCAGCGACTCGAGGGCCGGGCCGGCGCTCTGCACGCGGCGGCTCGGCTCACGCGTCGTCAGCGCATTGATCCAGTTCGACAGCGCGGGGTCGATGTTCGGGTTCACGCTGTTGGCGAGCGGGATCGGGTCGTTGACGTGGCGCAGGAGGATCGCCATGGGGCCGCCCGCGTCGGCGAACGGGACCGTGCCCACGAACAGCTCGTAGGCCATGCAGCCGACGGCGTACAGATCGGTCCACGGGCCGACGTCGTGCGCCATCGCCTGCTCGGGCGCCATGTAGCCGGGCGTGCCGACGGTCATGCCGACGCCGGTCAGCGCAGTGGACATCGAGCGCGTCGCCTTGGCCACGCCGAAGTCGGTGATCTTCACCGTCCCGGCGGCGCTGATGAGGACGTTCTCCGGCTTGAGGTCGCGGTGCACGACGCCGTGCTCCTCGGCGTGGACCAGCGCGGCAAGCACGCTCTGGAGCACGAACAGCTTCTGCGCGTCGGTCAGCGCCGGCAGCCACGGCCGCAGCGACCCGGCCTCGACGTACTCCATCGCGATGTACGGCGTCCCCTCGAACTCGAGGTAGTCGTACACGGTCACGATGTTCGGGTGCGACAGCGCCCCGGCCAGCCGGGACTCGCGCATGAACCGCCGTGCGAGCGCCTCCTGGTCGGATTGGAAGGTGTGCATCTCCTTGAGCGCGACCAGCCGGTTCAGCTCCGCCTGGCGCGCGAGGTGGACCGTGGCCATCCCGCCCTTGCCGAGCGTGCGCAGCACCTCGTAGCGGCCGACGGTCTTCATGCCGCGTGCCGCTCCGCCATCCACTTCACGAAGGCGACGTCCGCCTGCGCGACCTCGACCACCTGCGTCCCGCGCACGAGCACGCCGACCCCGTGCTCATCGTCGATCGGGCTCGCGAACGAGAAGCCGACGAACGGCCCGCCGTCCAGCGGATGCACGTACACGTTCCCGAGGGCGAGGACGTGGCGCAGCTCCTCCGGGCGCGTGATGACCGGGAGCTCGTCCGCGAGCTCGCCGTCCGTCGCCGCGAGCGCCTCCTCACGCAGCGCGGGGTACTCCGCCAGCACGGCCGCCATGACGGCGTCGAACAGCTCGCGCTCGTGGTCGGCGACCCACTGCACCCGGGCGATCTCCTCCGGCTCGAGCGGCGCTTGCGAGCGACCCTCGGGCGCGTAGCCGACGAGCATCCCGGCCGCCTCCCAGCTGGTCATCGGAAGCCGCGTGGTCCACATGCCGTAGTCGATCACGAAGTCGTCCGCGGTGAGCGCCGCCGGGTCGCGCGCGATCGGCGGGGTCCTCTCCACCAGAGGCTCGGGCTCATGTCGGCGGCGGCGCCAGAAAGGCATAAGCGGTGCCGATGCTACCCGGGCCGGCGCGACACCGGCCCGGGTTCCAACATCGCTTTACGTGAAGCGGTAGTACGTGCGGAACTGCGCGCCCGTGCGTGCCACCGTCGCGACGACCTCGCGGCAGGTCCCGGCCCATGCGGCGTCGGTGCGCCACGGGAACGTGTACTGGCCGCGGTCGTTGACCCGCAGCTCACCCACCAACGGGATCGGGAACGGACGCGGGGTGATCGTGGTCTGACCCGGCGTCACCGTCTGCAGCGTCGTGCAGTCGACCTGACGTGAGTACGGCGAGCCCTTCGCGAACACGTCGAGCTCGCGGTAGCCGTCCGCGGTGAACCGCAGCTGCACTCGGTCGCCCGCCGCCACGGTGTTGATCGCCGGCTCGGGCGTCACCCCCTGGAACGCGCGCCGGCAGTTCGGGTGCGTGTCGAACGCCTCCGTGTTGTCGTTGCGGTCGGCGGACAGGCCCTGGACGGCGCTGTAGCCGAGCCCGCGGCGCGCGAACGAGGCCCACAGCGTGCACGTGTCGGCGCCACCGCTGCGTTCCTGGGCGGCCGCGATGATCGCCGAGCGCGCCGCGACCAGGCCGGGGAAGCAGCCCTGGAACTTCAGGCCGTCCATGACGTACTGGATCGCGCGCAGGTTGCCGCCGCTGTTCCAGGCGCCATAGACGTTCGGGTTGAACCCGTACTTGTCGACGAGGTCCCACGTCATGTCGTACAGGACCGCCGCCCAGCCGTGGCCGAGGCCGTGGGGGAGCGCCAACGTCGTCCCGTTCAGCCAGCCGCCCGTCTTGATCGAGTCGTAGGTGAACGGCTGGATCTCCATGTTGCGCGAGTACGGACGCGGGCGGATGCCCGGGCCGCCGCGGTTGGGCTGGAACAGCGCGTACGCGCCCATGCCGCGCGGGCCGTCCGGGTTGTCCTTGGTGACGTCCATCAGCAGCGAGATCGCGAGATAGTCGCTCCAGCCCTCGCCGGCCTGCTCCTGGCCGCCCAGGCAGTTGATGCCGGGGCCGCCGGTGAGGCGGTTCGAGACGCCGTGGCCGTACTCATGGATGATGATCCCGTTCTCCAGGTCGCCGTCGCGGATGCCCGGGTGCTCGGCGCGCTTGTGCAGGTTCGCCCGCGGCGCCGGGCCGGCGGCGATCAGGCCCTTGATCGCGGCGCCGTCGGCCTGCGAGACCGCGACCGCCGGGATCACCGGCGCGATGTCGATCATCGAGCCGGTCAGCACCGGCGGGGCGCCCTCGGCGTTGTGCGCGACCACGACGGCGTCGGCGCCGAGCGACTGCGCCACCAGCACGCGCTGCAGGTACGTGCACGCCTCGGTGCCGCCGTCGACCACCGCGATGAACCGCCGCGCGGGCCGCGAGGCGGGATAGGCGGCGTCGTTGCAGCCGTTGCCGGCGTAGACGAGCGTGCGGTTCGCCAGGCCCTCGTTGGTCGGAGCCGGCGTGAAGCGCGACCAGCCGGCCTGGTAGACGGCGCCGCCGCGGCCCCGGATCGTGAGCGCGTTCGGCAGCCCGAACGTGGTCGTGGAGCCCGGCCACACGTACATCTGCATGCGCGGGGTGCCGCCGTCCTGCGCCGGGGTGCCGAAGTTGGCGTTGTTGACGCCGTTGCCGTCCTGGGCCTCAGCGCGGACGTAGTCGCCCTCGCCGCCGCCGCGGTTGTAGTTGTTGGCCTGGAAGTTGCCCGCCACCTCGTCGAACCCGAACCGGTGGAGGACATCGTGGATCATGTTGTTGTTGTAAAAGAGGTTCGTCACCGCGGCTTCGCGGTAGTTCTGGGCGTGCTCGTCGAGCTCCGCCGGGAAGTCGAACCGCAGCGCCGCGCCGCCGCGCGGGCTCGAGTTGTAGTCGGGCGCGTTGTTGGCGTCCTGGTCCAGGTACGCGTGGACGTTGTTGCCCTGCGTGGTCGCGAAGTCCGCGCCGGCGACGCCGTTGACGTCATGCCAGCCGTACGGCGAGCCCGGCGTGTCCGCGGGGTTGCCGATCAGCGAGCGGACGGCGTCGTTCGGGCTCTCCGCCGGCCACGCGATCACGCGGTAGGCCGAGCCGTCGTTGACCGGCGTCGGCGACGCGAGGGTGAACGTGGTCTGGAAGGCCTTGGCGAGCTTGGGCGCCTCGGCCTCCGCCTCACCGCCGAGCCGCTGCTCGAGCTGGTCGAGGTCGTCGTGATCGACCCAGTCGTCGCGCGCGAGCTCCTCGCCGGTGCGCGCGTCGATCGTGACGTTCCACAGGTGCGAGTCGGTCGCGTCGTCGATGGTCACCTGGTAGGCGAGCCGCAGCGCGTTGCCGTCGTGGTGCCAGAGGAGCTTGGCGCCGATCGGGACTGACGAGATGCCGCCGTCGGTCAGCGTCGTCTCGGCGCCACGGCGGCTCGTCACGCGCAGCCGCTCGGGATCTTCGAGGCCGAGCTCGTCGGCCGCGGACTCGACCGCGCCGACCGCGTCGAGCGTCGCCGCGGTGGAGGCGGGCGGAGCCACCTTCAGCAGCCGGCCGGCCGCGTACTTGACCTGCTTGTCGGCGCCGACGTTGACGGTCACGTGACCGCCCGCGACGTCCAGCTGGTTGTAGCGCTGATTGAGATTGACGTGCGTCACGCCCGTCGACGCCGTCACGTAGATGCTCGTCGGCGTCGTGTCGGCGACGTCCGCGGCCGTCACCCCGAACTGCGCCGCGTTCTGCTTCAGGTACTCGCGCGCGATCGCGAGCGGCTCCTGCGCCGACGCGGTCGCCGGTGCCGCCAGCACGGCAGCGACGACCAACGCGGGCACAGGCCCGCGAAGCTTCAAGGACAACCCTTCCCCCCTTCGATTGTCCCGGGCCACCCCATTGGCCCGGTTCCCGCTCTGCCGCGGCGACGTTAGGGGTTCGCGCCGTTCATCACAAACTCATAGGCGTTGAGGTCTATCAACACTCATTGGTCAATCTTCCAGTGTCTTCTCGAACCAGCGGTCGGCGTACTCGTCGTCGTTGAACGGGTCGACGTCGACGAAGCCCTCGGCGAGGTAGAGCGCCTGCGCCTCCACCAGGTCCTCGCGCGTGTCCAGGCGCAGCCGCTTGAGGCCGTGCGCGCGGGCCGCGTCCTCGACGGCGCGCACGAGCCGCCGCCCGCCTCCGCGCCGCCGGAACGGGGCGGCGACGTACATGCGCGTGAGCGCGCCATCGGGGCGCAGGCCGGCGCAGCCCGCGGGCTCACCGTTCCAGCGCGCGACGAAGAACGCGGCGAGGCCCTCCGTGCGGTCCTCCTCCATCGCCTCGTCGACCTCGCGCGGGTCGATCGGACGCCGGTGGTAGCGCTCGACGATGTCGGCAAAGTACGCACGCAGCAGCGCCTCGGCCACCGGGCTGTCCAACGGTTCGGGCTGCACGCTCCACACGGCGGTTAGCCCCACTTTACGTACCTGAGCATCCCGGGTAGGTTCGGTAACCGTGCGACGTCCCGTCACCGCTTTGATCGCGCTCGGCGCGGCGTTCGGCATCGGAGCCACCGCGCTCGCCCAGAGCGGCGACGACCGGCTGTCGATCGACCTGCAGAACGGCTGCCTCAATCACGCGCGGGTCACGATGCTGATCGAGCCGCCGTCCGGCAAGTCGATTGACGCGTTGAGCGTGTACGCGAACGGTCGCGAGGTCCTGGACCTGACCGGCCTGAGCGGCGACGCGCGGATGACCGTCCGCCTCACGTCCCCGCGGGGCCGCGTGACGGTGCGCGGCGAGCTGGCCGGCGGCGAGAACTTCTCCCGCTCGCGTGACTACCGCCCGTGCGCGCCGGCCCCGCCGCCGCGCCCCGCCCCCCAGCGCACGACCCGGCCGGAGCCGGAGCCGACGCTGAGCGGCGGCGGCGAGGGCTAGGCCGCATCGCCCAGAGGGCGATGCTTCGGCGAGTTCGCCGAGCGCCGCCAGGGTGCGGCCGGCGGGCGAACTCGCTAGGCGGGGCTGTCCGCCTCGTCGCGCGTCGGCGGCGGGACGTGGAACTCGTCGGGCAGCGGCACCGTCGGCGTGCGCGCGACCGTCAGCGCGGCGATCAGCAGGCGCGCCGCGAGCGGGAACACGCGGCCGGGCGGCGGCGGCGCGAGGTGCTCGTAGTAGAGCTCCAGCAGCTGCTCGGTGGCGCCGCAGACGTCGGCGTGCGGCGCGTCGTCGCCGACCGCGCAGGAAAGCCGCGCGAGCGCGATCGACTCGTCGGGGTCCCCGCCGCCGAACGCGCGGCCCATCGCGCTGATCAGGTGCGTGACGACGCGGTCGAGCAGCGGGTGCAGCGCCGGCTCCACCGCGCCCGGCGCCTCGCCGACCCAGGCCGGGTCCTCGCCGGCGACGAGCCGCGCGATCTGGCCGCCCATGATCGAGCGCAGCGCCTCGTCGCCGACGCCCGCCTGCAGCGCGCAGCGCGCGTGGGTGAAGGCGGACGTCACCGGCATCCCGTAGGGCGAGTCGCTGGCCCACACGATCTGCGAGGGCGCGACCAGCGAGAACAGCGCGATCAGATCCGCCGGGTTCCACCACGCGGTGTCGATGAAGATGTTCGGGTGGTCGCCCAGCACGTGCCACATCCACGCCAGGTCGGAGATCGCGGCGTGGGCGAGGATGAAGCGCGCGTCCGGGAACTCGGCCGACAGCTTCACCGTGTTCTGGCCCAGGGCCGGGATGCCGCGGCCGGCGTGGATGAGGATCGGGACGCGCCGCTCGTGCGCGACCGCGACGATCTCCCGTACGCCCGGCTCGTCCATCCCGAACTGCTCCGCGCGCGGGTGCAGCTTGATGCCGACGGCGCCGGCGTCCAGGCAGCGACGCGCCTCCGTGGCGGGTGAGTCGCGCGGGTCCAGCCGGCAGAAGGCGACCAGCCGGTCGGACGCGGCGGCGGACGCGATCGCGAAGTCGTTCGGGCCCGGGTAGCCGCCGGGCTCGTGCATCGGGAACACGACGGCGCGCGCGTCGGCGCGCGTCATCACGTCGACGAGCTCCTCCGGCGTCTGCTTGAAGCCGTCCGGGTCGTTCTGCCCGATGTGGGTGTGGGCGTCGTAGAGGTCCAGCGGCCCGTGGGCGGCCTGGATGCTGTCCCACCAGGGGCGCAGGATCGCGTCGATGTCCAGCATGGGTTCGCAACCCTACAGACGCGCTTGTCCCGGCCCTGCATACTGGGGGCCATGCAGTTCCGCCCGCAGCGCGTGCGCATCGAGACGGTCCGCCACGAGATCGAGGCGACGCTGCAACTGCCGGTGGACGGCTTCCGTTCGCGCCTGACGGACTTCCTCAACGCCCTGTCGGAGGACTTCCTCGCGCTCACCGACGTGGAGGTCGCCTGGCTCGACGGCGCGCGCGAGCCCGAGCATCACGAGTACCTCGCGCTCGCGAGCCGGCACGTGGTGCTCGTGGTGGAGCTCAGCTCAGCGCCGACGCCATCCGGCTGACGGCCTCGCGCACGAGCTCGGGCCGCGTGCCCACGTTCAGCCTGGCGTAGCGGCCGTAGGCGGCGCCGAAGTCGCGGCCCGGGTTGAGCGCGACACGCCCGCGCTCGAGGAATACGTCGGCGGGGTGATCGATGTCGCACTCGAGCCAGGTGAGGAAGGAAGCCGCCGCCGGATAGGCCACGCGCACGCCGTCCGGCAGCAGCTCGGGCAGCGCGCGGTGGTTGGCGGCGATGGTCGCGAGCGTCTCATCCAGCCACTCGTCGCCTTCGTTGAACGCGGCCTGCGCGGCGATCACGCCCGCGTAGCCCGCGTGATCGGTCAGGTCCTCGGGGAGCGCGGAGGCGGCCTCGCCGACGACGAACCCGAGCTTCAAGCCCGGCACGTTGAACGCCTTCGAGGCGGACGTGAGCACGGCGCCGCCTTCGACCACGTGCTGCCACGGGACGAACTGCGCCCCGAACGTCAGCGGCGCATGGATCTCGTCGACGATCACGAGCGCGCCGTGCGCCTCGGCGACGGCGGCCACCGCCGCCAGCTCGTCCCGCGTGTACACGCGCCCGGACGGGTTGTGCGGCGAGCACAGCAGCAGCGCCTTCGCACCGGCTCCGAACGCGCGGTCCAGCCCGTCGACGTCCACGCCGAAGTCGGCCAGCAGCGGCACCTCGACCACCCGGCGACCGGTGTGCGGGATCTCCCGGTAGTACGGCGGGTACGCGGGCGGGTTGATGATCACCGCGTCATCAGGGCGGGTACGGGCGCGCAGCAGCTCCTGCAGGCCGACGGTCACGTCGGCGACGAGCGCGATGTACTGGCCCTCGAGGTCCCACCCGAGGCGGCGGTCGAAGAAGTAGTACATGGCCTCGATGAGCCCGTCGACGTTGCCGATGTAGCCGAGGTCGCCGCGCTCGATCGCCCGCACGAGTGCCTCCCGCACGGGCGGCGCCAGCTCGAAGTCCATCTCGGCGACGAACGCCGGCAGGACGTCAGGCGGGTACTTCGTCCACTTGTCGGACCCGCGTTCTAGGAGATCGTCCACGTGTCACCGGCGCGCATGAGAGCGTCCAGTGAAGCATCGTCGGCCGCGGCGCGCGCCGCGGCCAGCTGCCTGGCGAGGTCGCGGCCGCTCACCGGCCGCCGCACGTCGCGGAAGATCCCGATCGGCGTCGGACCGTCGGGCGAGGAGGACAGCCGCGAGAGCGCGAACGCGTACGACGGGTCCTCGCGGTGCGCGTCGTGGATCACCGGCTCGCCCTCGCCGCCGATCCGCAGCGCGCCTTCCGCGTCGCGCACGACGCCGCGGATCGGCTCGCCGTGCTCGAGGTAGATCCGGTTCTCGGCACCGCGCTTCTTGTCGCGCAGCGCGTCGAACGCGCCGTCGTTGAACACGGGGCAGTTCTGGTAGATCTCGACCAGCGCCGCGCCCTCGTGGGCGGCGGCCGCGCGCAGCACCATCGGCAGGTGCTGCTTGTCGGTGTCGATCGTCCGCGCCACGAACGTGGCCTCGGCGCCCAGAGCGAGGCTGACGGGGTTGAACGGCCCGTCGATCGACCCGAACGGCGTCGACTTGGTCACCTTGCCGAGCTCGGAGGTCGGTGACGCCTGCCCCTTCGTCAGCCCGTAGATCTGGTTGTTGAACAGCAGGATCTTGATTGGCACGTTGCGCCGCAGCGCGTGGATGAGGTGGTTGCCGCCGATGCTCAGGGCGTCGCCGTCGCCGGTCACGACCCAGATCGACAGGTCGTCGCGCGCGGCCGCCAGCCCGGTCGCGAGCGCCGGCCCGCGCCCGTGGATGCCGTGCATCCCGTACGTGTCCATGTAGTAGGCGAAGCGCCCCGCACACCCGATCCCGGAGACGAACACGATCCGCTCCGGCGGGATGCCCAGCTCGGGGAAGAACGCCTGCACGGCCGCGAGCACGGCGTAGTCCCCGCAGCCCGGGCACCAGCGCGTCTCCTGGTCGGACTGGAAGTCCGCCTTCGTCAGCTCAGGTGCCGCCATATCTGCTGCTCCATCTCCGACGGCAGCAACGGCTGCCCCTGGACCTTGCTGTAGGAGATCACGTCGACCAGGTAGCGCGCCCGCAGCTCGTGCGCGAGCTGGCCGCTGTTCATCTCCGGCACGAGCACGCGCTCGAACTTGCGCAGCAGCGCGCCCGTGTTCGCGGGCATCGGCCGCAGGTGGCGCAGGTGCGCCGTCGCGACCCGCCCGCCGCCCTCCCGGACGCGCCGCGCACCCGCCCGGATCGTCCCGTAGCTCGAGCCCCAGCCGAGCACGAGCAGGTCCGCGTCCGGCTCGCCGTGGATCTCGAGGTCGGGCACCGGGATGCCGTCCACCTTCTCGGCCCGCAGCTGCGTCATGCGCGCGTGGTTCGGGCCGTCGTAGGAGATCGCGCCGGTGCGGTCGGCCTTCTCCAGCCCGCCGATCCGGTGCTGGAGGCCGGGCGTGCCGGGGATCGCCCACGGCCGCGCGAGGTTGTCGTCGCGCGAGTACGGGAGGAACGGCCCGGTGGTCGTGGTGCGAAGGCGCGGGTCGATCGGCGGCAGCGAAGCGGCGTCCGGGATCCGCCACGGCTCGCTCGAGTTCGCGACGAAGAGGTCGGAGAGCAGGATCACCGGCGTGCGGTACTTGATCGCCAGCTGCGCCGCCTCGAAGACCGCCTCGAAGCACTGCCCCGGCGACTGCGCCGCGACCACCGGCAGCGGCGACTCGCCGTGGCGCCCGTACAGCGCCTGCAGCAGGTCGGACTGCTCGGTCTTGGTCGGCATGCCCGTCGACGGGCCGGCGCGCTGGACGTCGATGATGACCATCGGCAGCTCCAGCGCCACCGCGAGCCCGATCGTCTCCGTCTTCAAGTCCAGGCCCGGCCCGGACGTGCACGTCACGCCCAGCGCGCCGCCGAACGCCGCGCCCAGCGCCATCGACGCCGCCGCGATCTCGTCCTCGGCCTGGATGGTCCGCGCGCCCATGTCGTGCCGGCGCGCGAGCGCGTGCAGCAGGTCCGACGCGGGCGTGATGGGGTACGCCCCGAACACCAGCGGCAACCCCGACTTCACCGACGCCGCGATCAACCCGAGCGCCGTCGCCTCGGTGCCGTTGACGTTGCGGTAGGTGCCGGGCGCGACGTCGACGTTGCGGTCGACCTTCACCTGCACGTCGATCAGCTCGGACGTCTCGCCGAAGCTCCAGCCCGCGCGGAACGCGGCCAGGTTCGCCTCGCACACCGGGCCCTTGAACTTGCCGCGGATCCAGCGCTCGGTGACGTCCACCGGCCGGTCGTAGAGCCAGGACAGCACGCCGAGCGCGAACAGGTTCTTGGCCTTCTGCGCGTCGCGGCTGGTCGCGCCCTCGATGCCTTCGACGGCGCGCGTCGTGAGCGAGCTCATCGGCACCCGCTTGACCGTGAAGCCGGCCAGCGTCCCGTCTTCCAGCGGGTTCTCCGCGTAGCCCGCCTTCTGCACCGCACGCACGCTGAACGCGTCCTCGTTGACGAGGATCGTCGCGCCGCGTTGCATCAGCGGCAGGTTCGCCTTCAGCGCCGCCGGGTTCATGGCCACGAGCACGTCCGGCGTGTCCCCGGGGGTGAGGATGTCGCGCGAGGCGAAGTGGATCTGGAAGGCCGACACGCCGGCGACCGTGCCGGCGGGCGCGCGGATCTCGGCCGGGAAGTCGGGCAGCGTGGCGAGGTCGTTGCCGAACACGGCGGTCGCGTCCGTGAAGCGGCTGCCCGCGAGCTGCATCCCGTCCCCGGAATCCCCCGCCATGCGGACGACGACGCGTTCACGGGTTTCACTCCGGTGGCTCGTCTCCACGCTTGTAGCCTTTCGCATCATGCGGCGGATGGAAAGTGCGGATGGTGTCGAACTCGCCGTTCGGGTGGAGGGCTCGGGACCGCCGCTGCTGCTGCTGCACGGGTTCCCGGACCGCGCCGATCTCTGGCGCCATCAGATCGAGGATCTGAAATCTGACTTCACCGTGATCGCGCCCGACCTGCGCGGCTTCGGCGACTCCGACAAGCCGGACGACGTGCGCGTCGGCAAGAGCGTCGGGGACATGGTGTCTCTGCTGGATCAGCTCGGCTTCGCAAAGGCGCACGTGGTCGGCCACGACTGGGGCGCGGGCGTCGCCTGGGCGTTCGCGTTCTCGGCCGCCGAGCGCCTGGACCGGTTCGCGGTGCTGTCGGTCGGCCACCCCGGCGTCCCGCCCACGCTCGCCCAGCGCGAGAAGGGCTGGTACCGCGACTTCTTCCTGCACGCCGAAGCCGAGGAGATCGTGCGCCGCGACGACTGGAAGCTGCTGCGCGAGTGGGCGGGCACGCATCCGGAGCCGGACCGCGTGCTCGCCGACCTCGAGCGCCCGGGCGCGCTCACCGCGGCGCTCAACTGGTACCGCTGCAACCACCGTCCCCGCAACGAGCTCAACCCGCCGCGCTTCACGGTCAATGCGCCCACGCTCGGCGTGTGGAGCAGCGGCGACGCCTACCTGCTCGAGGACCAGATGACCGGCTCGGCGGACTTCGTGCCCGACTTCCGCTACGAGCGGATCGACGGCGCCGGCCACTGGATGCAACTCGACGCCCCGGACCGGGTGACGGCGTTGCTAAGAAGCCATCTGTGCTGAGTGCCGCATCGCTGCGCGCCGCGTTCGCCGCGCGTGAGATCTCCCCGGTCGAGGTCATCGACGCGTTCGACCCGCTGCCCGAGTACGGCGCGTTCATCACGCTCACGCTCGAGCGCGCGCGCGAGGAGGCCAAGGCCGCCGAGGCCGCGTACCGCGACGGCACGCAGCGTCCGCTGGAAGGGCTTACGCTCGCGGTCAAGGACCTGTTCGACACCGAAGGCGTGCGCACGACCTACGGGTCGAAGCTCTTCGCCGAGCACGTCCCGAGCGCCGACGCCGCGCTCGTGCACCGCGCCCGCGACGCCGGCGCGATCGTCGTCGGCAAGACGCTCACGCACGAGTTCGCGTGGGGCATCACGAGCGTGAACCCGCACTTTGCGCCGTGCCGGAACCCGCACGACCCCGCGCGCGTCGCGGGCGGAAGCAGCGGCGGCTCGGGCGTGGCGCTTGCGCTCGGTCAGGCGGCGCTCGCGCTGGGGACCGACACGGGCGGCTCGATCCGCATCCCGGCCGCCTTCTGCGGCGTGTCCGGGCTCAAGCCCACGTACGGCCTGCTGTCCACCGACGGCGTGTATCCGCTCGCGCGCTCGCTCGACCACGCCGGGCCGATGGCGCGCACCCCCGCCGACGTCAAGCTCTTCTTCGAGGCCCTGGCGGGCCGCGCGCCGGCGAAGCCGGCCGAGCGCATCGCGGTCTGCCCCGACCTGCACGTGCGTCCGCTCGAGCCGGGGATCCAGCGCGCCTTCGACCACGCCGTCTCCTCCTTCGGCACGTTCGAGGTGCCGTTCGAGCACGCCGGCCGCCTGTATCCCACCTACGCCGCGATCCAGAACGGCGAGGCGGCGCAAACCCACGCGCAGCTGTTCCCCAAGCGCCGCGCCGACTACGGGCAGGACGTCGCCGCACGCATCGACAACGCGCTGAAGGTCACGCTGGCCGAGTACGCGGAGGCGATCGCCGAGCGCGAGCGCATCCGGGCCGCGTTCCAGCGCATCTTCGTCGCCGCCGACCTGCTGCTCACGCCGGTCTCGGCCGTTCCGCCGGAGCGTCGCGACGAGCCCGACCCGCAGGGCTTCCGCGACGGCGTGCTGCCCTACACCGTCCCGCAGGACCTCGCAGGCCTGCCGGCGTGCGCGGTGCCCGTCGGCTTCGACGACGACGGCCTACCCGTGGCCGTCCAGATCACGGGACCGCCGCGCAGCGAGGGCCGCGTGCTCGCGTTCGCCGAAACGCTCTTTAGCGCGACAGCATCGGCGAGGGCGGGATCTGCGTCCGCCCCTTGATCTGCGGGATCAGCATCCCGACCTCGTCCTCGAAGCACCAGCACCACTCCTCACCCGGCTCCAGCGAGCGGATGATTGGGTGCTCGGTCGCGCGCGCGTGCGCGCTCGCGTGCTTGTTGGGCGAGTCGTCGCAGCAGCCGACGTGCCCGCAGCTGAGGCAGATGCGCAGGTGCAGCCAGACGCCTCCCGCGGCGAGGCAGTCCTCGCAGCCCGCGGACTCGGCCGGCAGCTCGGTGAGCTCGATCTGATCGGTGTGGGAGCAGCGTTTCGTCATTTCTTCTTTCCGTCGATCGGGAGCCAGACGTGGAAGACCGTGCCTTCGCCGTTGCTCTCGAATGAAAGCGAGCCGCCGTGGCGCTGCTCGACGATCCGGCGCGCGGTGTCCAGACCCATGCCCGTCCCGCTCCCCGGCGCCTTGGTGGTGAAGAACGGGTCGAAGATGCGCGCGCGGACGTCCTCGGGGATGCCTGGCCCGTTGTCGGCGATGTCGACCCGCACGCAACCGTTGTCGGGCAGGGTCCGGATGGTGATCGTGCCCGTCTCGCCCAGCGCGCCGATCGCGTTGTCGAGCAGGTTCGTCCACACCTGGTTGAGCTCGGAGCCGCGCATCGTGAGCTTGGGCAGCGTCTCGTCGTACTCGCGCTTGACCTTGATGCTCGTGTGCTTGAGCTTGTGCTTGAGCATGATCAGCGTGCTGTCGAGGCCCTCGTGCACGTCGGCCACGACGACCTCGCCGCGGTCCATGTACGCGTAGGTCTTGATCGCCTTCACCAGCTTGGACATGCGGTCGGTGGAGTCGACGAGCTCGTTGGCCAGCTCCTGCGCGGACAGCGTGGACGCCACCCACCACAGCGCCTTCAGAGAGGCGTGCGTCCCCTCGCCGGTGACGGCGACCACGCGCCGGACCCAGTCCTCGTCGAGGCCGGCGGACGCGAGCGGCTCCGAGAAGCGATAGCCGTCGGTGATGCCGAGCTCGTCGAGGATGTCCTCCATCGCGTCGATCGCGTCGGACTCGTCGAGCGCGCCCTGCGCCTCGCGCTTCTCGGCCCGGTCGAGCGCCTCCTTCTGCAGCTCGAGCAGCTTCTCCGCGTCCACGCGCTCGATGCCGGCCTCCACGAACGCCCGCAGCGCGTAGTTGATGACGTGCATCGCCTGCACGAGGTCGCTCGCGGCGCGCCGTGCCGCGGCGGCCGGGTTGTTGAGCTCGTGCGCGAGCCCGGCGGCCATCGTGCCCAGCGAGGTGAGCCGTTCGCGGCTGGACTCGCGTGCGTTGATGCTGCGCATGACCGGCCCGATCACCTGCATCACATGGCGGTGGACCGAGCGGTGCTTGAGCGCCAGCTGGATGAACGCCTCGCGCGGGATGATCGAGACGCGGCAGTCGACGCCCGCCTCGACGGTCAGCGGCAGTTGGCTCTCGGTGATGGCGGCGATCGCGCCGATCCAGGTCGGCGCCTGATTGACCGTGCCCGGGTCGACACCGCCGGCGGTGCGGATGAAGCCGCGCGTGGTCCCGCCGAACAGCAGCAGCGGGCCGGGCGAGTCGACGCCCTGCTCGAGCAGCACCTCGCCCTCTTCGGCCTCGCGGATCGGCGGGGTGATCGCGGCCCACTCCGCCAGCTCCTCGTCGGTCAGCCCGTCGAAGAGGTCCATGCGGCGCAGCTCGTCGATCAGCTCCATGTTCATTCCGCCAGGTACTCGTGGATCAGTGAGACGGCCATCGAGCCCTCGCCCACCGCGCTCGCGACGCGCTTGATCGAACGCGCGCGCACGTCTCCCGCAACGAACACGCCCGGCACCGTCGTCTCCAGCGTGTACGGGTCGCGTTTGAGCGGGAACGCGGACCGGGCGTCCGCGCCGGCGAGGATGAAGCCGCGCTCGTCGCGCCCGACCACGCCCTCCAGCCAGTCCGTGCGGGGCGCGGCGCCGATGAACACGAACATCGCGTCCACCGTCTCGTCGCGCTCGCCGTCCTCGTCGCGGATGCGGATCGAGTGCAGGTGGTCGTTGCCCTCGGCCGCCACCACCTGCGCGTTCACGCGCACGTCGATGTTCTCGATCGCCGCGATCTGCTCGATCAGGTAGTGCGACATGGAGCGGACGAGCGAGTCACCGCGGACCAGCATCGTCACCCTGCTCGCGTAGTTGCTGAAGTGCACGGCGGCCTGGCCGGCGGAGTTCGCGCCACCGATGATCACCACGTGCTGCTGGGCGCACGAGCGCGCCTCGGTGAGCGCCGCGCCGTAGTAGATGCCCTTGCCGGTGAAGGTGTCGAAACCGGGCGCGTCGAGCCGGCGATAGGAGACGCCGGAGGCCACGAGCACGCAGTTGGCGGAGAGCACGCCGCCGCCGGACAGCTCGACGATCCGCCCCGCGCCCTCGACGCGCAACGCGACCGCGTCCTGCACCGCCAGCAGCTCGGCGCCGAGCCGGCGCGCCTGGTCGGTCGCGCGACGGGCGAGGTCGGAGCCGGACAGGCCGGCCGGGAAGCCGAGGTAGTTCTCGATCCGGGAGGACGTGCCGGCCTGGCCGCCGGGCGCCTCGCGCTCGACCATCACGGTCTTCAGGCCCTCGGACGCGCCGTACACGGCCGCCGCCAGGCCCGCCGGCCCGCCGCCGACGATCGCCAGGTCGTAGTGGTCCTCCGCGGGCGCGGCCGACACGCCGAGCCGCTCGGCCAGCTCCAGCACCGTCGGGCGCTCGAGCACGGTCCCGTCCTCGAGCAGCGCGACCGGCAGCCGGCCGTCGGAGACGTCGGCGACCTGCAGCAGCTCGCGCGCCTCGGCGTCGCGCTCGACGTCCAGCCAGCGCATCGGGACGCGGTTGCGGGCCAGGAAGTCGCGCAGGTCGTGCGAGTCGCGGCTGAAGCGGTGCCCGACGACGCGCACGCCGCCCGACTCGAGCGCCGCGCCCGCCTCCCACGTGGTCAGCAGGTCCTCCACCACCGGGTACAGCTGCTCCTCCGGCGGGTCCCACGGCTTGAGCAGGTAGTAGTCGAGGTCGACCTCGTTGATGGCCTGGATCGCCGCCTCGGTGTCCGCGTACGCCGTCAGCAGCACGCGCTTGGCGTCGGGCACGAGCTTGCGCGCCTCAACCAGGTACTCGGTGCCCGCCATCCCCGGCATGCGCTGATCGGCCACCAGCAGCGCCACCTGCTCGCCGCGCGCGACGAGCTCCTTCAGCGCGTCCAGCGCCTCGGGCCCGCTGGTGGCGCGCACGATCCGGTAGCGCTCGCCGAACTGGCGCCGCAGATCACGAGCGACCGCCGCGAGCACGGCGGGCTCGTCGTCGACGCAGACGATCGCAGCGCGGCGACGGCGCGGTTCGGATGCCTCCATGGCAGAAACGCTATATGACGCGGACCGGCGTCCCGACTTCCACGAACTCGAAGACCACTTCGACCTCGGGCATCGGGATCCGCGCGCCGCCGTGCGAGGCGGGGCCGGCGGGCACGTCGGCGGCGCCGTAGATGGCCAGGCCTACGCCCCAGTACACGGCGTGGTCCATGAACATCTTGAACGGCACCGACCACGCCTCTTCGACCTCGCGCGTGACCTTGAAGTTGCCGGGCGGCGTCCCCAGGTCGGTCGAGTTGTTGCCGACGCCGGTGGAGGTGTGGATGACGCGCACCACGCGTCCGGCCTCGATCAGCAGGATCACGCCCTGGCCGCGGTGGATCTCGACCTTGCGGCCGCTGCCGGTGCGGTTCTGGGCCAGCGGCCGGCCCGCGCTGTCCAGCCGGTCCTGGGTCATCTCTCCGACGATCCCGTCGCGCTCGAGCCCTTCCCAGGACTGGAAGGCGAGCACGGCCTGCTGGGAGCGGTAGTCCCACTTGCCGGTGACCGCGTCCTCGGGTAGGTAGCCCAGCTGCGCCAGCTTGTCCTGCACGGCGCGCGGGTCGCTCGGTGCGGCCGGCTTCTTGGTCGGCGGCTTGGGCGCCTCGTACTCCTCCGGCGGCGCGAAGTCCGCGCGCGTGAACGTGCGCCCGCGGATCTCGACCTCCTCGATCTCGCTGTCGGCGCCCGTGGCCGTGTACACGACCTGCGCCACGCGCGCGAGGTAGGAGACGTCGGAGGCGGCGAAGGTGCCGGAGAACTCGAGCTCGACCTTGTTGTCTTCGACCTCGGCGGAGGTGAGCGTCACGCCGCTCGGGATCGCCGAGCCGTAGCCCTTCTTGCGCTCGGCGGCGGTGACGCCCTGCAGCAGCACCTTCAGCGCCGCCTCGGGGCCGTCCGCGGCCTGGCGCTTGACCGAGGACAGCGCCTCGCCGCGCAACACGTAGATCTTGACCGTCTTGGCCTCCGCGACGGCGGGAAGCAGCAGGACGAAGGCGGCGATGAGCAGGGACAAACGGGCCATGAGGCCCACAAGGCTAGTCGGGAGTCACAGCCAACGCGAGCAACGCGGACAAATCGAGCAGGAGATCCTTCATCGAGAAGTCGTCCAGGGCGACCATCGGCTCGTCGTCGATCTCGTAGCGGCGCCCGCTGATCCAGCCGCCCTCGAGCTCCAGCGCCTCCGCTAACGACTTTGGCGAATGTACCAGCGGCCCGTATGGTCCCGAGGCGGTGACCCGGCTCTCGATCTACGAGATCAACACCGCCGTGTGGCTGGGCGGGCACTCGCTGGCCGACGTGCCGGCCAAACGCTGGGACGCGATCGCGGCGCTGCCGGTCGACGCCGTCTGGCTGATGGGCGTGTGGCGGCGCTCGCCCGCCGGGCTGGCGATCGCGGCCGTCGACGACGGCCTGTCGGCGTCGTTTCGCGCCGCGCTGACCGACCTGCGGCCCGGCGACGTGATCGGCTCGCCCTACTGCGTGCGCGACTACGTCGTCGACGAGCGCTTCGGCGGGCGCGAGGGGCTGGCCGTGGCGCGGCACGAGCTGGCCGCGCGCGGGCTCCGGCTGATCCTCGACTACGTCCCCAACCACGTCGCGCCCGACCATCCGTGGCTGGCGTCCAACCCCGAGTACTTCATCCGCGGGACGGAGGCGCAGCTGGCCGAGCGGCCCGCGGACTTCGTGCGCACGGCCGGCGGGATCGTCGCGCGCGGGCGTGACCCGTACTTCCCGCCGTGGCCGGACGTCGTCCAGCTCGACGCGTTCAACGACGGCCTGCGGTCGGCCGTGGCCGAGACGCTCGTCGACGTGGGCGCGCAGTGCGACGGGCTGCGCTGCGACATGGCGATGCTGATGATCAGCGAGGTCTTCGCGGGCACGTGGGGCGTCGAGCCGCACGCGGAGGAGTTCTGGCCGCAGCTGATCACGCGCGTGAAGTGGACGCACCCGGGCCTGCTGTTCATCGCCGAGGCGTACTGGGACATGGAGTTCGCGCTGATGGAGCAGGGGTTCGACCTCTGCTACGACAAGCGGCTCTACGACCGGCTGGTGGAGCGCGGCGACGTGCGCGGCCATCTGACGGCGCCGGTCGAGTACCAGGAGCGGCTCGTGCGCTTCATCGAGAACCACGACGAGCCGCGCGCCGCGTCCGTGTTCGGGCCTGAGCAGGCGCGCGCGGCCGCGGTCGTGATGTCGACCCTGCCGGGCGCGCGGCTCTACCACGACGGGCAGCTCTCCGGCCGGCGGGCGCACGTTCCCGTGTTCCTGGGCCGCGGCCCGGACGAGCCGCCGGACGCCGAGCTGCGCGCGTTCTACGCCTGGCTGCTCCCGCGCGCAGCGCGGTTGCAGGGCACGTGGCGGCTGCTGGAAAGCGAGCCGCCGCTGGTCTCGTGGGCGTGGGACGACGACGTCGTGGTCGTCAACTTGAGCGACGAGCCGGCGGGCGGCCTGCCGCCCTGGGGCTTCCAGCTGGGATAAGAGCCCGCCGCTCGCCTTTGTACGGGCGGATAAAGACGCGCGGCCCGCGCGCCGGAAGGCTTCCCGGCCATGAAGCTCGTGATCGGGATTGTCCGCCCCGAAAAGACGAATGAAGTGCTGGAAGCCCTCTACCGCGCCGAGGTCCGCGGCTTCTCGATGAGCCGCGTGCTGGGGCATGGCGGCGAGCTCGACCGCGTGGAGACCTACCGCGGGACGACCGTGCAGGTCGGGCTCACGGAGAAGGTGCGGTTCGAGATCGCCGTGTCCGAGGACTTCGTGGAACCGGCCATCGAGGCGCTCTGCTCTGCGGGGCAGACCGGCGAGGTCGGCGACGGCAAGATCTTCGTGATGGACCTGGAGCAGGTCGTGCGCATCCGCTCCGGTGAGACCGAGGAAGCCGCCGTCACGCCGGTGGAGGCTGCCCGATGAACGCTGCGATCAACGCGGGCGACACCGCCTGGATCCTGATGTCGGCCGCACTGGTGCTGCTGATGACACCCGCGCTCGGCCTGTTCTACGCCGGCCTCGTGCGGTCCAAGAACACGCTCAACACGTTCATGATGTGCGTCGCCGCGGTGCCCGTCGCGATGATCACGTGGGCGCTGGTCGGCTACTCGTTCGCGTTCTCGCCGGGCAACGCCATCATCGGCGGCTTCGACCACGTCGGGTTGAGCGGCGTCGACTTCGAGCCGCGCGAGGGCCAGACGATCCCGCACCTGCTGTTCATGGCCTTCCAGGCCACGTTCTGCATCCTCACCACCGCGCTGGTCGCGGGCGCCGTGGTCGAGCGCATGCGCTTCGGCGCGTTCCTGATCTTCGCCGCCCTGTGGTCGGTGCTCGTGTACGCCGTCCTCGCCCACTGGGTGTGGGGCGGCGGCTGGCTGCAGGAGGCGGGCGTCCTGGACTTCGCGGGCGGCGTGCCGGTCGAGATGGGCTCGGGCTTCAGCGCCCTGGCCGCCGCATGGGTCGTCGGCCGGCGGCGCGACCACGGCCGCGTCGCGATCCTCCCGCACAACTCGGTCTACGTCCTGCTCGGCGCCGGCCTGCTGTGGTTCGGCTGG
Organism: Solirubrobacter deserti; assembly: GCF_027587175.1. Lineage (GTDB taxonomy): Bacteria > Actinomycetota > Thermoleophilia > Solirubrobacterales > Solirubrobacteraceae > Solirubrobacter > Solirubrobacter deserti. The sequence continues at coordinate 19,777 of NZ_JAPCID010000071.1, forward strand.
TTCGGCTTCAACGGCGGCAGCGGGCTGACCGCCGGCAACTCGAGCGTGCTCGCGTTCACCAACACGCTGCTCACCCCGGCGTGCGCGCTGGCCGCCTGGTTCGTGCTCGACCTGCTGCGCTCGCGTCAGGTGACCGCGATCGGCGCCGCCACGGCGATCGTCGTCGGCTGCGTCGGCATCACGCCCGCCGCGGGCTACATCTCGCCGATCTGGGCGATGGTCCTGGGCGTCGTGGCCGCGATCCCGAGCTACTTCGTGATTATGTGGCGCCCGCGCTGGCGCGTGGACGAGACGCTCGACGTGCTCGCGGCGCACGGCGTCGCGGGCCTCACCGGCACCGTCTTCATCGGCCTGGTCGCCCAGGCGGGCTGGAACGGCGGCCTCGGCGACGGCGCCTTCTACGGCGACGTCGCGCAGCTCGGCAAGCAGCTGCTCGCCGTGCTCGCGGCCACCACCTACGCGTTCGTGGTGACGTTCGTCCTGCTCAAGCTGATCGGCCTGGTCATGCCGTTGCGCGCGACGGCGAAGGAAGAGGCGATCGGCATGGACATCATCGCCCACGGCGAGGAGGCGTACGCCACCGGCGAGGGCGCGATCCTGGTGGCGCTAGGCGACAAGGCGAAGCGCGGTGGTGAGCTCGACGAGCTCGGCGAAACGCCGCGGGTCCCGCCCCGTGAGGTCGTGCGCGCGCCGTAGGCGGTAGTGGACCGTGTTCGGGTGCACGCCGAGGCGCTCCGCCGTGCGGGCGACGTTGAGGTCGCAGTCCGCGTAGGCGAGCAGCGTCTCGGCGAGCGGCTCGAGCCGGTCCAGGCCCGGTGGGAGCAGCCGCTGGGCGGTGTCGTCGGCGGCGTGCGCGAGGTAGTCGATCAGGCCGACCTCCTCCAGCGCCGCGACGGGGTCCGCGTGCCGCAGCGCGCAGCGGGCCTCGACGTAGCCGCGCGCCACATCAGCGAGGCCATGGCAGAGCGTCGAGATGCCGGCGGTCAGGCCGACGTCGAGTGTGAGCTCGGCGCGCAGCTCGGCGGGCGTGCGGCGGGAGATCGCGATCACCTCGTCGCCGCGGACGACGACGAACGGGTCCAGCCGCTCGAGCGCGCGCACCGCCTGGCGCTCCTCGCCCGGGTGCTTGACGACCACGACCGTGTGGTCGCCGTCCGGGCGGATGCCGAAGGCGTGGGCGCGCGCCGGATCGGTCGTGGCGCCGGAGAGCAGCTGCTCGAGGAACGTGCGGCGGGCGCGGTCGACCTCGGTGGCGAGCGCGCGGGCCTCGCCGAGATAGGCCTCGGCGACGGCCACGTTGATCGCGTGCGTGTACTGGAACGTGAACCCGGTCAGCTCGCGCGCGACCAGGAGCCCTTCGCGAGTGTCGCCGGCGGCCCCGACGATCGTCTCCCAGAACAGGCGCTGGCCGATCAGGTACGTCTCGAGCAGCGAATCGAGCGGCATCAGATCACGCGCGCGCCAGGCACCGCGCTCGCGCACGAAGTCCAGCTCGGGGCCCTGCGGCGGGCGGCCGCGGCGGGCGCAGCGGACGAACGCGTGCACGTGCGCGATGGCGTGCGCGAACACCTGCGCGGCGAGGGCCGGATCGCGCACGGAGCGGTACTCCTCGACCTCGTCGCGGATGACGGTCACGATCCGCCGGGCGAGGTCCTCAGCGTCGCGCTCCATGGCGTCGATGACGCTGCCGGCGTCCATTCACGCGACAGTACCTCAGCACTGAAGGTGCGCGCGCACCGCGAGCACCCGGCGGTGCGTCCGGGAGGACGGGGGAAGCCGGAGCTTGTCGAAGATCGCGGTGACGTGCCGCTCGACGGCGCGCTCGGACAGGAACGCCGCTTGCGCGATCGCGCGGTTGCTTCGGCCCTGGGCCATCAGGCCGAGGACCTCGCGCTCGCGCGCAGTGAACGCGTCCCGGGCGGTGCGCCGGCCGAGCACCTCCGGCACGACGGCGGGGTCGAGCACGGAGCCGCCCGCGGCGACCTCGCGCACGGCGCCGATGAAGCGGCCGACGTCCGGGATCCGCTCCTCGAGCAGATAGCCGGCGCCGGCCGGACGGTCGTCGAGCAGGTCGAGCGCGACGTCGGGATCGGGCGCGTGCGCGAGCACGAGCAGCGGGAGGTCCTCGCGGACCGGCGGTTCCTTGAGGGCGACGACGGCCATGTCCGGGCGGTGCGCGCGGGCCTTGCGCTTGAGCTCCGCGCCGTCCACCGCCTGCGCGACGACGGTGATCCCGTGGTCGGTGAGCAGGTGCGTCAGGCCGGCGCGCAGCAGTGCCGAGTCGGCCGCGACGATGACGTTGAGGGGCTGCATGCCTGTCCTGACGTCGTGGTGCCCCGGCCTATTCCCGGGGCTGCCACACTGCCCGCATGAGCCGTTCCCTCACCCCCGTCAACCGCGTCGGGGTCGAAGAGCGGGCCGCGGCGCTCGGGCGCCGGTCGATCAAGACGACGGCCAAGCGCGAGGGGATCCGCCTTGCGACGTCGATGATCGACCTGACGACGCTCGAAGGGTCGGATACGCCCGGGAAGGTCCGCCACCTGTGCGCCAAGGCCGTGTGCCCGGACCCGTCGCGGCCGGAGCTGCCGTCGTGCGCCGCCGTGTGCGTGTACCCGTCGCTGGTCGGCGTGGCCGCCGCCGCGCTGGAGGGCTCCGGCGTGGCCGTCGCGTCCGTCGCGACCGGGTTCCCCGCCGGGCAGACGTCGCTGAAGGTCAAGGTGGACGAGACGCGCGAGGCGGTGGCCGCGGGCGCGAGCGAGATCGACATGGTGATCTCGCGCGACGCGTACCTGCGCGGGGACGACCGGACGGTCGCGCGCGAGATCGAGGCCGTCAAGGAGGCGTGTGGGAGCGCGCACCTGAAGGTGATCCTGGAGACGGCGGAGCTGCCGACCTACGCGCACGTCCGGCACGCGTCCGAGCTGGCGATCGCGGCGGGCGCGGACGTGATCAAGACCTCGACGGGCAAGGCCTCCAGCGGGGCCACGCCGGGCGTCGTGCTCGTGATGCTCGAGGTCGTGCGCGACCACTTCGAGCGGACGGGCCGGGTGGTCGGCGTCAAGGCCGCGGGCGGCGTCTCGACGACCAAGGCGGCGCTGCACATGCTCGTGCTGGTCAAGGAGACGCTGGGTGACGAGTGGCTGACGCCGGACCGCTTCCGGATCGGCGCCTCCTCGCTGCTGAACGACCTGCTGATGCAGTACGCCAAGCTCGACGGCGGCCACTACGGGCGCGCCGAGGACTTCTCGAAGGAGTGAGGCTTCATGGCGACCGTTGAACGAGCAGCCCTGAGGTGGGACTACGCGCCGGCACCCGAGTCGCGCGACGCGGCACCGCTGAAGCCGCGCTACGACCTGTTCATCGGGGGGTCGTTCGTCGCGCCCACCGACGGGACGGTCGTGGAGACGCGCAACCCCGCGACCGAGGAGACGCTGGCGGAGGTCGCGTTCGCGGGGCCTGGCGACGTGGCGGCGGCGGTCGACGCCGCGCGCGGCGCCGCGGACGGCTGGGCCGCGCTGCCGGCGCTCGAGCGCGGCAAGTACCTGTTCCGGATCGCGCGGCTGATCCAGGAGCGCGCGCGTGAGCTCGCGATCGTGGAGACGCTCGACGGTGGCAAGCCGATCCGCGAGTCACGCGACGTGGACGTCCCGCTCGCCGCCGCGCACTTCTTCTCCTACGCGGGTTGGGCGGACAAGCTGCAGTACGCGTTCGGCGGGCGCGCGTACGAGCCACGCGGGGTGGTCGGCCAGGTGGTCCCATGGAACTTCCCGCTGCTGATGGCGGCGTGGAAGCTCGCGCCCGCGCTGGCGACCGGCAACACCGCGGTTCTGAAGCCCGCCGAGACGACGCCGCTCACCGCGCTCCTGCTCGCCGAGATCGTGCAGGAGGCCGGGCTGCCGGACGGCGTCGTGAACATCATCCCCGGCGACGGGTCCGCCGGCGCGGCGCTCGTGCGGTCCGAGGTCGACAAGGTCGCGTTCACCGGCTCGACGGCGGTCGGCAAGGAGATCCAGCGCGCGCTGGCCGGGACGGGCCGCGGGCTCACGCTGGAGCTCGGCGGCAAGTCCGCGAACATCGTCTTCGAGGACGCCGCGCTCGACCAGGCGGTCGAAGGCATCATCGAGGGCATCTTCTTCAACCAGGGCCACGTGTGCTGCGCGGGCTCGCGCCTGCTGCTGCAGGAGAGCGTGGCCGAGGAGGTCGTGCGCAAGCTGTGGGCGCGGATGGAGCGCCTGCGCGTCGGCGACCCGCTGGACAAGAACACCGACGTCGGCGCGATCAACTCCGCCGAGCAGCTCGCGCGCATCACCGAGATGGTGGAGGCAGGCGAGCAGCAGGGCGCGGTGCGGCGCTCGGTGACCTGCGCGCTCCCGGACGCCGGCTACTGGTTCCCGCCGACGATGTTCCTCGACGTCGCGCCCGCGAACCGGATCGCGGTCGAGGAGATCTTCGGCCCGGTCGTGTCGGTCACGACGTTCCGGTCGCCCGCCGAGGCGGTCGAGCGCGCCAACAACTCGGCCTACGGCCTGGCCGCGGGCGTCTGGACCGACAACGGCGCGAAGGCGTTCGAGGTCGCGTCCAAGCTGCGGGCCGGCGTCGTGTGGCAGAACACCTACAACAAGTTCGACCCGACGGCCGCGTTCGGGGGCTACAAGGAGAGCGGGTTCGGCCGCGAGGGCGGGCCCGCCGGGCTGGCGCCGTACGTGAGGCTGGGCGGATGAGCGCCCGCCAGGCCGTCGCCAAGACGTACAAGCTCTACCTGGGAGGCGCGTTCGTGCGTTCGGAGTCCGGCCGGACCGACCCGATCGGCGGCGTCAACGTGCCGCGCGGCTCACGCAAGGACGTGCGCGACGCCGTCAAGGCCGCGCGCGCCGCCGCGCCCGGGTGGGCGAAGAAGACCGCGTACAACCGCGGGCAGGTGCTGTACCGGTTCGCGGAGGCGCTGGAGTCGCGCTCGGACCGCTCGGACGAGATCGACGAGGCGGTCGACCTGCTCGTCCACTACGCGGGCTGGACCGACAAGCTCGCGGCGGTCATGGGCGGCGTGAACCCGGTCGCGGCGCCGTTCCTCTCATTCTCCTCGCCGGAGCCGACCGGCGTGGTCGCGGTGCTCGCGCCGGACTCGCCGGACGTGCTGGGCCTGGTCCGCGAGATCGCGCCCGCGCTCGCCGCGGGCAACACCGTCGTCGCGGTGGTGTCGCGGACCAAGCCGCTGCGTCCGCTCGACCTCGGCGAGGTCGCCGGCGTCTCGGACATCCCGGGCGGCGTGCTCAACCTGCTCTCCGGCCGGCTGGACGAGCTGCTCACGCCGCTGTGCGGCCACCGCGACGTGAACGCGATCATCGACGCCACCTACGACGACGACGTGGCCAAGACGGTCGACGAGCTCGCCGCCGAGACCGTCAAGCGCGTCTCGCGGCCCTCGCCGCACACCGATTCGTTGACGCGCCTGGAGCCGCTCGTCGAGCTCAAGACCGCCTGGCACCCGGTCGGCAGTTGAACGGCCCGCTGGCGGATGGCCTCGCGGCCATCAGGGCGGAGCTCGACCTGCCCCGCGAGTTCTCGGACGAGGTGATGGCGGAGGCACAGGCCGCCGCCGCGAAGCCGGTCGAGGGCGAGCGCGTGGAGTTGCCGTTCATCACGATCGACCCGCCGGGCGCGCGCGATCTCGACCAGGCGATGCACCTCGCCGAGACCGACGACGGGTTCCGTGTGTCTTACGCGATCGCCGACCCGGGGTACTTCGTCGATCCCGGCGGCGCGCTCGACCGCGAGGCGCACGCGCGCGGCGCGACGCTGTACCTGCCCGACGCGAAGATCCCGCTCTACCCACCCGTGCTCTCGGAGGGCGCGGGGTCGCTGCTCCCCGGCGAGTGGCGGCCCGCGGTGCTGTGGACGATCGACCTCGACCGGGCGGGCGAGCCCGTCCACCGCAGCGTCGCGCGGCGCGTGGTGCGCAGCGTCGGCCAGCACACCTACGACGACGTGCCAGAGGACGTCGCGCCGCTGCTGCGCGCGATCGGCCTGCTGCGGCTGGACATCGAGCGGGCGCGCGGCGGCGTCCGGCTGCCCCGTGCCGAGCAGGAGGTCGTTCCTTCCGATGGTGGCTGGACCGTCCGCTACCGCGTCCCGGGCGAGTTCGAGGAGTACAACGCGCAGATCTCGCTGCTGTGCGGGATGGTCGCGGCGAGCCTGATGCTCGACGCGGGCGTCGGCCTCCTGCGCACCCAGCCCGACCCGAAGCCGCAGGCCTTCGAGCGCCTGCGCTTGGCGGCGCGCGCGCTGGGGGTCGAGTGGCCCCAGGACGAGTCCTACCCGGAGTTCGTGCGCCGCCTGGACCCCGCCGTCCCGGCGCACGCCGCGATCGTGCACGAAGCGTCGCGGATCGGGTTCGGCGCGGGCTACACCGCGTTCGACGGCGAGGAGCCGGAGCTGCAGACCCACTGGGCGGTCGCGGCGCCCTACGCGCACGCCACCGCACCGCTGCGGCGGCTGCAGGACCGCTACGTCTCCGACTGCTGCCTCGGCGTCCCCGACCGCGCGGCGCTGCCCGCCCTGCCCGCGACGATGGCGGCCGCCTCGCGCCGCGCCGGCGCCGTGGACCGTGCGGTCGTCGATCTGCTTGAGGCCGTCGTCCTGCACGGGCGCGAGGGCGAGCGCTTCGACGCGGTGGTGATCGACGAGGGCGTGATCCAGCTGCGTGATCCCGCCGTGCGCGCGAAGGTCCCGGGCGTCCCCGTGCCCGGGAGCGAGGTGGTCGTGCGCCTCGAGCGCGCCGACCCGGCGACGCGCAGCGTCACCTTCACGCCGTAGGTCAGCTCAGTGCGCGCACGTCGGCGATCCCGTCGCGCTCGAGCAGCGCGAGCAGGCCGCTCAGGATCTGCTTGACGAGGGCGGGCCCGTGGTAGACGAGCCCGGTGTAGAGCTGGACCGCGGTCGCGCCGAGCTGGAGCTTGGTGTACGCCGCCTCCGCGGTGGTCACGCCGCCCGCGGCGATCAGCGCGTAGCGGTCGCCGGTGATCGACTTCAGCGTGCCGAGGATCGCGTTGACGAAGTCCTCCACGGGCGGGCCGCCGACGGCGCCGGGCAGCTTCTCCAGCGAGTCGCGGGCGACGGTGAAGCGCAGGTCGGCGGGCTTGCCGGAGGGCAGGTTGATGGCGAAGCCGGAGACGAACGGGTGGCCGTCGGCGATCGCGACGATCTCGCGCAGCACGCCCGCGTCGCGCGTCGGCTTGAGCTTGAGGATCAGCGGGCGGCGCACCTCGGCCTGCGCGAGCCGGGCGAGCAGCTCGTCCAGGCGCGTGAGATCGTCGAAGAAGTCCTTGTCGGCGGCCGAGTTCGGGCAGCTGAGGTTGAGCGCGATGTAGTCCGCGCGGTCCTGCAGCGCCACCAGCGAGGCCGCGTAGTCCTCATAGACCTCCGGCCCGGTGGCGGGGCGAGCGGGATCGTTGGTCTTGACCAGGTTCACGCCGACCGGCACCCGGCGCGGCGCGGCCAGGCGCTCGCGCACGACCTGCGCGCCCTCGTTGGGCACGCCGTAGGCGACGACGATCGCCTCGTCCTGCGGGACGCGGAACAGGCGCGGCTTCGGGTTGCCGTCCGACGCGTCGGCGGACACGGAGCCGATCTCCAGGTGCCCGAAGCCGAGGTTGCCGAGCATGCGCACGGCGCGCGCGTTCTTGTCGAACCCGGCCGCGAGGCCGAGCGGGTTCGGCACCGGCAGGCCTGCCAGCGTCGTCTCCAGGCGCGGGTCCCGCAGCGTGAACGCACGGCCCGCCGCGCGACGCACGAAGTCCGAGCGCCCGCCAAGCTCGGAGGCGGCGAGCGTCAGGTTGTGCGCGCGCTCGGCATCGAGCCGGAACAGCAGCGGCCGGACGGCGGACTCGTACACGCTCATGCCAGCATCCTACGGACCATGGACTTCACGCTCGAGCCCCGCCCCGACGGCAGCGCCGTCCTCGCCGTCGAGGAAGCGCGGCTGACACTCGACCAGGCCGCTCTGCGCGAGCTGCGCGACGGGATCGACGCCGCCGTCGCGCGCGGCGCCGCGGGCGGGCAGGGTCCGGTGTCGGAGTTCGCGGTCGGCGACGCGGTCGTCACGGTGTCCGCGGTGCCGGGCGGCGCAGTGAAGCTGCGCATCGATCGCTGAGCCGATGTACCGCGCGGCGCCGGAGGCGCACGAGTTCGCGTCCGTGCTCGCGCGGGCCGCGGGCACCAGCGTCGGTGAGGTCGACGATCCCGAGCTGATCGCCGTCGGGCGCGGCAAGGACGCGGTGCGGCTGCTGCACGGCGCCACGTGCCCCGTGCTGGTGGTGCCCGCCGGCACCCGGCCCGAGATCGCGTTGGTGGGGGCGGCGTTCGACGGGCGCCCGCAGTCACGCCCCGCGCTGAACACGGCGATCTCGATCGCCGATCAGCTCGGCGTCGGCGTGCTCACGCTCGGCGTCCACCGCAGCGCGGCGCTGCCGGGTGAGCACGACCCGGGCCGCGACGACTTCGAGTTCATGCTCGGCAAGGTGTCGTTCAACACGCATGGCGGCGCGAATCACCGGCTGCTCACCGGGCGCCCCGGTCCCGCGTTGGCGGCCGCGAGCGCGGATGTGCAGCTGCTCGTGTGCGGGTCCAGCGGACACGGGACGGTGCGTGAGGTCGTCTTCGGCAGCGTCCCGAAGTACCTCGTCGAGCACGCGTCGTGCCCGGTGCTGGTGGTGCCTAGGCCGCCAGGTCGAGCGTGACGGGATCGGCGAGCAGCCGGCCGCGGAGCGTCAGCACGGCGCGGCCGGCGGCGTGATCGGCCGGTTCGAGCAGGCCCTCAGCGACGTGGCGCTGCGCGGCTTGCCGTCCGTCGCGCGTGAGGTGCGAGAGCGCGACGCCGGACCGAAGGCGCAGGCCGAGCATCACGCGCTCCAGCCGCGACTCGTCGGCGCCGGGCGTCTCCCGCGCGGCCGCGGGTGAGATCCCGGCGGCGAGTTTCTCGGTCCACGCGCGCGGGTGCAGGACGTTCCACCAGCGCACCCCGCCGACGTGGCTGTGCGCACCCGGTCCCGCGCCCCACCAGTCGCCGCCGTTCCAGTAACCGAGGTTGTGCCGGCACCACGCGGCCTCGTCGCGCGCCCAGCTGCACGTCTCGTACCACGACAGCCCGGCTTCGGCGAGCACGCGCTCGGCGGTCTCGAAGCGGTCCACGATCACGTCTTCACCCGGGACCTGCAGCTCCCCGCGGCGCACCTGGGCGGCCATGCGTGTGCCCGGCTCCACCACGAGCGAGTAGGTCGAGAGATGGTCGGGCTCGGCGCTCAGCGCGGCGTCGAGCGACGCCCGCCACTCGTCGGCGGTCTCCCCCGGCGTGCCGTAGATCAGGTCCAGGCTCACCTGCTCGAACCCGGCCGCGCGCGCTTCCTGGACCGCCTGCTCGGGGCGGCCCGGCGTGTGGGTGCGGTCGAGGATCTCGAGGATGCGGGGCACGGCGCTCTGCATCCCGAGCGAGACGCGGGTGAACCCGGCGGCTCGCAGCGCCTCCAGCTTGCGCGGGTCCACCGACTCGGGGTTGGCCTCCGTCGTGACCTCGGCGCCGGGCCGGAGCCCGAAGCGCTCGTCGATCCGGCGCAGGACGCGGATCAGGTCGTCCGCGGACAGCAGCGTCGGCGTGCCCCCGCCGAAGAAGACCGTGTCGACGGCTCGCGGGCCGAGCACCCGCGCGGCGAGGTCGATCTCCGCCAGCACCGCGCCGACGTAGCCGCTGGCGTGCTCGGCCCCGCGTTCACCGGGCACGTAGGTGTTGAAGTCGCAGTAGCCGCAGCGCGTGGCGCAGAACGGCACGTGCACGTAGAACCCGAACGGCCCGGCGGACCCGAGCGCCTCGGCGGGCAGTGCGCCGTCGGCCGGCGCGGGATCTCCTGCGGGTAGACGGGCCACGGCTGCTGGGACGGAGAGGGAGGGATTCGAACCCTCGGACGAGGTTGACCCCCGTCACACGATTTCCAGTCGTGCCCGTTCAGCCGCTCCGGCACCTCTCCTGGATCAGCGCGACAGGCTAGCGCGAATCAGATCTGCCAGGCACCGTTTTGCAGCACGGGCACGCGGTCCCCGTCGGCGGTGATGCCCGTGACCGTCAGCTGGTCGGAGCCGATCATGAAGTCGATGTGGATGTCGGACTCGTTCATGCGGCCCATCGTCTGCTCGTCGCCGGCCAGGAACGGGAAGGCCCGGCCGAGCGCGATGTGCGAGGCAGCGTTCTCGTCCAGCAGCGTGTCGTAGAAGACGGTGTCGAGCGCGCCGATGCGGCCCTCGTTGTCCACCAGCGCGACCTCGCCCAGGCGCGCGGCACCCTCGTCGCGCTCGATGATCGTGCGCATGACCTCCTGGGCGGTGGACGCGGTGAGCTCCACGGCGCGGCCGTGCTCGAAGCGCACGTAGAGGTCGCGGACGACGGTGCCGTCGATCAGCACGAGCGGCTTGGTGGAGCTGACGTGCCCGTCCACGCGCTGCGGGTCCGGGCTCGTGAAGACCTCCTCGGTGGGGAGGTTGGGCATGTGCGGGATGCCGTCGGCGGTCTCGAAGCGGGCGGCCTGCCAGGAGGCGCCCGGCAGCAGCCCGACCGTCATCTCGGTGCCCGGGCCCTCGTAGTGGAGGGCGTCCAGCTGCAGCTCCGTGAGCTTGGACGCGACGGACACGAGGCGGTCGGCGCGGGCGCGCCAGGCCGCGACGGGGTCCTCCTCGTCCAGGCGCAGGACGTGCAGGAGCTGCTCCTCGAGCTTGGCGAGCGCGGCCTCGGGCGAGAGGCCGGGGTGCACGAGCTCGGCCCAGGCGGGCGTCGGGCCGGGCAGGATGGTCCAGTTGATCTCGCGCCGGCCGACCACCTCGCCGGTCTCGCGGATCGCGGGCAGGCGGTCGCGGCCGGAGCGCACGGGGTCGAGGTCGTCCATCAGGCCGGGGGCGACCGGGCCGGACAGCGTGATCGCGGCGCCGCGCTCCTTGCCGAGCGTGAGGATGCGGTCGCCGAGCCACGGCGGGACGTACTCGAGCGTGTCGTCGGCGGCGTGCTCGATGCGGGCGCGCTTGATCCAGGGATCGAACCACGCGAGGTCGACGAACTTGGCGCCCTTCTCGTACGCGCGATTGGCGATTGCGCGGACGAGCCGCTCCTTGCCTGGCGCCCCGCTCAGAGACACCACCTGGCCGGGCTGGAGGTTGGCGCCGAAATCGACAGCGAGCTCGGCGAAGCGCGCAAGCGTTACATCGTCCATGGCATCGCGAGCCTAGCTGGTGCCAGTATTGCGCCGTGCTGCGCTACCGCCATGTCCTCGTCGCGTTCGACGCCTCGCCGGAGGCCACGCTCGCCCTCGCCCACGCCGTCGCGATGGCGCAGGTGTACCGCGCGAAGGTCACGCTCGTCGCCGTCGTACCTCCGCCGCCGATGCTCGCGTGGCAGGCGCCGGGCGGGATGCGCGGCCTGCACGACGCGGAACAGCAGGAGCTCGAGAAGGCGCTGCGGGCGGCCGCGGACACCGTCCCCGACGACCTGTCCGTGACGACCCGGCTGCTCGACGGGGACCCGGCCCGGGAGCTGCTGGGCGTCGCCCGGGACGGCGACTTCGACGTGATCGTGATGGGCTCGCGCGGCCGCGGGCGGATGACCGCCGCGCTGCTCGGCAGCGTCTCCAACCGCGTCATGCACGACGCGGACGTGCCGGTGATCGTCATCCACCGACCGAGCGACGGGCCCGACCTTGCCGCATAGGGGCTGGACGGTCCTCGACGCGCCGTCGAACCTCGGCCTGCGGCAGCTGCGGCCGGGGGTCGAGCCGGGCGCGCGGCGGCTCGCTGACGCGCTCCGGGCGTGCGGGCTAGTCGAGCGGCTCGGCGGGCGGGACGCGGGGCGCGTGGAGGCGCCGCCGTGGACGTCGCTGCCCGAGAACCGGGCGAAGATCCCGGCCTACACGGTGGCGCTCGCCGACCGGCTCGGGGAGCTGCTGCGAGCGGGCGAGAAGCCGCTGGTGCTCGGCGGCGACTGCTCCATCCTGCTCGGGGCGATGCTCGCGCTGCGGCGGCACGGGCACTACGGGCTCGCGTTCGTCGACGGCCACCTCGACTTCCGGACCGAGAACGTGGACGCCGTTGCGGGCGAGGACCTGGCGGTCGTGACGGGGCGCGCCGAGGACGCGCTGGCCGACATCGACGGGCTGCGGCCGTACGTGCGCGACGAGGACGTGGTCGCCTACGGGGACCGTTCGGGTGATCGCGCGCCGGTGCGCGTCATCGACCTGGCGGCGCTGCGCGCGGGCGAGTGGGCGGTGCCGGACGTGCCCTACTGGGTGCACGTCGACGCCGACGTGCTGCGTCTGGACGCGGTCGACTCGCCGCAGCCGGACGGGCTGTCCTACGACGAGCTGGCCGATGTGGTGCGGCGGTTGCTGCCGGGCGCGGTCGGGATGCAGGTGACGATCTTCGATCCCGACCTAGACCCGGACGGCAGCGCGGCCGCCGCGCTCACCGACTGCCTCGTGCGCGGCGCCCTCCCGTAGCTCGATCACGCGGTCGAAGCGGTCGAGGTGGGTCGGATCGTGCGTGATGAGGATGAGCGTGCGGTCGGTGCGCAGGATGTCGTCGATCAGGGCGTGGGCGGTCGTGGGGTCGAGCATCGCGGTCGGCTCGTCGAGAATCAGGATCTCGGCGGGGCTGAGCAGCGCGCGGGCGAGCCCGATGCGCTGGCGCTGGCCGCCGGACACGGCGATCCCGTCCTCGCCCAGCGGCGTGTGGATGCCGTCGGGGAGGGCGCGCAGCCAGTCGGTGAGGCCGGCCTGTTTGAGCGCGTGCTCGACGTCGGTGTCGGTCGCTTCGGGCCGGCCGATGCGGACGTTCGCCGCGATCGTGCCCGCGAGCAGGTGCGCGTCCTGGCCGGCGAGCCGGATGCGCTCGCGCGTCTGCTGCGTGGGTGCGTGCCTGAGGTCGACGCCGCCGAGGGCGACGGTGCCGTGCTCCGGGTCGGCGAGGCGGGCGAGCAGGTCCGCGAGCGTGGATTTGCCGGCGCCGGACGGGCCGACGATCGCGACCCGCTCGCCGGGGTGGACGGTGAGGTCGAGGCCGGTGAGGACGTTGGGGCCGCCGTAGGAGTGGGTGATGTTCGTGGCCGTGAGCGTGGCGTCGCGCGGGAGCGGCTGATCGCCGCTCTCGGTGAGCTGCGGCGGGCCCTGGGTGGCGGTGTCGAGGCGCTCGCGCGCGGCGCGGACGCCGATCAGCCGCAGCGCCGCCTCCGGCAGCGCCGCGGGCGTCTCGAACGCACCGACCGTGAGCAGCGCGAGCGCGCCCAGCCAGACCGTGGCGAGATCGCTCGCGGCGCCGACGCTCAGGACGGCGGCGAGCGTCGCGCCCGCGGCGAGCGTGCTCGCGGTCGCGCCGAACGCGGCCGCGCGGGCCTGACCGCGTTCGATGCGGGCGAGCCGGCGGCTCTGCTCGGTCAGCGCCTGAAGGCGCCGCGGCCCTTGCCCGGCGACCGCGAGCTGCGGGCCGAGCGTCAGCGCCTCGACGAGCTGCTCCCCGAACGCGGCGCGGGCTTTGCCGGGGGACGCGTGCCGGGCGAGCGCGTGCGCGGCGAGGGGGATGATCGTGGTGGCCGTGATGAGGCCGGCGGCAACGGGGAGCGCCGCCGCGGGCAGGATCGCGGCGGCGGCGATCACGACCGCCACGGACGTGATGCTCGCGACGGCGGCGGGCAGCACGACGCGTGGGTGACGGTGCTGCAGCTCGTCCACGTCGCTGGTGAAGCGCGTGAGCAGGTCGGCCTCGCCGGGCAGGCCGGGTCGCCCGATTCGCGCGGCGAGCGCGTTGAAGAACGCGACGCGGGTGGCGGCGAGCTGGCGCAGCGCGACGTCGTGCGAAGCGAGCCGCTCGTAGTAGCGCGCGATCGCGCGCGTGAGCCCGAGCGCCCGCACCGTGACGATCCCGACGAGCAACGCCAGCACGGGCGGCTGCTCCGCCGCGCGGGTCACGAGCCAGCCGCTCGCGCCCAGCAGCGCGAGCGCCGACAGCGTGCCGACGACGCCGAGCGCGATTCCGGCGCCCTTCGGCCACGGCTTGGCCGGAGCGGCCGCCGCAGCGCCTCGCACCCTCAACCCCGCCCCAGAACATAAAGAGGGACTGTCCCTCTTTAGGTTGCGCAGCGAACCGCGGCCCACAGCGTCCACGCGATGTGCCCGCAAAGAGCGACTTTCCCAGCGCTCCGAATCTAAAGAGGGACTGTCCCTCTTTAGATTCACGACGACGTCGCAGATCGAGGCGAGGCGCTCATCGTGGGTCGCGACCACGAGGGTGCGGCCGCGGGCGCGGGCGAGGATGCCCTCGGCGACGCGGCGCGCGGAGGCCTGGTCGAGGTGGGCGGTCGGCTCGTCGAGCAGCAGCAGCGGCGTATCGGCGCCGAGCGCCGCGGCGAGCGCGAGGCGCTGTTCCTGGCCGCGCGAGAACCGGCGGCCTCCCGCGCCCACGCGGGTGTCCTCGGCCTCGACCACGTGGGTGGCATCCGCCCACGCCAGCGCCGGCTCGGCCCCGTGCAGGCGCAGCGCCTCGCCCAGCGTGCCCGTCGGCAGCGGCGGGCGCTGGTCGAGCCAGGTGACCTCGCGCCACCACGCCTGGCGGTCCGTGTCGCGGAAGTCGACGCCGCCGCTGGTGATCGTGCCCGCGTCGGGGTCCTGCACACGGGCGAGCAGCCGCAGGAGCGTGGACTTGCCGGCGCCGGACGCGCCGACGAGCGCGACCGACGTGCCCGGCTCGATGCGGAGGTTCAGGCCGTGCAACGGGTCAGGGCGGCCGTGGCCGTCGACGCGGACGTCGCGCAGCTCGATCGCGCCGAGGACGGGCGCGGCCGTGCCGGCGGGCGCGTACGGCGCGGGCTCGTCGAGCAGGTCAAAGATCCGCTGGACGGCGACCGCACCGTCCTCGGCGGCGTGGAAGCGCGCGCCCGCGGCCCGCAGCGGCGCGTACACCTCCGGCGCGAGGAGGAGGATGAACAGCCCCGTCGCGAGGTCCATCTGCCCCTGCGCGAGGTACACGCCGGTCACGGCGGCGGCGATCGCCGTGCCGAGCATCGCCAGCAGCTCCAGCACGAGCGCGCTCAGGAACGCCACCCGGAGCGCGCCCAGCGACTCGTCCCGGTAGCGCTCGCCGACCGCCCGGAGCGACGCCGCCTGCGCCTGCTCGCGGCCGTGCGCCCGCAGCGTCGGCAGGCCGCGGACGACCTCGAGGAAGTGCGCGCCCAGGACCGCCAGCGCGTGCTGGCGTTCCCACACGTGCTCGGCCGAGCGCTTGCCGACCAGCACCATGAACACGACCACGACCGGCAGCGTGATCGCGAGCAGCGCGCCGACGACCAGCTCTTGGGTCGCGATGACCGCGACGACGCCGATCGGCACCGCTGCGGCGAGTGCCAGCTGGGGCACCGCGCGCGCGTAGTACTCGGCCAGCGCGTCGACGCCCTGCGTCGCGGCGGTGGCGATGTCGCCCCGGCGCGCGTCGCGGGCGCGGCCGGCGAGCGCGCGCTCGGCCACGAGCTCCCGCAGCCGCGCGAGCGCGAGCTCCGCCGCGCGGCGCCCCGCAAGCTCCACGACGCCGCTGAGCAGCGCCCGCCCGGCCACGACCGCGAGCAGCGCCCACGCGAGCTCGCGGGTCGCGACCGCGTCCGCCACGAACCAGGCCTGCACGACGAGCAGCACGGCCGCAGCGAGGCCCGCGCCGACGGCGACGCCGAGCGCAACCCGCGCCCGCGGCGCGACGTCGAGGAGCCGCCGGTACACGGCGTTGGCCGCGCCCGGCCCGCGCCGCGCCCCGCCG
>NZ_JAPCID010000072.1 GCF_027587175.1 Solirubrobacter deserti
CGCCGCGTCCGCCCGCCGCGCCGCCTTCTCCGCCCGCCCCGGCGGGCAGAGCCCCGATCCGGCCCTGCGCGGCCAGCCGGTACGCCGCCGCGGCGCGGCGCAGCGACGTCGCCGCCTCCGGCCACGCGACCGCCGGGCCGAGCGCGGCCAGCGCCCCGTCCAGCGCGGTCTCCAGCGTCCTTCTCCGCCCCGGACCTTCCGGGTCGGGGAGCATGACCACGGCGAGTCCGCCGACCGCCGCGCCCACCGCGCCCGGGCCCAGCCGCCGCGCCAATCTCGCCGCCATGCTGTCGAGCTCGTCGGTCGCCTCGGGCTGCTCGGCCTCGCCGACCACCACCGCGGCCACGCGGCGGGGGAGCGCCCAGCCCGCGGATTGCGCGGCCGTGCGGACGGTCTCCTCGGCCGCGGGCGGCTCCTGGGCGAGCAGCCGCACCAGCGCCCTGCGCCTTCGCTGCGACTCGCCGGCCGCCTCCGACTGCGCCTCCGCGAAGCCCGCGGCGCTCTCGGCGGAGATCTCGTCGATGTAGGCGAACATCGCCTCGCCGAGGTCGTACAGCGCGTCGGGCGCGAAGCCCGCGCGCGTGCCGGCCTCGACGAAGCGCCGCCACGCCCGCTTCGCGCCCACGCGGTAGGCGGCGAGCAGCGCGTCGAGCGTCCGGCCCGCCCGGTACTCGCCCGCGCCGAGCCGGACGTACGTGTCACGCGCGCTTGACTCGGAAATGGGCGCCGCGCCGCCCAGCACGTCGACGAACCGGTTGAGCGCGACCTCGACCCCGAAGCGCACGACCTCGCCGAAGCGGCCCTCCATCGCGCGGGCGTAATCCGGCACCTCACGGGCGATCGCGGCGATGATGTCGTCCGCGAGATCGGGCAGCGTCGCACGCAGCGCGTCCGCCGACGGCGGGGTGAGCGTCGCCATTTGTCACGAGGCTACAGAAAAGGGCGACGGTAAGTGTGGCGACCGGTCATGAAGCGAGGGCCCTCCGGCGGGTAGACCTTGCCACTGTGACGTGGACCCATCGAGTACTGAACCTGGCGGGCGTCGTCCTGCCGTTTGTCGGCGTGATCGTCGCGATCGTCCTGCTGTGGGACAAGCTGGTCGACTGGACGTCGCTGGCGGTCATGGCGTTCATGTACGTCGTGACGATCATGGGCGTCACGCTCGGGTTCCACCGGCTGTTCACGCACCGTTCGTTCGCGACCTACAAACCGGTCGAATATTTCCTGGCCGCGCTCGGGTCGGTGGCGGTCGAAGGCCCGGTCATGAACTGGGTGGCCGACCACCGCAAGCACCACGCGCACACCGACCAGGAGGGCGACCCGCACTCGCCCCACGGCCACGGCGACGGCCTCAAGGGCGCGGTCTCCGGCCTCTGGTACGCGCACATGGGCTGGCTGTTCGACCACTCCGGGACGAGCGAGCACAGCAAGTACGCGCGCGACCTCTACGAGGACCGCGGCATGCAACTCATCCACAAGACGTTCGGCTTCTGGGTGCTGGTCGGGATCGCGGTTCCGGGGCTGCTCGGCCTCGCGCTCACCGGCAGCTGGCGCGGCGCGTTCGAAGCCGCGCTGTGGGGTGGCCCCGTGCGGATCTTCCTCGTCCACCACGTGACGTGGTCGATCAACTCGGTCTGCCACTTCTTCGGCCGCCGGCGCTTCGACGTCGACGATCACTCGACCAACGTCGCCTGGCTCTCGCTGCTCTCGATGGGCGAGTCCTGGCACCACAACCACCACACGTTCCCGCGCTCGGCCTTCCACGGCCTGAAGTGGTGGGAGCGCAACCTGGACCCGACGGGCTGGGTGATCCGCGCGATGCGGCGCATGAAGCTGGCCTGGAACGTGGTCGAGATCACGCCCGAGCGCCAGCGGCAGAAGCTCGCGGCCTGAGCGGGGGGAGTCTCGAGGGGGCGGCAGCGCCCTCGGTCAATCTTCGAGCACGTCGTCCAGCAGCACGCGGAGCTCGTTCGCCGCGTCCTGGATGCGCTGCGCGAACTCGCGCCGGTCGGCTTCAGAGATGTTGCGCTCGCCGGCGAGCACCTCCGCGAAACCGGCGACGATCGTCAGCGGCGTGCGCAGGTCGTGGCGGAGGCGGCGGCGCGCCTCGGCGTCCAGCACCAGGTCCTCGTCGCTCAAATGAAGCCCTCACGGAGCGCGATCGCGATGGCGTGGACGCGCGTGTTGGCTTCCAGCTTGTTCATGGCGTTGCGGATGTGGGTCTTGATCGTCTCAGGTGAGAGGAACAGCCGCTCCGCCACTTGCTCACCGGTCAGGCCTTGTGCGAGCAGGTCCATGATCTCGCGCTCGCGCTTGGACAGGCTCTTCTGCTTCTGCGTCGCGCGCTGGGACAGCAGGGCGGGATGCAGGCGCGGGTCCACGTACGTGCCGCCGTCGGCGACCGTGCGCAGCGCGGTCGTGAGCTCCTCCTGCGTGCCGTCCTTGAGCGCGTAGCCGCGCGCGCCGGAGTCCAGGCCGCTGATCAGCAGTTCGATCTCGCTCGAGCCCGTGTAGAGCACGACGCGCCGCTCAGGGTCGGCATCGATCAGCTGCGCGGTGAGGTCGATGCCGGACTCCTCGCCGAGCCGGATGTCCACCAGCGCCACGTCCGGGTTGTGGCGCTCGATCAGCTCGCGGCCCTCGGCGGCGGTGCCCGACGAGGCCACCACGTCGATGCCCGCGCGATCGAGCAGCAACTCGAGGCCCTCACGGAGGGCCTGGTGATCCTCGATCAGCACAAGGCGAAGCGGCATGCGGAAATGCGCAAAGAGCGCGGGAAGCCAGCATACGTCTTCGCGCCTCACTCTAAGGTGTGGCGCAGTTTGGCGAAGGACACGGAAAAGCTCATCCGCCAGCTGTCGCTGATCTCGTATTTGATGGCGGAGCGGCGACCGGTCACGGCTACGGAGATCCGGCGCGACGTGGAGGGCTACTCGGACATGACCGAGGACGCCTTCGCGCGACGTTTCTATGCGGACCGCGCCGAGCTCGACGCGCTCGGGATCCACCTCAGTGTGGACAAGCCCGCGGACGGCTTCTCCGAGCAGGAGAACTACTCGCTCGCGCCCGAGGCCTTCCACCTGCCGCCGATCGCGTTCACGGACGCCGAGCGCGCCGCGCTGCAGACGGCGCTCACGCTGCTCGACGGCGAGTTCGCCTACGCCGAGCCGTTGCGGCTCGCGCTGCAGCAGATCACGTGGGGCCGCCCGTCCCCGCTGGGCAGCGACTCGCGCCAGACGATCGGGCTCGGCATCACGGCGTCGGCCGGCGGCGGTGAGGTCAGCGCCCGGCTGGCGAAGATCGATACCGCGATCTACCGTCGCAAGCGGATCGAGTTCGAGTACCACACGATGGAGCGGGACACGACCGAGTCGCGCAAGGTCGACCCGTACCACCTGCTGTTCGAGGGCGGCCAGTTCTACCTGGTCGGCTACTCGCACGAGCGCAAGGACGTGCGCGTGTTCCGGCTCTCGCGCATCCGCGGGAAGGTGGCGTACGCGACCAAGGCCGAGCACGACTTCCAGCGCCCGGAGGACTTCGACCCGCGCGGGTACGCGAACCGGATCCCGTGGCAGCTCGGCGAGCCGGTCGGCGTCGCCGAGGTCGAGATCCCGGAGGACCTGGTCTGGTACGTGCAGCGCCAGTTCGGCGAGTACGGCGAGTTCGAGGGCAACGTCTTCAAGACGCCCTACCGAAGCGACCGGCTGCTGATCTCGTGGGCGCTCGAGTACGGCCTGCGCATCCTCGGCCCGCCCGCGTTGGTGGACGAGACGCGCACGCGCGTGGACCGCATCATCGAGGCGCACCGCGGCGAGCCCGAACCCGTCGTGGCGGCTCCCGCCGCGCCCGCGCCGCCGCCGGCCGAGAGCAACGGCCGCGGGCGCAGCGAGGCGGCGATCCGCCCGGAGCGCTTTGCCCGGCTCGTCACGCTGGCCACGGTGCTGATCGCGGCGGGCCGCAAGCGCGACACGCTGCTGGTGAGCGACGTGTGCGACCAGATCCAGGTCTCCCCGCAGGAGCTGCGCGAGGACATCGCGGTGCTCAACGTCGTGAACTTCGGTGGCGGCGCGTACGTGATCTACGCCGAGGTGACGCCCACCGGCGAGATCGAGGTGGACGTCGAGCCCTACTCGGACACGTTCGACCGCCCCGCGCGGCTGCTCCCGATCGAGGGCAACGCGCTGGTCGCCGCCATCGACCATCTGAAGGTCGTGCACGCGGACCTGCAGAGCGCGCGTCAGAAGGTCGTCGACGCGCTCGGCTTCGACCCCGTGGAGGAAGGGCTGCACATCGTCTCGCCGCGCGTGGACGAGGGGATCATGCACACCGTCGAGCGCGCGATGCACGACAACCGGCTGCTCCAGCTCGAGTACTGGACCCCGTCGTCGGATCGCTACAGCGAGCGCTCGGTCGAGCCCTACGCGCTCATCAACTCGCGCGAGGGCTGGTACGTGGCCGCCTGGGACCTCAAGAACGAGTCGCTGCGCCACTTCCGGCTGGACCGCATCAAGTCCGCGCAGGTCGAGGAGCGGACCTTCGAGCCGCGTGAGGGCCTGAACCCCGCCGCGGACATCGGCGGCTGGCCGCGCACGGGCCGGATCGGCGGCTCGCGCTCTGCCCGTGTGAAGATCAACGCCGAGCAGGCCCGCTGGGCGCGCGAGCGCCGCGACGTCCTGACCGAGCTCGAGGGCGGCGAGATCGTCGTCGAGATCACGTTCAAGGGCCTGGACTTCCTCGTCCGCGAGGTCTTGAAGGAAGCGGGCGACGCCGTCGTGCTCGAGCCCGCCGACGCCCGCGAGGCGGTCCTGGTGGCCGCCGAAGGCCTGATCGCCCGCGCGACGTGAGCTCCCGCCGCGCCGAGATCGCGATGTCCTCGGACGAGGTGCTCGCGTTCTTGGCGTCCGAACGGGTGCTGACGGTGGCGACGCTGGGGCAGGACGGGTGGCCGCACCTGATGCCGCTGTGGTATGTGGTCCGAGACGGCGAGTGCTGGGGCTGGACCTACGGCAAGTCGCAGAAGGTGCGCAACCTCGAGCGGGACGAGCGGTGCACGCTGCAGGTCGAGGCCGGGTCCGAGTACCACGAGCTGCGGGGCGTGATGATCAAGGCGCGCGCGGAGATCGTGCGTGACGCCTCGGTGATCGCCGAGGTCGGGAACGGGTTGTCCGCGCGGTACGGGGACGGGTCGCCGGTGTCGGATCGCGTGGCCGCCAAGCGGGTGGCCCTGCGGTTCCGCGTCGAGTCAGTGGCCTCGTTCGACCACCGCAAGCTCGCCGGCTAGCCACGCGAGCGTTCACTCACCCGCGCTCTCGCCGGGTTTCTGAACGCTCGCGCGTCAGCGGCCCCGGATGGTGTCGAGCGCGTTGTCGAGGTGCAGCCGCAACGTCTGCAGCGCGAGCGCGCTGTTGCCCGCGGCGATCGCGTCCGCCAATTCGCCGTGCTCGCGCATCGTGCGCTCGCGGATCTCCGCTCGGCGAGCCGTCGCGTGCGCCATCCGGCGCTGGCGGTCGCGCAGCGAGTCGTAGAGGCCCAACAGGATCTCGTTGCCGGTCCCCGCGACCAGCGTGCGGTGGAACGCGCGGTCGGCCTCGACGAAGTCCGCGCCCTCGAGCCCCTCCTGCGTCGCGACCGACTCGGCCAGCCGCGCCGGCACGTCGCCCGGGCGCTCGATCACGCGCTCGATCGCGTAGCGCTCGATCACCCAGCGCGTCTCCATCACGGCCTCGGTCTCTGATGCCGAGACCGGCACCACCAGCGCGCCGCGCTTCGGGTAGAGCCGGAGCAGGCCCTCGGCCTCGAGCTGGCCGAAGGCGGCGCGCACCGGCGTACGGCTCATGCCCAGCGCTTCCGCGATCTCGCCCTCGCTGATCAGGTCTCCGCCGGGCAGCGAGCCGTCGAGGATGCGGGCCTTGACGTCCTGGTAGGCGCGCTCGGAGGCGGACACATGTGAAGCCTATGTGTCCGACTCGCACACATCATGCATACATGTTGGATACCATGCGCGCGCATGACGACGGCGTGGCGGATGTGGGCCTTGGCCGCGGCGTTCTATCTCGTTGCGATCTTCCATCGGATGAGCCTGGGCGTCGCGTCGCTGGACGCGGCGGAGCGGTTCGGCGTGGCCGCGGGGACGATCGCGCTGCTGTCGACCGTGCAGCTCGGCTTCTACCTCGCGATGCAGATCCCGGCGGGCCTGCTCGCCGACCGCATCGGCCCGCGCCGGAGCCTCACGCTGGGCCTGGTGGCGATGGGCGTCGGGGAACTGCTGTTCGCGGTCAGCCCGTCGATCGGGCCCGCGATCGCGGGCCGAGCGCTGGTCGGCATCGGGGACGCCTGCATGTTCCTCAACGTCCTGCGGGTCGCGGCGCACTGGCTGCCGCCGCGCCGCTACGCGCTCGCCGCGGCGCTGACGGCCGCGTGCGGCGCGTTCGGCCAGCTGCTCTCCACCGCGCCGCTCTCCGCCGCGCTCTCGGGACTTGGCTGGACGCCGACGTTCGCCGCCAGCGGCGTCCTCACCGCCGCGCTCGCCTACCTCGCCGTCAGCCGCATCCAGGACCGCCCGCGGGACCCGGAGCCCGCGCCGGTCCCGACGACGCTCGCCGAGCGCATCCGGACGGTCGCGCCGGAGCACCCGCCGATCGTGCCCGCGCTGCGCAAGGCGTGGCGGTCACCGGCCACCCGGCACGGGTTGTGGGTGCACTTCGCGCTCAACGCCCCGTTCGTCACGCTCACGGGCCTGTGGGCGTACCCGTACCTCGTCGAGGGGCAGGGCGTCGCGCCCGGCACGGCCGCGGCGATGCTGGCGGCCGCGGTGATCACCTTCGGCGTCTCCGCGCCGGTGCTCGGCGCGGTCGCGGGCCGCATCCCGCACGCCGTCCCGACGCTCGCCGCGGCCATCGCCGTCACGACGGCGGCCGGCCTGGCGACGATGCTCGGCTGGCCCGGCGGCCATCCGCCGCTGGCGCTGATCGCCGCGGTGCTCGCCCTGTCGGGCTTCGCGGGCGCCGGCTCGATGCTCGCCTTCACGCTCGCGCGGGAGGGCGGAGGCAGCGCGTCCGGCATGGTGAACATCGGTGGCTTCGGGGCCGCGATCGTCGGCCAGGCGGCGATCGGGCTCCTGGTCTCGGTCCATCTGGACTACCGGCTCGCGCTCACGCCGCTGCTCGCCCTGGTGGTCTGGGGCGCCGTCCAGACGGTCCGCCACGCTAGCCTGCCGCTGCCATGGAGCAGCTCAAAGGCCTGATCCTCTCGGGCGGCAAAGGCACGCGCCTGCGCCCGATCACCTACACGTCGGCGAAGCAGCTCGTTCCCGTCGCGAACAAGCCGGTCCTGTTCTACGGGATCGAGGCGATGGCGGCCGCGGGCATTCGCGAGGTCGGGATCATCATCGCGCCGGAGACCGGCGATGAGATCCGCGCGACCGCCGGCGACGGCTCGCAGTTCGGCGTCGAGATCACGTACATCCCGCAGTCCGAGCCGCTGGGGCTCGCGCACGCGGTGCTGACCGCGGAGCCGTTCCTCGGCACCGACCCGTTCGTCATGTACCTCGGCGACAACCTGCTGCAGGGCGGGATCGAGGAGCTCGTCGCGAACTTCCGCACGAACCAGCCCGAGGCGCTGATCCTGCTCACGAAGGTGCCGGACCCGCAGAACTACGGCGTCGCGGAGCTCGACGCGACCGGCGGCGTCACACGCCTGGTCGAGAAGCCGGCCGAGCCCGCGACCGATCTCGCGCTCGTCGGCGTGTACATGTTCACGCCGCGCATCCACGAGGCCGCGAAGTCGATCCAGCCGTCCGGCCGCGGCGAGCTCGAGATCACCGACGCGATCCAGTGGCTCGTCGACGCCGGCGCGCCGGTCGAGTCGCACGTCGTCCGTGGCTGGTGGAAGGACACCGGCCGCCTCGCGGACATGCTCGAGGCCAACCGCTTGATCCTCGAGACCGTCATCCAGAAGGTCGACGGCGAGCTGATCGACTCCCAGATCGAGGGCCGCGTGGTCGTCGAGGCGGGCGCCGTGCTCGAGCGCAGCACGGTCCGCGGCCCCGCGATCATCGGCGCCGGCGCCCGGCTGGTGGACGCCTACGTCGGCCCGTACACCGCGGTCGGTCGCCACTGCACGATCGACTCGTCCGAGGTCGAGCACTCGATCCTGCTCGAGAACTCCTCGGTCTCCGGCCTCCAGGGCCGCATGGAGTCCAGCCTGCTCGGTCGCGACGTGACGATCAGCCGCGGCCAGTCCCAGCCGCGCGCCTACCGCTTCATGGTCGGCGACTCGAGCGAGATCGGAATTCTATAGAGGGCTCACCAAACCCTCAGGCAGCGCGCGAGGCGAACCAGGCGCCGCCGCCGAGCGCGCGGTCGTAGCCCGACCACGCGGAGCCCTCGGGGAGCTCCTTCTCGAGCCGGTCGAACGAGCCGAGCCGGCCGCCGAGGTTGTCGAGCATGTGCACGAGCGTCGCCTCGCGCGTGCACGGGACGACCGGCGAGCCGTGCTCGAGCTGGCCGTGGTGGCTGAGGATGATGTGGAGCACGGCGACGGCGAGCTCAGACGGGAAGTCCGGCAGGTCCTCGATGATCCGGCGCACGCGGTAGTAGCCGAGCGGGATCTCGCCCTGGAGCTTGCCCAGGTCGGTCATGTCGATGGCCAGCGGGTCGCTCGTGTAGGCGTCGAGCTTGCCGATGTCGTGCAGCAGCGCGCCGGTGACGGCGACGTCGCGGTCCACGCCGCCGAAGGTCGCGCTGATCGCGGACACGCCCTGCGCGACCGTCAACGAGTGCTCGAGCAGCCCGTGCCGGTAGGCCTGGTGAAAGCGCTTGGCGGCCGGGGCCTCGCGGAAGCGCTCCCAGGTCTCCGTGCCCGGCCCGAACACGGCTTCCAGCAGCGCGCGCAGGTGGACGCACTGGATCGTGCCGATCAGCGTGCGCAGGTCGGCCTCCATCCGGTCCACGGGGATGCGCGGACCGTCCAGCAGGTCGTCCAGGTCGTACTCGCCGGCCTCCGCGTCCCGCACCGAGCGCACGTGCAGGCGCCCGCGCGGCTCCACAGTGCCCTCCACGCGCACGCAGGAACCGGCCGCGATCGGGCAGGGCGCCGCCTCCAGCGTTCCCGTCCGGTCGCCCAAGACCACGCGTCGCGCGTCGCTCGCCCGAACCATCAGGACCTGGTCGATCTCCTGGCCGGGTGTGAGGTCGCGGACACGCACTGTGCGGTGAACCCTAGGTCCACGGTCGGACGAAATACCATCGCGCCCCATGCCCGCACGCACCGCGCTTGTCACCGGAGGCGCCGGCGGCCTCGGCCGCTCGGTGGTCGCCGCGCTCGTCGAGGACGGCTGGGACGTGGTCGTCCCGGTCACGACCGAGACGGATCTCGGTGAGCACGTCACCACGGTCGTCGCCGACCTCACCGACCCCGACGACGTCGCCCGCACGCTCCGCACCGCGCAGGATCCGCTGAAGGCGGTGGTGAACCTGGTCGGCGGGTTCGCGGCCGGGCAGCCGGTGGAGACGACGCCGCTGCAGGACTTCGAGCGCATGTTCACGCTCAACCTGCGCCCGACCTACCTGGTCACCCAGGCCGCGCTCCCGCGCCTGAAGGCCAGCGGCGGCGCGATCGTGTGCACGAGCTCCGCGACCGCGCTGAACCCGTTCAAGGGCTCCGCGGGCTACTCCGCGAGCAAGGCGGCCGTGATCGCGTTCACGCAGGCCGTCGCCAAGGAGGCGGAGAACGTCCGCGCCAACGTCATCCTCCCGACGATGATCGACACACCGGCCAACCGCGAGTCGATGCCGGCCGAGCAGCACCACAAGCTCATCCCGCCGGAGCGCATCGCGAGGACCGTCGCGTTCCTGTGCGACGACGCCTCGGCCGCGATCAACGGGGCGGCAGTTCCGGTCTGACGGACTGCCCATAGAAGTCGACGGCGCGCTTGCCCAGGCGGTTCGTGTCGCGCCGGTTGGACACGGCGCTGAAGGCGATCGCGAAGCCGGGGATGAGCTTGCCCGCGACCTTCTTGGCCCCGCTCTTGCCGACCATCTTCAGCAGCTTGGACGCGAGCGCCTCGTCGCGCTGGAGCTTGGAGCCGACCCAGTGCTCGGCGACGCTCACCTCTGCCGCGCCGTCCAGCGCCCGCCGCGCACCCGCAGGATCGCTGTAGAGCCCGGTGAGCGCCAGCAGCTCGGCCGGACGCATCGGGTCGCGCGGGTCCCACCCGTACGCGCCCGCGATGAAGAAGACCATGCGCGACTGCAGCCAGGCGAGCGCGACCAGGTCCGGGACGATCGTGACGATTCCGCCGATTCCGGCCGCGGCACCCTCCGCCGAAGCCAGATTGGCATGGCGTTTGCGCGCCATCTCTCCCATCGCGATCGGGTGCAGGCCCATGACGTTGCGCTGGCGATGCGCCCAGGTGGCGGCGGGCGGGCCGAACGCGTCGGCGGCCGCCAGCGCCACGTGTTCCGGGGCACGGACCGGGTCGGCCCGCAGTCGCTCCAGCAGCGAGGCGGGCGGGGCGGCAGGCTCGTCCGCTTCGCTCATTTCGTCCAACATAGATCACATGCTTTGACGGCGTGTCATCGAGTGCCGATGAGCGGGTATGCCTCTGGACATGTCCTCCGTCATCGAACACCGCGTTGAGTTGGCCGGTCATGTCACGCGCGCGCTCGAGGTGGCGGGGGAAGGCCCCGGCATCGTCCTGCTGCACGGCTGGAACCACTCCGCCGACACCTGGCGCCCGCTGCTGAGCGCGCTCGCCGCGCGCGGGCGGCGCGCGATCGCCGTCGACCTCCCCGGCTTCGGCGAGGCGACGCCGCTCGAGCCCGGCGCCGTGCTCCCGCAGCTGGACGCGTTCGCCGCCGAGCTCGTCACGGCCTGGGCCGGAAGCGAGCCCGTCGTGATCGCGGGCGCATCGCTCGGTGGCTGCCTGGCGCTGCGCCTGGCCGAGCACCCGGGCGAGCTCAAGCTGGCGGGCGTCGTCCCGGTCTCCCCGGACGGGCTCGAGGTGCCGTCCTGGTTTGACCCGATCGAGGAGGACCCGATCGTCCGCCGGCTGCTCTCGCTGCCGGTGCCCGTGCCGGGCGAGATCGTGCGCCGGGCCCACAAGGGCGCGCACCGGCCGCTGGCCTTCAGCGACGCGCAGCGCGCCGTCGTGGACGCCTTCGGGCGCAGCGGCGACACGCGGGCGGACGTCGCCGCACTGCTGGAGTCCGGGCGCGAGCTCGCGCCTGAGCTGCTCAACGCGCCGTTCGACCTGGTCGGCATCCGCTGCCCGGTGCTGCTCGTGTGGGGCGCCTACGACCGCATGCTGCCGCACAGCGACGCCCGCATGGCGCTGGACTCGCTGCCCACCACGCAGGTGGAGCTGATCGAGGGTTGCGGCCACCAGCCGCAGCTCGAGGCCACCGGCCGTCTGGTCGAGCTCCTGCTGCCGTTCGGCAGATAAGTTGCAGCGTTTCGGGGACGGCTAGGCTTTCCCGCCATGCGCCGTGCTCTGCTGCTGACCTTCGCCTCGTTCCTTCTGCTCGCTCCGACGGCGTCGGCGCAAGAGCCGCGCATCCCGGCCGGCGTCACCGCCGCCGGCATCGACGTGTCGAACCTGACGCTGCCCGAGGCCGCCAACCGGATCGCGTTCACGTTCACGACCACGATCAACAGCCCGCTGTCCACGCGCGTCGCCGGGCGGCGCTTCCTGCTGCGCACGAAGGACGTGGACTTCAAGTTCGACGCGGCAAAGACGGCGCGGCGCGCGCTCAATGCCGGCCGCACCGCCGCCGGCGCCCCGGTCAACGTGCCGCTGTACGTGAAGTTCAAGGTGGCCAAGGTCCGGACCTACGTCGACAAGGTCGAGAAGGGCATCGCGACCGCCCCGCGGGACGCGCGCGTGGACATCAAGCTCACGAAGATCGACCGGATCGAGCACCGCGACGGGCGCACGGTCGACAAGAAGGCGCTCGAGGCGGCGGTCATCGCGACGCTGAGCGACCCGGCCGCCAACCGCAAGCTGCGCCCGGAGCCCGTGGCCGTCAAGCCGAAGATCACGACCGGCAGCCTGGCCAAGGCCTACGGGACGATCCTCACGATCGACCGCGGGAACTTCAAGCTGCGCCTGTTCAAGAACCTGAAGCTCTCCAAGACCTACGGGGTGGCTGTCGGCGCGCCAGGTTATTCGACGCCGACGGGCCGCTACACGATCGCCAACAAGGCCGTCAACCCGGCCTGGACGGCGCCTGACTCGCCGTGGGCCGGCGCGTACCGCAACGAGGTCGTGCCGGGCGGCTCGGCCGAGAATCCCCTGAAGGCGCGCTGGATGGGCATCGTCGGCGGCGTGGGCATCCACGGCACGGGTGCCCCGGGCTCGATCGGCTCGCGCGCCTCGCACGGCTGCATTCGCATGACCGTCCCGGACGTGATCGACCTCTATGACCGGGTGCCGGTGGGCTCCCCGGTGTTGATCGGAAACTGACACACACGCTCCGCGGGGCCGGGTAGGGTCGCGCCAGCATGCAGCAGACGCAGACGGAGGTGGACCGCCTCGCCGACATGGCGAAGGCGGAAGGACGGCTGGGACTGGACACGGAGTTCATGCCCGAGGGCCGCTATCGGCCGCTGCTCTGCCTCGTGCAGATCGTGGTGGGTGAGCACGTCGAAGTGCTCGACCCGCTGACCTCGACCTTCAACCCGGCGCCCTTGGCCGCGGTGCTCGCCGACCCGGCGATCGAGATCGTGCTCCATGCCGGGCGCCAGGATGTTGCGATCCTGCGACGCGAGTGGAAGACGACGTTCACCAACGTCTTCGACACCCAGGTCGCCGCGGGCTTCGCCGGGTTCTCCGCCCAGGCCGGCTACAACGGCCTGCTCCACGACGTCCTGCGCATCCGCCTGCCCAAGACGGCGAGCTTCACGCGCTGGGACGCGCGGCCGCTGACCGACGAGCAGATCGCGTACGCGCGCGGGGACGTCGAGCATCTGATGCCGCTGGCCGACAACATCCAGGCCCGGTTGACCGAGCGCGGCCGGCTGGATTGGGCTCGCGAGGAGTGCGTCGCCATCGCGGAGGCCACCGACGAGCGCGACCCGCTGGAGGTCTGGCGCCGGCTCCCGCGCGTGAGCGGGCTGGACCCGCGCGAGCGCGCGGTCGCGCAGGCGATCGCGGGCTGGCGTGAGCGGACGGCCGCGGCCGAGGACCGCCCGGTCGGCGCCGTCGTACGCGACCCGACCGTGGTCGAGCTGGCCAAGCGCCAACCGTCCGGCCGCCGCGACCTGGCCCAGATCCGCGGCATCACACCCGACGTCGTGCGCCGGCGCGGGGACGACCTGATCGCGGCCATCGCGGCCGGCAAGGAGGCCGAGCCGATCCAGCTCGAGGAGGGCGACCGCTCGCCCACCGAGGCCGTCGACGGGCCGACGATCGCGCTCGCCGAGTCGCTGGTGCGCTCACGCGCGCAGGAGGCCGGGCTGGCCTACGAGCTGATCGCGGCGCGCGCGGACCTCTCGCCGATCGTCGTCGCCGCCCGCCGCAACCAGCCCGAGCCGGACGTCCGCACGCTGCGCGGCTGGCGGCGGGAGCTCGTGGGCGAGGAGCTGCTGGCGCTGCTCGCGGGCCGGTACACGCTCGGCGTCGGCCACGGCGGCCGAGTCGAGATCAAGCCCGTGGGCTGAGCCCGGCCATCACCGTTCCGAGCAGCTCGACGGGGTCGCCGAGCCCTTCTTCGTGCCCCCCGCAGATGATCAGGCGGTAGATGAACGGGCCGACCATCAGGTCGACCGCGACCTCGGTGTCCACGTCGGCGCGAATCTCCCCGCGCGCCTTCGCCCGCTCGACGATCCCCCGCACCACACGCCGGCGCGGCTCGACCAGGTGCTCGTGGAACAGCGCGTGCATCTCCGGCTCGCCGACCACTTCCGAGAGCAGCCGCGGCATCAGCGAGAGCGCGCCCGTACGCGCCGCTCCCGCGAGCACGTTCTGCGCCGTGGCGGCGAAGTCGCCCTGCAGCGAGCCCGTGTCGTCGGGCAGCGGGATGTCCGAGTTCAGGTGCGCGATCGCCGCGCGCACGAGCTCCTCCTTGGAGCCGTAGCGGCGGTAGATCGTCGCCTTGCCGACGCCGGAGCGCTCCCGCACGCGCTCCATCGTCAGCGCGCGATAGCCGTCCTCGGCCAGCAGCTCGAGCGCGGCCTGCAGGATGGCCTCGTCCGCCTCGGCGGAGCGAGGCCTTCCCGGAGGGCGCGTCTCGACGTCGCTCAAGCCGGCACGACCTCGCCGACCCGGCCGCGGCGCTCACGCGGCAGGAACACGGCCGCGACCAGCGCGCCGGCGAGCGCGACGCCCACGGCGACGAGCGTTGCGGTCTGCATCGCGTCCATGAACGCGTTCTGGCCGGCTGCGATCAACTGCGGGTTGCCCGTCGCGAGCGCGCCCGCGAGCGAGTCGCGCGCCACCTCGGGAGCAGACTCCATGTCTCCACGGTAGCCGCTGGCCAGCAGCGAGCCGAGCACTGCGACACCCAGCGAGCCGCCCGCCACGCGCGTGGTGTCGTTGATCGCCGATCCGACGCTCATCTTGGCCTCGGGCAGCACGCTCATGATCGCGTCGGTCGCGGGCGCCATCGCCGTCCCGATGCCGTAGCCGAGCAGCACCAGCGCGGCCGCGATCAGCCCGTAGGAGGAGCTCGCGTCGGCCAGCGAGATCAGGAACATGCCGGCCGCGACGAACACGAGCCCGAGCGGGACCACGGCACGCAGACCGATCCGCTCCGCGAGCTTGGTCGAGGACGGCCCGGCGAACACGAGCCCCGCGGCGACCGGCAGCGTCTTGATGCCGGCGTCGAGCGCGTCGTAGCCCTTGACCAGCTGCATGTACTGCGTCAGGAAGAAGATCATCCCGAACAGCGCGAAGAACGCGAGCGAGATGGCGGCGCTGGACGCGGTGAAGCGCGGATTGCGGAAGAGCGCGACGTCGAGCATCGGGGCCGGCGCGCGGCGCTCCCACGCCACGAACGCGGCGCCGACCGCGAGCGCGACCGCGAAGGCGCCGAGCACGAGGCCGTCGGTCCAGCCGCGCGCGGGCGCCTCGATCAGGCCCCAGATCAGCGTCGTGAGCGCGGCGAAGGAGAGTGTGAAGCCGCGCAGGTCCAGGCGCGGCGCACTCTCGTCACGGCTCTCGGGCACCAGCCAGCGGCCCGCGACGAGCGCGCCGAGCACGATCGGGACGTTGACGAGGAAGATCCACGCCCAGTCGGCGCGCTCGATCAGCCAGCCGCCCGCCACCGGACCGATCGCGATGCCCAGGCCGGAGACCCCGGCCCAGATGCCGATCGCCTTCGCGCGCTCGTGCGCGGGGAACGTGGCGACGAGGATCGAGAGCGTGGACGGCATGATGAACGCGCCGCCGACGCCCATGATCGCCCGCATCACGATCAACAGGTCCGGCGAGGTGGCCAGCGCGGAGCCGAGTGAACCGGCGCCGAAGACGATCAGGCCGAGCGTGAGCGCGCGCTTGCGGCCGAAGCGGTCGCCGAGCGAGCCGGCGGTGAGCAGCACGCCGGCGAAGACGAGCATGTAGACGTCGACGATCCATTGCAGCTGCGAGGAGGTCGCGTCCAGGTCGCGCTGGAGCGTGGGCAGCGCGACGTTGAGGATCGTGTTGTCGAGCCCGATCACCAGCAGCGACAAGCACAGGACCGCCAGCGTCCACCAGCGGCGCGGGTTCAACGAATCGAGACTGTTCCGTTTCATAACGACGACGATACGCCGCGTTGATACGAAACGCAACCGTTCCGTCTTGATACTCGAGCTAGCCGCACCCCGGTCGCTTAATGAGCGGCTGGGGAAGCCCTTAAGGACATTTGAGGGTCGACTTACCGCTTCCTTGAGAAAGGGCTCCAACATGGCTCTCGTGATCAACGTCGTGGCCGACACCCTCCCGACCCTCCTGGCCACGACGGCGTACACGCCCTAACCCCTCTCCTGGGCGTGGACAACCCTCAACGCCGCGGCGCCCGGAACTCCCTCTCCTCCGGGCGCCGCGGCGCCCCTCTTTAAGCGAGCC
Source organism: Solirubrobacter deserti (assembly GCF_027587175.1). GTDB lineage: Bacteria > Actinomycetota > Thermoleophilia > Solirubrobacterales > Solirubrobacteraceae > Solirubrobacter > Solirubrobacter deserti. The sequence goes on from NZ_JAPCID010000072.1 coordinate 16,046, forward strand.
CGCCGGGCAATACCGGCACGCGCGCTGCGGCACATCCACGGCTGCACCACATCGGGCGCACCGCACATTGCCCGGCGGACTCTAAAAGGCCGTGTACTTGACGGCGCCGAGCGTCGCGATGTCGCTCGAGAGCACGCCGAGGTAGGACAGCGTGTAGAGGCGGTCGCCGATGACGAACGAGCGCTGGATCGGCACCTGGCCGCGCTCGGGCGTCTCATGCTCGAGCCGGCCCTGCTCGACCAGCGACGTCGGTCCGATCTTGATCGCGGCCGCGCCGGTGAACGGCGCCTCGCCGTAGCTCTCGACCGGCATCACGGCCAGGTTCGCGGGCGCCCAGTAGGTGAAGGCGTGCGGTTCGTTCTCGACCGGCGTGGAGCCGGAGCCGAACGGGAGCACCGCGAGCCGCGCCGGCGCGGCGGGGTTGGAGACGTCGAACAGCGACGCCTGCACGGCCTCGCCTTCGCGGCCGACGCCCAGCAACCGGCCCTCGCCGACCGGGTGCAGGTACGCGGAGTAGCCCGGGATCTTGAGCTCGCCGACGACCTTCGGCGCCTTCGGGTCGCGCAGATCGAGCGTGTAGAGCGGGTCGATCTGCCGGAAGGTGACGACGTAGCCCTGCTCGCCCATGAAGCGCACGGCGTAGATGCGCTCGCCCTTGCCGAGGCCGGTCACCGAGCCGATCCGGACGAGGCGGGCGCCCTGCTGGTCGAGCACGGTCACCGTGCTCTGGCTCTCCTGCTGGGAGCCGGGCGCCCAGCTGGGCTCCTCGGTCGAGGCGACGCGCAGCTTGCCTTCGTGCTCGGAGAGCGCGTAGTTGTTCAGGATGAAGCCGGGCACGACGCCCGTCGCCCGGTAGACCGTCTTCGTCGGGTCGGTGATGTCGAAGCGGTGGATCTCGGTCTGCATGCCCTCGGGCACCTCGCCGCCGGTCTCCAGCCCGCGCACGTAGCGGTGGCTGGCGACGTACAGCGAGCCGGCGGAGCCGTAGACGACCTGCGCGCTCGCCATCACGCCGTCGCGGTCCAGCGAGTACATGCCGCGATCCAGGTCGACCGTGAGGATCGCGAGCACGCCGAGGCCGGAGAACCGGCGCGGGTGCGAGACGGCGTCGCACGGCGTGAGGTTGCGGCGGAACGTCTTGCCCGAGAGGTTGCTCTTGAGCGTCGTGCGGCCGAGGAAGTCGCGCACGCTGGCTTCCGCCGGGTCCTCGACCGCCGCCGGCGCGCCCTCGAACACGAGCCGGGCGACCGCGCCGTTCTGGCGCGCGTCGACGAAGCGGCCGGGGACCTCCATCGTGCGCAGGACCTTCGGCGCGGCGCTGACGTCGAGCTCGGTGACGATCGTCGCCTGCTCCCCCGGCGGGAACTGCGCGTCGAGGCGCTCCTGCGGCCCGGAATCCCCGCTCTTGGCCGCGATCGCCAGCACGCGATCGCCGCGCAGCAGCAGCTGGTGGCCGTGGCCCTCCAGCGTCAGCGTGCCGGTGACCGTCCCGCTCTCGACGTCGATCACCCGCAGCGTGCGGTCGGTCACCGCGAACACCCGGCGGCCGTCCGTCTTGAGGATGTCCGGCTCGTCGACGCCGATCTCCTGCACGTTGGTGCCGGAGAACTCCGGGACGGCGCCCCCGACGGCCGCACCCGAGTCGCTCTCGCCCGACACGGGAGCCGCGGCCGGCGGCGCTGAGGTGACGCGCTCGGCCGGCGGCCGGATCGGCGGCGTGGTGACGACATCGACCGGCATCGGCGCCGCGCGGCCCGTCACCCCCACTCCGCCGCCCGTGCGCTCGGCGCCCGCGCGCGCGTAGTCGACGAGCTGCGTGCACGAGGCGAACGCCTTCAGGCGCGGTCGCTTCGTGGCAGCGCCGGCGACGTCCGCGAACGCGATGGTCAGGACGAGGGTGACCGCCGCGAGAGCTCGCATGCGGTCAACATACTCAACAGTCGAGCATCCGGGCGCGATATCTCTGCATCGTCGCGCGGGTGAAATCCCCGTGCGTCTGCGTCCGCAGCCGCTCGACGTTCTCCTTGTGGAACGGCGACGAGCGGTTCTCGTTGTGGCCGATCACGTTCTTGGTCTCGATGCCGTAGCGGCAGCGCAGCCAGCGCGTGAGCCGCAGCGAGGCCGCCAGCTGGCGCTGGTTGCCCATCACGTCGCCGTCGCTCATCCCGACGTGCTCGATCCCGAACGACGTGTAGTTCAGGCCCACCGTGTGGCGGCACATGATCGAGCGCGGGACGAGCTGGTAGATCGTGCCGTCGCGGTCGATCACGTAGTGCGCGCACGTGCCCGGCAGCTCCTTGAGCTCCGGGTCCGGGCGGTTGGGCGCGAAGGTGTTGTAGGTCTGCTGGAAGGTGGAGGTGACCGTGTAGTGCTGGACGATCACCTTCGGGTCGCGCAGCCGGTAGGAGTCGATGCCGTAGTGGCGGCGCGCGTACGCGGCCATCTGCTCCTTGCGCGCGCGGGGGAAGGGGATCGGCTTCTGCACGATCGTCGGCTGCGGGACCGCGGCCGCGAGCACCGAGGTGATCAGGGCGAGCACTCACTTGCAATTTGACAGGTCGTCACCAGCGGAGGAACCTCGCAGCGGTCCACCACTGGGAGGTGTCGTGCACACTTTGCGCGCGTTCGCGGCCGTCGCCGCGACGATCGGAGCCCTCGCGGTCGCCCCGGCGTCCGCCAACGCGGCCTACTGGGTCGGCCTCGGTGACTCGTTCGCCGCCGGGCCGCTGATCCCCAGTCAGACGCTCAACCCGCTCGGCTGCCTGCGCTCCACGCGCAACTACGCACGGCAGGCGTCCGCACAGCTCGGCGTGTCGCTCCGGGACGTCTCGTGCAGCGGCGCCGAGACCGCCGAGATGACGACCTCCCAGGAGACGTACGCCGGGACCAACCCGCCGCAGCTGGACGCGATCGCCGCTGACACGCGGGTGGTCTCGCTGCAGATCGGCGGCAACGACATCGGCTTCACCGAGATCCTGACCAACTGCCAGACGGCGAACCCGTTCGGCCGCCCGTGCCAGGACCGCTACGTGCGCAACGGGGTGGACGAGCTGCGCCGGCGGATCGGGGAGACCGCGCCGAAGGTCGCGGCCGTCCTGCGCGACATCAAGGCGCGCAGCCTCGACCGGGCGCGGATCGTGGTGCTCAACTACGAGGCGATCCTGCCTTCGAGCGGCTCGGGCTGCTGGCCGCAGGTGCCGCTGGCCTGGGCCGACGTGCCGTACGTGCGCGGCATCCAGCTCGAGCTCAACGCGATGATCGCCCGCCAGGTCACCGAGGCCAACCGCGAGTACGGGCCGGGTGTGCGGCTCGCGGACACCTACACGGCGAGCCTGGGCAAGGACGCGTGCAAGGGCTCGGGCACGCGCTGGCTGGAGCCGCTCGTGCCGGGCAACGCCGCCGCCCCGTTCCATCCGAACGCGCGCGGCATGACCGGCGTGACGCCGACGGTCGTCGCGGCGGCGAGCTAGAGCCACCGGCACCCGGCCGCGCGTCATGCGCGGCCGGGCGTGACCCCCGGGGCTAGCGGCCTTTGCGGGAGTTGTCGATCTTGCCGCTCTTGAGCTTGGCGGCGGCGGCGCGGACGGACTTGCGGGCGAACTTGGCGCCCTCCACGTCCCACATCTGGCACTTCTGGCCGTCGGCGGTGCAGACCTGGCCGAAGTGCATGTCCTTGCCGCCGACCGTGCCGCGCGTGCGGATCAGCCAGGTGCCGTCGGCCCGCTTGGAGTAGACGCTCGTGGTGCTGCCGTCCTCGAGGGTGGTCGTCTTCTCGGCGCTGACACCGCCGGCTTCCTCGATGGTCGCGAACGCCGTCTGCGGGTCGCCCTGGAACTTGATGCACGGCATGTCGTCGTCCTCGGGCTCGGTCCACTCGCAGGCGAGCGTCTTGACCGTGGTGCCGGCAGCATCGAAGACCTTGGCGTCGACCTTCACGAGCGGGAAGTCGGTCACGGGGGAGACCGACGGTGCGCCGGCGCCGCCGCCGGCGACCTGGGCTTCGGCGACGCCGCCGGTGGCGAGAAGTGCGGCTAGCGCGATGGCGGAGAGAGTGGGGATTCGCATACCTTCCACGTCGGTCGCGCCGCCGCCCGGTGTCGCGTCATCAAAAGTTTTCCGAACCTGCGACACATCTCCTGAGATCGAGCGTCAGCCGTGTGGATGTCAGACGACCGTGAGCACGACCGACGGCTCGCCGAACGCGCGGGCGGCGGCGACGAGCGGGCTTTCGACGAGCTCGTGGAACGCCACCAGAAACCACTGCTGCGCTACGTCGCGCGGCGCTTCCGGCCTGAGCTGGCCGAGGATGCGGTGCAGGAGGCGCTGCTCGCCGCGCACCGGGCGCTGATCGCCGGCACGCGCCCGGCCGACGTGCGCGCGTGGCTGTCCACGATCGCGTGGCGGCGAGCGCTGGACATCGCCCGGCGCGAGCGCGACGCGCTGCCGCTCGACGCGGGCGTCGCGGCGAAGGTGTCCGACGATCCCGAGGCGCGCGCGATGCAGGCGCACGAGCTCGACCGCGTGGTGAGCGCGATGTGCGAGCTGCCCGAGCGCCAGCGCACCGCGCTGAAGCTCAGCGCGCTCGAGGGGCGCTCGCTGGAAGAGATCGGGCACGCGCTCGACGTCGGCGCCGACACGGCCAAGTCGCTGGTGGCCCGCTCGCGCCGTACGCTCACGCACCGGCTCGCGGCGGCGGACATGGACTGCGGCGACGTGCGCCTGGAGATGGAGGCGGCGGCGCTGCGCGGCGTGCGGCTCTCGGGCACGGTGACGCTGCACCTCGACGGCTGCCGTGCCTGCGCGCGGGCGCACCGCGCGATCCGGCGCCGCCGCCGCGTGGCGCTGCTGATCCCGTTCGGCCTGATCGTGCGCACGGCGGGCATCCGCGACAAGTTGCGCGACCTGATCGCGTTCAACCCCGCGTGGGAGATGCACGCGACCGCTGCGAAGATGTGCACGGCCGCGTGCCTGACCGCGGTCGGCACGGGCGCGGTGGCGGCGCCGACGGTGACGGTCGCGGTGCCGCTGGTGGTCCAGACCGCGACGCCGACGCCGATGAAGGCGAAGCTCGCCAAGAAGAAGAAGCGCGCCAAGCCCAGGGCGACGCCCACGCCGACCGCGACGGTCGTCGTGGCGCAGGCGACCCCGGTGTGGACGCCGACGGCGAACCCGACGGCCGCGGCGAAGAAGAAGAAGAAGGCCGACCGGCAGCAGGTGCCCGAGTGGATGCGGCACAAGAAGCGGCCGCAGGTCGTGATGGCGGGCAGCGGCGAGTCCGGGCCGGGCGTCGTCAAGCCCAAGCGGACCCCGACGCCGGCCCCCACGCCCGTCGCGACCCCCACGCCCGCTCCCCCGGCCGCGACGCCGCCGCCGCCCGAGCCGACGCCGACGCCTCCGGCACCGGTCGAGACGCCGGCGGCGACGGCGACGCCGACCGGTTAGTTTCCGGCGGTCACGTCGTTTGACCGCCATGAGCCTCGACGAGATCACGTTCAACCGCGCGCTCGACGCCCACCGGCGTGAGCTGCACGTGCACTGTTACCGGATGCTCGGCTCCTTCGAAGAGGCCGAGGACGCGCTCCAGGACGCCTTCCTGCGCGCGTGGAAGGCGCGCGAGGGCTTTTCCGGCGGTGAAGGCCTGCGCGCGTGGCTGTACAAGATCGCCACCAACACGTGCCTGGACGCCCTGCGCGCGAAGAAGCGGCGCGCACCCGCGCAGGGCGAGATCCCGTGGCTGCAGCCGTACCCGGACCGGCTGCTGGACGAGGTCGCGCCCAGCGAGCACGAGCCGGACGCGGTCGTCGTCGCGCGCGAGACGATCGAGCTCACGTACATGGCCGTCATCCAGCTGTTGCCGGCGCGCCAGCGCGCGGTGCTGGTGCTGCGCGACGTGCTCGAGTGGTCGGCGGCGGAGACGGCCGAGATCCTCGACCTGAGCGTGCAGGCGGCCAACAGCGCGCTGCAGCGGGCGCGGGCGACGCTCAAGGAGCGGCTGCCCGAGCGCCCGGAGGCGCGCGTCGAGCTCAGCGAGCCCGAGCAGCAGCTGCTGCGCGGGTTCATCGAGCACCACGAGAGCGGCGACTACGAGGCCGCGGCACAGCTCATGCGCGAGGACATCCGGGTCACGATGCCGCCGAACCCGGGCGAGTACGTGGGCCGGCAGGCGCTGCGCCCGCTGATCGCCAGCGCGCGCGAGATGGGCGAGTGGCGGCTGGTGGAGACGCGCGCGAACCGGATGCCCTGCGCCGCCTCCTACCTGCGCCGCCCGGGCGACACGGTCTTCCGCGCGTTCAAGTTCGACGTGCTCCGGGTCGCCGACGGCGAGATCGCCGAGATCACCACCTTCGACTCCTCGCTCTTCAGCGCCTTCGGGCTGCCCGATGAATTGCCGGACGTGGCACGGTCTTAATCCACATGTTCAAGGACACGAAGGCCTTCAGCGGCTTCTCGGCCCCCGACATCGAGGCCGCGCGCGCGTTCTATGCCGACACGCTCGGCATCGAGACCAGCGAGGACAACGGGATGCTGATCCTGCACCTCGCCGGCGGGCGCGACACGCTCATCTATCCCAAGCCGAACCACGAGCCGGCCACCTACACGATCCTCAACTTCGGGGTCGACGACATCGAGGCGACGGTCGACGAGCTGCTCGAGCGCGGCGTGGACATGGAGATCTACGACGGCTTCGAGCAGGACGAGCGCGGGATCGCGCGCAACGCCGGCCCGCCGATCGCGTGGTTCCGCGATCCCGCCGGGAACATCCTCTCGGTGATCGAGAACGAAAGTTAAGGGCGTCGACCCGAGTGACACGGGCGGGCGCAGCCTCCAAGCTGCCCCGCCATGCGCATCCTCCCCACCGCAGCTCTGCTGACCCTCGCCCTGGCCGCCCCCGCCGCGGCCCAGTCCGACGTGAACCCGCCGGCCGGTCATGTGCCGTTCGACGCCGGGTTCGCGCTCGGTGTGCAGACCTACAAGTGCGACGGCACGGCCTGGGCCTTCACCGGCCCGCGTGCGACGGTCTACAGCCTCAACGGCCGCATCGACCACTACGCCGGCCCGACGTGGGAGGCTCGCGACGGCAGCACGGTCGTCGGGGCGAAGGTGGCCGAGGAGCCGAGCCCCGTGGGCGCGATCCCGCACCTGCTGCTGAAGGCCACCCCCACGGCGCCGGGCCACCTCGGCAAGACGTCCTACATCCAGCGCCTGGCGACCACGGGCGGCGTCGCGCCGGCCGCGTCCAAGTGCACGGCGGCGACCGCCGGCAAGGTCGCCGAGGTCCCGTACACGGCCGTCTACACGTTCTGGCGAGCGGCGCGCGCTTAAGGAGTACAGTCCGCTTCGCTTTGCGGAGCCTGATCGCGTGCATGGTGCTGCTGCTGGTCTGGTGCGGCGTGGCCGGGGCCAAGACGCGCGTCGGCACGGGCGGCAACGTGCACGCGGTCGCGGACCCCGACGGGACCGCGCATGTCCTCTGGCGCAGCGGCAACACGATCACGTACTGCCGGGTCGCCCCGGGGACGGAGGCGTGCGCCGCGACGCGCACGTGGTCGAGCGCGGGCGGCGACATCGACATCGTGCGTGCGCCGGCCGGCGCGGTGCACGTGCTCGTCTCGGTCTGGTTCGCGGGCGGCGACTTCGGCACGCCGGGCCTGTGGGACGTCGTGCTCAGCGGCGGGACGTGGGCGGCGCCGAAGCGGATCACCAACACCGTCCCGGGAAACTCGCACCAGGGCACGATCTTCGGGCCGGGCGAGTTCCAGGTCGGTTGGCTCACCCAGGTCGGCACACCGACCGGCGCGCGGTTGACGTTCGGCACCACGAACTCGCCGGGCGTCAGCCAGGGTGCGGTGGACCTGATCGTCCCGGGCTCCTACGAGGCCGACGTCGGGCTCGCGACCACGGCCTCGCCGGTCGTCGTCTCCCGCAGCACGGGCACCGGGATCACCGCCTACCAGTCCCACAGCGGCGCGGGCGACGTGCGCAACGTCGCGAACTGGCGGGCGGCCAAGACGCTCGGTGACGTCGGCCCGACGATCGACCTCGCCGCCAATGCCCTCGCCGCGCCCGCGCTGGTCTCCTACCAGTACGTCGCGGGCACGGACTGGCGGATCAACGTGCGTCGCTACGACCATGCGTCCGACGCGTTCGGCGCGCCGGTCGTCGTCAACGAGGACGACGAGACGCGTGACGTGTGGGCGTTTCTGGACAGCGCGTCCAACGTGCACGCGCTGTGGCGCTCGGGCAGCCCGAAGTACCGCGGTGCCGCCTCCGCGGCGCTCGTCTACAGCGCGTCCGCGACCGGCGAGGCGTGGCCGAAGAACGGCATCGTGCTCGACCAGGGCATGTCGAACGCGGTGCCGGCGCTCGCGGCGGGGTCCGGAGGGGCCGGCGTGGCGGCGTGGACGCGTGACGCCGGCGACGGCTCGACCGACGACGACGAGGTCTGGCTCGGCGCGATCGGCGGGCCGGGCAGCGCCTTCCCGCCCGATCCGCCGCCGCCCGACACGCCGCCGCCACCCGTCCAGCCGCCGCCGGTGGACCCGTCGTGCGTCAAGCAGCCGGCGCTCGGCGTCGCGAAGCTGCTCGCCACGGGCTGCTTCAAGAAGACGACGGGCTCGAAGCTGACGACGACGCAGCCGTTCCTGGTCAACGGGATCACCGTCGACCCGGGCGGCAAGACCGTCACGGTCGACACCGCCAAGCGAACGCTCGCCGTCTCGAGCGCGTCGGTCGCGATGGGCGTGATCAAGCTGGGCAAGGCCAAGCTCGACTGGACGTTCCCGGCCTCGGGCACGTGGACGCGGCCCGGCGGCGCGATCGATCTCGACGCCGGCGGCTTCGGCGGCGAGCTGCTCGGCCTGAAGATCACGGGCGACGCGACGCTCAAGCTCACCGACGGCAAGGCGTTGCTGACCGGTTTCCTGCGCCTGCCCGCGCCCTTCGACGGCGTCACCGCGCAGCTGGACTTCCGCTCGGACAACTTCACCGGGCTGCAGCTGCAGGGCCTGAAGTCGCACATCGACGAGCTCGGGCTCGGCTTCCACGACCTCGACCTGGAGTACACGAGCGACCCGCCCACGTGGACCGGCAAGCTCAAGTTCCAGCCCTCCGTGCTCGAGGGGTCCGGGACCGACTTCGAGGGCGAGATCCGGCTCGTGAACGGGACGCTGGACAAGCTCGCGATCGCGGCCAAGTTCGACGCGCCCGGGCGGGAGCTGTACCCGCCGCTCGTGTACCTGCGCTACGCCGGGCTCGACCTGGAGGTCAAGCCGCTGCAGATCACCGGGAAGGTGATCGTCGCGGGCGGTGCGTCGCCGACCGACACGCCGATCATCAGCGTCGGGCGCCCCTATGACGACTTCGGGATCCTCAAGCTGCGCCTGGCCTCGCCGTTCTCCCTGCGGGCGGAGGGACCCGTGTACGTGCTGGGGACGCGGGTCGGCGGCGGCTTCTTCCAGTACACGCACAAGGGCGTGATCGACTTCGGCGCGGACGCGAAGATCGGGTCCTGCGACGGCGGGATCGCGGGCGCGGAGGCTTCGGTCAAGGGCTTCGTGGACGTGTCCGGCGGCTTGAAGATGAACGCCAAGGGCGAAGGCCGCGCGTGCCTGGGCGCGCTGTCGGCGAGCGCGACCGCGGTCGTCTCCTCCAAGGGCATGGCCGCCTGCGCCGACTTCAAGTTCCCGCCCATCAGCGCGGGCGCCGGGATCTTCTGGGGCGACGCACTGCCCGACCTCAAGCCGCTGCTGTGCAAGACGAAGCCGTACGAGGTGGCGCAGGCGGCGCAAGCGGGCGGACCGATCCAGGTCGGCGCGGGCCTCAGGCAGCTCAACGTGATCGTCACGGGCGATGCCGGCGTGCCGGTCGTGACGCTGGTCGGGCCGAACGGGCTCCGGTACGCGGGCGCGGCGTCGGGCGTGGTGAGCTCGGCCACGGGCGTGTCGGTCGGCGAGCCCGCCCTCAAGCGCCAGACGTTCATGATCGCGCGGCCGCCCGCGGGCGCGTGGGCGCTGGAACTCGCGCCGGGCTCGCCGGGCGTGACGGGCGTGCAGGTGGCGCGCGACGCGCCGGCCCTGAAGGTGACGGGCCGGGTCGAGCGCGGCGAGCTGCGCTGGAAGCAGTCCGGCGGCTCCGGCCAGGTCGTGAGCTTCTACGAGCAGGGCGACGGCGTGTTCCGGCGCCTGGGCGTGGCGCGCGGGGCGTCCGGGACGCTGCGCTGGAAGCCGGCGGCGGTGCGCGGCGGCCGGCGGACGGTCATCGCCGTCGGCGAGCTCGACGGGCTGGCTTCCGACCAGTTCACGCTCGGCTCGTTCACGCTGCCGCGGCCCGCGAAGCCGGGTATCGCGCGGCGGCTGAAGGCGGCCAAGCGGGCGGGCGCGCTGCGGCTGACGTGGGTGCCGGGGCGCGGCGCCGCGCGGCAGGAGGTGCGCGTGCAGCTCTCCAACGGGATCGGGTTGGTGGAGCGCGTCTCCGGGCGCACGCGCCGGCTGCGGGTGCCGGGCGTGGCCAAGGGCGTGACGGGCCGCGTGACGGTCGTCGGGCTGCGCGCGGACGGGGTGGCCGGAAAGACCGCACGAGTCGTCGTGAGGCGCTGAGTTCCCTCCGGCGCGTCTGCTTATCTGGCGCGTCCGATGTCAGTCGACAAGCTTCAAGAGGCCGAGGAACAGGTCGCGCAGATGCGCGAGGCGGAGGAGGAGTCGCGCCGCGAGGACCTTCGCCGCCCGCCCCTGGACGAGACCGCGACCAAGGCGCACAGCGCCATCACGGCGCCGCTCGCGCAGGTGCGCACGATGACGAACATGCGCACGGGTCCGCTGGAGGCCATCCACGAGCTCGCGGTCTCGATCCGCGAGACCGGGCTCCTGCACCCGCCGCTCGTGCGCGCGACCGAGGACGAAGAGCAGCCGTACGAGCTGCTCGCCGGCCAGCGCCGGTTCGCGGCCATGAAGCTGCTCGACCAGGCGGAAGAGCCGCGGGAGTGGCGCTTCACGCTCGTCGACGGCGTCTCCACGCGTGAGGCGCTGACGATGCAGTTCGCCGAGAACTTCCACCAGAGCAAGCCCGAGCCCGTCCAGTTCGCCCGTGCCGTGCGGCTGATCATGAAGGAGGACGAGTCGCTCACCGCCGCAGAGGTGTCGCGGATCGTGGGCGCGCCCGTGGACTGGACGCGCAAGTCGCTGAAGCTGCTCGAGCTGCCGGACACGATCCTCGCTCGCGTCGAGCGCGGGGACCTGTCGTTCACGACGGCCGACTTCGTGCGCCGCCAGGTCGCGCGCGGGGCCGTGACCGAGGCCAAGGCGCAGGAGCTCGTGGAGGCGCACACCGCCGGGGACATCAGCGCGACCGAGCTGAAGTTCGGCGCGGGCTACGTCCCGCCGCCGCCGGAGAACTACGAGGAGGTCTCGGCCCGCTTGGACGCCGCGCGGCGCGAGGCGTCCAAGCCGGTCCCGCGCGAGGAGCGCGACGAGGACTGGACGGAGGAGTCCGGCGGCGAGCCGACGCCCACCCCGGAGTTCCGGGACGGCCCGTCGGACGCCGAGGTGGACGCGTTCGTGCTCGGCGCGTTCCTGCACCACTCGGCGACCGCGCGCACCAAGAAGCTGCTCCGCATCACGGGCGAGGCCGACGCGCACGAATACGCGCGCTCCCTGCGCCCGCACGAGCGGCTGTCGGCGCTGCGGTCGTTTGCGCGCGAGGCGATCGACGCAATCTAGGCCCGTGGGCGCCTGGGGAGCCGGCAACTTCGAGAACGACACCGCGGCGGACTGGATCGCCGAGGAGTCCGAGCTGTACGACCTGTGGGCGAGGACGGCACGCTCGATCCGGAATGGGTCGCGGCCGTCCAGGATCTTCAGCGCCGGCTCGCCTGAGCCAGCGCGTCGACGAGCGCCTGGGTCGCCGCGGAGCGGTCCGGGCGGGTGACGGCCAGAACCTCGCGCCGCACCGGGCGCGGGTCGTCGACGTTGATCGCGTGCAGGCCGGGCGGGAGCGCGTCCGCGAGCAGTGAAGGGATGACCGCGACGCCGAGCCCGGCGGCCACCAGGCCGAGGCGCGCCGGCCAGTCGCGCAGCGCGTAGGCGACGGTCGCGTCCTCCTGCAGCGTCGGCCACACACCGAACTGCGGGCCTTCGGCGGTGGCCTCGCCGACGATCCACGTCTGGCCGTAGAGGTCGCCGACGTTCACCCACGAGCGGCCGGCGAACGGGTGCTGGGCGCCCACGACGAGCATCATCGCGCCGCGGTAGAGCGCGTCGTGGGTGAGGCCTTCGAGGTCGTACTCGGCGCTGGCGCCGGCCGCGATCACCGCGACGTCGACGCGCTCGGCCCGCAGCCGCCGCAGCTGCGCCGCGCTCCCGCCCTCGCGCAGGCGGACGCTGATCGCCGGGTGCTCTTGCTGCATGCGCTTCAGCGCCCGGGGGACGAGCGTGCTCAGCGCGGTCGGGAACGCGCCGAGCGTGAGCCGGTCCGTGAGCGTCTCCTCGAGCTGGGTGAGCGCGAGCGCGGCGGCGTCGACGCGGTCGAGGATCGGGTGGAGGTGCGCGAGCAGTGCGCGGCCGCGGGCGGTGGGCCGCACGCCGCGCGGCAGACGCTCGAACAGCGGCGCGCCGGCCGCCGCCTCCATCAGCGCGACCTGGCGCGAGATCGCGGACTGCGTGTATCCGAGCGCGCGGGCGGCGCCGGTGAGCGAGCCGCGGGCCGCCACCTCGCGGACGATCCGCATCCCGACAAGGGTCAGCTCAGCCATGCGCGTTTGCGATGGCTTCGATGCGAGATCATCGCTTGTTCGATAGCAGATCGGTCGTACGGTCGAAGGCATGAAGACTTGGTTGATCACCGGAGCGGCGGCGGGACTCGGCCGCGAATGGACCGAAGCGGCCCTCGAGCGCGGCGATCGCGTCGCGGCCACGGGACGCAGCGGGCTCGAGCGGCTCGACGATCTGCGCGACCAGCACGCTGAGCGCCTGCTCGCGCTCGAGCTCGACGTCACCGACCGCGAGCGCGCGTTCGCGGTCGTCCAGGAGGCGGCCGACACGTTCGGGTCGCTCGACGTTGTCGTCAACAACGCCGGCTACGGGCACTTCGGCATGGTCGAGGAGCTCACCGAGGCCGAGGTGCGCGCGCAGATGGAGACGAACTTCTACGGGACGCTGTGGGTGACGCAGGCGGCACTGCCGATCATGCGCGCCCAGGGCGCCGGCCACATCCTCCAGAACACGAGCGAGGGCGGCATCATCGCGTACCCCGGCATCGGCGCCTACCACGCGTCCAAGTGGGCGGTGGAAGGGCTCACCGAGTCGCTCGCGCAGGAGGTCGCCGGGCTCGGCATCAAGGTCACGCTGGTCGAACCCGGCCCGTTCGGGACGGGCTGGCTCGACGCCGGCGTGCAGAGCGCGCGCATCCCCGCGTACGACCCCGTGCGCCCCGAGAACCTGGTGTGGGAGCTCGGCGACCCGCGCGCGACGCGCGAGGCGATCCTCAAGGTCGTCGACGCGCAGGAGCCGCCGCGGCGGATCTTCCTCGGGCGCGGCTCGTTGCCGCAGGCCGAGGCCGCCTACGCCGAGCGGCTGGAGACCTGGCGCGAGTGGCAGCCGGTGTCCGTCGCGGCTATGGGTGCCGCTTGAGGCCGCGCAGGATCTGATCGGCCTGGCGGTGCGGCGCACGGATCGCGACGCCGACGAGGTCGAGGTCGTCGGTGGCGACGGCCTTGACCGCGGCGCGGTTGTCGTCGTCGTGGCCGGTGCTGAACAGCTCGCGCGTGTAGATCGCCATGTCGGCCTCACGCTCCAGCGCGCGCCGGTGGGTCTTGGTCAGCGCGTCGGCGCTGCCCTCGAACACGAGCACGGGCTGGCGCAGCATCGGGAGGTACTGGACGCCGTCCGCGTCCTCATAGTTCGGCCCGACGGTCTGCTCGTTGCCCGTGGCGATGATCCCGCTCATCAGGAACGCGGTGACGTTGAGCCGCTGCCAGGTGGCGAGGTCGTCGCGCACGACGACGGCGATCTTGGTCGGAAAGTCGGTGACGCCCATCGGCTGGGCAGCTTCGCGCCTCAGGACGCGGCCGTCTTGAACGTTCTTGCGCTCGCGTAGCGGGCGGGCGTGATCCCGACCGTGCGCCGGAACGTGCGCGTGAGGTGCGCCTGGTCGGCGAAGCCGCAGGTGAGCGCGACCTGCGCGGGCGTGTGCCCGCGGGTGAGGAGGTCGCGGGCGGCCTTGACGCGCAGGTCGGTCTGGAACGCGTGCGGCGGCAGGCCGACCTGCGCGGTGAAGCGCCGCACGAGCTCGAACCGGCTCAGCTGCGCGACGCGCGCGAGCTCGGCCAGCGGGACGGGCTCGTCCCAGCGTTCGCGCAGGTGCTGCACGGCGCGCCGGACGGCGGCGTGTTCGACGCGGTCGCGCGCCGGCGGCGGGCCGGGCCGCAGGTGCGGCTTGAGCGTCTCGACCGCCTGCAGGACGGCCTCGTCGCGCTGCAGGCCCGCCGGCTCCTCGGCCAGCGCGCGGTGCGCGCGCAGCATCGCGGCCCGGAGCGCCGCGTCCTTGAACACGACCCAGCGGGCGGCGCGCGGCGCGGCCGCGTCCTGCTCGTCCCACGCCGACAGCAGCTCCGGCTCCAGGTAGAGCACCTTGTACGCCCAGCCCTCGGGCACCGCCGGCACGCCCGTGTGCACGGCCTCGGGTTCCAGCACGAAGCACTCGCCGTCGTCGGCCCGCTCCCGGCGCGCGTCGACCTGGAAGGCCGCCGCGCCGCGCTCCATCACCGCGATCGTCCACGTCGGGTGGCTGTGCGGGCGGTACGCGTGGCGCTCGAAGTTCGCGTGCAGCGCCTCGACGCCGCTGAGCCCGTCAGGTCGGTACCAGCGGGCCGCTTCGCTCACCGGGTGCGCTGGATGTTCGACACCGACGGGGGCAGCGAGTCCTCGCCGCCCTTGTAGGCGCCTTCGCTGAGCTGGACCGCGATCGCCTCGAGCATCGCGAACCCGTCCTTGTAGCCGTCGACCTCCATGCCGAGCCGGTCGTAGATCATCAGGTAGTCGGGCTTGTCGTCGACCACGAGCTCCACCTCGCGCACCGTCGCGCCCGCGGGCAGCATGTGCCGCGGGCGGTGCGGAAAGCCCCCGCGAGCGAACGCCGCCTTGATCTCGTCGGTCAGCCCGGGGGCGACGTCGCCCGTCCACTCCGAGCTGGCGCCCACGAAGTGCAGCTCGAGCTTCGCGTGGTTGTCCTCGTCGATGATCAGCTCGATGCGCCCGAACGGGTTGCCGGGGTTGTGCTCGTTGCCGATCGAGTACCAGACGGACTGCCCGGCCGCGAGACCCGAGCGCCGGAACCGGAACACCGGGACGATCGCCACGCCCTTGGCGGCCTGCATGAACGCCTGCGCGTCCTCGTGGTTCCAGAACAGCCCGTGCGGGCTGAGGCGGTCGTCGAGGTCGTGCAGGCTGCGGTGCAGCAGCGCGGACTTGCCCTTCTTGTCGGCGACGTCGAAGCCCCGGAACTCCCACCACCCGCCGCGCTGATCGCCGAGCGCGACGTAGTCGTAGTTGTCGTTGCCCTGGCGCGAGAGGTCGATCAGCAGCTCACGGACGCCGTCGATGTCGTCCGCGGCCAGCAGCTCACGACCGCGCTCCGCGACATCCTGCGGGACCTCGTCGCCGAAGCTCTCGCGCTCGAAGCCCTCGTAGGCGTCGTCGCGCCGGAGCACGACCCGGCGCAGCTGCTCCCAGTCGATCTGCTCGCGGCGGCCGAGCAGCTTGTCCAAGCGCCCCATCAGCCGGCGATTGCGAAGTCGACCCTGATCATGCGGTTGAGCGTAGCGAGGCCGGCTTCACGCGCGGCCGAACGGGAAAGGGCGCGGGGACGCGCATCGCCTGCACGTCGCCGTAGACTGCGGAGCCGTCGCTGATCGTGTGCGGAACGCTCGCCCCGTGGGCGGCGGCGAGCTCGTCCGCGATCCACTCGACCCTGCGGGCGGGATCAGGGCTCCCGAGCATCAGGATCGCGCACGGCGCCTCGCCCGCCGCGAGCGTGATGTGCGCCGTCCGGGCCGGCGCATGCTGTTTCGCGCGCGCAAAGGCGGCATGCAGCACGCCGCTCACCGCACACAGATTCCGTCAAGCCCGGTGACGCGGTGAACCGGTGCCCGCATCGGGTTCGGTGCTAGAGCAAGAGGCGAGCCAGGAGGTAGCCGCAGCCGAAAAACCCGGCGACGACGACGAGGTACGTCAGCACGATGCCGGCGACGAACCCCGGATCCCAGGTGTGGCGCCTGCGCGGGCGAGCGGTTCGTGTGTCGCGCCTGCGGGTCGATGTCGGCATCTCCGAGGCGGCGAAGTCTCATCGCGGTCCGCCGGCCGGGCAAGCGCCGAGGCTGAAGCTCCACCCGAGGTCGCAGACCGACGGACCAGGCGTCGGGCCGGCCGGGCCGAGTGCGACCTTCGGTGGATGTGGCCGGGCAGCGCTTGTGCGCGCGAGCAGGCGAAGGGAGGGTTCCGGGACGTCGGCGCACTGCCGGCCGGATACGACCCCACAGGAGACTCGATGCACCCGCGCCGTATCACTGCCGCCGAGTTCGTCGGCACGTTCGTCCTCGTC
Organism: Solirubrobacter deserti; assembly: GCF_027587175.1. GTDB lineage: Bacteria > Actinomycetota > Thermoleophilia > Solirubrobacterales > Solirubrobacteraceae > Solirubrobacter > Solirubrobacter deserti. The sequence continues at coordinate 32,636 of NZ_JAPCID010000072.1, forward strand.
TTTGGCGGCGTGGGCTCTGCTGTGATCGCCGGGGAGGTGATCGGCGCACTCGGCGTCGCCTTCGCCTTCGGTCTATCGCTGCTGGCTATGGCGTACGCGATCGGCCCGATCTCCGGCTGCCACATCAACCCGGCGGTGACGATCGGCCTCGCCGTCTCTCGCCGCATCACCTGGCGCGAGACGGTCGGCTACTTCGTCGGGCAGGTGCTCGGAGCCGTCGCCGCGGCGCTGCTGCTGCTCATCATCGTCAAGGCTCCTGACAGCGCCTACGACCTTTCCGAGCAAGGCTTCGGCGCGAACGGCTTCGGCGACCACTCACCGTCCAACTATCCGCTCCTTGCGGCGTTGCTCGCCGAGATCGTGCTCACCGGACTGCTGGTGTTCACGGTCCTCTCGGCGACCGATCGGATGGCCAACGTCGCGTTCGCCGGCATCCCGATCGGCCTCGTGCTCACGCTGATCCACCTCGTCGGCATCCCGATCGACAACACGTCGGTCAACCCTGCGCGCAGCCTCGGACCGGCCGTATTCGTCGGGGGGTGGGCGCTGGAGCAGCTGTGGCTGTTCATCGTCGCGCCGATCGTCGGCGCGGTCGGCGGCGCGCTGCTGCACGGGTACCTGTTCACCGGCGCGGCGCCGGTGGACCCCGAGGCGTCCGCCGTCGCCGCCGAGCCGCCCTTGGCGACGACCTGACCGGCTGCCGGTCGCGGCCGCCCGTGCCGTGGCCGCCGCAACGAGCGCCACCCGGCCGAGCGCAAACTCGTGGGGGGGTGAAACGCCGTCCGATCCGACGAAGGGGTGCACCGCAAACCCCGTCGCGGAGGACGTCATTGCCACACCAGGCGCAGCACCCTGAACCCGCTCGACGCCAACGACGCGCCACCTCGTCGGCGTGATCGCGTCGCCTAAGAGCGCCGACCGCTACTGCAGTGGCTACTCGCGGCGGCTCGGCGGCGACGCCTGGGGCGACGACGAGCGGCTCGCGTGGTACGCACTGGACTGGATCACGACTGTGGTGCCGGCAGCAGCCGTCCTGTCGCCGGTGGACCGGCGTCTGGAGCTGTTCACCGCCGGGCCGGTGGTCGCAAAGGTCGACGGCCCGCAAGGACGACTCGACCTCACGCGGCTGCGTCCCGAGTACTTGAGCCGGGCCCGGACGTTCGACCCGTTCGCGCCCTCGCGCTGGAACCGCGGCGCGGCAACGGTCGTCGGCCCGGCGGACGTCGGCGGCCAGGACGCCCTCGCGCGGTCGTCATACGGCGCGTTCCTGGCCGCCCACGGCGTGGGCACCCAAGTGTCGGTGTTCTTCCGCGACGGCGGGAGGATCGCCGGTGCGATGCTGCTCTTTCGCCGCCGCGACGATCCGCCGTTGACGCAGGCGGAGAGCGTGCTGCTGCGTCGCGTGCAGCCGTTCCTCGAGCTTGCGCTGGCCTACGGCGGGCGCGCGGTCGAGCCGGCGGCGACGGAGCCGCTGCTCGCCTCCGGCCTGACGCCGCGCCAGATCGAGGTGGCCCGGCTCGCCGCGGCCGGCGCCACCAACGCCGAGATCGCGCGTGCGCTGTTCGTGAGCATTCCCACGGTCAAGACGCACATGAACCAGGTCTTGGCGAAGCTCGGCCTGCGCTCGCGCACCGAGCTCGTGACCTTCTTGCGCGGTACGCGCGCAGGTGACGGGTGAGCCGGGTCAGCGCAACTCGAACTCGCCCGCGCCGTCGCGGTCCCGCGGCGCCCGGCTCGGCGGCGCCGCGGGTGAAGCGACGCCGGGCCGGGGCGTGGCCGACGGCGCGACAGCGGGCGGGGCGGTAGGCGACGGCACGACGGCGGGCGGGGCCGTCGCCGTCGGGGCCGCGGCCCGCTGCCGCGCGGCGCGCGAGCGCGCCGCGTTGCGGCGGTGGCGCT
>NZ_JAPCID010000073.1 GCF_027587175.1 Solirubrobacter deserti
GACGCGAACCCGCGCCGGCCCACGCCGCGGCGGACCGACCGCCATCGCCGCGCGACCCCGCGCCGGTCGACGCTGCGCTGTCGCGCGCGGCCGCCGGCCAGCCAGCCGCGCCGCGCGGCGCCCCACTGTCGTCCTCGCGGCGCACCGGGCCTCAGACGCCGACGTGGTCGCGGAGGGCGGCGAGGCGCTTCTCGCCGATGCCGGAGACCTGGTCGAGCTCGTCGACGGATTTGAAGCCGCCGTTCTGCTCGCGGTAGTCGAGAATCTTCTGAGCCGTGGCGGGGCCGACGCCGTCGAGGGTCTCGAGCTGCTCGAGCGTCGCGGTGTTCAGGTTCACCGGACCGGACGCCGGGGCCGCGGCGCCTGTGGCTGAGCCGGATGTGCCCGCGGGCGCGGCGGCGGCGGTCTGGCCGCGGGCCGGGACGAGGATCTGGCGGCCGTCCTCGAGCTTGGCGGCGCGGTTGACGGTCGAGAGGTCGGCGCGCCGGGTCGGGCCGCCCGCGCGCTCGAGGGCGTCCTCGACGCGGTCCTCGCTCGTGAGGCGGTAGACGCCGGGCTTGCGCACGGCGCCGGAGACGTCGACGACCACCGGCGTTCCCGCGGCGGCGCGGCCGCCGCTCGGCGTGGCTTGGCCGGCGGCGGCGATGGTGGCGACGGCAGGCTCGGCAGCGGCGTCCGCGGTGGGGCGCGAGCGGGCCAGGTACCAGGCGGCGAGGAGCGCCAGGATCAGGCCGGCGGCGACCCAGGCGGCCAGCCGGCGGGGGTCTTGGGCGGGCATGCCGGCAACTTAGGTGGCAGGTCGTCACGGATCAGCACGTGCTTTGCACCAAAACACGCGCGACTTTGCCAATTAAGACGCGCGGCACCCCAAGACGGCGCCGCGCGGCCGCAGACTTCAGCGCACCACGAAGTTCACGAGCTTCGAGGGGACCACGATGACCTTCACGAGCTGCTTGCCATCGATATGAGCCACGACGTTCGGTCGCTCGCGCGCGAGTGCCTCCAGCTCCTCGCGGGTCGCGTTCGTCGGGGCCTCCACGCGGTCGCGCAGCTTGCCGTTGACCTGCACGACGACCTCGACGACGTCCTGCTCGAGCAGCGACAGGTCGGCGTCCGGCCACGGCGTCTCCCACACGCGGTCGCCCGTGAGCAGCTCGTACACCTCCGCGGCCGTGTGCGGCGCGAACGGGAAGATCAGCGAGGCCGCCGTGGCGGTCGCGAAGTGCAGCGTGCCCGAGCTGACGCTCTCGCGCCGGCGGTAGGCCTCGTTGATGAGCTCCATCACGGCCGCGATCGCGGTGTTGAACGCGAAGCGGCCGGCCATGTCGTTGGTGACCTTGTCGATCGCCCAGTGCGCCTTGCGCATCAGCGCCAGGTCGTCGCCCTCGGGCGCCTCCAGCGGGCCCAGCAGCGCCTGCTGGCCCGTCTGCTCGGCCACGTCCTCCCCCAGGCGCCACAGGCGCGCGAGGAAGCGGTGCACGCCCTCGACGCCCTCGTCGTTCCAGTCGGCGTCCTGGTCGGGCGGGCCGATGAAGAGGATGTACGAGCGCGCGGTGTCGGCCCCGTAGCGCTCGACGTACGGCGCCGGGCTGATCATGTTGCCCTTGGACTTGGACATCTTCGCGCCGTCGCGCGTGATCATCCCCTGCGTGAAGAGCGCCTTGAAGGGCTCTTGCGCCTCCATCAGGCCGAGGTCGGCCAGCGCCTTCACGAAGAAGCGCGCGTACATCAGGTGCAGGATCGCGTGCTCGACACCGCCGACGTACTGGTCGACCGGCATCCAGCTGTCGAGGACCTTCTTGTCCCACGCCGCGTCGTCGTTGTTGGCGTCGCAGTAGCGCAGGTAGTACCAGGACGAATCGACGAACGTGTCCATCGTGTCGGTCTCGCGGCGCGCGGGCCCGCCGCACACCGGGCAGGTCGTGTTGACCCAGTCCTCGGCCGCGGCCAGCGGGGACTTGCCCTGCGGCGCGTAGTCCTGGATGTCGGGCAGTTCGACCGGCAGCTGGTCGTCGGGCACGGGCACCATGCCGTGCTCGTCGCAATAGACGATCGGGATCGGGCAGCCCCAGTAGCGCTGGCGGGACAGCAGCCAGTCGCGCAGGCGGTAGTTGATCGAGCGGTGGCCCTTGCCCTCGCGGTCGAGCCAGTCGACGATCTTCTCCAGCGCCTCGCGGTTGTGCATCCCGTCGAACTCGGGCGCGGAGTTGACCAGCGTGCCGTTGCCGGGGTACGGCAGCTCCGCGCCTCCCTCGACGACGCGGCGGATCGGCAGGTCGAACTCGGTCGCGAAGTCGAAGTCGCGCTCGTCGTGGCCCGGGACGGCCATGATCGCGCCCGTGCCGTACTCCATCAGCACGTAGTCGGCGACGTACATCGGGATGCGCTCACCGTTGACCGGGTTGATGACGCTGCGGCCGAGCGCCACGCCGGTCTTCTTGCGCTCGGTGTCCGCGCGCTCCTCCTTGGACTCCGTCAGCACCGTGTTGACGTAGTCGCGCACCGCCTGCTCGTGCTCGGTGCCGGCGGCCAGGCGCAGCACGTCCGGGTGCTCGGGCGCCATGACGAAGAACGTCGCGCCGAACAGCGTGTCCGGGCGGGTGGTGAAGACGGGGTACTCGCGGCCGGAGTCAGGCTCGGTGAACGTCACCTCAGCGCCCTCGGAGCGGCCGATCCAGTTGCGCTGCATCGTGACCACGTGGCCCGGCCAGTCGATCGTCTCCAGATCGTCCAGCAGGCGGTCGGCGTAGTCGGTGATGCGGAAGAACCACTGCTCGAGCTGGCGCAGCTCGACGGCCGTGCCGCAGCGCTCGCAATGCCCGTCGATGACCTGCTCGTTGGCGAGCACGGTCGCGTCCTTCGGGCACCAGTTGACCGCGGCCTCCTTGCGATAGGCCAGCCCGCGCTCGAACAGCTTCAGGAAGATCCACTGGGTCCAGCGGTAGTAGCGCGGCTCGTGCGTGCCGAACTCGCGCGACCAGTCGATCGAGATGCCCCAGGACCGGAACTGGCGCTGGAAGGAGGCGATCGACTCCTCCGTCGCCTCGCGCGGGTGCTTGCCGGTCTTGATCGCGTTGTTCTCCGCCGGCAGCCCGAACGCGTCGTAGCCCATCGGGTGCAGGACCCGCATGCCGTTGCGACGCCGGAAGTGGGCGACCGCGTCACCGACGCTGTAGTTCTTCAGGTGCCCCATGTGGGGCTCGCCCGACGGGTACGGCAGCATTTCGAGCACGTACGAGCGCGGCGCCCCATCGGCGTCGTTCGGAACTTCCCAAGTGCGCTCCCGCTCCCAGATCTGCTGCCACTTGCGCTCGATCTCGTGCGGCTCGTAACGGTGCTCGGCCATGAGGCGCGGAGGTTAGCGCCCGGACGCACCCGTTCTCCGTGGCGCGCCGCGGATTCGCTCGCTAAAGTGTTGTCCGGCAACCAGCTGCATGGGGCTATAGCTCAGCTGGGAGAGCGCATGACTGGCAGTCATGAGGTCGCCGGTTCGATCCCGGCTAGCTCCACTGAAACGAAGGGCCGTCCGATCCGGGCGGCCCTTCGTGTTTCCCGGGCGCGATTGGCGTGACGGGCCTCGGGGTGCCCAACGCTGGTCCCGCTGAGCGCAACTCACGTTGGGCACCCCTGTCCAGCGTGGCGAATGCTCAGCACGGGATCGTTCGCGGGGCGCAATTGCGAGCGCTCGGGTGGTCGAACAGCGCGATCTCGCGCAGCCGCGTGCTCCATCGGCTGTACCGCGACGTCTACGCGGTCGGCCACACCGCGCTCTCACGCGAGGCGCGCTGGCTCGCGGCCGTGTTCGCTGCCGGCGAAGGCGCAGCGCTGTGCCGACGGTCTGCCGTTGCGCTCCTCGCGCTCGACCGCTGGGCGCCCAACGTGCCGGAGGTGCTCGTGCCGCGCCCACATCGCGCCATCACCGGCATCAAGCTCCACACCGCGCGGCGTCTGGACTCGCGTGACGTCACGACGGTCGACGGCATCCCGGTGACCAACGTGCCGCGGGTGTTCGTCGACCTCAGCGACGGCTCATCCCCGAGGAGCTCACGCGCTACATCCACGAGGCCGTTCCGCGGCATCCTCGATCTCGGCGCGATCCGGCGGGCGATGGCGCGGGCGACCGGGCACCGCCACCTCGACGTGCTCGAGTGCGCCATCGACGACTGGCTCGCCGGAAGCGCCGGTGTCCGCAGCCGCGGCGAGCTCGCGTTCCGGCGCGCGGTGGCCGCGGCCGGGCTCCCGCGACCGGACACCAACCGCAAGTTCCTCGGCGTCGAGGTGGACTTTCACTGGCCCGACCTCGACCTGGTGATCGAGCTCGACGGGCCGGGCCACCTGCGGCCGCCGTCCCGTGCCGAGGACGCCCGGCGCGACGCGCACCTGGCCGGGATGGGCTATCGGGTCGTGCGGTGCCGGACGCCGGAAGCGGCGATCGCCGCCCTCGCGGACGCCTTCAGGCGGAGCGAGGCGTGAGGGTCCGGAAGTCGGGTACTTGGTCGCTCATGCTCCGGATTGCTGCAACGCTCAGACGACCTGGTGGTCTCGCGAAGACCGTGGGATTGGCGTGTGTGATCGGCGGCATCGCGGCCGCCCCGGCACAGGCGGAGCGGGTCGCGACGGAGTTCACCGCGTCCGCGGGCACGTACACGTCGATCGGGCAGGACATCGCGTTCCCGCGCGCGGGGAGCGGGTTCCGCTGGCGGGTGGCCAACAGCCTGCGCGTCAACGGTCAGCGGTCCCCGTACCGGTGGTACGTCGATCTGGGAATCGGGCCCGACGGGCAGCGGACGCTCGACTTCGAGCTGCGGGTCTCGGAGGGAGAGGGCGCTGCGCCCACGGTCGCCGCCACTCCGGCGGCCGGCCGTTGCTCCACGGGTCTGGGCGGCGAGGGCGGCAGCGATCCGACCGCGTACTGCGTCGTCCCGTTCCCGAGCGCGATCGGCGGGAAGACGCTGCGCGTCGTCGTCCGCAGCCTCACCCCGACCAGCACGACCGGATCGACGTGGCAGGCGTACGCGGAGATCAAGGGCGGTGCCCGCTACGAGCTCGGGTCACTGCGGATGCCTGCGGCCGGCGCCGGGACGGTCGACACGACGGTGAGCAACTTCACCGAGGACTGGAACGTCTACGGGACGTGTCCCGCCGCGCGCGTCGAGGCGGTCTACCGCCCGCCGACGTTCCGGCGCGCGGACGGCACGGCGACGGCCGGCGCGCTCAACGCCCTGCGCGGGAAGACGTGCGCGGCCTCGCAGGTCGGCCCGTTCATGGACGGCGCGTACCACCGGCTCGGCAACTGAGCCGGTCCGGCCGCGCTACTCGACGACGCGCTTGGGTGCTTCGCCCCAGAGCTGCTCGAGGCGGTAGTACTCGCGCGCCTCGGCGGTGAAGACGTGGACGATCACGTCCAGGTAGTCCATGAGGATCCAGCGGGACTCGCTCAGGCCCTCGACCCGCCGCGGGAGCAGGCCGTGGTCCTTCTTCATGTTCTCGTGGATGCGGTCGTGGATGGCCTTGACCTGGCGGTCGGAGCCGCCGGTGGCGATCACGAAGTAGTCCGTGTAGCCGAGCACGCCGCGCAGGTCGAGCTCGACGATGTCCTGAGCCTTGACGTCCGAGGCGTAGCCCGAGACGAGCCCGGCGAGCTCGGACGGCTCGATCGGCGCGGACGCGCGGGGTGCGGTCATGCGTACAACCCTTCGGCGGCGATGAACTCGGCCACGGAGTCGGGGACGAGGTAACGGATCGGACGGCCGGCCGCGACGCGTTGGCGGATGGCCGAGGAGGAGATGTCGAGACGAGGCATGTCGAAGAAGCGGATCTGGTCGACGCCGGCGAGGCCGGCGAGGTGCTCCACGATGTCGCCGCGGCGGATGCCCGAACGCTCGGCCACACCCAGGGTGGCCAGGGACAGGACGGCCTCAGGCTCGTGCCACGTGGGCAGCGAGTAGGCCATGTCGCCTCCCATGATGAACGTCAGGTCGTCCGCCGGACTGGACTCATGCAGCCGTTGCAGCGTATCGACCGTGTAGGACCGACCGGCGACGTCGGCGTCCACCCGTGACACCCAGAAGCGCGAGTCGCCCGCTGTGGCGCGACGCGTGAGCTCGACGCGCGCCTCCACTCCCGGGTCGGAGTCGATCTCCTTGTGTGGCGGCTGGTTGACGGGCACGAACGCGACCTCGTCGAGCTCGAGCTGATCGATCGCCTCCGCGGCGCACACCAGGTGGCCGATGTGCGGCGGGTTGAACGTCCCGCCGAGCAGCCCGAGCCTCAAGCGCGAACTTGCCCGTCGCCTTCGACGAGGTAGCGCGTCGAGCACAGCTCCCGCAGCCCGATCGGCCCGCGCGCGTGCAGCTTCTGGGTCGAGTTGCCGATCTCGGCGCCCATCCCGAACTCGCCGCCGTCCGTGAACCGCGTGCTGGCGTTCACGTAGATGCAGGCGCTGTCGATCCCGAGCTGGAACGCCCGCGCCGCCGAGCGATCGTTGGTGACGATCGCCTCGGAATGGCCAGAGCCGTACTCGTTGACGTGGTCGATCGCCTCCTCGACGGAGTCCACGACCTTCACCGCCAGGATCAGCGCGAGGAACTCCTCGCCCCAGTCCGACTCCACGGCCGCGTTCACGGACGGATCGACCGTGCGCACGCGCTCGTCCCCGCGCAGCTCGACGCCCTCGGCCCGCAGCGCGGCGATCGCGCCAGGCAGGAACCGGTCGGCCACGTCCGAGTGCACGAGCAGCGTCTCGGCCGAGTTGCACGTGCCGGGGCGCTGGACCTTGGCGTTGACGATGATCCGCTCGGCGGCCGCGAGATCGGCCGACGCGTCGACGTAGACGTGGCAGTTGCCGGCCGCGGCGTAGATGACCGGGACCTTCGCCACCGCGCTGATCGCCTTCTTGAGGCCCTCGCCGCCGCGCGGGATGATCAGGTCGACGATGCCCTCCAGCTGGGCGAGCTCGGTCAGCGCCTCGCGGTCGCCGCCGACGAGCCCGATCGAGCCGGCCGGGAGCTCGGACGCCGCTTCGGCCGCGATCCGCGCCAGCACCGCGTTCGAATGCGCCGCGGAGGACGAGCCGCGCAGCAGCACGGCGTTGCCCGACTTCAGCGCGAGCGCGGCCGCGTCGATCGTCACGTTCGGGCGCGCCTCGTACACGACCGCCACCACGCCGAGCGGGACTCGAACCTTGCGCACCTCGAGCCCGTTCGCCAGGCGCCCGCCGTCCACGACCTCGCCGACCGGGTCGGGTAGCGCCGCGATCGCCCGCGCGCCGGCGGCGATCGAGCGCACCCGCGCGTCGGTCAACGCCAGCCGGTCCATCAGCGCGTCGGACAGCCCGTTCTCGCGCCCGGCCTCGAGATCGCGCGCGTTGGCCTCGAGGATCTCGGGGATGCGCGCCTCGAGCGCGTCGGCGATCGCGTGCAGCGCCGCGTCCTTGGTCGCCGACGGCACGGTCGCGAGCTTCCGCGCCGCGGCCTTCGCGGCCAGGGCAAGGTCAAGAACAGAGGTCGAGGGGAGCGTCGCGGCCATGCGCGCAGTCTAGGGGCCGCACACGCGCGGGGCGAGAGCGCGGCGGCGACGCGGACGGCGCGTGGCGTGGCGCCGCGGCGCGGTCGACGCGTCAGCCGGAGGCGCCCGTAGGCTGCAACCGTGCCTGGCACGACGATCATCCGCGCCCGAGTCGCGCACACGCCGCGTGATCCCTTCGCCACGAGCGACGCGCTCGAGACGTTCGACGACGGGGCGGTGGCGTTCGACCAAGCGGGGACGATCCTGGCGACCGGCCCGCACGCCGCGGTGGCGGAGGCACATCCCGCGGCGGAGACGCTCGACCGGCGGGACTGCGTGCTGCTCCCCGGCCTCATCGACACGCACGTGCACTTCCCGCAGATCCCGGTGATCGGGGCGATGGGGCTCGAGCTGCTGGACTGGCTGGCGCAGCGCACCTTGCCCGAGGAGGCCAAGATGGCCGACCTCGATCATGCGACCAAGGCGGCGCGCCGGTTCACGCGGTTGCTGGCGCGCAACGGGACGACTTCGGCGCTCGTGTTCGGCAGCCACTTCCCGCACGCGCAGCACGCGCTGTTCGAGGCGGCGGACGCCTCCGGGCTGCGGATCGCGTCCGGCCTGGTGGTGTCCGACCGCAACCTGCGGCCCGAGCTCGAGGTCACGCCGGACGAGGCGTACGAGCACAGCCGCGTCCTGATCGACCGCTGGCACGGTCACGGCCGGCTGCGCTACGCGGTCACGCCGCGGTTCAGCGTGTCAGCGAGCGAGCCGATGCTGGCCGCCTCCAAGGCGCTGCTCGACGAGACCGCCGGCGCCCTGTTCACCAGCCACGTGAACGAGTCCGTCGGCGAGATCGCGTTTGTCAAGGAGCTGTTTCCCGACGCGCGCGACTACGTCGCCACCTACGAGGACGCGGGCCTCCTGACGGCCCGCAGCGTCCTCGCCCACAACGTGCACGTCTCCGACGACGAGCTCGCTCGCCTGGCCCACGCCCACACCGCGGTCGCGCACTGCCCGTCCAGCAACGCGTTCCTCTCCAGCGGCATCTTCCCCATGGCGCGGCACGTCGAGCACGGCGTGCGCTTCGGGATGGGCACGGACGTCGGCGCCGGCACGGGCCTGTCGATGCTCAAGGAGGGCCTGGTCGCCTACCACGTGCAGATGGTGCGCGACCAGGGCCACATGCTCGGCCCCGCGCACCTGCTGTACCTGGCGACCGCCGCGGGCGCCAAGGCGCTCAACCTCGGCGACATGGCCGGCGACCTCACGCCCGGCAAGCAGGCGGACCTCGTCCTGATCAAACCGCCGCTCGACGGCACACTCGAGGCGGTCCTGGAGGAAGCGCCGGACTGGGACGCCGCCCTCGGCGCGATCTTCACCCTCGCGCGCGAGGAGGCCATCGCGGAGACCCGCGTGGCGGGCGAGGTCGTCTGGTCGCGAGTTCGCGAGGCGTGAGCGCCCGCGGCGAACTCGCCGAAGCATCGCCCTCTGGGCGATGCGACCTATACCAGGACGAAGTAGTCCCGGTGCACCGCTTCTTCGGTCGCGCGCGGCAGCACCTCGCGCACCTGGCCTGACTTCAAGCCCATCACCCGCCGCAGCTCCGCGGCCGAGTAGTTGGAGATGCCCTTGCCCACGGCGCCGCCGTCCGCGACCACCTCGATCGCGTCGCCCGCCTCGAACGCGCCCTCGACGTCGACGATCCCGACCGGCAGCAGCGAGGTCCCGCCGTCGCGCAGCGCCCGCGCCGCGCCCGCATCCACGACCACCGACCCCTGCGACGGCTTGGCGTAGCGCAGCCACAGCTTGAAGGAGGGCTGGCGGACCGGGTGCGGCGCGAAGTGCGTCCCCGCGGGCTCGCCCGCCCACGCGCGCGCGAGCACGCCCGGCTCGAACCCGCTCCCGATCACGGTCGGGATGCCGGCCGCGGTCGCCATCTCGGCGGCGGCGACCTTCGAGCGCATCCCGCCCGACCCCAGGGCCGAGGTCGCGGTGGAGATGTTCAGCGCCGCCAGCTCGGCGGGATCTTCCACCGAAGCCACCAGCCGGGCGGACGGATCAGCGCGCGGATCGGCCGTGAACAAGCCCGCGGTCGAGGTCAGCAGCAACAGCAGCGACGCGTCCACCAGCACCGCGACCTGCGCCGCCAGGAAGTCGTTGTCGCCGAAGGAGATCTCGTCCGTCGTCGTGGTGTCGTTCTCGTTGATGACCGGCACGATCCGCCACTCGACCAGCTTGCGCAGCGTCCGGCGCGCGTTCAGGTAGTGGGTCCGGGCGCTCATGTCGAAGAACGTGAGCAGCACCTGCGCCGACTGGATGCCGCGCTCGCGCAGGTACTCGTCGTAGGTGCGGTACAGCCGCCCCTGGCCGACCGCGGACGCCGCCTGCAGCTCCTCGACCGCCTTCGGCCGTCCGGCCAGCCCGAGCATGTGGATGCCGCGCGCGATCGCGCCCGAAGTGACCACCACGACATCCACGCCCGACGCGTGCAGCGCCGCGACCTCCTCGCAGATGCGCGCGACAACCGACAGCCGCAGCGCACCGCTGTCCTCGGCGACGATCGACGACCCCAATTTCACGACAGCGACCGGCAAAGGACTCAGGAGGGGTCGAGCTCGAACAGGGTGCCGCCGATCTCGACGTCGTCGCCAGGCTCGAACCCGGCCTTCTCGAGCGCGGAGATGACGCCCATCCGCCGCAGCCGCTGCTCGACCAACGCTGCGGCTTCCTCGTTGTCCATGTCCCAGCGCATGAACAGGCGCTCGACGGCTTCGCCGGTGACGATCCACTCGCCCGCCGGCCCGCGCGTGATGTCGAACGACGGACGCCCCTGCACGGGACGGAAGACCGCGAACTCGGCGACGTCGTCCTCGCCCGCGCCCGCTTCCTCGGGCGGCGCGACCGGCACCCGCTCGAGCAGCTCGCCGCGCAGCTCGGCCAGCCCCAGCGACGTCGCGCTGGACGTGACGATCACCGGGAACGCCACGCGCTCGCGCCACTCCGCAGCGGCCGCCTCAGCCACCTCCGGCGTCACCAGATCCGCCTTCGACAGTGCCAGCAGCCGCGGCAGCGACGCCAGCCGCGGGTCGTGCTCCGCGAGCTCGCGCTCGATGACCTCGAAGTTGGACACCGGGTCCGACCCGTCCAGCGGCGCGAGATCCAGCACGTGCACGAGCAGCCGCGTGCGCTCCACGTGCGCGAGGAAGTCGTGCCCCAGGCCCGCGCCCTCCGACGCGCCCTCGATCAGACCCGGGATGTCGGCGAGCACCAGCTGGCGGTCGTCGGCCTCGATCGTGCCCAGCACCGGCACCAGCGTCGTGAACGGGTAGGCGGCGACCTTCGGCTGCGCGCGCGTCATCGTCGCCAGCAGCGAGGACTTGCCCGCGTTCGGAAGCCCCACCAGGCCGACGTCGGCGAGCAGCTTGAGCCGCAGCTCGACGATGCCCTCCTCCCCCGGGAGCCCACGCTCGGCGAGCCGCGGCGCCTGGCGCGTGGCGGTGGCGAAGTTCTTGTTGCCGCGCCCGCCCGGGCCGCCGCGCGCCAGGGTCACCTCCTGACCCGGGCGCACGAGATCGAACGTGCGCCCGTCCCAGCGCTCCACGGTCGTCCCCGGCGGCACCGGGATCACCAGCCGGTCGCCGTCGGCGCCGTGCATGAGCTTCCCCTGGCCGTGCCCGCCGCGCTCGGCCTTGTAGCGCCCGCGGCGCCGGAAGGACTGCAAATCGCGCAGGGAGTCGTCGCAGCGCAGGATCACGTCGCCGCCGCGCCCGCCGTCGCCGCCGTCCGGCCCGCCCTTGGGCACGCGGGACTCGCGCCGGAAGGACATCGATCCATCGCCGCCGCGTCCGGCCTCCACCTCGATGCGTGCGCGATCAGCGAGCATTCGTCGGGGTAACGATAGGAGCCATGGACAAGGTCATGGTGATCGCGGGCGCTTCGACGGGCATCGGGGCGGCGACGGCCCGCCAGGCGGCAGAGGCGGGCTACCGGGTCGTGCTCGGCGCCCGCTCGCAGGACAAGCTGGAGCAGCTCGCACAAGAGATCGGCGGGATCGCGGTCCAGTGCGACGTCTCCGAGTACGCGCAGGTCGAGGCGCTCGCGCAGCGCGCGCTGGACGAGTTCGGCCGCATCGACGCCGTCTTCGCCAACGCCGGCGTCGGCCACCCGCGCGGCTTCGAGGCCGGCGATCCCGAGGACGCCAAGCAGATGGTGATCACGAACGTCTTCGGCATCTACGCGACGATCCGCGCGACCGCACAAGCGCTGAGAGACACACGCGGCCACCTCGTGATCACGAGCAGCATCGCCGGCCGGCGCGCGCTGAAGGGCTCGCTCTACTCCGCGACGAAGTTCGCCGTCACCGGCATGGCCGAGGCCGCCCGCCAGGACTTCAACGGCACCGGCGTGCGCACGACCCTCATCTCCCCCGGCATGGTGCAGACGCCGGGCTTCAGCCACGAGCTCGAGGACGTGCTGACCGCCGACGACATCGCCCGCGCGGTCCTCTTCGCGCTCGCCCAGCCGGCGCATGTGGACGTGAACGAGATCTTGATCCGACCAACAGCGCAGGAGAGCTGAATCATCCTTTCGGTCGATGGCGCGCGGCGGACGCGTCCGTAGCGTGCCGCACCGTGCTCGAGGCGCTCGTGGAAGCCGTGTTCGCCGCCGCGTCCTCGGCGGGCGCCGAGGAGGACACGGCGGCGGAGATCACGCGCCGGGTGCTGGTGGCCGACCCCCACGGCCGCCCCGACGCGCTCGCGGCCCGCGGCGCGTGCCTGGCCGCGGGCCGCGTACCCGCCTACGCGGGGATCGACGCGCCGGAGCGGGACGCGCTCGTGCTCGCCACCGCCCTCGGCTGGAAGACCGACCGCATCGCCACCCAGCTCGGCACCACGCCGCAGGACGTCACGGCCCGGATCGGCCGCGGGCTGCGAACGCTGCTGCCTCCGCGCGATTGCGCAGCCGCAGCTTCTCCAGCACATGGCGCACGTGCGTCTTGACCGTCGCCTCGCTCACGACGAGGCGCTCCGCGATCTCCCGGTTGCGCAGCCCCTGTCCGAGCAGCTCGAGCACCTCGCGCTCGCGCACGGACAACGCGCCCCACTCCACCTCCGCGGACGCCATCACGACCGCCTCGTCGGAGAGCACGGCCGCGACGAGCGCGTCCGGCGGCATGTCCTTGAGCAGGTAGCCGGCCGCGCCGACCTTCAGCGCGGCGCGCACGTCCAGCGCCTCCTCGGACACGGTGAGCATCAGCACGCGCACGTCCGGCGTGCGGGCGCGGATCGCCGCGCACGCCTCCACGCCGCCGATATCCGGCATCCCGACGTCGAGCAGCGCCACGTCCGGCCGCTCCCGCGCGGCCAGCTCGACCGCCTCACGCCCACCCGCCGCCAGCCCCACCACCTCGATGCGTGGATCGGCGGCCAGCAGCGCCGCGGTTCCCTCCCGCATGAGCCGGTGATCGTCGGCGATGCTCACGCGCACAGGCGTAGTATCGCGCCCGGTATGCACCTGCGTACAGGGACGTGCACAAAGGCCGCACAGTCCTGGAGCCCCGCGTGTTAGAGCCCGCGGTGCTCGCCGGACTGGCGGCCGTCTCGCGCGTGTCGCGCGCGCTGGTCGCCCCCGACGAGCTCCCCGTGCTGGCGAGCACGGCGCTCGAGGAGATGCGCGAGGCGCTGCACCTGGACCGCGCCGTGCTCTACCTCCCGGACGCCGACGGCCAACCCGTGCTGCGGCGCTTCGTCGGCGACGCCGCGGCACAGGCGCTGAGCTTCGACGAGGAGGCGTGGCAGCTGGCGACCAACGCGCCGATCGTCCTGCGCGAGAGCGCGGGCTGGCTCGTCGACAACCCGTTCGACCCGCCCGCCACGGACTGGCTGATCCTGCCGCTGATCGAGGGCGTCGTGATCGCCTCGGCCCCCGCCCGGATCGCGCTCGACGCGCTGTCCGGCACGGTCCTGAGCCTGTTGTGCTCCCAGCTCAGCGCCGGCATCACCACCGCGCGCCTGCGGCGGGAGCTCCAGGCCGCCGCGATCGAGCGCGAGCGACGCCAGCTCACGGCCGAGGTCCATGACGGGCTCGCGCAGTACCTCGCGGTGGCGCGGCGGGAGCTCGCACTGGCCGAGCCGGACCGCGCGCGGCTCACCGAGGCCGTGGAGTCCGCGCACCGGCTGGTGCGTGAGCGGCTGCGGACGCTCTCGCACGAGACCCCGGCGAGCCTGCGCGCCGCGCTGGAGGCGGCCGCCCGGCGCGCCCGCACGCCGGTCCGCGTGAGCGGCCACGGCGACGCGGGCCCCGAGGCGGTCACGCTCGCCGCGAGGGTGGTGAGCGAGGCGCTCGCCAACGCCGACGCGCACGCGCACGCCACGTCCGCGCAGGTCACCTACGCCGCCGACGACGAGCGGCTCGAGCTCACGGTCCGCGACGACGGCCGCGGCTTCGATCCCGCGCACGCCGCCGGGATCGAGGACGGCCACCTCGGGCTGACCGTCATGCGCGAGCGGGCGCGCGGGCAGGGCGGCGACTGCACCGTGACCTCGACCCCCGGCACCGGAACGGAGGTACACCTGTGGATTCCGCTCTAGCGCAGGCGATTGCGCCGGGCGCGTGCCCGCACCTGGCGATGCTGCTCGCGTCGCCGGAGGAGGTCGCACCGGCGTTCGCGTCGTTCTACGCGCTCGGCGCCAAGCGCAACGGTTGGCTCTTCCACCGCACGTTCGCGGGCCAGGCCGACGCCGACCGCGCCGCGCTCACCGCCGCCGGGCTCGACGTCGCCGCGCTCGAGGCCGAAGGCCGCATGGTGTTCAGCGAGATCGCGCTCGACATCACAGTCGAGGACTACGTGCACGCGTGGGAGCCGGAGCTGGAGGCTGCGCTCGCCCGCGGCTTCGACGCCGCGTGGTGGGCGCGCGCCGCGATCGGCCCGGACGCCGACATCCTCGACCGCTCCGTCGCCTACGACGCCGCCTGGGACGCGCACTTCCACGACAAGCCGTGCGTGTCGCTGTGCATGTTCATCGTGGGTGACGTCGAGCGCGACCGCCGCGCGGCGCAGATCGCCGCCACCCACGACCAGCTCCTGCGCTAGGCCTTCTTCTTGCGCTTGGGCATGATGTCGGTGATCGTGCCCTCGGCCATCTCCGCCGCGAAGCCGACCGTCTCGGACAGCGTCGGGTGCGGGTGGATCGTGAGCGCGATGTCCTCGGCGTCGAGGCCCGCCTCGATCGCCAGGACCGCCTCCGCCAGGAGCTCACCCGCGTTGACGCCGACGATGCCGGCGCCCAGCACGCGGTTCGTGCCCGGCTCGACCACCAGCTTCGTCAGCCCGTCCGAGCGACCGACGCTCAGCGCACGGCCCGACGCCGCCCACGGGAAGGCGCCGATCTCGTACTCGATGCCGTCGGCCTTGGCCTGCGTCTCGGTCAGCCCGGTCCACGCCACCTCCGGGTCCGTGTAGGCCACCGACGGAATCGAGCGCACGTCCCAGCTGACGTCGTGCCCGGCGATCACCTCGGCCGCGAGCACGCCCTCGTGCGTGGCCTTGTGGGCGAGCATCGGCTCGCCGCGCACGTCCCCGATCGAGAAGATGTGCGGCACGTTCGTGCGCATCTGCGAGTCGGAGGCGATGAAGCCGCGCTCGTCGACGGTCACGCCCGCCGCGTCCGCGCCGATCACCTTGCCGTTCGGGCGGCGGCCGACCGCGACCAGGATCCGGTCGAAGGTCTCCTCGCTGTCGCCGAACTTGACCTTCAGGCCGTCCGGCCCCGCCTCGACCGCCTCGACGCCGGTCTTGAGATGGATGGCCTCGTAGCGCCCCTTGATGCGCTTCTCGAGCACGCGCACGAGGTCCTTGTCGGCGCCCGGGATGAGCTGGTCGAGCAGCTCCACCACGGTCACCTTGGAGCCGAGCGCGTCGTAGACCGTCGCCATCTCGAGGCCGATGATGCCGCCGCCGATGACGAGCAGCCGCTCCGGGATCTCCTCGACCTCGAGCGCGCTGGTCGAGTCCATGATCCGGGGATCGTCCGGGAGGAACGGCAGCGTCGACGCCTCCGAGCCGGACGCGATGATGCAGTGCTCGAAGCCGACGACCGTGTCGCCGACCTTGATCGAGTTCGGCGAGGTGAACTCGCCGGACCCGCGCACGACCTGCACCTTGCGCTGCTTGGCCAGGCCTTCGAGTCCGCCGGTGAGCCGCCCGACGACGTCGTTCTTCCACGCGCGCACGTGGTCGATGTCGATCGTCGGCTTGCCGAAGGACACGCCCGCCTCGGCCATCTCCTCGGCCTCGGTGAGCACCTTGGCGATGTGCAGCAGCGCCTTGGACGGGATGCAGCCGACGTTCAGGCACACGCCGCCGAGCGTCTCGCCCTTGTCGATCAGCGCGACCGACAGGCCGAGGTCGGCGGCGCGGAACGCGGCCGTGTAGCCGCCCGGGCCGGCGCCGAGCACGGCGACCTGGACCTTGACGTCCGCGTCCTCGGGGATGCCGGAGGACGTCGGGGCGTCCGTCCCGGCCGAGACGGGCTGGGTCGCGGGGCCGGGCGAGTCGCCGTAGCCCTGGGCGGGCGCCTCCGGCTTGTCCTCAACGTTGCCGCCCTCCGGCTCGGCCTCCGCCGACGCGGCCGCCTCGGCCGCCTCCAGCTGCACGATGACCGTGCCCTCGGCGACCTTGTCGCCCACCGCCACCTCGATCGAGGTGACCTTGCCCGCGGCCGGCGACGGCACTTCCATCGTCGCCTTGTCGGACTCGAGAACGATCAGCGGCGTCTCCTCCGCGACCTCGTCACCGACGGCGACGAGGATCTCGATCACGGGGACGTCGTCGAAATCGCCGATGTCCGGGACCTTGACTTCCATCAGAGCAGGACCCTCCGGAGATCGGACAGCTGTTGGACCAGGTGGGCGACGAAGCGCGCCGCGAGCGCGCCGTCGATCACGCGGTGGTCGTAGGAGAGCGACAGCGGCACCATCAGGCGCGGGACGAACTCCGTCCCGTTCCAGACGGGCTTCATCGCCGAGCGCGTCACGCCCAGGATCGCCACCTCGGGCGCGTTGACGATCGGCGTGAACGACGTGCCGCCGATCCCGCCCAGCGACGAGATCGTGAACGTCGCGCCGGCCATCTCACCCGGCGAGAGCTTGCCCGCGCGGGCCTTCCCGGACAGCTCCGTCAGGTCCTTCGCGATCTCGAGGATGCCCTTGGAGTCAGCGTCCTTGATGACCGGGACCACGAGCCCGTTCGGCGTGTCCGCCGCGAAGCCGATGTTGTAGTAGCGCTTGAGGACGAGGTCGTCGCCGTCCAGCGAGGAGTTGACGACCGGGAACGCCTTCAGCGAGGCCACGACCGCCTTCGCCAGCAGGGCGACCATCGTCACCTTCGCCTCCTGCTGCTCACCGTTGGTGCGCTTGCGGAACGCCTCCAGCTCGGTGATGTCCGCCTCGTCGTTGTGCGTGACGTGCGGGATCATCACCCAGTTGCGGGCCAGGTTCGGGCCGCTGATCTTCTGGATGCGGGTGAGCGGCTGGCGCTCGACCTCGCCGTACTTCTCGAAGTTCGGCTTCGGCCACGGCGCGAGGTTCAGGCCCTCGACGGCCGCGCCGGAAGCGGGCGCCTCGGCGGCGGCCGGCGCCGCGGCGGGCGCGTCCTTGGCCTGCTGGACGTCCTCCTTGGTGATCCGGCCCTTGCGGCCGGTCCCGGTCACCGTCGAGAGGTCGATGCCGAGCTCTCGCGCCAGCCGGCGCACGCCCGGCGACGCGTAGGCCGGCGGGTCGCTGTGCCCGCCCTTCTGCTGCGGGGAGACCGGCGCGCCCGACGGCGTGCCCTCCACCTGGGGCGACGCGGGCGGCTCACTGGAGTCGATCGGCGTCGGCTCCTCGATCTCGCCCGCCTTCTCGGACTCCTGGGCGGCGATCGACGTCCCCTCGACGGCGCCGCCGGGCGCCGTCTCGGCCTCGGGCGCGTCCCCGCTCACCTCGAGCGAGATGATCGGCGAGCCCTCCTTGACCTTGTCCCCGACGGACACCTCGATCGAGGCGACCTTGCCGGCCGACGGCGACGGCACCTCCATCGTGGCCTTGTCGGACTCCAGGACGACGAGCGGGTCCTCGGCAGCGACCTCGTCGCCCACCGACACCAGCACCTCGATCACCGGTACGTCGTCGAAGTCCCCGATGTCCGGGACCAGGACCTGTTCGCTAGCCACGTTCACACCTTCCAGGGCGCGGGGCGCTCGGGGTCGATTCCGTAAGACTCGATCGCCGTCTTCGGTGCGCCGGCGTCGATCTGACCGGCCTTCGCGAGCTCGGTCAGCGCCGCCAGCACGACGTGGTGACGATCCACTTCGAAGAACGAGCGCAGCGTCTTGCGGTAGTCGCTGCGGCCGAAGCCGTCCGTGCCGAGCACGCGGTAGGGCTGGGAGACGAACGGGCGGATCTGGTCCGCGAACGCGCGCATGTAGTCGGTCGCCGCCACCACCGGGCCGGACGCGCCGCCCAGCTGCTGCTCGACCCAGGAGACCTTGGCCTCGTCACCCGGGTGGAACGTGTTCCAGCGATCCGCTTCCTGCGCCTCGCGGGCGAGCTCGGTGAAGCTCGGGACGCTCCACACGTCCGCCGCCACGCCGAAGTCGTCGGCGAGCAGCGTCTGCGCCGCCTCGACCTCGCGCAGGATCGTCCCGCTGCCCAGCAGCTGCAGCTGCGCCTCGCCCTCGGGCGCCTTGCGCAGCCGGTACAGCCCCTTCAGGATGCCCTCCTCGGCCCCTTCGGGCATGGCCGGGTGCGGGTAGTTCTCGTTCATCAGCGTGAGGTAGTAGAAGACGTCCTCCTGCTCGGTGAACATCCGCCGCAGGCCCTCGCGGATGATCACGGCCAGCTCGTACCCGTAGGTCGGGTCGTAGGAGACGCAGTTCGGGATCGTCGCGCTCAGCAGGTGCGAATGACCGTCCTCGTGCTGGAGGCCCTCGCCGTTGAGCGTCGTGCGGCCCGCGGTGCCGCCGAGCAGGAACCCGCGCGTGCGGCTGTCGCCGGCGGCCCAGGCGAGATCGCCGACCCGCTGGAAGCCGAACATCGAGTAGTAGATGTAGAACGGGATCGTCGGCGTGCCGTGGTTGGAGTACGACGTGCCCGCGGCGATCCAGGACGACATGGCGCCGGCCTCGTTGATGCCCTCCTGGAGCACCTGGCCGTGCTTGTCCTCGCGGTAGAACATCAGCTGGTCGCGGTCCTCGGGCGTGTACAGCTGCCCGAGCTGGCTGAAGATGCCCAGCTGACGGAACAGGCCCTCCATGCCGAACGTGCGCGACTCATCCGGCACGATCGGGACGACCCGCTTGCCGAGCTGCTTGTCGCGCAGGATCGTCGACAGGATGCGGACGAAGCTCATCGTGGTGGAGACCTCGCGGTCCCCGGTGCCGTCGAGCTGGCTCTGGAACGCGGTCAGCTCCGGCGTCGGCAGCGACTCGGCCTTGCGCCGGCGCGCGGGAAGCGAGCCACCCAGCTTCTCGCGGCGTTCGCGGATGAACTCCGCCTCCGGCGAGCCCTCCGGCGGCTTGTAGAAGCTGATGTTGCGCACCTGCTCGTCGGTGAGCTCGAGCTCGAAGCGGTCGCGGAAGGAGAGCAGTGCCTCCTCGTTCATCTTCTTCTGCTGGTGGGTGATGTTCTGGCCCTCACCCGCCGTGCCCATGCCGTAGCCCTTGATGGTCTTCGCGAGGATGACCGTCGGCTGGCCGTGGTGCTCGGTCGCCGCCTTGTAGGCCGCGTAGACCTTGCGCTGATCGAGGCCGCCGCGGTTGAGCGCCCAGATCTGTTCGTCGGTCATGTCCTTGACCATCTCGCGCAGTTCCGGCTTGGTGCCGAAGAAGTGCTCGCGCACGTAGGCGCCGTTGCGCGACTTGTACGTCTGGTAGTCGCCGTCCAGCGCCTCGTTCATGCGGGCGAGCAGGTGGCCCTCGTCGTCCTTGGCGAGGAGCGGGTCCCAGCGGCTGCCCCAGATCGTCTTGATGACGTTCCAGCCGTTGCCGCGGAAGTTGGTCTCCAGCTCCTGGATGATCTTGCCGTTGCCACGGACGGGGCCGTCCAGGCGCTGCAGATTGCAGTTGATGACGAAGATCAGGTTGTCCAGGCGTTCACGGCCGGCCATCGAGATCGCGCCCAGGGACTCCGGCTCGTCGGTCTCGCCGTCGCCCAGGAAGCACCACACCTTGCGCCCGGCGGTCTCGGCCAGCCCGCGGCCCTGCAGGTACTTCATGAAGCGCGCCTGGTAGATCGCCATCAGCGGGCCGAGGCCCATCGAGACGGTCGGGAACTGCCAGAAGTCCGGCATCAGCCACGGGTGCGGGTAGGAGCTGAGGCCGGTCTTGTAGGCCTCGGTGCGGAAGTTCCGCATCTGCTCCTCGGGAATGCGGCCCTCGAGGAAGGCGCGCGCGTACACACCCGGGCTGGAGTGGCCCTGCATGAAGACGAGGTCGCCGCCGTGCTTGTCGGACGGGGCGTGCCAGAAGTGGTTGAAGCCCGTCTCGTAGAGGACGGCCGCGCTCTGGTAGGACGCGATGTGGCCGCCCAGCTCGGACGACTCCTTGTTCGCGTTCAGGATCGTCGCGATCGCGTTCCAGCGGACGATGCTGCGTACTCGCCGCTCGAGCGCCTCGTCGACGGGATGAGGCGGTTCGTCCTGCGGCGGGATCGTGTTCAGGTACGGCGTGTTGCCCGCGGGCGCGGGGGTCGCGCCGCTCAGCTGAGCGTGGCCGATGACGCGTTCGAGCAGGAACTGGGCGCGCTGCGGGCCGTCGCTGGCGACGACCGCGTCGAGCGCCTCAAGCCACTCGCGTGTCTCCTGGGGATCTACCTCGACCTGCGATGCCATTGCTGCTCCTCGGTCTCCTCGGTGCGCGGCCATTGTGGCTCATGAGCCCCGCTCGGGTGAGCCTGCCCGGAATGTACGTTCCATGATACGAAAGTCGGCGTCCCGAGTGATGGAAATGCGATCATTTTCGGATGGCACGGCTCGGGAGCAACCAGTACGGCAAGGCGGAGACGCACCTCGTCCGGGTGGTGCGGGACGGTGCGGCGCACGAGTTGCGCGATCTGCTGGTCTCGGTCGCCCTCTCGGGCGAGCTGGAAGCGGTGCACCTTGACGGTGACAACTCGGCCGTGCTCGCGACCGACACGCAGAAGAACACCGTGTACGCGTTCGCCAAAGAGCACGGGGTCGGAACGCCGGAGCAGTTCGGGGCGCTGCTGGCGCGGCACTTCCTGGGCGGCGCGATCACGCGGGCACGCGTGGAGGTGCGCGAGGTCGGCTGGACGCGGCTGAGCGACCACGCGTTCGCGCAGGGTTCGCGGGAGGAGCGGATCGCGGTCGTCGTGGCGGATGAGTCGCAGTGGTTCGCGTCGGGGCTGTCGGGCCTGGTGGTCCTCAAGACGACGGACTCCGAGTTCCACGGGTTCCCGCGTGACCGGTACACGACGCTGGCCGAGACGCGCGACCGCGTGCTCGCCACCGAGGTGAGCGCGCGCTGGCGCCACGACGGCACCGCCTCCTTCGAGGACGCGCGACGCGCGTTGCTGGAGTGCTTCGCCGCGCACCACTCCCTGTCGCTGCAGCAGACGCTGTACGCGATGGGTTCGGCGGTGCTGGAGGCGTGCCCGGCCGTGCAGGAGATCCGGCTCTCGATGCCCAACAAGCACCACTTCGTCGTGGACCTGACGCCGTTCGGTCTCTCGAACGAGAACGAGGTCTTCCACGCCGACGACCGGCCGTACGGACTGATCGAGGGCGCCGTCGTGCGCGACGGCGCCCCCGATGCGGGTCCCTTGTGGGACCCCTATCCGTTGGTGTGATTCACCAGCCGCCGGACCGGGGTTCCGGTTCGGTGAACCAGCTCCCGACGGTGGTGGCCATCCCGTTGACCGTGTCTATCACCGGGTCGACGTACTCGTTCGGTATGGAAACCGTGACCGAGTGGGTCATCGCGACGCCCTCCTGTGCGCCGAAGGCCATGCCCTCTGTGGATTCGTACTCGGGTTTGAATCCGTTGTTCATGTTGATCGAGTGCTGCGTGGTCTGCGAGACGCCCGGGTTGACCTCGTTGGGGACCTCGACGGTCAACGTGACCCCCGAGTCCGTCCCGACCTCGCCAGACACGCTGAGCGGCCCGATGGCGCCCATGACCTTGCTCTGCGCGCTGACCGGCGTCTCCGGCGCGTCCGCGGGGCCGGCGGAGCCGAACACCCCGTAGCCCTCGGCGATGCCCAGGGTCAGGGCGGTGTGGTCCTCGTCCCGCGCGAGCCCGCCGGTGAGACCGAGCCCGACCGTCACGGTCCCTTCCACCTCGAAGCCGTCCGTGGACGGCTGTGGCGGTTGTTCCGGCTGGGCGTAGCCCGGAACGGGCAGGCCCTCGTACTCCGCCGGGAGCTCGGGCAGGTCGCCCTCCTCCTCGTTGCGGTTGGTCTGCTGCGCGGGAGCGTGGCCCGGCGCCATCGTGTCCGGCGCCGGGTTGCGCTCCTGCGACGAGACCGGATCGGACGGGTCGTACGCGGGGCCGTACTGCTGCGTCGGCGGGTCGTACGGCGCGTCCAGCTCGGGGTCGTCGACGTGCGGCGCCTGCGAGGCCTCCGGACCCGGCAGGCCCAAATCGCCCATGGCGGTGTACGCGGGACCCTCGTAGTCGTCGCTCGTCGTCGACGGTGCCGTCGTGGTCTCCTCGGCCGGCTCGCCGACCGGGCCCGCCTGGCTCGGCGGCGCCGCGACGTCGCCCATCGGCGTCGTCACGGGGGTCGAGTCCTCGTCGGTGGTCGTCGACGGTGCCGTCGTGGTGTCCTCGGCGGATTCGCCGACCGGGCCGGCGTGGCTCGGCGGGGCCGAGTCCGCGTCGTCCGCGGCCGGGGCGGCCGCGCGGCTCTTGTCCTCGGCCGCGGGCGTAGTGGTGTCGCTCGACGGCCCAGCGACGTCACCCATCGCCGTCATCGCGGGCGGTGAGTAGTCGTTGGCCGGCACGTCGTCGGTCGACGGGTCCGAGGTGGTCTCGGTCGCGTCGGCCGTGTCGGTCTCGCTCGCGGGGGCCGCAGCCTCCTGCGAGGAGGGCGAGCTGGGGCCGACGGTGCCGTCCCAGCCGCTGTCATCGTCGCCCGAGGACGAGGAGTCCTCGGCCGACTCGCCGACCGGACCGTCATGGCTCGGCGGCGCATCGTCGCCGGAGTCGTCCGACGAGGACGCGATCGACTCGCTCGACGAGGACGTCGTCTCCTGCGAGGACGGCGAGCTCGGTCCGACCGAGCCGTCCCAGCCGCTGTCATCGCCGCCCGAGGACGAGGAGTCCTCGGCCGACTCGCCGACCGGGCCGTCGTGGCTCGGCGGCGCGTCGTCGCCGGAATCATCCGACGAGGACGCGATCGACTCGCTCGACGAGGACGTCGACTCCTGCGAGGACGGCGAGCTCGGCCCGACCGAGCCGTCCCAACCGCCGCTGCCGGAGGGATCGTCGTCGGCGGAATCCGACGACGACGAGCTCGACTCCTGCGAGGACGGCGAGCTCGGCCCCACCGAGCCGTCCCAGCCACCGCTGCCGGAGGGATCGTGGTCGGCGGAATCCGACGACGACGAGCTCGACTCCTGCGAGGACGGCGAGCTGGGCCCCACCGAGCCGTCCCAGCCGCCGCTGCCGGAGGGATCGTCGTCGGCGGAATCCGACGACGACGTCATCGACTCCGCCGACTCCCCGGCGGGACCGGCATGGCTGCCCGGCGCGTCCGATTCCTGTGATGAGGGCGAGCTCGAGCCGCCCCATCCGCCGCCATCGTCAGCCACCGCGCCCGCGGTGGCCGGCATGACGGTGCCGGCGGCCAGCGCCGCCGCGACCAGCACCGCCACGGGGCGGCGGCGCCAGCGTTGCAGCCGCAACTCGCGCGTGAGCTCCTCGAGCTCCGCGCGCGTCGGACCGCGTAGAAGGACCTTCAATCCAACCTCCCATCTATCGGGCCGCTGCACCCCTGCACGCGGCCTCGAAGACGTAGGTACCCAGTTAGGCGATGCCCGCGCTGATTAGTTGCTGCCAGATTTCGGACTGGTCCACGACGGCGACCTCGAGCTTCTCCGCCTTCGCAATCTTCGACGCACCCACATCGGCGCCCGTGATGAGCATGTCGGTGCTCGCGCTCACCGATGAGGCGGCGGTCGCGCCGGCGCGCTCACACAGCCGCTGGAACGCCGGCCGCGGCACCTTCTCGCCGCTGCGCGGGTCGCTGATCGCGCCCGTGATCACGACGGTCTTGCCCTCCAGCGGCGCGCCCGCCGCCACCTCGGGCGGGAGGTCCTCTTCACGCACGTCGAGCGAGACGCCGCGCTCGCGCAGCTTCTCCAGCTCGGGCCGCACGCGTTCCAGGTGCCGGGTGAGCGACTCGGCGACCTTCGGGCCGATGTCCTCGACCGCGACGAGCTTCTCCTCGCCGGCGTCCGCGACCTCCTCCAGCGACCTGAAGCCCGCTCGACACAGCCGCGCGGCCGTGCCCTCGGACGCCATCGGGATCGCGAGCCCGATCACGGCCCGCCGCAGCCCCACGTTCTTCGACGCCTCGATCGACTCGATCATGCGCTCGGCGCTCACCTCGCCGATGCGGTCGAACTCCAGCAGCCGCTCCTTCGTGAGCGCGTAGAAGTCGGACGGCTCGACCAGGTCGCCGGACGCGGCGAGCCGCTCGATCCAGACGGGTCCGACCGCCTCGATGTCGGCCGCGGCCCGCGATGCCCAGTGGATCAGCCGCCGGACGGTCTGGGCCGGGCACGACAGGTTCGTGCAGAACAGCTCGCGCGACTCGCCCCGCTCGGTCAGCGGCTCCCCGCACGAGGGGCACTCCGAGGGCGGGATGATGTCCCGCTCCTCCCCCGTACGCTTGGACTCGTCCAGCACGCCCGCGACGAACGGGATCACGTCGCCGGCGCGCCGCACCAGCACGGTGTCGCCGATCTTGATCCCGCGCGCCCGGATGACCTCCTGGTTGGCGAGCGTCGCGCGCGTCACGGTCGTGCCGCCGACGAACACGGGCTCCAGCCATGCGACCGGCGCGATCTTCCCGGTCTTGCCGACGTCCCACACGACGTCGCTGAGCACCGTCGTCTTCTCCTCGGCCGCGAACTTGTAGGCGAGCGCGCCGCGCGGCGACGAGGACCGCGTGCCCGCGGCGGCGAACGCGGACCGGTCGGCCAGCCGCAGCACGGCGCCGTCGAGGTCGTAGTCGAGCTCCGCGCGCTCGGCCTCGATGGCCGAGATCACCTGCTGGGCCTCCTCGGCGGTCGAGCAGTGGCGCATGTCGGCCGCGTCGAAGCCCAAGGTCTTCAGGCCGGCCTCCAAGTCCGCCTCCGCACCTTCGGAGGCGTCGAGGTCGAAGGCGAAGAAGTGCAGCCGCCGTTCGGCCACCGCGGCCGGGTCCTTGGCCCGCACGGTGCCCGCGGCGGCGTTGCGCGGGTTGATCAGCGGCTTGTCGGGATGCGCCTCGTTGTAGGCCGCGAACGTGGACCGCAGCATCACGGCCTCCCCGCGCACCTCCACGCGCCCGCCCAGCTCGACCGAGGACGGCACCCCATCCGCCAGCGCGCGCACGATCACGGTCACGTCGTCGCCCGTCGTCCCGTCCCCGCGCGTGACGGCCCGCGCCAGGCGCCCGTCCTCGTACACCAGCGCCAGCGACAGCCCGTCGAGCTTGGGCATGACGACCACCGACTGCCCCGGGAAGCGCTCGAAGAACGCCTCGACCTGCTCTGGCTTGGTCGCCTTCTCCAGCGACAGCATCGGGCGCGAGTGCCGGACCGGCGCGTGCAGCACCGACGGCGCGCCCACGGCCTCCAGCGGATTCGGCGAGGGCGTGTGCTCGGGGTGCGCGGCGAGCAGCTCGCGCAGCTCGTCCTCCAGCGCGTCGTACTCCGCGTCCGCCACCTGCGGCGCGCCGTCGTAGTACGCGGCCCGCAGCTCCGTGATCCGCCGGGCCAGCTCCTCGATCCGTTCCTTCACGCCCTGAACGCTACGCGCGGCCGCCGACGGACGGCGGCCGCGCGGGCACTCACCTACTCGGCGGAGATCTCGTAGACCGTGTTCTGCGAGGAGGAGACGACGTAGAGCGTGCCGTCAGGGCTCTCGCGCAGGTCCGGCGTGACGCCGAAGTTCTCGCCGAAGAGCAGCGACTCGCTCTCGGTGATCTCGTACTTGTGCAGGTTGTCGGCCACCTTGTCCTTCAGGCGGCGATCCTCGGGGTCGACTTCCTTGCGGTTGTTGGAGATCGGCAGGCGGAACAGATTGCCGTTGCGCAGGGCGCCGCGGGCCGAGCCGACGAACAGGTCGCCGCGGTAGTCCTTGCCGAGCTCACGCGAGGAGAGGAAGTCGATGCCGCCCGGGGCGACCTCGTACTTCCAGGACATCTCCGGGTCGCTGTACCGCGAGCCGGGGAGCTTGAACATGCGGTCGTAGGCCTCGTGCGGGTTCGCCGCGATGTTGGCCGGATCCCAGCGCAGCTGCTGGAGGCCGTAGTAGGTGGCGGCGTTGGGGTCGGGCGGGGTCGGCGTGACCGTCGTCTCGATCGCCCGGTACTGCGAGACGCGCGACAGCGGGCCCATCAGCTGCACCCAGCCGCCGTTGAAGCCCTCCTCCACGCGGTTGATCTCGCTGAAGGAGTCGTCGCCGTTCTCCTGCTCCCACAGGTCGCCGCTGAACGGGTCGAACGCCATGCCGAAGCCGTTGCGGATGCCGTAGCCGTAGACCTTCTTGAGCGAGGCGCCGACCGAGCCGCCGCGCTCGGCGCCGAGCCGGTAGAACGGGTTGTCGCGCGGCGCGGTCCCGTCCGGGTTCAGGCGCAGGATCACGCCGGTCAGGTGCGCGGCGTCCGGGTCCGGGCCGCCGAACTGGTCGTCGCCGATGCTGCCGTCGTTGGTCGCCGGCAGCGGGAACACGAACGGGCCGTCGATCAGGTTCTGCATCTGCCCGCGCCGGCCGGTGTCGCCGACCTGCAGGTAGATCTTGCCGTCCGGGCCGACGCGCAGCACGCCGCCGTTGTGGTTGCCGCGCACGGGCTGGCCGGGATCGGCCTGGAAGGAGCGGCCGCGGTGGATCGTCTTCTCGAACGTCAGGGACGTGCCGTCCCAGTGGTAGCGGTCGAGCCGGTTGCCGAGCGTCGGGACCGCCGACAGGTCGTTGTTGTCGGTCGGCAGCGTCGTCTCGCTCCAGTAGAGGTAGACGGTGCCGTTGAACTTGAAGTGCTTGTCGAGCGCGATGCCGAGCAGGCCACGCTCGGACGCGAAGTTGACCGTGAGGTCGAGGACCGGCGTCGCGACGCCGTCCTTGACGCGCTTGACGATGCCGGTCGGCTTCTCCAGCACGAAGAAGTCGTCCTTGCCGATGAACTGCATCTGCACGGGCTGGTTGAGCCCGGTGACGACCGGTTCGACCTTCAGCTTCGGGTCGACGACGGTCGGCGTCGGCGTCTGTGCCGATGCCACTCCCGTGAACGTCAGGGCGACGGCCGCAGCCGCGATCCCGACGGTGCTTCGAACCGCGTTCATTCCCACCTCCGGTTGTGTTCAGGTGACCCCCCACGTCCACCTACGCACGGATCTGCGTCCCGGTTCGACAGAATCACGGGAGATGTTGGAAAGGCGAACGAAGATCGTCGCGACGCTGGGCCCGGCGACGGATGGCGACGGAATGCTCGACCGGCTGGTGGCCGCCGGTCTCGATTGCGCACGACTGAACTGCTCTCATGGCACCCACGACGAGCTGCGGCAGCGTGCGGCCGCGGTTCGCGAGGCCGGGCACCGCGCGGGACGACCGCTCGGCCTGCTCTTCGACCTCCAGGGCCCGAAGCTGCGATTGTCGGGTGACGTACAGACGCAGACGGTGGAGGTCGGGGACGTCGTCACCTTCAGCGCGACCGCGAAACCGGACGCGATCAAGGTCGAATTCGACAAGATCGCGGCGCTGGTCACCGAACGGTCACAAATCGTCATCGGCGACGGCGTGCCGCGCTTCGCGGTCGAGCGGGTGGACGGCGAGGACATCGTCGCCCGCGCCGTCTCCCCCGGCCCGATCTCCCCCCGCAAGGGCATCAACGTGACCTACGCGCGGCCCGAGCTGCCCGCGATCACCGAGAAGGACGAGGCCGACCTCGCGCTCGCGGTCGAGATGGGCGCGGACTTCATCGCGCTCTCGTTCGTGCGCTCGGCGGCGGACATGCAGCAGCTGCGCGAGATGGCGGTCGCGCTCGGCAGCAAGGCGCGGCTCGTGGCCAAGGTCGAGAAGATCGAGGCCTACGAGGCGCTCGACGAGATCGTGGCCGCGTCCGACGGCGTGATGGTCGCGCGCGGTGACTACGGCGTCGAGGCGGGCGTCGCGCGCGTGCCGCTGATGCAGAAGGACACGATCCGGCGCGCCACCCAGGCGGGCAAGTTCGTGATCACGGCGACGCAGATGCTCGAGTCGATGATCCAGGCGCCGGAGCCGACGCGCGCCGAGGCGGCGGACGTCGCCAACGCCGTGATCGACGGCACCAGCGCGGTGATGATGTCGGCCGAGACGAGCGTGGGCGCGTACCCGCTGGAGGCCGTCACCGCGATGGCGACGATCGCGCTGGCCGCGGAGGAGTCGCCGCTGATCCTCGGGCGCGCGAAGCCGACGCCGCAGTCGCAGACCTCGCACGCCGTGATGCAGGCTGCGGTCGAGCTGGCCGAGCAGGTCGACGCCGCCGCGCTCGTGATCCCGACCGCCACCGGCGGCGGCGCCCGGATCTGCGCCAAGTACCGCAAACGCCGGCCGATCATCGCGCTCGCCCACGCCGAGGGCGTCGCCGATCAGCTGACGCTCGAGTGGGGCGTCTACCCGACCACGATGGAGACGGCCGACAGCGTCGACGAGATGATCGAGACCGCGCTCACGACCGCGCGCGACTGGGCGGGCCTGGAGCCGGGCGCGCGCGTGGTGCTGACGTCGGGCCGGCGCACGGGCACGCCGGGCGCCACGAACCTCGTGATGGTGCGCGAGATCCCGTGAACGCCGCGCGCCGCGTGCTCGAGCGGGCGGATGAGCTGGCGGGCTTCACCGAGGAGCCCGGCCGGATCACGCGCCCGCTCGGGACGGCGGCGCTGACGGGCGCGACCGAGCGCGTCGCGGACTGGATGTACGAGTCCGGGCTGGAGACGGCCACGGACGCGCTCGGCAACCTCGTCGGCCGGCGTGGCGAGGGTGCGCGGCTGTTGATGGGGTCGCACCTGGACTCGGTCGCGGACGCGGGCCGCTACGACGGCGTGCTGGGCGTGCTGGTGGCGCTCGAGGTGGCCGACGCGACGCACATCCCGCTGGAGGTGGTCGCGTTCGCCGACGAGGAAGGGCTGCGCTACGGCTCGACGTTCCTCGGCAGCCGGGCGTTCGTGGGCCAACTCACTGCCGACGAGGAGGCGATGCTCGGCGTCTCGATCGGGTCGCCCCTGTTTGCGGGCGCGAAGGCGTACTTCGAGGTGCACATCGAGCAGGGCCCGGTGCTGGAGGCGCTCGACCGGCCGCTCGGCGTGGTGACGGCGATCGCGGGGCAGTCGCGGTACGCGCTCACGTTCGTGGGCCGCGCGGACCATGCGGGGACGACGCCGATGGCGCTGCGCGACGACGCGCTGGTGGCCGCGGCGCGCTTCGTGCTCGCCGTCGAAGGGCTCGCGTCCGAGACGGAAGGGCTGGTCGCGACGGTCGGCCGGCTCGCGGTCCCGGGCGGAGCGGTCAACGTGGTGCCCGGGCGGGTGGAGCTCTCGCTCGACGTGCGCCACGCCGACGACACGGTCCGCCAGCGCGCGCTCGACGCGTTGCGGGCGCTGTCGGGGGAAGCGCACTGGGAGCTGATCCACGAGCACGACGCGACGCCGTGCGCGGTCGAAGCACTGGCCGCCGCGATCGGTCCGGACGCGCCCCGGCTCGTCAGCGGCGCGGGCCATGACGTGGTGACGATGGCCGCGTTCACCGACGTCGCGCTGCTGTTCGTGCGCTCCACCGGCGGCAGCCACAACCCGCACGAGGCCGTGCGCGAGGAGGACGTCGCGGCCGCGATCGACGTGGCGACGAGGTACGCGTGTTCGATCTAGTCGTCCGCGGCGGAGCCCCGTTCGACGTCGGGGTCAGCGAAGGCGTGATCGCCGCGCTCGGGCGGGAGCTCCCCGGCGGCGCGCACGAGATCGACGCCACCGGGCTGCACGTGCTGCCGGCCGGGCTGGACCCGCACGTGCACTTCAACGAGCCGGGCCGCACGCACTGGGAAGGGCTGCGGACCGGCAGCGCTTCGCTGGCCGCCGGCGGCTTCTCCGCCTTCTTCGACATGCCGCTCAACTCGACGCCGCCGGTGATCGACGGCGCCGCGTTCGACGCCAAGCTCGAGGCGGCGCGGCGCGAGTCCTGCCTGGACTTCGGCCTGTGGGGCGCTCTCGTGCCGGGTGCGCGCCTGGAGGAGCTGGCCGAGCGCGGCGTGATCGGGTTCAAGGCGTTCATGTCGGACTCGGGCATCGAGGACTTCGCCCGCGCCGACGACGTGACGCTCTACGAGGGCATGGCGCTCGCCGCGCAGCTCGGCCTGCTCGTCGCCGTGCACGCCGAGAACGACGCGCTGACGTCACGCCCGCGCGGCCCGTCGGCCGCCGACTGGCTGGCCTCGCGCCCGATCGTCGCCGAGCTCGAGGCCATCTCCCGCGCGATCACGTTCGCCACCGACACGGCGTGCTCGCTGCACATCGTCCACGTGTCGTCCGCCGAGGGCGTGGACCTCGTCACCGAAGCGCGCCGGCGCGGCGTGGACGTCACGTGCGAGACGTGCCCGCACTACCTGTTCCTGACGGCGGAGGACGTCGACGCCCTCGGGGCCGTGGCCAAATGCGCGCCGCCGATCCGCGACGCGGCGCAGCAGGCGCGGCTGTGGGAGCGGGTGCGCGCCGGCGAGATCGACTTCGTCACGTCCGACCACTCCCCCAGCCCGCCGGAGATGAAGAAAGGCGCGTTCGGGGATGCCTGGGGCGGGATCGCGGGCGGGCAGTCGACGCTCGAGCTGCTGCTCGGGGAGCTCGCTCCGGAGGAGGCCGTGCGGCTCACGAACGCCGCGTGGCGGTTCGGCGTCAAGGGCAAGGGCCCGCTCGCGGTGGGGGCCGACGCCGACCTCACGTTGGTCGACCTGAACGCGACATACACGCTGGCCGCGGCCGACCTGCGCTCCCGCCACCGGCTGTCGCCGTACGTCGGGCGGGAGCTGCGCGCCCGCGTCGTGCGGACGCTCGTGCGCGGGCAGGACCCGGCGCCCGGCATCGGGCGGCTGCTGCGGCCTACGATCTACTGATGCTCACGATCACGGCGGGCCCTTTCACCTTCAAGGGAGAGCTGGAGCGCGAGCGCGCGCCGAAGACGGTCGCGGCCTTCGAGGCCATCCTCCCGTTCCGCTCGCAGATCATCCACGTGCGCTGGAGCGGCGAGTCGGCGTGGATCCCGCTCGGCGACCTCGACATCGGGCTCGACCGGGACCCCGAGAACGCGACGTCCTTCCCCGCCCCCGGCCAAGTGCTCTGGTACCCGGGCGGGATCAGCGAGACCGAGCTGCTGTTCCCGTACGGCGGCACGCGCTTCGCCAGCATCGTCGGCCAGCTCGCCGGCAACCACTTCCTCACGATCGTCGAGGGACAGGACCAGCTGCGCCCGCTCGGCGAGCACGTGTTGTGGAAGGGCGCGCTCGACATCGTCTTCGATCGCGCATAGCGGAACGGCGCTTCCGCATTCCGGTATGCTCGCGGGCAGATGGCGCAGCGGGTGCAATCGCTCGACCGAGCGCTCGACCTCGTCGAAGCGCTCGCGGGCGCCGAGGAGCTCGGCGTCTCCGAGCTGGCCGCACAGACCGGGCTGGTGCCGAGCACGGCGCACCGGCTGCTCGGCACGCTGGTCGCCCGTGGCTACGCCGCGCAGAACCCGGTCACGGGACGCTACCTGCTCGGCTACAAGCTGCTGGAGCTGACGAGCGGGCTGCAGGACCGGATGGCGCGCCTGCGCACCGCCGCGCGGCCGCACCTGGAGGCGATCCAGGTCCAGACCGGGGAGACGACGAACCTGTGCGTGCTCGAGGGCCGCAACGTCGTCTACGTCGACAGCGTCTCCGGCACGCGTTCGGTGCGCCTGTTCACGGACATCGGGCACGCGATCCCCGCGCACACGTCGGGCGCCGGCAAGGCGCTGCTGGCGTGGCGTGATCCGGAGGACGTCGAGGCGCTGCTGAGCGGGACGGAGCTCACCGCCTCCACCCCGCGCACGCTCACGTCGCTGCCCGCGCTGCAGGAGGACCTCGCGAAGATCCGCCGGCGCGGCTACAGCACCGACAACGAGGAGCACGAGCTGGGCGTCGGCTGCGTCGCCACGCCGATCCTCGATCGCACCGGCTCGCCGCTGGCCGCGATCAGCGTGAGCGGGCCGACGGGGCGCATCCTGCACGCCGACACGGCCGACACCGCGGGGCTGCTGCGCGAGCACGCCGAGCAAGTCGCGGCGACGCTCGTTTCCTAAAGGGGGACTGTCCCTCTTTAGGAAACGTCTTGCCCGTTAACGACGACGGGCGCCGCGTGGGCGCCCGTCGACAAAGTGCGTGGCGAGGTCCGGCTAGGCGGCTTCGGTCTCGCCCGGGAGGATCGAGATCACGCGGCCGCGGCGGCCTTCCTTGAACTCGACCGTGCCGGCGGCGCGAGCGTAGATCGTGTCGTCCTTGCCGATGCCGACGCCGTCACCCGGCTTGAAGCGGGTGCCGCGCTGGCGGACGATGATCTCGCCGCCCGTGACGGTCTGGCCGGCGAAGACCTTGACGCCGAGGCGCTTCGCGTTCGAGTCGCGGCCGTTGCGGCTGGAGCCGAGGCCTTTCTTATGAGCCATGGTTGCTTGCTCCCTAACCGATCGACGTGATCCGGATGCGCGTCAGTTCCTGACGGTGGCCGGTGCGGCGCTTGTAGCCGCGCTTCGGCTTGAACTTGAACACGCGCAGCTTCGGGCCGCGCTCGTGCGCGACGATCTCGGCCTGCACGCTCGCGCTGGCGAGGCCGTCGCCCTCGAACACCGGGTCGCTGCCGTCAGCGGCCAGCAGCAGCGGCTGCAGCGCGACGGTGGCGCCGACGTCGTCGGGGAGACGCTCGATCAGGAGGGTCTGGCCCTCGATGACGCGGTACTGCTTACCGCCGGTCTTGATGACTGCGTAGGACATTGTCTTTAAAGGCTTCAGTCGGAGACTTCGGCGTCGGCCTGCGCCTTCGCGCGCGAACGGCGCCGTCCACCACTACGGCCACGGCGCCGGGTCGGAGAGGATAGCGCGTCCTCGCCGTCTTCCCCGGAAAACTCGCCCTCCGGCTCCGCGAAGACGGCCGGCTCGCTCTCGAGCGCGGCTGCGCGCTTGCGCGCACGCCCCTTCGGCTTCGGCGTCTCGGGTGAGTCGTCGTCGAGCCCGACGGCCGCCTCGGCCGCCTCGGCGACCGCCTCCGGGGCGGGCCGCTTGCGCGACCGGCCCTTCGGCTTCGGCGTCTCCTCGACGGCGGCTTCGTCCTCGGCCGGGCGCTTGCGCGCGCGGCCCTTGCGCTTCGGCGCGGGCGCCTCGTCCTCGGGCAGCGCCGCCTCGACGGCCTCGCCCGGCTCGGTCTCGGCGGCCTTGCGGCGCCGGGCACGCGGCTTGGGCGCGGCGGCGGCGGGCTCCTCCACGGGCGGCACGTCCGCCTCGGGCTCGGCCGCGGCGGCCTTGGCCCGG